>JBCBSS010000067.1:0-39653 GCA_039819065.1 Bacteroidota bacterium
GATTCCTTTGGTTCTGATATCATCAATTGATTATATATTCATTCCATAGCTTTGATTATGCTTACCTTCTAATAAGTTCCTTTCAGGATGACCGTGCTTCAAAATCTAGAATCTAGTATCCAATGACCAGAATTCAATTAGTAGACTCTCTTCTTTTATCTTTATTCTTTCGTCTTATATCTATTGCCTCTAATTCTACCCTTCATTTCTCAATACTTCAGCTGGGTTCGACATAGCGGCCTTGATTGATTGGTAGCTGATCGTAAATAAGGCTATCAGCAACGCAACCAGGCCAGAATAGATGAATACTTTGAAATCAATATCAATGCTATAAGCAAAGTTTTCTAGCCATTTGTCCATAGCATACCAGGCGATCGGAGCGGATATCAGTAGCGCAATCAGTACTAATTGAGCAAAATCCCTTGACATGAGAGATACCACTTCTCTAATCGATGCTCCTAGTACTTTTCGAATACTTACTTCTCTTATACGCTGCTCAGCCATGAACATTGAAAGACCGTAGAGACCAAGACAGGATATCAAAATGGCGATAAGCGCAAAGCTGACAATAACGCTCGCCGTTTGCTGATCGGCATCATACTGTTGTATCAAGTGATCCTCCAGAAATGTATATTCAAATGGAGCGTCCGCAACAACTTCTTTCCATATCGATTCTACTTCTTGTAATGCCTGCTGGTAATTCTGCATATCCACTTCGAAGGCCAATTTTTGGTAGAATGGTTGTGCTGGCACTTGTAGCAACAATGGTTCGATGGATCTGTGCAGAGACAAATGATTAAAGTTTTCCATTACTCCGATCACTTCCATTTCACTAGTCACTCCTTGCCAATTTGTGAAGATGGGTTGACCTACCGCATTCTCTAGCGTGAAACCAAGCTTCTCCATTGAAGCACGGTTGATGATCACTTTATTCTGGCTTTCTAATGCTCTGTTATCAGAAAAAGTACGGCCCGCGAGTAGATCAATATCAAATGTTTCCAGAAAACCGTTATCCACAAAGTTGATAAAATGATAAACAGCGTCTTGCATGTTTGACCCTTTGGGATAGAAGCTCAAGTCACTTACAAAGTCATATCCCGGTAAACTGTAAGCTCCTGTTACCTGCTTCACTTTTGCGACCTCACCAATCTTGGTTTTAAGTGTTTCATAGTTAGTTGCAGACGCTCGTGTCTTTAGAGATAAGGATACTTTCGAGGTAGGGTTATAACCCAGGTTCTTATTCTCCATGTATGTTATCTGCTGCTGGATAATGATCACACATGAGATCAGGGCAATCGCCATAACGAACTGAAAAGTAACCAGTACTTTACGAAGTACTCCAAAAGAACCACTCTTAGATTTGGCTTTGAGTACAGCTACCGGTTGAAAAGAGGAAAGATAAATAGCCGGATAGCTGCCGGAAACGAAACCTGTTAATATAGTTAATGCCGCAATGGCGCTTAACAGGTACCAAACATTGGTATTTTCCAGACCAATAGCGGTATTTGTCAAGGCATTGAAATATGGCGCCAATAGTTCTACCCATAAAATACTCAGCGCAACGGATATGATCACTATCACGATTGACTCACCCATGAACTGCAGCATCAGGCTTTTTCGTTGTGCTCCCATCACTTTTCTTAGCCCCACCTCCGTGGCTCTTTTGGCTGCTTTTGCAGTAGCCAGGTTCATGAAGTTGATGCAGGCAATGATCAGTATTAACGCTGCTATCAGGGAAGTTACGTACACGTAAATGATGTTGCTATTAACACTTAAATCTCGTGTGGTGAAGGTGCTTCTCAGATGTACATCTGCAAGAGGTTGTAGACTCAATTGTTTGTTGAAACCTGCCTGACGAAGGTCTTCTGCACCATACGTGTTGAGCACTGTATTCATCTTGGCAGGCAGGTCCTCGGGTCTTGCATCGGGTCTTAACTTGACGTAGCTAAAGATGAAGTTATTTGTGGCCCAATCTTCAAGGGATGATACCATACTACCCCAACCGGGACTTCTCATATTGATGAGGAAATTGAAATTCAGATGGCTGGGATGCTCATGGTCTTTCACTACTCCGGTCACCGTAAAATCTGCCGACTCAGCCGTACCGATGCTCAGACTGATTGTCTTATCCAGTGCTGGTTGGTCTGAGAATATCTTGTCAGCTATGGTTTCGGTCAAAATGATAGAACTCGGATTGTCAAGGGCTTTTTCGGGATTGCCTTCAACAAATTCATAATCAAAGACCTTGAAGAAGGTAGAATCAACGATATATCCTTTCTTCTCGTAGAATGACCTGTCCTCATAACTTATAAGCTGCTCATCTACTCCAGGTGGGTTTACGAGCCTTGTCACTTCTTCTATCTCTGGCAATTCTGCCTTCATGTTAAAAGCGATAGGAGCAGAACTAGTAGTCATTTTATCTTCTCGGCCCGCATCCGTGCTTATGTAGGTTAATATTCTATAAATGTTTGGCTCATCCTTGAAGTGCTTCTCATAGCTCAATTCGTAATTGACATATAGTGCCAGTAGGAGGCAGCATGCCACTCCAATGGACAGGCCTATGATGTTAATGAGGGAGTAGAGCCTGTTCCTCATTATGTTTCTGATGGCTATTTTGAAGTAATTCTTAAGCATCTTATTGTGGTTTTTTTGGCTTTTGGCTTTTGGCTTTTGGCTTTTGGCTTTTGGCTTTTGGCTTTTGGCTTTTGGCTTTTTAAGCTTACTTAATTCGTTATTTCTAGTTCGGTTCTAGTTTCTCTATCTGCTTTCCTCCCCCTACCCCCTCCAGAGGGGGACAGTACCAGGGCCTCATTCACCTACCTACTTCTATTTATTTCTACCTATTTCGAATTTCTGGTTTCCAACTTCTAACCTCTAACTTCCAGCTTCTATACATTTTCATGTACTTCTATTCGGTTCTAAATTTCATTCTTGTCTCAATGCTTTCACTGGATTCATCAGGGCTGCTTTGAGCGATTGATAGATCACAGCCGATAGGGCGATCACAAGTGTGAGGATACCAGCAGTGATAAAAATCGAATTATCTAACGCTATTCTATAGGCAAATTTTTCCAGCCAGATAGAACCGGCATAGTAAGCCAGTGGAGAACCAATCAGAAACGCTAGTCCAACCATAATGACTAACCGGCGGTTAACCATGACAACTACACCTGAAATACTAGCGCCCATTACCTTGCGAATACCTATTTCTTTGGTCTTATGCTGAAGCATGAATGCACTTAGTCCATACAGACCTAAACAGGCGATCACGATGCTGAAGATGGCAAATAAGGTTACGACTTTGGCTTGCTTTATTTCTTCATTATAACTTTTGCCCATCCAGTCATCGGCGAAGTAGTAATCAAATGGATGACGGTCTTCATACTTGCTCCAGGTCTGCTCTATTTGAGCTATTGTACCTTGGATATCTTTAGCATCTAGTCTTATCGAGATATTCTTGTTAGAAGACATATCGATATACATGATCATCGGATCAATTGGGTGGTGCAGGGAATAGTAGTTGAAGTCTTCTACCACACCTATCACATTGCGTTTAGGGCTCTCTTCAGAAAACCTGACTGTTTTTTCCAATGGATTATCCCAGCCTAGCAGCTCGGCCATAGTGTGATTGATTACCAGGGCATAGTCTGCACTGTCCGAAGCAATGTCGGACGAGAAATAACGTCCATCATTCAGCTTGATACCATACGTATCGAGGAAGTCATAATCTACTCTGAATATGGTCACTTCAAATTCCCCGTCAGTGTATCCTTCTGGCAAGCAGGTAGTGGTAAAGGTACCTGTTCCAATCGCGGCCGGGCAGGTAGCGACTGAGTTGACACCGGGGTAACTTAGTAATTCCTGCTTGAAGGCCGCGGCATTTGCATCGATACTGGCCGGTATTTCCAACACAACTACTTTGTCCTGATCAAAGCCAGGCTGGTGTGTTTTCATATACTTCACCTGACGCATGATGACCAAAGTACCTGCAATCAATACTACAGTGGCCACAAATTGAAAGAGTACGAGGCCATTACGAAGTCCTACGCCCGCATGCTTCGGGGCATGCTGTTGCTTAAAAGTCTTGGATGGATTGAACCGGGACAGCACGATAGCGGGATAGTAACCTGAGAGCAGACAAACGAAAAGTATCATGGCCACCGCAATACCAAGTATTTCCCAGGAGTAAATCAAAGTAGTATCTAAATCTTTTCCCGTCAGGTAATTGAAATAGGGCATTAGAATGTCAATCAATAGCACTGCCAACGCCACTGAAATCACGGTAACCACCAAGGCTTCACTGAGAAACTGGAATATGAGTTGTTTTCTTTGGGCTCCGAGCACTTTCCTGACTGCCACTTCTTTCACTCTCTTGAAACCCTTGGCTGTATTGATATTGATGTAGTTGATACAGGCAATGAACAGTATGATTACGGCTATAGCAGAAAACGTTTTGAGATAGCTACTGCTGCCTAGTTTAAAGCTATCTTGAGCCAACATATCGGCTGATCCTAAATAGACATCATTAAGTGGTTGCAGGTAGAATTCGTAGTTATTAACACGATTGGCCATATACTTCTTCACAAAACCAGGGAACTTCTCATTTACCATCGCCGGGTCGGCGCCAGGGTGAAGTTGTACATAAGTGACGATGGTTTGCCCTAACCAGTTGTTCATCCAATCATAGGAAAGCAATCCTTTAACGGGCTCCGTCGATGACCAAGACATAAGCCCATCAAACTGGATATGTGATTTTCGTGGAGAGTCTTTCATGATTCCCGTGACATTGTAATCGTATTCTCCTAAACCTTTGACGGTTTTACCCATAGGATCATCCTGACCAAATAGGCTAGCGGCCAGGCTCTCTGTCAAAACAATGCTTAGCGGTGCTTCCAATGCAGTAGTTGGATTGCCTTTCACCATCTCAAAGTCAAACATTTCCAAAAAATTGGGTTCAGCGAATGCTACGACCTCAGCTTTGACATGACTATCATCCCTAGAAAGTAGCATGGCATCCCACCAGGGTTTGAATCGAGCGGCGTTAATTACTTCCGGAAATTCTTCAGAGATGGTTGGCCCAAATAGACCTGGAGAGTTGGGCGACTTGTATTCCTCTCCGTCTCCGAAGTTGCGCGTCCATTTACTTATTCTATATATGTCATCCTTGTTGGTATGAAATTGATCGTAGTCCGATTCGTCCAGAATGAATATCACCGATAGAAGGCTCACTGTAAGGCCAATAGACAGTCCTATCACATTGTAGACGAAAAACAGCTTATCCTTTTTGAAGCTGCGTAAGGCGGACATAAAGTAGTTTCTCAGCATACCACGTTTTTACAATGCCTTTACCAAGCTACGTGCCACCCTTGTAACTAATTGAAAATCAAATATTTATAACTTTATGATAACATACTGACTATTCTAAGTGCCCATTGGTAAAACAGCCAAGTGCCCATTCATGGACAGTTTGATCGGTTCAAGGTGTGCTGATTGAATGTACAACCGCTATGCATGCAGCAATCATCATTTATGCAGGACAAGGCCAAGTTGGAATCCATAAAAAGAACACACTCGCCAATCTGACTACAAAAAAAGACTTTAAAATAACAAATGAGATAAAAGGCTATCGGCCTCAAACGGCTGGGTTTATAAATTATATTTTTGTTTAACAAGCAAAAAATGCAGTGCAGAATGTCCTAGTTCAATGACAGACCCTAAACCCCAGATTATTGACCAATCATTTAGATTAATAGGTTTAAACTGCACTGCGCTTGTCTTAACTATTAGATTTAAAAAGTGGGTATTATACCCATATGTAACCTGATGTTAATTGTTTGTAGAGAATATATTTTCAACTGTTTTAGCAAACGCTAAGCGTATTTTTTCTAAATCATACCTTGGAAAGCCATTACGAATCGAGGCCTTGCTTCAACATGGCTGTGGAAAACAAACCTGGTTTCTGCCACAAATGATGTTGATTCAGCTCCTTTAAATCGGTTTATATATTGTGTACCTCCGAGAGCATTTGTCCGATATACCACCGGCTGTCTATATTTGACTTCTACCTTAAGAAAATCCTTGAATTCATTCATGAATGCTTTCGATAGCACCATGATTATATTCTCTATGCCTGAATTGGCAATTGATTGAGGCGATATCGAAAAACTGGAGCGACTGCCTGGGTTGCTTGATTTTGCCATCAATTGGTATTCGTAACTATTCAGCACTAAGTGTCCCACACCTTTTATATCTCCCTCTATTTCTGATGAAACAATGGTCAACTCTCCGTCAGAGATGTTTTCTACTATGGTCTCCTTACCTCTCATTAACCTTACTTTGGTATTTATGACATCTATCACATCGTTGAACATACTCGAGAAGGACGTGGCAGCATTCGAAAAACCAATTCTTGTAAGCATATCCAAATTGAGTTTTTCCTCCTCTACTATGTGTTTTCTCTCAACCCCAATTATGTTGTGTATACTGAGCATTTGATCTTGGGTTATAGGTTGCTTAATTGTTTCAGTTATTTTTTTGGTTTCAGATTAGTTTATAGTCAATAAAAAAAGGGAAATGTACCATGTGAGTAAGGCTTCAGATATGGTTAAAGGTAGCTGTCGTTACATATTGCCGTATAACCATTTTAAAGCCACTGTACCCTTGACTCTAAATTTAATCCCAACTAATACATTGGTAAATGATATTTCAGCCTAAATCAATATGGAGAAAATACAAGAGAGGTCGGTAAAATTACCTAGTTTAAGTTAGGTGAGGGCATTCTGTTTGAAGTGATTGATCAGCCTGAGCATTTCTTGGCTGAAGTCGGCCAGTTCGCTGTTGAATTGCCCTACTTGCTTACTTTGGTCCATCAGTTTGAGCAGCTTTTCAAACTTTAAGTTGACCGCTATGGGTTTGATCTTGTGCATGATAGCCCTCAACTCGTCTAGATCCTTATTTTCCACCGCTTTGATCAGGTTTTCTTCGAACGAAATGAAATCATTGAGCAGCATGATCTTAATATCCTGCCATGGTTTCAAGCCCTGGTCTGACAGTTCTTTGTAAAAGCTCAGATCGACAAGTGTGTTTTCTTGTTTCTTGGATCCAACAAGTTTTACGATCATGTTGTATAAATGATCCGGATCAACCGGCTTCAACACGTAGTCGTTCATGCCGGCGTCGAAAATCTTCTTTTTAGAATTGTCTGATATGTCCGCGGTAAATGCAATAATGGGCACATCTGTATAGTGGCTCATCTTTCTTATTCGTCGTGTCGTTTCATAGCCATCCATGTCCGGCATATGAATATCCATAAGAATGATATCGTAGTGTTTCTCTTCGACTTTTTCTAACCCTTCGTATCCGTTATTGGCTACATCGCACTCAAAGCCCCAAAGTTGGCAGTAACTTTTGGTGACAAATTGGTTGGAGAAAACATCTTCAACATATAGAATTTTGAGGCCCTTGATTGATTCATTAGATCCATTCTCAACAGCAGACCTCGGGCTAGATCGTTCATTTTCCGGTATGCGCAAAGGTATAGTCACTTTGAAAGTGGAGCCTCTATCTTGTCTACTACTTAGTTTGATATCTCCGTGCAGTAATTCTACCAGGTCTTTCACAATAGAAAGCCCAAGGCCTGTGCCTCCGTACTTCCTTGAAGTATCTTGTGATGCCTGGCTGAAAGGTTCGAAAATAGAATCCATTTTCGCTTTAGAAATACCAATACCCGTATCCTTAACCCCAAAACTCAGCGTAACCTCAGTTTGCTGGTATTTGACCATCCGAATATTCAATTCTACTCGCCCCTCGGCTGTAAACTTGATGGCATTGCTTAATAGGTTATCAATGATTTGCTTCAGCCTTGCCGAATCGCCCTCAAGGTTTTCTGGGATGTCATCAGCGATGTATAATGTGCAAGCCAACTGCTTGTTTTCGGCTTGCACCTGAAATGGCATAAAAGCTTGCTTGATGAACCTCCTGAAGTTGAATGCCTTCTTCTCTATAATGAGCTGTTCTGATTTTATCTTGTTGTAATCCAGAATGTTGTTGATGAGCTCATAAAGGTGATCGGCAGAACCTTTCAAAACGTTTAGCACTTCAATCTGATCGGTTCGAGGGTTATGCCCCATCAAGAAATCGGAAAGCCCTATCACTGAATTGAGTGGGGTCCTGATTTCATGGCTCATTACAGAGAACATTTGCTCTTTTGCCTTCGCCGCCTGTTCCACTCCTTTTTTGGCGTTTATTAGCTCTTCCTCATTCTTCTTTCTATCGGTGATATCAGTAACCGAACCCACGACCCTGTAGGCTTTGCCGTCGTCGTTATACCAAGCTTTCCCTCTGGATAATAACCAGATGATGCGACCGTCTTTATGCAACACACGGTACTCACCTTCGAAAATCTTCTCGCCTGACTTGATCACCTGTACCAGGTCATTCATGAATTTTTCCCCGTCTTTATCATAGAAGTACTTTAGAAAATCCATGGAGTCATTAGGAATCTCAATATCCGTATGGCCTATAATATTCCTAATCTTTCGATCGAAAAAGACCTTATTTTCTAGTGGATACCAGTCCGCTATACCCGTATGTCCAGCTTCAGAGGCCAATTCGTATCGCTCTTGAATGTTTTTTAACTCTAGTTCATTCGCCCTACGCTCGGTAATGTCGGTAGCAATGCCAAGGACATATTCTGAACCATCAACGGCATAAAAAGGTAGCTTTGTCACCGATAACCATCTTTTGTCACCATCAGACTTGGTGAAGTCTACCTCGTATTTGATCAGCTTTTTATTCTTAATGACATAGTCATCCTTTTCCCTGATCACTTTGTTCTCTCGATCGGTGCCATGAAGATCGTAATGGGTCTTGCCAATCAACTCTTCTTGCGATAGACCATACAACGATGCTACTGCCTTGTTCAGGAGCACAAAGCGACCCTCATAATCCCTCATGTAGATCATGGATGGCACGTTATCAATGATATTACGGATGAACTGCTCCTTCTCCATAATTTCCTTCTCCGCCAGTTTCTGTTGCGTCATATCCTGAACGGTACCGTAGATTCTGACAGGCTTATCGCCATCATACTCGGTTATCGACTTATAGTTCAGGAATTTGATCACCCCGTCACTATTGATCATTCGTACGTTGCAATCACATTTACCTTTGGTCAGTAGCTTTTGCCGGTTGATTTGGTAAAGCTCTCTGTCTTCAGGGTGTATCAATACATCTTCTACATTGAATGGTTCTTCATCCTGGTCTACCCCATATATTTCATAGGTCACTTTAGACCAGGTAGAAGTGTCATTGACCAGGTCAATCGACCAGTTACCTATCTTGGCAATGGATTGGGCTTGCAGTAAATCAGCCTGACTTTGCATCAACTTCTCATTGGCGATGACAAGGTCGTTCACTGATCTAATGTTAATCGTTATTGCAATCAAGCGCCCCTGTTCATCAAAATTCCGCTTGCTGGCAGATTGTACCCAAAATATATGTCCGTCTTTATGTTTGACCCTGAAAATATAAGATGATTTTTTTATGCCACCTTCTATATCAATTTGTGACTTGTTCCTAATTTTTTCGCGGTCTTTGCCATATACAAATGCATAGAAGTCCGTAGCAGAAGACATGATCTCTTCTATCGTATAGCCAGTCAAATCCTCAATGGACGGAGAGATATATTTGAGTTTAAGGTCACTGCCGAACTGAGCAATTACGTCATTAGAGTTTTCTGCTAATAGCCTGTACTTGCGCTCACTAGCGATAAGACTATCATTGATGCTCACGATATCCTGGATAGAATGTATGTTCATGATGGCACCAGTGAACTTGCCTTGTTCATCATAACTAAACTTACCTCTCACTTCTATCCAGACCGTCTTCTTGTTTTTGGTCATGATCCTGTAACTGAATACAGGGTTGATCATACCTCTTGCGGCAAAAGCGTCAAACTGCTCATTCACCTTCGCTTTGTCTTCTGGGTGAGCCAGACTGATGTGCTCATTATCGAGCAATTCTTCATAGGTGTAACCAAAGAGGTCTACACAAGAAGGACTGATATAAGTCAGTCGCCTTTCGCTATTGTAAAATGCGATGACATCTGATGAATTCTCAGTGATATACCGGTATTTCTCTTCACTCTCTGCTATTTTATCCTGCTGCTTAACCAATTCGGTTACATCACGCGCTACTGACACGAAGTTTATCAGGTTTCCCTGCTTGTTGTAGTTAGGCCTGATCAGTATCTCTAACCAGACATAGGCTCCATCTTTAGACAGGTAGCGATATCTAATCGTTTTTCTCTTCTGACCCTTGCGGAACATGCTATTGAGTCCGTTGCGAAGAGGTTCGACATCATCGGGGTGAATGCGGGAAAATGGCGTGGTACTATGAAATTCGTCCACCGTAAAGCCTAAAATATCCTTGACGGCCGGACTGGTGTAGAGACAATTGAACTCGTCGTCATAGAGTGTGACAATATCACCTGAGTTTTCTGCCAGCAGTTGATATAAGTCCTTACTTTCCTTTAGAGCGACTTGGACCTCAATTCTGTCCGATACATTCCGGTCGGCTGATATTATCTTGAACAGCTTGCCCTCTTCATCATACTGAAGTCTAATAGAAGCCTCTAAAAAAACATACATATCTTCCCTGGTGCGGTATCGATAGATATGCTTTAGCTGCGTGTCTTTTCGCTCTATGGCCTCATTTATTTCTGCCTTGGTTTGCTCTATATCGCTGGGATGTACTCGGCTAAAAGCCTTGATGGCCATAAACTCGTCTGGCCGATAACCTAATACCTCTTTGACCGAGGGGCTGACATATCTACATTCGAAATTCAGGTCATACACCAGTACTACGTCATTTGAATTCTCCGCTACGAGCTTATAGCGTTCTTCGCTATCTCCCAAAGCTTGCTCAGCCATTTTCTCCTGAGTGATGTCATAGGAGTTGACTATAGATTGGATCAATCCACCATTTTCATCGTAAGTCCGGTTTACCCGAGACTCTATCCACAGATAGAAGCCTTGTTTATGCCTTAACCTGTATCTATAAGTCGATCTTCTCGCCTTATTTCTAACATCGAACTTGAGGTCATCTATTACACGTTGTTTTTCATCAGGGTGTAGCAAAACGGTGTAGTCATCAGCAGGAAAGTCACGGCTTGAAAAACCTAGCAGATTGGATACGGATGGGCTAACATAGACTATTTTATCCTCAGCATCATGTTGCGTAACAACATCGCTGGAATTCTCAGTGATCAACCGAAATTTTTGTTCACTAGCCTCTAGCTCTAACCGGTTTCGTTCCAAAGCCTTACTCTGCTCATAGACCTTATCGCCTTCGTATAGGTAACCCCTTCTGACATAGGTGATCATAAAAATACCTGCGATATACGAACCAATTAAAAGCGCGAGGTCATCAACTCCTTTTACGGTTTGATAGTCTGGAAAAATATCAGTTGGTAAGATAAAGTGCCAACAAGCCAGTAGAATCAAATTCAGCACAAGAATAGGAACTAGCAGCTTCACCCTTTGGCGTTCTATCACCAGTAACACACCAAGAGTTATGATAAAGAATGCGACAAAATTGGCTATTATATAACCGCCACCCGTAAACCAGGCAGCATTTCCTATAGCCATAAAGAAGAGGACTATCCAGAATCTGGCTACTGTTATTCTACCCTCTCTTGTGGTCTGGCGATGCAGTATAAGCGATGCCACAATGGCTGAGACTTCTAAAATAACGGATTGATAGTCGTGTGTGAAGAAAGTATCGACAACAAGAAAAACAGCAGCAACGAATATGGCTATCCTACAAAGAAGTAAGAATATACCCAATTCCAGTATGTTATTCCTATCCTCAAAATCTGACATTCGTCGTATTGTCCAGGTATCAAAATTATTCCCTACGGTCGATAAATACCGTAAGTAATTTTACTGAATGTCTAAGAGAATAGCATGAAAGGACGAAAAAGTATTAGAGCCTCTCGGTTAAATGCAAGATTTCCTTGGCGGATCAATTCTGTACCGGCTTAGATCAGTTTTTCTTTGATCGCGATTTTAATCAGTTCTGCGGTGTTTTTAAAGCCAAATTTTTCAAGGATATTGGCCCTATGGCTATCAATAGTCCTTGGACTCAATACCAGTTTATCGGCAATTTCCTTACTGGAATATCCGTCAACGATCAACTTGATAATCTCCATTTCCCTAGTGGAGAGTTTGGGAATGGATCGGCCTCCGGCAGATTTAGCATACACATTGTTGACCAGTATTTCGGTGATGTCACTGGAAAAGTACTTCTTTCCTTCTTTTACTTTTCTGATGGCATTGTAAAGCTCTTCTGCATCGATATCCTTGTGCAGGTATCCATCTACTCCTGCTTCTAATGCTTTGATGAGGTAGAATTCTTCCTTATGCATGGTGAGTACTACCAGTTTGGCGTCATTTTTCTTGAGCCTTAGTTTTTGGATCAGTTGCAATCCATTATCTCCTCCCAAGCTAATATCAATAAGCGCCATATCGAAGTTGATGTGCTCGAACTCCAACATGAAATCCTCAGCACTCCCATACTCTTTTAGTATCTCAACATCTTGATATTTATTAATTATTCCCCTCAGACCCAGTCTAAAAAGTTCGTGATCATCTACGAGTACGATTCTAATCATTAAGCTGTTTATTTCGAAAAAATGAGGTTACAACAGAATTTAATTCTATTGAATCAATAAAGCAACAAATTCAATACACACAAGTTATGACTCCTGCATCATTTAGCTGCGCTTGTCAGACCACCGACATCAAAGTATTGAATCATTAATTCCCCAATATAGTCTAACCTTCGCTGCTAAGATTGATCTCTTCGATAAAAGAAGATTATCCTTAGATAAATAAATATATTTTTGTCGGGCAGCATCCAAGACCATTGACTTAAATATGCATCAAAAGGGTAAAATACTGATTATAGATGATGACGAGTACATTACGCTCACTTTAAAAGTATTCCTTGAAGAACATTTCGGTACGGTGGACACGCTGAATGAGCCTTCACAATTACCTACCTTGATTTCGAGGCACAATTATGATGTTGTTATTCTGGACATGAACTTCAGGCAGGGTGACACCAGTGGTCAGGATGGGCTAAAGTGGCAAAGAAAAATTGCTGAGCTCTCGCCGGAAACCAATGTGGTGCTCATTACAGCTTACGGAGATGTGGATGTGGCAGTGCAGGCGATTAAAGAAGGAGCTGTAGATTTTGTAGTTAAACCATGGCAAAATGAGAAACTGCTCACCACGGTGACTAGTGCATTCAAACTCAGCCATGAGAAAAAAAGGGTAAAACATCTACGTTCTCAGCAAAAGATCATAAGCTCTTCAATCGATCGCCAATACGGTGATATCGTCGGGCAATCACGTGCGATCAAAGCAGTTTTCAATACCATTGAAAAAGTAGCGGCTACTGATGCCGACGTACTTATTACAGGTGACAATGGCACCGGTAAGGAGTTGATAGCCCGGGCGATTCATAGAAACTCAAAGCGTGCAGAAGAGGTGTTTATTAGCGTAGACTTAGGGGCAATTGCGGAAAACTTGTTCGAAAGCGAGCTCTTTGGTCACAAAAAAGGAGCCTTTACCGATGCCAAGGAAGATAGAATAGGGAGATTTGAAGCGGCATCTGGAGGCACCATTTTCCTTGATGAAATTGGGAACTTGTCATTGCCACTGCAAGCTAAATTACTAACCGTTCTACAGAACAGAACGGTTACGAAAATAGGAACTAATACACCAGTAGACATTGATGTCCGGGTGGTCTGCGCTACCAATGCTGATATCAACAATATGGTCAAAGCGAATAACTTTAGAGAGGATCTACTGTACAGAATCAATACGGTTGAAATCCATGCACCAAAGCTAAGCGACCGTACAGAAGATATTCCTTTATTGACAGAGCACTTCCTCAAGAAGTATTGCAAAAAGTACCAGAAAGAGGGGTTGACCGTACCAGAGTATGTTGTAAAAAAACTGCAGAAGTATCATTGGCCTGGTAATATCAGGGAATTGCAACATGCTTTGGAAAGAGCAGTGATCATGAGTGATGGTGATAAACTACAATCGAGCGATTTCGCTTTCCTAGGCGATGAACGAGAGGACGGCAACTTGTTTGAAGATTATAACCTGGAAAAGCTAGAAGCTTGGGCCATCAAAAATGCCATTAGAAAGCACCAGGGCAATATCAGTCATGCTGCCAAAGAGTTAGGCCTTTCCCGCGGGGCCATGTACCGGCGCATGGAACGCTATGGGTTGTAAAAAAGAAAAAAGCTGTCATCTCGAACCTAGTGAGAGATCTTTCTCAATCGAGGGTATCAATTACACAAAAGATAGATTTCTCACTGCGTTCGAAATGACATTTCAAAGAGGCTATTAATACGGTGTCATATCAAAATGTTCTATTCATAGCGTAACGACTTGACTGGATCAGACTTAGCTGCTTTTAATGATTGGTAACTCACTGTCACCCAGGCTATGATTAATGCTGACAATCCTCCCAGAATGAAAGCTTCTACTCCAATGTCTATTTTGAAAGCAAACTCATCCAACCACCGGTCTATTATGAAATAGGCAGGTCCGACGGCTATGACTATAGCAATAAGTACCAGTTTGGTAAATTCTCTAGAAAGCAAAGATGTCAAGCTGAAAGTAGTAGCTCCCATGGCTTTGCGTATGCCTATCTCTTTGGTTCTTTGCTCAGCCATGAATGCTGCCAGCGCAAATAAACCGAGGCACGCAATGAAGATCGCTACACTGGTGAGAATAGAAAACACCTTACCCAGCCTTTGCTCTTCACGGAAAAGTGCATCGAAGTCCTCATCAAGGAAGGTATATTGGAACGGTTGATTAGGGGCATGTTGCTTCCATGTCTCTTCCACCGTGCTGATGGCTGCTTGTGGGTCATCGGTGTCAAACCTGACCGTCATATTATTGCCTCTGAAAGTCAGTAGCTTTAATACCATAGGTCTCACTTCGTTCTTCAAGGATTCGAAATTGAAGTCTTTCACCACGCCAATTATCTTCATTCTAATACCACCCTCAGAATCATCAAAATCGATTAGCTCCTGCCCTACACCAGTCTCCCAGCCTACTTCATCCAATACGGCCTGATTGATCACTACGGCATTTGAATCAGAAGGGAAATCCCTGGAAAAGTAACGTCCTTCTACCAATTCAAAACCGAAAGTTTCCAAATGGTCATAGTCTGTAAAGTACGTGGACATGATATGATCATTTTCCGACGCAGCAGCCCGAAATACTGTGGTGTTGTTAGTACCAGGAATAACATGGTTAGAATAGCTGGCGGTCTGAATGCCATTCTTGCTGATGAGGTCGTTCTTAAACGCCTCATTATTGGTACCTAACAAATTCGTATTGTAAAGTACCATGATTTTATCCTTGTCAAAACCTAAGTTCTTATGCTGGAAGTATTGTAACTGCTCGTATACCAACGAGGTACAAATGATCAAAAGCACTGAAATACCAAACTGGAAGACAACAAGTGAGCTTCTGATCATGCCGCTCTTCATACTCGCCCTGACTTTGCCTTTCAATACCTCTACCACATTGAATGAGGTCAAATAAAAAGCAGGATAACTACCGGCCAATAAACCAACAAATAGTATCATTCCCAAAATGGCACTAATCAACATTGGGTCTTGGAAAGTGCCAAAAGACAGTGTTTTCCCGGCAACCAAATTGAAATACGGTAAGAGCAGATAAGTGGCTAAAAAGGCCAAAAGGCCTGCTATGATGCTGTAGATCATTGATTCCAGTAGGAATTGATTGACCATGGCGCTACGAAATGAGCCCAAGGTTTTTCTCAGCCCAACTTCTTTAGCACGCCCTGCGGATCTTGCCGTAGAAAGGTTCATAAAGTTGATACAAGCAATGATCAGAATGAACAAACCTGCGGCACCAAAAATGTAGATGTAGGCTATATCTCCTCCAGGCTCCAATGGACCTTGCACATCAGAGTATAAATGAATTTCCTCCAGAGGCTCCACAAAGTATCCATAGATACCTCCATTCTTCTCAAATTCTTCCAGGCTTTGACCAATAAAACGTTGTATATCAGGCCCCACATACTTCTTTACCATCTCGTCCAACTTAGCTTCGACCGGCTCAGTAGTGGCTTTTTCGTTCAACACAAAGTAGGTATGGAAACTATTCGATAGCCAAACTACTTGTCTACTAAAGGCGAGCGAGCTCATCGAAAGCAGGGCTGAGTATTTGACATGTGAATTACTAGGAGCAGCCTTTACCACTCCTGTCACTTCTACCGATGTATTGCCATTACCGATGGACATGATCTTACCAACGGGAGATTCATCACCAAAATACTTTCTGGCCAATTGTTCAGTTAAAACTAGTTTATTGGGTTCCTTAAGTGCTGTTTTGGGATCACCTTCTATCAGCTCAAAATCAAAGAATTCGAAGAAGTTAGAATCAGCATGGAAAACCTTTTCCTCTGTGAACGCTTTTTCATCGAACCGAAAAACGATTTCACCTATCTGACGGATACGGACAGCTTCTTCTACTTCTGGTATTTCATCGATCATGGCCTGCGACAACGGCGGGCAGGTTTCGGGAACTACCGCTTCCTGGCCACCCAGTTTGCCATGTAACCCTACACGATATATTTGCTCGGATTTGCTATGGAACTTATCATAGCTTAACTCATCGTTGATATAGAGTAAAATAAGCAGACAGCCAGTGATACCGACAGTCAATCCAAAGATGTTAATGGCAGAATAGAACTTGTATTTAAGAATATTCCTTAAAGCAATTTTGAAATAACTTTTGAGCATGACCTTGTTGTTATGGTTAAGATCCGGACTATTTGCTGCTTAGACCCCAATTAAAGGTCAAAGGTTACAGCCAGTCTTCAACTATTCGTTTCGCAGCGTATTGACAGGGTTCATTCGGGCTGCATTGAATATTTTGTAGCCCACCGTTACACCGGATAGAGCAAACAGCAGTGCAATTGAGCCCAATAAGACAAGCAGTCCTACACTGGTATAATAGGCCCAAATACTACTCATAAGCATATCTATCATGAAGTAGCTCAAGATGGCCCCGAGCAATGACCCTATTCCCAAAATGATAAAGAATTGCGTATTGAGCTTTCTAGCAATATTGCCTATAGATGCTCCTAACACTTTTCTAACACCAATTTCCTTCAGGCGCTTGATGATATTCAACGATACCATCGTAAACAGGCCTGAGGCGGATAGCATTACAGCTACGATACCAAGAAACACAAAGAGCTTGACGATATTGTTATTGACATCCAGCGCCTCTTTTAACTCGCTGTCTAAGTATTCTCCATCATAAAGGCTATTCGGAAACATCTGAGCCCACTCTTTCTCCATCGCCTCATTCACTTTATTGATACTAGCCGAACTAGTTTTAACGATAGTATAGCGATATCCACTAGGATTGGCATAACGCATCATCATCGGTTCTATGGGATCCCATAGTGCTGAGGTATAAAAATCTTTTACTACCCCTACTACGTACAGCGCTACTGTATCTCTCCAAACGATCTTCTTACCAATAGGCTCTTTCCATTTGAGTGTTCTGGCAAACTCCTGGTTGATAATGACGGATTCTTGCCTATCAGTCTCCGAGTCTTTGGCAAAATCACGACCTTCAACAACCGTCATCCCCATCGCTTTGATATAATCCTCACCTATGTTCATTATATCCACCTCAATCTCAAGCTCTTCATGCTTAATAGGATCGTTATAATATGATGAGAAGATATGATGCTGGGTACCAGCAACGATTTCTACTTCCGGTAGTTGACTGAGCACATTACGATATGCCTCCTCATCCTCGCGGCTGTTGGAGTAAGTATAGAGTACTT
Organism: Bacteroidota bacterium; assembly: GCA_039819065.1. Lineage (GTDB taxonomy): Bacteria > Bacteroidota > Bacteroidia > Cytophagales > Cyclobacteriaceae > JBCBSS01. The sequence goes on from JBCBSS010000067.1 coordinate 17,923, forward strand.
CATTTTGTTTATAGCCATAATCCAGGGTGGTTTGATAGTCTGCATTCTTAACGAAGCCTACAGCAAAAACTACGGCAATCAAAGAGATGAAGTACTGAGCGCCCAATAAGATTTTAGTGATAATATTCGTACCTCCGAACTTCGATTTCCCTTTGAGTATGCTAACTGGTTCGAAGGAACTGATGTAAAAGGCAGGGTACAAACCGGCGATCACACCTGTCATCAGTAATACTAAAAAGAGAAAAACAAAGAATTCTATATTCTGAAGGTAGTTCAGATCCAATTCTAGAAAAGCCCACATCTCATTGTAAGTTGGCACAAGAAGTTCCGCCACTAATAGGCCTACAATAGCCGATAACAGGCAAAGCACGAGGTTTTCACTGAAGAATTGAATGACTAATTGTTTCTTCATGCCACCCAATACCTTCCTAATGCCTATCTCTTTTAACCTTCGCCCTGACATGGCAATTGCGGTATTGGTAAAGTTGAAGCACGCTATGAGCAAAATCAAAACGCTCATGATCACCGGAGTGACCACAGCAGCGCTTGGCAGGCTATTCCTAAACCAATGCCCTTGCAAATCCTCTCGCTCGGCACGAACGGCCATTCCCTCAAATGGATCAAGATAATAGCGCGTTACCTGAAAATCTTCCCTGGCTTCATTTTGCGGTGCTACGTATTGCTGTAATTGAGAGGTGATTTGATTGATTCTGGAGGGGTCATCTATCTTGAGAAAAACCGAATTCCAATAGGCCCAGTTATTTTCGTCAATGTCTTTTCTTATGTCCAGGTAAGTTTCGAAAGCCGTCAAAGCATCAAATTGGAAACTTGAATTCATTGGCATTTTCTCAAACACACCGGTAACCGTGTACTCCACCGTACCACTGTCCAAAACCTGTGTAATCGGCTTTCCAACAGCATTCTCATCTCCAAAATACTTTTGTGCTATTTCATCACTGATGATGATCTTCCCTTTCTGCCCCAATTCCTCTTTGCTTCCATACTTCAGTGGAAAAGTAAATACATCCAGTAAATCCCGGTCAGTGAAACCAAAAGACATATTGAATACATCATCTTCGATTCGGACATTACCTCCCCAGCCTCTATAGCGCACCAATGATTCTATTTCGGGTATATTCTGGCGAATGTTAGCACCCATTGGAATCGGTGCCAAACCATACTTGGTTTGCCTGTCCTGAAATTCCCTTACAAAGTTGATCCGATAAATTTGATCTGCATTTACATGCTGCACATCGTAGTTGGCGTTGTAGTCCCAATTCAGATAAGCTACTATACAGCAGGCCAGGGAAATTCCCATCCCCAGAACATTAATGAAAACAAACTGCTTACTCTTCCATAAGCTTCTTAAGGTAATTTTAAGGTAGTTTTTGACCATGGCAGGTTTTTTAAGATTGAGTCTTCAGTTCAATGCAAAGACTACAAGACGCTTGAGAAGGTTGCTCGACCTTCAAAAAAATTTAACATAGTACCTTGCATTGCATATTTCTATGTCAGGCATATTAACGAGTACCTTTTTTAAAGGTTACAGGTAATCATCATGTCGGTACTAATCCTCAATTATATCTGATAATCTCTCTCCTAAGGAGTTTACCTTTTGATTCAATCTACATAAAGAACTAGCCCTAACTGGGAGAATTCTTCTTTTGGGATCATTTCACTTATCATTCTCAAATCGGGAATTTTAAAAAAAATTAACTAACTGATTTTCAATTACTTAAATTTTTAGCCTGGAATTTGGCATAGTATATACGGACGCTTTAATAATATTTTGATCTATAGTTTCACGTTGGCACGTGGTTAGTTGGTTTTTTAGTTGGTTAAGTGCGGAAGAAGGGTTGGCTTCATTTTAAAGGCTCGGAAAGTATTCCGGGCCTTTTCTTTTTTGCTCAAAACCATCAGCTGTTCAAATGGTAATTCCCCTTGGTCTACTCGAAGGTCGGTAGTTGGGGTAACCTATTCAAATTGAGAAAAAGTTATCATATAATTCCCAGAATGAGACAATGTAAAAATATTAAGTATCTGATTTTCAATAACTTATATTTTTAGCTCAGATTTTGGCATTAGTTGATCGGACGCTTTAATGATTATTTGAGTCTATAGAGGCTCGTGGTTAGTTGGTTAAGTAAAGACAGAGGGGTTGAACAGAGAAAAGCCCGGATTGGACATCCGGGCTTTTGTGTTTTAGGGCTATGAGATCATTAGTCTTTTTGTTTCTCAGTTTTTACCAAACTAAGCCTTAAAACTCATTTAGAAATCCAATGATAAGAACCGCTCTCTAGAAATACATCGCCAACAAATATCTGTAGTGTCAATGCGCCCAGCTGTTCTTCCATGGATAGTTCTCTCATTCAATATGAGCAAGACAGATCAGGTATTATTTATATTTACCATTCCAATACCATTAAGCCTTTAAGCAAAATAATAAGCCAGTCAACTCTTAATTGACTGTCATTTTCAGTCTTATTTGAGGAAATTTTCAATTGTTTTTCCCATAACGGGATAACATCAAAAACATAAGTCACTGATAATCAATTATTTATTTTTTTAGCCTGAATTTTGGCATACTGCTATCGGACGCTTTAATGATAATTGAGTTTATAGTTGCTCACAATTTAGTTGGTTAAGAAATGAAAGTGGGGAATGGAATAATAAAGGCCCGGATGCTCATCCGGGCCTTTTGTGGTTTTATATAACACTCATTACATGGCTAAATACTCCTAGGCCAGTCAACATAGTCTATACACGGATCAATAACCAAAAGAAGAAGACAATGGTAATTAGCTACGGCCCGATCCTAAAATGAGATTTCTGAAAACAAATTTCTCATAATGAGACATCAGTAAATAATTAAAGTACTGATAATCAAGTATTTAACTTTTTAGCCTGAATTTTGGCATACTATAATCGGACGCTTTAATGATAATTGAGTTTATAGTTGCTCACAGTTTAGTTGGTTAAGAAACGAAAGTGGGGAATGGAATAAAGAAGGCCCGGATGCTCATCCGGGCCTTCTGTGGTTTTATATCATACTCAATAAATGGTATTAAACCCTAGGGCAGAACCCTGACCCGAGCTTCTAGGACAGAGCCCCCAGTAATTAAACCACAACCCCTTCGTGTGTCGTAGCTTTAGCGAAGACATATCTCGTCTGCCGATCGCGTGCCGCAAATAGCTTCAGCGATGGCGCAAGCGGCCGCGAAGGCAGATTAAATGGATAAATACGCCTAAGTCAGTCAACCTTACCAAAAACACCGTCTCTACCAAGGTCAATAACCAAAAGATAATGGTAATTGGTAACGACCTGATCCTAAAATGAGAATTCTGAAATCAAAATTCCCGAAATGAGACATTAATAAATATTTAAAATATTGATAATCAAGTACTTAACTTTTTAGCCTGAATTTTGGCATACTGTAATCGGACGCTTTAATGATAATTGAGTTTATAGTTGCTCACAATTTAGTTGGTTAAGAAATGAAAGTGGGGACGGAATAAAGAAGGCTCGGATACTTATCCGGGCCTTTTGTGTTCATGCCCTGTTTAGAGAAATCTTAACATCTTCAATCAGTACAAAGCCAGTCCCAATCAAGGTTGAAAGGTCTAGCGAAACAGAGACTAGTAATTCTATCAGATCTGGCCGCAGATAAATTACAGTAGCCCAAATCCGGAAGCCGGAAACAAGAATAATCAAAAACGACATTAGGATGGCGAAAAACCTTAGCATCCCAGCATGAAGTTTATCTTCTTTTAGTTCTCTTATGCCTTGAGCAACCATGTAGGTAATAAATGAGAACTGAATGATGCCGATTGCTAGTGTGAGAAAGGGGATATAGCCTAGTAGAAAGGTTCTTATAACTGACTGTACCAATACTATTGTGATCAGACCAGCAACCAGAAATCTAATTATTGATATTAAGCGAAGCCCGGACGACATAGTTGTAAGGTAAGTATATTTATTGTATTCAGAAGACAGTCAAGAAATTAAGAAGTCTCAATATCAATAAGACATCCCAAATTAAGAATAAAAGTTGTATTGATCCCAAAATGGGATATTATAAAAAATTAACTTTCTGAAAATCAAATAGTTAACTATTTAGCTTGAAGTTTGGCATACTGTAATCGGACGCTTTTTTAAGTTAGAGTCTATAGCGGCTTATGGTTAAGTAAAGGAAGAGGGGTTGAAAAAGGCCTGGGTGTTTACCCAGGCCTTTTACGTTTTTATAGTATAAGCTTTATCGTTCTAATTCCGATGCTATCACCAATTACAAACTATCCCGGATTACATATTTCTTCTGTATTGCCCTCCTACCTCGAACAATGCTGAGGTGATCTGACCGAGAGAACATTTCTTACAAGCTTCCATCAGCGCTTCGAAAACATTCTTATTCTGAATAGCTGCCTGCTGAACTGCTTTAAGCATTTGTTGGGCTCCAATCTCATTGGTTTCGTGGAGATCACCAAGCATGTTAATTTGGTATTCCTTCTCCTCAGTAGTAGCTCTTATCACCTCCTGAGGGGTAATGGTAGGCGAACCTTTTGAACTCAAGAAGGTATTCACACCTATGATAGGATACTCACCAGTATGCTTCAATGTCTCATAATAAAGGCTTTCTTCCTGTATTTTGCTACGCTGATACATGGTCTCCATCGCTCCAAGTACTCCACCTCTTTCAGTAATGCGATCAAACTCATAGAGCACTGCTTCTTCCACCAAATCAGTCAGTTCTTCGATAATGAATGCTCCCTGGATAGGATTCTCGTTCTTGGCCAATCCAAGCTCTTTATTGATGATGAGCTGAATCGCCATTGCACGTCTTACAGAGTCTTCTGTTGGGGTGGTAATAGCCTCATCATAGGCATTGGTATGCAATGAATTACAGTTATCATAAATAGCATAAAGCGCTTGTAAAGTCGTCCTGATATCGTTGAAATCAATCTCCTGCGCGTGCAATGAACGCCCTGAGGTCTGAATGTGGTACTTCAACATTTGAGCACGTGCATTCGCGCTATACTTGTGCTTCATCGCCTTTGACCAAATTCTTCTGGCTACCCGGCCTATCACTGCATATTCAGGATCAATCCCGTTAGAGAAAAAGAATGATAGGTTAGGCCCGAACTTGTTGATATCCATGCCTCGGCTGAGGTAATACTCAACAAAAGTGAATCCATTAGCGAGCGTAAAAGCTAACTGAGAGATCGGATTGGCGCCAGCTTCAGCAATATGATAACCTGAAATAGATACGGAATAGAAGTTACGTACATTCTTGGTAATGAAATACTCCTGAACATCACCCATCAAACGTAAGGCGAATTCTGTAGAAAAAATACAAGTGTTTTGTGCCTGGTCTTCTTTAAGAATGTCAGCCTGAACCGTTCCTCTTACTACAGCCAGTGTCTCAGCTTTGATCTTCTCATATACGTCCGGAGGCAATACCTGATCACCGGTTACGCCCAGTAACATCAGTCCCAACCCATCGTTGCCCTCAGGCAATTCACCTTGATACTGAGGACGTTGAATTCCATTATCCTCATAGAGTGCCTTTATCTTCGCTTCTATCTCCTCTTCTAAACCGTTCTCCTTAATGTATATCTCGCATTGCTGGTCAATGGCCGCATTCATAAAAAAGCCAAGCAACATCGGTGCAGGACCATTAATGGTCATTGACACTGACGTCTTTGGGTCAGCCAAATTGAAACCAGAATAGAGCTTTTTAGCATCGTCCAGACAACATATAGAAACACCTGAGTTCCCGATTTTACCGTAGATATCGGGTCTGTAATCAGGGTCATTGCCGTATAGCGTAACTGAATCAAAAGCGGTAGAAAGGCGTTTCGCAGGCATCGCTAAACTCACATAATGGAATCTCCTGTTAGTCCTTTCAGGCCCACCCTCTCCTGCAAACATTCTGGTAGGATCCTCTCCTTCCCTCTTGAAGGGATATATACCAGCGGTATAAGGAAACTCACCCGGCACATTCTCCTGCAGGTTCCACTTCAGTAAGTCACCCCAGCCTTCATATTTCGGCAGTGCCACTTTGGGAATCTGCAAATGGGAAAGGCTTTCCGTATGCGTTTTGATGGATATTTCTTTGTCTCTTACCTTAAATGAATATACCGGGTCTTTATATTTTTTGACTTTGGCGTTCCAATCATCAAGGATCTTTTGGTTATGCGGATCAAAATCGAGGGCTATCTTTTCATAAGTTTCCTGAAGTCCTTTGATCAACCTGTCCTTATCCTCAATATCAGATGCAGATAGCGTATCGATAGATTTCTGGAGGCCATACAGCTGTTGTGCTACAATGGCCTGCTTGTCCACCCAGCCATCGTATTCTCGATTATTTTCAGATATCTCTGACAGGTAACGGGTTCTATTAGGAGGAATCACGAATATCTTTTCAGACATTTCATCGGTGATCTCAAAAGTAGAATTGAGGTTGGCACCCGTCCTTTCTACCACCTTATCCATGATCACTTTGTACAATGTGTTGGTACCCGGGTCATTGAACTGGGAAGCGATGGTACCATAAACCGGCATTTCATCGGCTTGCTTGTCCCAAAGGTTGTGATTACGCTGGTACTGTTTCTTCACGTCGCGCAATGCATCCAAGGCTCCTCGCTTGTCAAATTTGTTGAGGGCAATGACATCGGCGAAATCGAGCATGTCGATCTTCTCTAATTGAGTGGCCGCACCATATTCTGGTGTCATTACGTACAGTGACGTATCAGAATGATCCAAAATTTCCGTATCCGACTGGCCGATACCAGAAGTTTCGAGAATGATAAGATCATAGTTGGCCGCCTTCAGTATTTGAATAGCTTCATTCACATGCTTAGATAGCGCTAGATTAGACTGGCGGGTAGCTAATGAACGCATGTAAACCCTTGGGTTACTAATGGAGTTCATACGAATCCTATCTCCCAAAAGTGCCCCTCCAGTCTTACGCTTAGAAGGGTCTACAGAAACAATAGCAATGGTTTTATCCTTGAAGTCAATAAGGAAGCGTCTTACCAACTCATCCACTAGTGAAGATTTACCCGATCCACCAGTACCTGTGATTCCCAATACTGGCGTTCCTACTTTTTCAGCCAGTTGGTGTACTTTCTCCAAATCACCTTTGGACTCATCCGGAAAGTTTTCCGCTGCCGAAATGACCTTGGCAATGGATTTAGCATCCTTTTCCGTAATGTGCTCCACTTCTCCATTCAAGTTATTACCTGTAGGATAGTCGGATTGCTCAACAAGGTCATTGATCATGCCTTGAAGCCCGAGAGAACGGCCATCATCAGGTGAGTAGATGCGCGTGACACCGTAGTCCATCAATTCCTTGATCTCCTCGGGAAGAATCACTCCTCCTCCACCACCAAATATCTTGATATGTCCTGCTCCTTTTTCTTGCAACAGGTCATACATATATTTGAAATACTCATTATGACCACCTTGATATGACGTCATGGCAATGGCCTGAGCATCCTCCTGAATAGCGCAGTTCACTACTTCTTCTACACTTCTATCGTGACCCAAATGAATCACTTCACATCCTGTCGACTGGATTATTCTACGCATTATGTTGATTGCTGCGTCATGACCGTCGAATAAAGAAGCTGCTGTTACAATTCTCACTTTATTCTTGGGTGTATAAGGAGCTACTTGTTCCATAGAGATATGAGGAATTAAATTTGAAAACGTTGCAAAATTAGCGATTTTAAGCCATATGCTAACATACAGTCGTTAGCAATTCACCAAAAAAGAATTATTGTAACAATTCTTTTAGCTTAGACAGCGCTTGTTGGTTGTGGGAGCTGTTGATATTTTCGATAATGCTCTTCTTTTCGCGCCCGGTGAGCCTCCAACTGAGCGAGGCACGCTCTCCACTCGCTACCTTTAAACTGTCTGTAGCTTCCGGCCGCTTACCCTCAAATTCATCCGGTACATATTGAATATCCACGCGTTCTATGTTATGGTCAAACCAAGAACGGGCGTATTCTATTTTGTTGTCGTTAGTTATATCCTGTAAATTCTCGAAGTTCTGATAGATACTGCTAATCGGTGATGAGAATTTCCCAATCAGGGACATTTGATCACGCTGCTCAACCTCATCATTTTTCTTAGAGTCTCTTATGGATAAAATGACTACACCGGAAGTATTTTGCTCGATCCATTCACGAAAAGCGTATAAAAACCTAATGGCATCTGAAATGCCGAAGTTATCAGTGATACCGGCATCCATAATCATCAGCGGAGGATCACTTGGTAAGGTGATGTTGGGTGTGATATAAGGAAAGGTCGCACTCATTCTAAGTGCACTTAGAAACCTTAAATCATTTGCGCCATGGTCTTCAAACAAGGTGAGAAAATCAACGCCTCCCAACTTGGAATCAGTGTAACCATTGCCCATGGTAAGGTCATTCATGTAAGATACCTTATTAGCTCCAATGTAAAGTCTTCTACCGTCGTTAATAATCGTCGGTGCCATGATCATCATTGGAATGAGGTTTTCCTCTTCATACTTACGGTAGGCAGATAAAGGCTTATCTAAAAGCCCATTGGTATTTTTGTTGATTTGCTGCTCGAAAGAGTACCCTCGATCTTTATAATATGACTTGTCTGCATACTGAAAGTGTTGAAAGCCAACGAAAAAGTCATTGACCAATAGGCTGAATATGATAGGATTTAAGTTGTCATTAGAAATATTATGCAGGTATTGTTCGTCATATAAGTTGTCTCCTTTGAGCTTGCTTTGCAACAACAATTCTCTGAAATAAGCCGCACCTAGCAATCCGCCAGAAGCACCAGTAAATAAAATGGCATTGCGTGTGAGGCTTCCATTGGTAATACTATCAGCTCTTTGCAGGGCAGTTAAAGTCCATAGGGCAGCACGCTGTCCACCACCACTGACGCAAACAAATACCATTTTAGGTTTTTCGGCCGAATCGTACTTGCTGCGCCAAGCCTCTAACGTCTTATAGACATTAGCCTTATCTTTCTTGATATTTTCGGATGAATTGAGACTCTCCAGCTTAGAAAGTGAATATTCGACTTTTTCCCCGTCATAATTGAGACCGAAAGCTTCGTATCTCTTACCGAAAAGGTCCTGTTTCACTAACACGTTCAGGACTACTAAGAATGCCAGTGCTGCTGTGGCTGACCACTCTCCGAACCAATATGAAAAAGCGCCAGTGAACATCACGAAAATGGTCATAAAGAGTATGGCGCTGGCCGCGGCTGGAAGCTGGAAAACCGGGTAGTCTTTAAAAATGCCAAGTACTAATATTAGAATAAAGATGAGCAGCTCGATCACAACCAGGTTGAAGTGATTCTGATCGAATACCTGGAGTATGGTTCCCCTATCGTAAAATCCCCTGTCGTCAATGACCTTTTCAGGTTTGAGATTCAAACCCAGGCAGCTTTCAATTTTCACCTGCTTTTTTCTGGCAATATCAAGGCGTTTCATGGCACTTGCCCTGGTAACCTTGACCGTTTTTTTCAACTTCTCATCTACAGCACAAACCACATAGATGAATATGTCCTTATTGGTAAACCAAAAATAGACATAGAGTATAAAGGTCATAGCGGTGAAGCCGATGAGCAGTCCCGAAATATTGACCGCAATATCCAGGTGAGTGGAAAATTCATTGTCTAATTGATACCTGACTATGGACACTATATATATAATGAGAAAGGTCAATGGGATGATGCTATTGTTCAAGCTAAACCTTGTAAACGGCTTCTTCATCATACCGAGAAAGGTAAAGCGTATACCGTCGATGATGTATGAGGCTATATGGAATGCTACGGTAAGACCACCTAAGGATATACCTATAATAAAAAAGCTTCGGAAATTGACTTCATTGAGGTATTCAGGGTCGAGGAAGAGAAATGGAATGCCCAGGTATCTTCCAAAATTTCCCGTTACGATTACAAATAGAAAAAACCAGCTAAAGAGTAAAATATGGTTCTTTTTGAAATGAAGAATAAGCAACCTTACCGGTAGGAAATGGTATATCTGGTCTAATATTTTGTTGATTTTTGATCTCATGTATCTTCCCGGTTTCTCCTGCTACCTGTATACAGCTCATATTCCAGCAGCCGGCAATCAATTCTACCATTGTAGAACTCCAGCCTCCGTTTGGGTTTGAGGCCGATCTTTTTAGTTAAGTTCAGGTTACCCGTAAAAATGTAACCGGTGTAGCCTTGACATTTCTGCTTTAAAAAATCCCCGATATCGCGGTAAACTGCTTCTAATCTTCGCTCATCCCCAAGCCTTTCTCCATATTCTGGATTCATAAAAATAACTCCGTTTTGATCAGGAATGTTTATACGCCGAAAGTCGGATTTTACAAATTTGATCATGTCAGACACACCAGCCGCTTTGGCGTTGGACATGGCTGCCTCAATGGCTTCTTCGTCGTGGTCTGACGCCAATATTTTTAACCTCGCGCTACGTTTGATCATTTCACTGGCTTCTTGCTTTAACCGTTGCCACACTTTGACATCATAGCCTTTGATGTGCATGAAACCAAAATTGTTACGATAGAATCCTGGCGGTCTTCTGGTAGCCAAAAGTGCTGCCTCAATGGCTAAGGTGCCACTACCACACATCGGATTTATAAAGACTGACTTCCTGTCCCAGGCTGAAGCCATAATTACCGCTGCCGCTAGTGATTCCTGCATCGGTGCTTTGAACGGATTCTTGCGGTAGCCGTGCTTGGCAATGGTCTCACCGGAGGTGTCAAAATATATCTTGCACTCATCATTCACCCAGTGTAGAAACACAACGGTACGATCGAAATTCGAACCTGAATCTGGTCTTTCATTGCACTTCTCCATTAAACGATCTACAATGGCGTCCTTCACTTTCAAGTTGGCAAAACGCGTATCATTGATAAAATCATTCTTAACGAAAGAATTAATGCTGACATATCCATTGGCATCTATCCAATCCTCCCAGGGTAATACTGATACTTTAGCATACAGTTGTTCAGGCGTAGTTGCCCTGAACGATTCTATTTGGTACAGTATTCTATTTCCAGTCCTAAGATGAAGGTTGAGCAACATGCAGTCTTCGATGGTTCCTTCCAATTCCACACTCATTCTGCCTTGTTTCAATACGTCGAAACCTATGTCTTCTACTTCTTCTTTGAGATAGGGCTCTATTCTTGGAGGACAGGTGATTACGATACGGCTCAGGTCTTTCATAGCTGCTTGAGCAAAGAAAGTAAAAAGGAAGTTGTGTTCAAACAGATGTGTGCAAGACACTGTGCCCTGGCACCTGTCAATTAAGGTGGAAGTGGTATTTACTTTTCTCCTCAAGTTTAAGAATGGCTTTCTTATACTTGATTTGATTATGTAAAAATGTACGTCGTAAAGAAGGGCATTTCATCTTCACAAACCTGATTTTGTCAGGCACATCCATTTTGAGCTTTTGTGCGATCTTGAATAGCGTAACATTATTGTCTATCATACAAATCGGGTCTGTATTGTTAAGGACAGCAAATGAATTGTAAGCGTTCAAAAGTTCTTCGCTGACCAAATCCGAAGTCACCAAAGGAAAGTAATTGATAACGCCACCAGGGTATGGTTCAATTTCCATGAAGTTTTCATAGAACTTCTCTAGCTTGAAAACACCGATACATTTCACAATTAAATCTATATCCCCATCAGGGTAGCGATTCAAAATTTTGCTAATCAATACCATAGAACCAAACTTTTCCGTATTGATATCGTCATCATTCAAAACGCCGAATGGCAACTTCTTACGTTCTATATCATCAATAAGCTTTTGGTATTCGGGCTCAGTCACATGGATCATGGCCTTTTCCCCGGGTAGTAAAAAAGTATTGAGTGTGTATAGGGCTGATATCGTGCTTCTTTTCATCATTATTTAAGCACAATCTAAACCCTAAACTTTAGAAAAAAGTGTAAAAAAATTGGCTTTCACTGGAATTTTAGGCGGTTGGTAAATGGGAGGACACAGAAACGATAACCAGATGACTGAGGGCAGAGGCAGGGCATCAATCCCTGATGAAATAATTAACCGTAAATTTCACTATGAATCCCTCTGCACCGATCAGTCATATCTTCTTGTTTATCACAAAAGTCAACATTGTTGTGGTATACTATTACCACTATTTAAGTCCTCAAACCGTTTCCAGTCTGAGGGGTTATTACCATTTCCATGTAAATATTAGATCGCTCATAACCTGACATATCGTAAGGTGGATTAGCTTCCCTAAAGCCTAGCTTCTTGTAAAGATTAATGGCAGGGCCCAACTTGCGGTTCGACTCCAGCATAAGGATTTGCCCGCCAAGCTTTTGGGTTTTTTGGATAACTGCCAACCCCAATTTCTTTCCGGCCTGCTTACCTTGTGCCTTTTCAGTCACAGCCATTTTTGTTAATTCATATGTCCCATTCTGTCGGTTCATTAAGCCACAAGTACCCACTATTTCATCACCAAGCTTAGCGAAGAATATAGCACCACCGGTATTGATGAGATATTTTTCTGGTTCAGACAATATGGTCTTATCTGATTCCTCTACATAGAAGTATTCCTCTATCCATTCGAGGTTGAGTTCCTTGAAAGCATCCGCATATTGCGGCTCATATTCCAATATTTCCACCTCTTCTATTAAGCGGTTCTTGCTCAGTTCCTGTACGCGGTCATTTAGTGATTTTTCATTGAGTGAGCGCTCCATTTCCTCCACGGCACCTAATAGGTTTTGAGAATGTGAGATCATAATGTTCCTGACCGTTTTGTGCATATCGGCCCATAGACTTTCCATTTTAGGCAAAATGGCTTGCCCTTTTTCAGAGAGCTTCAGTTTTCTACGCCGACCATCATTGCTATCCACTTCTGCATCGATGTACCCGTATTTCTCCATTTCCTTCACTATTTGACTAACTGCAGGGTGTGTCACATCAAGAGCAGAAGCTATTTCCGTTACACTAGCAGAGGGTTCTTTGGTCAAGAGATAGAATACAGGGAACCAACGAGGTTCAAAATCGACATTATGGGTTCGATACACTTCTTTTCCCTCGCGCATGATTCTGTCACTCAGCCTTTTAAGCCGGCTACCCATTGCTAATTCTCCGAGTTGATCAAACAAATTTACCATTACCAGGAATTGTATATTTCAATATACGTAAGTGCTTACGTAATTATAAACGTTATTGATTATAAAAATTAAGGATGTTAAATAAATCAGTGAATATTCGAAGGGGAAATGTTATTCGTACTGGCCTCAGTATTGATTAAGCGTAATTGACACCTGAAATCGATTAAATATATGGACCTTATTAGTCCCATATTCAAGTGATTACGTACTGTGCACGAAGTTTAAAAGTTAGGTCAACCATTGACCATCAGGCACCCACCACAGATTTGGCCTGATAATATGCGTAGCTCGCTATATTAAAGTTGACTCAATACTTTTATATACTGGCCAATGGTATAGCCAGAAAAGGGATAATCAGAATATCAGAAACAATATCAGTTGTTTCTGCTGAAGAAACCTGATTTGGCCAATGACTGACGCATCAGTGTTCTTCCTCTGTGTATCCTGGTCTTAACAGTACATACTGGGATGTCCAAGACCTTAGATATTTCGTCATATTTCAGGCTCTCAAAATCTCTTAAGTATATAACGGCCTTCAAGTCAGACTTTAGATGATTAAAAGCAAGTACAACTTCGTCACTAAGGGTGTTATTAAATACTTCTGGCGAAATCGGTCTTTCGTAATAAGAGTTACCTTGGCTATCTTCATCTATTTCAACCAGCGGACTATTCTGCTTACGGCGATAGTCGTTCACAAACTGATTGTACATCAATTTAAACAACCATGCCCTGGCATTTGTACCGGGAGTATAATGTTCTACATATCTTAACGCTCTCAGATAGGCATCTTGAACGAGGTCGCGTGCATTCTCTTCATTACTGGTCAATTTCAACGCAAAACTATACAATGAATCTAGGTGCAAAAGAAATTCATTGACACTGGCTTGACTTATTCTGTGATCTGCGGTGGTATTCATAGTATCTTGATTTATTTCGATAGTATTACTATTATAAATATACGTAATAGTATTGAATCTGTTACTATTATATCAAAATAATTTAGCAGAACTATCAAGCTAATTACATAAGTGGATATCGACGTCAATAAGACCATTTTATAGACTATTTCATTACGGCCTTAAATGCGAAAATGGTTGCCTAGAGTTACTTAAATAGGTGATTTAAAGTATGAGCGGCTAGCTCATGAGCTTATGTGAGTGGCTCATTGCCCAGTCTACCGAAAATACAGGGAGGCTATTCGGGTGGTGATTTGATGATAATCAAAGATTGGGGGATAATAACAAACGACATATCTGGCATCTTTCAAAAGGGTTTAAGACGCCAGATAAGTTCAGCTTTTGTTAGTCTACTAGTGGTTGAAGGTTAGCGACTCCTGCGGCCCAATAAAGATTGGCCACATCCTTTTGATAAGTGGATCGCATTTTGAAAAGTTTAGATTGGGATTCGATCAACTTGTCTATTTGCACGTTAATCTTGAAGAGGTCACTTTCACCGTTTTGTAGATTGAGTTGTTCGGCCTCCACAATCCTCTCGTAGCTGTCAACCATCATTTGTTGTTGTATCAATATGTCAGCAGTATTGATCACCCTGTTATATTGACCATTGATCTGGTTAACAATTTCACGTTCTTTAAAATCCCTTTGAAAACCATTCTGGAGAATCTTATTCTTGGTTTGTGTGAGTTTGGCTCTTTCCTTTCTCAGAAAGATCGGAAAAGAGAAATCTAAACCTACTTGATAGTTATCACTTAAATCGATGGCACTTGTTTCATCCGGTGTACGGAAAGGCTGATCTAACAAGTAATAGCTTACATCAAGTTGTGGTTTAAGGTTTTCTCTAGCCAAGGCTCGCTCAACAAGTAGTGATTCATTCTTTAAATCTAGTTTCCTGATCTCCGGATGGTTCTCTTGTGCTAGTTCGACCATTTGGCTCAATATGACACCATCGATATTGAATAGTGGCGCTTCTTCCGGCCGAGCATTATTGCGTATTTCCAAGGGAGATCCGTCAGGCGCCCAGAGATGATTCGATAGTTGAAAAGAGGTTCTAATTCTTTCGATATTCGCTTGTTGCGCTTCGGTCACTCTGTTCAATAGCGTGATTTTGGCCTGCACAGTATCAATAGCCGCCACTTCACCATATTCAAAACCTAATTTAGTCCGATCGAATATGTCTTGTGCCAAGGCGATACTACGTTGCATCAACACATAATTATTGTATGCATAGTACCACTCCCAATAATCCTTTGCTGCAGTGAGCAGTATTTTATTGATTTCCTTAATCTGTTCAGCTTCGGCCATACCCTGCATTAATTGCGCTATACGGAAGGTAGCGCGTCGCTCGTCAATGACAAGTCCCTTACCCACCGGTAATGCAAATCCTGCCACCACTTGTCGGAAATCCCGGTCACCAGGTATTTGGTTCTCACGGCTTACGAACTCTCCATCATTTCTCTTGATACCTATTTTTGGATCTACTGCGATCCAAGTGGGTATTTTCAAAGAGACATCAAGGAGATCATAATAATTTGTGTCTTTAAAGTTTTTATAGCTCCAGGAAGCTTCCAACTTAGGATCGAAAGCCCCACGAGCCATACGCAACTCCTGAGCAGCCTGTTGCGTAAGCAATTCAGCCTGCTTTACCACCGGATGGTTATTCAATACGATGGCATAGAAGTCGTCGAATTTAAGTACTGTGGTGGTATCTTTTTCTTGATCTGACTGTCCCTGTGCTACTCCAATGATCAGGACACTCAGCAGTATGGAAAATATATTCCTCATTTCGCTTTTGCTTCTTGCTCTGGCTTATCTAGTTTAACATCCAACGGTTCCTCGTATAAACTTGGCGGGAAGCCATTAAGTTGTCGCCATATTTCGTACCAGATTGGCACGTTATCCAGCATGACCCAACCTTTAGTCCCTGATCCTAACCTGAGTTGTTCAGGCCACGGGTCCTCCTCTGGGTCTGGCGTTACCAGAATACGAAATTCTCCACCTTTACTATTAACATAATCGATTACTTGCACTACACCACCAAAGGTACCCACAGAAACGCTGGGCCACCCTGAAAATTGTAGTGCAGGCCAACCGTCAAATTCTATCCTCACTTTTCTACCTTTAGATAATAAAGGCACATCCATGGCTTTTACATACATTTCTACTGCGATATCAGGGTTAGCAGGCATAATGGTAACAATGGGCTCTCCCTCTTTAATAGTCTCACCAATTCCTGAACTCATGGCTTGTACTACAAAGCCAGTTTGCGGTGCGATCAGTTGATATTGCTCATTCCTGATCTTCATGTTGGCGTATTCGTTTCTCAGCTTCGCGAGAGACGCTTCAGCATCGAAAAGATCTGCTAATGTGGCATTTAGGTCAGATTCCGCTTTACTGATCTTATCCTGGTATTCAGCCTGTACCCCAGCAAGGTTTACCCTGGCATTGATCAATTCTGCTTTTGATTGCCAGAATTTGTTTTCCGAAGAAACCACTTTCATTCTGGACTCCTGATATTTAGACTGAATATCCTGATACTTCGTAAGCGCGATGTTACCGGCCTCGTAAAGCTTTTTATTTCGTTCGAACTGGTTTTCGAAGTTACCATACCTTATTTGCTCAGCCAGAAAGTCCACACTATCACTGGTAAGCTTAAGATCGGTTTGGGTGAGCTTGTTTCGTGCCTGTTCTAATTTTACCACCTGGCCATCTTTGAGTGCACTAATTTGATTTCTAAGTGCATCAGCCTTGCCCCTCTTGGATTCAATACTACTTTGTTTGGCTACAACTTGTTCTTGTAACCTGGTCAGTAGTTGTGGATCAAAGTATTTGTCTTTAATCTCACTCAGTGTCAGAATTGTATCACCTTTGGTTACGAATTGGCCTTCTCGGATTCTCCAGCTGGCAATTCTACCGGCAATGGCTGACTCCACAGCCTGCGGTCGATTACCAGGCGTAAAGGCCGTCACCGTGCCCTTCCCTCTGATGTTTTGCTGCCATGGAACGAAAAGCACGATGAAAAATGCCACTGATAGACCAATCAGCCATCTCGCCAACGCACGCCCTGCACTGGGCGTTTTCAATATCTTAAGCGTATATAATTCCGTATCCGCTAATTCTTTTTTCAAGTCCATAGTTGTTATTTAATGATAGCATTAAGGTCACCGGCTTTCATCAATTCTTTAAACGGTCCTACTTTACCCACCTGACCATCTTCCATGTAAACGACACGGTCGCACTCTGCCATAATCAGTGGGTCATTCGATACTATAAGCAATGTCCAAGGAAACTGAGCATCAGACAGCATTTGCATCAGTCTCAATCTCTCAGAACCAGGGAAGTTATTAAAGAAATCATTCAGTATCAGCAAGTTGGGTCTTTTTGCTAAGCACCTGGCCAGAATAATCTTATTGACCAGACTAGTAGGAAGACCTTTGCCACCACTGACCATTGGCGTATCCATACCGTCTGGCATACTATTGATTTCATCTGATATGCCTACTGCATTGATGGCCCAAATAGCATCTTCAGGTTGTGCATGTGACTTAGCCAATAATATGTTCTCAATGATACTGCCCTCGAAAATATCTTCTTGCGAGACATTCTTACCTATTTTATCTCTAAGGTTGGTCAAGTCAAGGTCTCTCAGTGAGAACCCATTCATGGTGATAATACCCTCATAATTAATATTCAGACCGGCGATGGTATTGGTAAGTACTGTTTTGCCAGAACCTCCGAGTCCTGCCACACAAACATGCTCGCCTGCTTTTATATCCAGATTAATGTCTTTAAGCGAGTATCCTCCTCCGTTATCCGGGAATTTGTACTTAAGGTCTTTGATTTTGATCTCAAAGCCAGAAGGTCGCATATTCTTTGGCATATCTAAACCACCACTTTTCTCAAGTGGCAGATCTGTAACTTGGGAAATTTTATCCACAGCAGTCAGCATGTCATAAACGACATCCATATACATGATGATCTTTTCAACAGAACTCAGAGTCAAAATAATGATGACCTCAGAGGCCACAAACTGACCTAAGGTGATTTCTCGTTGGATAACCAAGACCGTACCGATTATCAACAAACCACCTGTTACAAGAGCCTTGAACAAAAGAATAAAGGCATACTGGCTTATCAAAACACGGAAATGATTCTTTCTATTTTTAAGATAGTTATTGACGTTATAGTCAGTTTTTTTAATAGGTAGTTTGGTGTTACCTGACAGCTTGAATGAATTGATCGTTCTAGCTAATTCCTCTAACCAGTATACCACCTTGTACTTGAATTTCGACTCCTTAATGGATGAATTCAAACCTTTCGGACCAGTATAGTAGAATATGAGTACCAGCATACCTATCAAAAGCAAGCTGAAGAACACGAAGAATGGGTGGTAGAATGAAAGCAGGATCAAACCGAAAATAATCTGGATGATACCAGCCGAAAGGTCAATCAGTAATTTAGGGAGACCTTTTTGGATAGTGAGCACATCAAAGAACCGGTTCATCAATTCTGGGGCATGATACTTCAAAAGTGCCTCAGCTTTGATGCGTGGCACCCTAAAAGCAAACTCAAAAGCGGCTTTGGTAAATACCCGCCGCTGCAAATGCTCCACCAGCGTTATCTGCATCACTTGCAAACCTCCCGTGGCCAATACCCCCACAATTACCAATCCTATCAAAACATAGACCGAACTGAAAACCACCCCACCTGAAATGAGTGAGACCGTGGCCTGAATACCCAAAGGCAATGTCAAACTGATCAATCCGATCAATACGGCATAAACGTATACGTAGAATATGTCCCTTTTCTCTTCAGACAATAACCTAATCAAACGCTGTAAGGGATTGAGCTTTTGCAAGCTTTCCCCGGTATCAGGGTCATCACTGACTAAGCTTTTATAACTGAATACACCTAGAAATGTGATCTTCCCATCTTCCTCATAAAGTCGTGGAAAGTTATCATTATTGCATTCGACCGAACGGTGGTTGTCTTCAAATATCTCTAGCACATGTAGTTTACGCTTGTGCTTATAGAAAATAATAGGAATGAGCTGCTTGTCCGTTTCTTCGAAAGCAACCACTGGTATTTCTACATCTTCAATAAAAGACCTGAACTCTTCTTTACCTAGACTGTTTTCTAAGTAAATTATACGCTGTTTATTCCCAGCTTCTAAAAGGTCTCTTCTGAACTCTGCTGCCTCATCTATATCATAAGAGCGCGGAGACGCGTCGATCTCGGTTAACGTAAGACCGTCGAAATCCTGCTCAAGTAGATGCGCAGACTCCCGTATGATCTGTATGATCTGGTTGCTTTTCATATGTTAAGCGCTATGGGGTCAAACTTTAATAGTATTGAATACAAGCTCATTCAAAAACTCTTCGTTCTGCTGATGAAGATCTCCAGTTTTCTTTGTAAGGTTTGTTAAAGAAGGTAAATGTTCTGCATAGAAAAGTTGTTGATGGGCGGCTTGTAAAACCGTACTAATTAAAGAATGAGGATATTGAAAATCCGGATTTACTTCGTTGACGAAAGATGCGATCTTTTTACACAAAGATTTGAAACCTCGGAATAACCCTTCTCTGTTGTCTTCGTCTACCTGCTTAGTTAAGTAGGTTTTATCAGATTCGGCAATCACTATTCTGTACAATGCCTCTTCATCTATATCCGGAAAGAAAGGATCTCTTTGTTTCTTTTCTGATATAATACGAAGGGCTATAACCAGCTTTCTTGATGGGTCCTCGATATTCTGAGTACCGAAATCAATCTTATACTCTAGCCAGTTCCAGTACCACGCAATGAGGTATACCAGAAATCTATGCTTGTTTTCAAAGTAACGGTAAATTGAGGCTTCGGTAGAATCGATCCGAGCTGCCAATTTTTTGAAGGTGAATTTTTCAAAACCAAGGTCATCGATCATTGCAATACCTTCTTGAATGATCTTTCTTCCTAATTCGGTTTCTTGAGGATCTCTCACGAAGAGATTCTCATTCATAAGCAATTGTAAGGTCGCCATATATACTTTAAGTCTGTACTAGCAAATAGAATAGCTTTACTATCAATAATGATAATAGAATAACGAAGATGAAAGTAAAAAGTTCGGTGAGGTTAGTTTTTTTTCCTAATAATCGACGAGGCACAGTCGCTCGTCCACTAACGGTCATTCTGTAAACAGCATGAGCATAAAAACATAACCAATTGATGGTGACAAACTATTGTTGTCTAAGATCAGAAGTATAAGGTAATCAGTTGGTTAAGCTTTTGATTTGAGCAGCGCCTTGATGAGACTAATATTCTCGCCCTTTTTCTTAGCCAATAATATATACTTATCAAAGTGCTGACTGTATACCTGCTCAGGTACACTACCAAGTAATACTGCAGCCGCAGCAGATTGTCCTTTAGAACCCATGACCAACATATCAATATCCCTTTCCATTACCCAGTCATGGATAGCATCTCCTACTTCTTTGGTACGATTAATACTGGTAACATGAGGTTTCAATGGGTGGTCTGGACCTTCAACAGCGTTGAGATATTCCATCAATTTGTGCAGCGCATACGACTTCAGCTTTTCATCAATGACTTTGTTTTTGGCCAATACTTCCTGTACTTCAAAGGATGTTTCGAAAGTCTGATTTAAATATTTGGATGCATCCTGATACACATGTAGTACATGGATATCTTTGACACCATAAGCATCTGCCGATGATTTAGCTGTATTTAAGGCGCGATCAGAATAAGGGGAGAAATCAACAGGAACGGCAATAGTATTGATCTCTTTTATCTCTTTTGAAGGAATTAGCAATACACTACACGGTGCTTTTCTAGGTAATTTACGTCCTAAAGTACCCGTATGTTCTCCTCTTCCCAGAATCAATAAATCAGCTGAAATGTTATTCAGCAGGCGCAATATTTCGGTAAGCGCGTTGCCTTCCCGTACATGGATTTTCCAATCTATTTCAGAATCGAAATGCTCCTGTACCTCTTTAGTTATACTGGATTCGTAGTATTGGATCTCAGGTACTTGAAGATCAGGAATATCGTGTAATACTTCTTGTGGAAGGTCTGGTCTTGCAGGAAAATAAACAAAATGAATTACCTCTGGGGCACTCTTTTTGGCCAATGCGGCAGTATTCTTAAGTATAAAGTTATCCTTATTAGTGAGGTCAAGACCGACAACCCAGGTTTTAAAATTGTCCATAAGAGTTAGTAGTATTACTATTTTGTCAAATAGTAAAACACTTTTTGATTCAATATGTTCCTAGAATGTAAAATTATTGCTATTTGATAGCATCACTATCTACTACAAACTACTAGTTTGAGTCAGTTTATATTGCAGCACAGAACCTCTCTAAGCACATATCTTGCGTGATGGCCCTCGATCAGGAAACAACCTGATGGAATTAACACTATATTTATTCTTAAGGCGCTGCGCATAGACAAGAGCATCCACCTCATCATCAAAGGTTCTATAGCCTTTGTATCCAGCAAGTTCTTTGTCATCAATCCTTGACCTGACCAAAACGGGAATGTACTTATCAGGCCATGGATCATCATTCATTACGATCCAAAACATGTCTTTTCTGGTATTCTGCGGAATAAGAGGGGTCAATGACAGTAGCGAAAGGTTGCTTCTCTAC
>JBCBSS010000068.1:0-39432 GCA_039819065.1 Bacteroidota bacterium
AAACAGCTATAACTGTGAAACTATGGCACATCCACTGACGGTGAATTTAGTATATTTGCCCGCTGTTTACGCCACTGTTGGATATTGCTATGACGCACTCAGATACACTAATTGTGAGTGCCAGTAAAGGAGACCGGGATGCGCTCAGTAAGTTAGTAAGCCTTTGGTATAAAAGGATTTACAACTTCACTTTCAAATACTTCTCGGATCATGACCTGGCCATGGAAACCTGTCAGAGAACATTTATTTCAGTCTATAAGAGCATACATAAACTGGAATCGCCGGAAAGGTTCAAGTCATGGCTCTACAGGATAGCCATTAACTATTGCCATGAAGAGGAGCGCAGATCGAAGAAAAAACTAGGTATTGCTTTTTCACGGTTCAGCAAGGATGAAGAACAAGAAGACAAAGTAGGCAATCAAGAAGCCACAGGGACATTCTATGACCCTGAGAAACAATACCAACGGAACGAACTTTCGGAATTGCTGCTAGAAGCCTTAGGGGAAGTGAATGAAGAACAGCGCGCAGTATTAATAATGAAAGAGTACGAAGGACTCAAGTTCAGAGAAATTGCCGATGTATTAGGCATTTCGGAGAACACAGCCAAATCAAGGTTGTATTACGGGCTCAACGCCTTGAAGAAGATTTTAGAAAAAAGAAATATAAATAAGGAGACGATACATTATGGATTTTAAACCGGATGAAAGTAGCCTGATCGCCTATCTGTATGGCGAATTGGCACCTGAGGAACGGCAGGAGGTGGAAGCGTATCTAGCTGAGAATCCTGAAGTACAGAAAGAACTGGAAGGCCTTCAAGAGGTAAGGAATATCATGGGAAAGTTGCCAGACAAAGAGGTCATAGCACCTGAATTTGTCTGGGACGCAGAGCCTGTGATGGTTAGTGGAAAATCCACAGCTTGGTATCACTTCCCATGGATGAGAACCGTGATGGGTGTGGCCGCATCAGTGATCATTATTCTATTGCTAGGTTATCTCACCGACTTGAATATTGCCTATAATAACAATGAATTGCGCATTGCTTTTGGGCAAACTGAACCACGACAAGAAAGTGATTTAAATGATCGATTCTTAGCCAAAGGAGAAGCACTGACAGCAGATGATGTAAAGGCGTTGGTAGAACAAGAGCTGAACGATCACAATGCTTTGCTCACTTCTAAAATTGACAGTGTAGGAGAAAATATGCAAGGCCTTTTGGCTAAAAACCAAATCAGTCAAGCTGATATTAAAAACGTACTGGCACAGCAAGCTAACACCTACCAGGTTGAAGTGCAGCAGTATGTTAGTCAGATGAAAGAAGAGAATATCAAGATGATTAATTCCTTCTTCGAAGTATCGGTAGATGAGCAGAAAGAGTATATGAGTACACTGCTGAATGATTTCGCCGAATACGTACAAAATCAAAGACAGGAAGACCTCATTTATATTCAAACAAGATTCGAAGATTTAAAAGAAGACAACAGCACCTATCAGGTAGAAACAGATCAGATACTGGCCAGTATCATCAATACAGTTAATAACAGCAGTCAAACTCAAAATAACTAAGAAATAAAATGAAATATATGTCTAGAATATTAATGGTAGTGAGCTTCGCATTGTTGGCGACGACTACTTACAGCCAGCAAATTGACGAGGCTAGAATGAATGTGGATTTGGAGATTGCAGAGGATATACTCTCTAAACTCATGGATCAAGGTGGTGACTTTCAATGGAGATTGACATCGATTAAAGGCTCCTATGTACCTGGTTATGGAGTGATCATGAACATGCCTCGCGACTTTGGTATTCGCGAAGTGCAAGTTGTAGGTCAAGGTAGCCGTATTCTCAAAGGTTCAGCCGAAGAGTACGTGGTAATCTCATCTACCTCAAAGGATAAGAAAGATAAGGACTATACCATTAATTTGGATAGCCTGAGGTTAGGGAAAAAGGCCAAAGTCAAAGAAGCCATGACCACTTTTCTTGCTGACTACGCTGATCTAATTGGTCAGTTGAATGCTGAACATAAAATTATGGTCACCAACAAGAATAATGATTCAGGGCTTTACTTCTACGGAAGCCGATCAAACAGAGGTAGAAGTGGTAACTCATCTTTAACTGCTGAAATAAGCAAAGGGGACTTAACGAATTATAAGCAGGGTAAAATGAATCGCAATCAGCTCATCAACAAAATAGTATTTACTGAGGAGGATGAAAGTAACGAGAAGGTTGAGGACTATGAATTATTGAGTAGCATCTTTAATAGATTATATCAGTCTGACCTATCAGATTCCTACTACATGAGCGGTGGCGGATTAAGATATAATGTACTGCCTAAGTTTGGGGTCATATTCAATATGAAAGTCTATTCTTCCAACTCTAGTGATAGGTATTTTGCTATGCCAACTCAGCGCTTAGAGGGCTTGAGTGAAAGTGAAAGAAACGAAAAAGCCACCGAGTTATACCCTAAATTCCTGAAAGGGTTACAGAAACATATGATAGAGTATGGTAGAACGTTGAAGTCCCTAAAGAGTGATGAAATAATGATGTTCAAAGTATCACTCACCAAGTGTGAAGGATGTGGTATTCCGAAAACTGTCGAATTGTCGGTGAAGAAATCAATACTTGATGATTTTAACTCCGGAAAGACCAGCCTTGATAATGCTGTAGCGAAAATTGAGCTCAAAGAGATTGGTAAGCAATAGCGCTTTTATGAATATCAGTATCGATATGGTATTAGAATAATAAGTTAAGGGGCTTGAATAGCCCCTTCTTCATGACCAATTTTTGGTTTTCTTCACCCTAAATTCGGGGTTTTAACCAATATTTTACATGGTCGGATCGTTGTTGTGGCTAGTGGAAGGCAATTGACCAATGCATAAACTAATTTTGTAGTTAGTAGGTAAATTTAAATCATCACCATGAAAAAAAATCTAATCATCGGAGCCGGTGTGCTAGCTGTCATTGCCGTCGGTTTTTGGCTTTTCGGAGGCTTTAAAAGCGATACCACCAGTGACATACTCGTGCAAGTGACTAAAGGCCGGTTTGAAGTAGATATTGAGACCACCGGAGAACTGGAAGCTAAGAACTCGGTCAAAGTAGTGGGGCCTTCTCGACTGCGTAATTTTAGAATTTACAATGTTACTGTTCAGAACATTGTAGAAGAAGGTACCATAGTCAAAAAAGGTGATTGGATTGCCTCACTGAATCGATCTGAATTTGTTACCCAGCTTAAGGATAAGGAGATAGAATTAGAAAAAGCAAGCTCTAAATACATTCAAACCCAACTCGATACTACCCTGGAACTGCGTAAATCCCGAGATGAACTTATCAATTTGAAATATGGTGTAGAAGAGAAAGATATTGTCTTGCAGCAATCCAAATTCGAACCTCCTGCCACTATCAAGCAGGCTGAAATAGAATTGGATAAAGCCAAAAGAGCGTATATACAGGCCCAGGAAAGCTATAAGATCAAACTGGAGCAGAACAAAGCCAAGATGACGGAAGCCTCTGCTGAATACCGCAAAGTACAGCGTGAGTTAGAGCTAATGCAATCCTTGAATGATGCTTTCACTATAACTGCTCCAGAATCGGGAATGGTGATTTATGCCCGTGATTGGGGAGGAACACCCATAAAAGCCGGTAGCCAGATCAATTTATGGGATCCTACGGTGGCTACACTACCAGACCTGACCACGATGATTTCCAAAACTTTCGTGAATGAAGTGGACATCCGCAAAGTAAAGGTGGGACAGCTTGTAGAAATTGGGCTGGACGCCTTTCCGGATAAGCACTTGACAGGTGAGGTAATCAAAGTAGCCAGTGTCGGAGAACAAAAGCCCAATTCTGACGCCAAGGTATTTTTGGTCGAGGTACAAATAGCTGAATCAGATGACTTGCTTAAACCAGCCATGACCACCAGTAATCGCATTGTGGCTGAAGTAGTCGAAGAAGCCATGTACTTACCTCTGGAATGTTTGCATAGCCATAATGACTCTATCACTTATGTATTTAAGAAAGCCGGCATAGGTGTGGCCAAACAAGAGGTAGTCGTAGGGCAAACTAACGCGAATGATGCTGTCATTCTCAAAGGGCTGAGTTTAGAAGATAGAATTTACTTATCGGTCCCTACGGGCATGGGTAATAAGGATATCAATTTATTGCCTGAGTTGGCTGGTAAACGGAACAATCAAGAGGGAGAGATAGCCGAAGCATCTGGAAATACCTCATTCTAGAGATTGTCATTAACATGCGACTCTTCTAATCACTAACTCAAAAGCCAACACTCTGTCCATATGTTATCAGAACGATTTACGGCCAACCTGCGCATAGCACTGGAGGCCGTTTTTGCCAACCGGATTAGGTCATTACTCACTGCACTGGGCATTATATTCGGTGTAGCAGCAGTAATCGCCATGCTTGCCATTGGAAATGGCGCCCAACAAGAGATATTGGAGCAAATGAAACTTGTGGGTGTGAACAACATCGTAATCAAGCCTATTACAGAGCAGTCTGAAAAAGAGCTTGGTGAAGTAGAAGATGGGCAGGATAAGAAAAAGTTCTCACCCGGACTCACCCTTCGGGATATGGAAAGCATCAAAACGAATGTTCCTGGCATATCGAAGCTAAGTCCGGAAATCGTTTTGGATACCTATGTCATTAAAAACGGTTCTAGGAGGTCTGCCAAGCTGGTGGGAGTGGAACCTAGTTACTTTGAACTTACCAATTTTGAATTGGCTCAAGGTCGAATGTTCAATCGATATCAAATGGAAAGAGGAGAGCCCGTTTGTGTGATTGGTAAATCCATCAAAGCCAAATTCTTTCCTACCGAAGATCCCATTGGGAAATCATTGAAGTGTGGCAAGCATTGGCTTAAGATCATAGGTGTACTGGAAGAAAGGCTGATTTCCGACTCTCGTATCAAAAACCTGGGCATCAGGGACTTTAACATGGATATTTACACCCCGTTAAAGACGGTATTGATCCGATATGAAAATCGTGAACTAATTACCCAATCCATTCTACGCAGAGCCCAAATAGATGAACGTCGTGGTTTAAGCAAGGATCAGAATTACCATCAGTTGGACAAACTGGTTGTGCGCGTTGATGACACCGAAATGCTGGCACCGGTAGCCGAAGTCCTTTCTCGGCTTTTGAAAAGAAAACACTACGACGTGGTAGATTATGAGATCACTATTCCTGAATTACTACTACAGCAACAGCAACGTACTAAAAATATTTTCAAGATCGTACTGGGTGTTATCGCCGGTATATCTTTGTTGGTAGGGGGGATTGGTATTATGAACATCATGCTAGCCTCAGTCATGGAACGTATTAAAGAAATCGGGTTGCGCCTGTCCATTGGGGCAAAGAAAAATGACATAGTGATTCAATTTCTTATGGAGGCTGTGATGATCAGTGTTTCTGGTGGACTAATTGGTGTAATGCTAGGCATCACCATGGCGTCTGTCGTTTCCGGCTTTGCAGATATACCTACAATCATTACTTTTTCATCTATATTGCTTTCATTCGGTTTTGCCGCTATGGTAGGATTAATTTTCGGTATAGCACCTGCCCAGAAAGCAGCTCAGCAAGATCCAATAACATCACTCAGATATGAATAAAAACAACCTAAGCATTTGCCTGGTCATTTTACTTACAGTGACCATACAAGGTTATGCCCAAAAGAAACTGACCCTCAATAGTGTAATTCAACTAGCTGTAGACCAATCTCCGGCAGCATTGCGAGCAGAAACGATTAAAGAGAACCGGTACTGGATATATCGTACCTTCAAATCAGACTACGTCCCACAATTGTCGCTTGAAGGGACACTGCCAGACTTTAATAGCCGTGTTAGGCCGGTCATACAACCTGATGGCTCCACTGAGTTTGTCCGTGTAAGAAATAGTAACTCTGATCTTACGCTTAGTCTTTCACAGGCCGTGCCGATTACCGGTGGAAGAATATTCTTCAACTCCACCGTCAATCGTTTCGATGATTTTGATACCGACATTACCCGTTACGCCGGTGATCCGGCAATTGTAGGTTTCGAACAACCACTATTCGCTTTTAACCCATTGAAGTGGGACAAAAAGATTGAGCCACTGCGCTATGAAGAATCGAAGCGGGAGTACGTAGAGGCAATCGAAGAAATCTCACAGGAATCCTCGAATCGCTTCTTTGATCTGCTGTCTGCCCAAATCAGCTTGCAGATAGCAGAACAGAATGTAGCGAACAACGATACCATTTTCAAGATTGCCCAAGGTCGGTACCAATTGGGTAAAATTCCTGAAAATGACCTGCTCCAATTGGAGTTGAACCTGATGAATTCCAGGCAAGCGGTTGCCCAGGCTAACTTAGACTTAGAAACCTCGACGTTATCGCTAAGAGCCTATTTAGGGTTGAAAGAAGACGATGCATTAGAATTAATTGTGCCAGCCGTAATTCCTGAATTTGAAGTTGATGAAGCTGTTGCTTTGGATGAAGCCAAAAAGAACCGGCAGGAGGCCATAGCCTTTCAGCGCCGCCGCCTTGAAGCGGAACGGGATGTCGCACAAGCAAATGGGGATAATGGCCTGAATGCCAATCTGTTTGCCAATTTCGGGTTGACCAACAATGGTAATCAGTTTGGTGATATATATCAGAACCCACAAGACCAACAACGAGTCAGGTTGGGATTCGCTATTCCAATACTTGACTGGGGTAGGCAGAAATCAAGGGTAAAAACGGCACAGGCCAACCAGAAACTAGTACAGTATACCGTACAACAGGAAGAGGTGAATTTTGATCAGCAGGTCATTACTCAGGTAAAGCAGTTTAAGATGCTGAAAGACCAGGTAGCCATTACCCAGAGAGCAGACGACATTTCTCAACGCAGGTACAATATTGCTAAGAACCGTTACCTCATTGGTAAGATCAGTATCACTGACCTGAGTATTGCCCTTACAGAGAAAGACCGTGCTAAAAGAGACTACATCTCTTCACTGGGTAACTTTTGGGCAGCATATTACGAGCTTAGGAGACTGACACTGTTTGATTTTTCTCAAAACCTACGCCTTTATAAAGAGGAAGCTGTAGACGATCAGTATGATTAGTGATTGATTATGGTAAATGCTTGACAACACAACTTGGGTTGTGTCTAACATATCAAGGTTGCTTCGTAAGTGCGTAGATGGTGGTGTGCATGCCCGCGATTTTCCATTGACCGTCTACTTTCTCCATGAGCCTCGTTTCTCGCTTTAGTCCGCGTAAGGCATCCTGTTGCTCGTAAGTTACCCAGGCTCCATTTTCATATAAACGCACCTTGATATCATCTACCAGGCTTGGAACAGGCTCTGGTTCGGGATGCTCTTGAAAAAATACTTTGACAAAACCGCTTATCTCATCCCAACCAATTGACTCAGAAAACGAGTTGTCGGCATAGTTGATATAGGTTTTGGTAATGGTCGGCTCGTGAACCCACTTGTCCTGCCAGCCTTCATAGTCCCTTTGAAAAGCGGCCGCGGTTTCGCCATTTAAGGTCGCCAGAATCGCTTTCTTTTCTTGTTCTAAGTTTATTGATGGATTGGCGATCTCTTCTTTATGCTCTTGGCTCTCTCCGCAACCTAGCACACAAAGAAGGATTGAGACAATGCCAATCAACAGGTTTTTGTTAGTCATATTTTTGTCTTACTTAATTTTTGATGGTAATAGACTAACATAAAGCAAACATTCTTACTCGTTTGAAAGGTTAGTCTACTGTTCATCGTATAGTTTATCTTGTATTCAAGTTAAAGATCAAATTGCTTTTAAACTACTTCCGACATGGAGGAATCTGGTGTGAAATTCATCATGCGTATCGAACATAACCCTTATCAGGATTAGATGAAACTCAATTTTCCAGTGAATAATTTCGATACAGTTTTGAAGGGCCATCTTTCTTTATCTACTCTATATGCTTAAATTCGGCCACGGGGAAAATAGATGATAGCCAAACCTGACTTTTTAATTAAGATTCTCATATTCTCGGCTCTGATAGTCTTTAGTGGTAACTGCCTCGCCCAAACAGGGAATAATGTAGATAAAAACCGACCTAAGAAAGACCGGTTCGGGAATAGTAAGCCAAGGCATAAAAAAAAACGCATCGTTTATTGGATTAAGAAAGACGGCAAAGGGCTATTGCTTGGCAATAAGTGCTTCGAAGATTTCACCCATCGCATGGGCTTTGAATACCTCCTTCAGCCCAAAGGCAGTGCCGGCAATCGTTCAGAATTTGGACGACTGCTACACAATTTTGGTACTAAACTCACTATCCTTTTCCGAAACGGGCCATTCTGGAAGTTTAAGCTCAACAAACAAAGGGAAGAATGTCGAAGGTCTTCAGGTGATTTTGTAGGCTAAGTGTTCATCAATATTTGCTTCCTACGCTAACAATTAGTAAAATTAGACTATACCTGAACCTTACGTTGTTTACTATGAATAAAACCCTAATCCGCTCAAAATGTGGGATTTGGCCGTTGATACTGTTGCTAATGGTCTCGCTCAGCTGTACTCAAACACCTGACAATAATCTAGAAGAGGATGCAGCGAAAACCGAGGAAGTCGAAAAGAACCAAGTACCCACTGCTCAATATACTTTAACCCGACAACAGACTCATAATCGATTCAGTAGTACTATTCCGCCAGTACTGAAGGTACCTTCAGGAGCTGTTATCGAAGCCTTTACCGAAGATGCCAGTGATGAGCAGTTCGATATTAATTCTAAAGCTTCCGCTCTTGACAGCTTGAGTTTTGACCCTATCCATCCATTGACTGGTCCTGTTTATGTGGAAGGAGCCGAAGTGGGTGACGTGATCGCGGTCAAGTTGCACAAAATAGAGATCGGCGATTGGGGGTGGACCGCGGTAGTACCAGGGTTTGGCTTTCTGGCCGATCAATTTACAGAGCCATACCTTAGAACCTTTGCGCTTGGAAAGGACGGCGAATCTGTAAAATTCAATGATAAGATCAGCATACCACTTAGACCATTCCCTGGTGTAATGGGTGTTGCCCCTGCTACAGATTCGATGCTTTCTACCATACCTCCAAGAGCCAATGGCGGTAATATGGATGATCCTCATATGATCGAGGGGACGACCGTCTATTTTCCAGTTTTTGTAGAAGGAGCTTTATTTTCTATCGGAGATGCTCACGCGGCTCAAGGCATGGGTGAAGTGTGTGGAACAGGTATAGAAGCACCCATGCGCTTTGTATACCAAATTGATGTAATCAAGGGAAAGCCATACCTCAAGGAACCCCAGTATGAGACAGATGACTTTTATGCCGTTACGGCATTTGCGACCTCGCTTGATGAAGCCTCGAAAAAGGCCGTTTCCTACATGGTTGACTACCTGGTTGATGAACATGGACTGGAGCGTACTGAAGCTTATGTACTATGCTCACTAGCCGGTGACCTGAAAGTGGCAGAAGTGGTAGATGTACCGCATGTACTAGTAAGTATGCATATGGCCAAAACCGTATTAGGGGTAGAATAACAGATATTAGTTTTAGCCAATAATTTCTTTATCAGCAATGTATTTTACTATATCATTTGACAGCACATTAAATCAAATTTCATTTGTTGTTTATAGTAAGCACAGTTTCTAGCACATATTCATGACCGGAAAAATTAAGAAAATCAAATCCAAGCTTTTCCTGGCTTACATAAGTATACTAACCATATCGGCTATTACCACCATCTTTTCATTGGTGACCATCAATACCATTCGTCGCCACTTTAGCCTGATAGAAGATTTTGATAGTGTCCTGAAGTTCCAGACAGATATTAAATTCTACGAAAAAAACTTTTTGCTTTATGAGGTCAAGGATCAAAACTTTTACGAAAAGAAGGCCAGCCAGAATCTCTTAGCCGCTAATGAGCGATTGCAAGCAGCACTTGACAAGCTTGATTTTCTGGAAAACCAAAGTGTAATCGGTAGTACAGTGTTGGAAGGGGAAATAGAAGAGGCCAAAAGCATCTTGATAGAATATCAGAGTTTATTCAAGGCACTGGTGAACACAAGCCTGACCAAAGGTTATAAAGATTGGGGTGCCGTAGGCGAAATGCGTGCTTCGATTCATGCGGTGGAGAATGCAGAGGCTGACTATGATCGCTCTTTTATGCTGATGTTACGCCGCCATGAGAAGGACTTCCTGCTGCGTAAAGACGTGAAGTATTTAGATAAGTTTAAATCTGGCATTCTCAATTTCAAACATCATCTCGACGAGCAGGTTAATCAAGGATTGGCTAGTCTGGAATCGGTAAATACCCTAAAGGATGCCTTGGATCAATATGAAGGACATTTTGAGCAGGTGGTAAACTATGAGGAGCAGATTGGCTTTTCATCTGCTGATGGCATTATGGGCGATCTTAATACTAAAACGGTAGAAATTGAAGGCTTGATCCCGTTACTCAATGATAATGTCAAAGTAAAGATCAACACTGTAATCCGCAATGATACCATCTTCCTGATCATCTTGTTTCTGATCCAGATCGTGGTATGTGTGAGTTTCGGTATGATCTTATCTAATCGCTTGTCCGCAAAAATTATCAAGGCCAAGGACTTCATTATTACCATGGCCAAAGGGCAGAAGCCAGATGGTTTGGTAGTCAAGGGGCGCGATGAAATGGCCGTTACCTACGAAGCACTCAATCAGTTATCGGATAGGGTAAATACAGCCGCACAATTCGCCGAGGAGGTTGGTAAAGGGAACCTGGGAATCGCCTACAGTGAGGATTATAAGAATGGTACGTTGGAAGATGCCTTGATTGTAATGAAAGACAATCTCACGCGTCTCAAAGAGGAGGAAAATCAGCGGCAGGCCCACTTATCTAAACTGACTGAACTTGGTGACGTAATCCGGCAAAAATATGATAACCAGGAAGATTTCTCCTATCATGTGATCAGCCATATTGTAAAAATGCTTGGAGCCAATCAGGGAGGGATTTTCATCCTCTCTGAAGAAGATGATGAACCTCAGCTTAGGCTGACAGGGTGCTATGCTTTCGAACGCCGCAAGTACTTGGATAAATGCATTAGACCCGGACAAGGAATAGTAGGGCAGTGCCTTTTGGAAAAGGAAATGACATATATTGAAGAAGTGCCTGAGAATTACGTCTACATTACCTCCGGGCTCGGGAACAGTAACCCACGCAGCATAATTGTAGTGCCACTTATGATGGAAGACCAGGTTTACGGTGTAATGGAATTGGCCTCATTTAGAAAATTGACTGAAAATGACCAGGACTTGATACAAAAGAGTGCCGACAGTATCGCCTCTGTGATACGCTATACAGATTTCGCCAGACTAGATGTAGAGAAATCAACCACTAGGTAAGCCATTAGATTTACCTCGCTTTTATCCCCCTGTTTTGGGAAGCACTTCCTGATTTGAGAATAGACCGTCTCTTTTTTGTAAATCGTTGAGATTTGCATTCGGCTTGTACGTATAAACACTATTCTAAAAATATTTTTTCTGCCCAAAAAGAGCGCTGGTGGCGCTGAAGCTTTAAAGTAATAGTTTTCATTTATTCTGTAACTACCTGAAATACAGGTCTATTTTGCAGTAAATCTGCTTTCTGTTAAAATCTTATTCTGCGCTAGTTAAAATTTGAACAATATAGAGGGGTGCCGATGTTATTGAATGGCAGCATGTAAAAAATGGCTGCTGCCTCAACTGCCTAAATCATATTGGAACGTTTATTGAACTTTTCCTTGAAAAGGAGGAGGTTATATGAAGAAATTTTCCAGGATACTAATAGGCTTTACTATTTTCATGTTCTGTTTTTTTTCCGCATTCAATTCTACGGAATCCTTTGTAGATGCGGACAACCTTGGTGAAGCCACTGCACCACCACCCATGCCATCTTGCTCTATCGAGCCATTCAAACCCTACTTAAAATCATTTGAAGAGGTCAAAGCATTTTATGCCCGAAGAGGTTTTCAAAAGGCTTGGCTTAATACCGATGGTCGGGTCATCAGAAGGTTATATGATTTTGCGGTTCATATGCCGGAAGAGGGGTTGGCATCAGCAGGATATCATGTAGATGTGTTGGGACAATGGCTTGGTGTTAAAGACAATGAGCAGAGTATAATGCCTTATTCCTACGAAGCACTCGAATACTTGCTTACTGATACCTATATCACCATGTCCAAACACTTGCACAATGGTCAATATGATGATCATTTGATGCAAAATGGCTGGGGTGTAGATAATGATTTTTCGTGCTCGATCAACTTCATTCTGGAAGAAGCACTTCAACGCAATCGCATATTGGAAAGCCTGGAAGCCATCAATAGTGACAACCAGCGCTATATCGATTTAAAGAGAGCGTTGCATAGATATGACAAACTTGCCAATGCCGGTGGTTGGGATAGCCTTGACATAGACTTGCCACTGAAACTAGGTGATAGCACTGCTGCGGTCAACAAAGTAAGGCAGCGACTGCTAGCGGAAGGTTTTTTCGATAGGGAATGCTCGACTACAGATACAGTATATGATGATGAAATAATGCATGCCATCGCCAGGTTTCAAATCAGCCATGGATTAGAGCCAGACGGCAATATTGGCAAGCGCACGCTCGGTATGCTCAATGTGCCTGTGGATCAAAAAGTGAGAATCATTAAGGTCAACATGGAGAGAATGCGATGGCTTAATGGTCATTTTGATCAGAAGCACGTCATGATCAACGTACCGACTTATACGCTGACCACTTCCTCAGGGGAGAAAGATGGGCTGGAAATGCCGATTGTTGTGGGTAAGCCAAGTCGAGAAACACCTCTTTTCAGTTCTGAGATCAAATACGTGACGTTGAATCCTTATTGGAGTGTACCGCCGACCATTCTATCGCAGGATGTGTTGCCCAAGATCAAAAACGACCCTTCTTATCTGGCTAAGCATAATATGAGTATCATTAACGGCTCTAATGATAATATCAGTGCTGATTCAGTAGACTGGCAAGGTAGGTTCAGGTATACCCTCAGACAAATGCCTGGCCCAAGTAACCCTTTAGGCCGACTGAAGTTCTACCTGGATAATGATCAGGCCATTTATCTTCATGACACACCTAGCAGAACGAAGTTTAAGCAGGCTAATCGTGCTTTAAGCTCAGGTTGTATTAGGTTGTCAGAACCAGTGAAGCTAGCCGCTAATTTGCTATCTGATAAAGGTTGGACTGAAGAGCAAGTGCAACAGAAAATAGACAGAGGTATTCCGTCCAGTGTTTTGTTGAGTGAACCAGTAGAAGTACATATCGTTTACTTCACGGTATGGCCAGACGACGAAGGTAATATCCTTTTTGCCCAGGATATCTACGGCCTTGACAAAGAAATGCTGGAGTTATTCTGAGTATCTATTCCTAAAAGAAGATTTACACTACAGTAAATGAGTTAGCGGATAAAGCCTTTAATGGTTACATTTTAAACATGGGCTGAAGCCCATAGCAATTGGACATATGCCTTGAACTCAATAAAACTAGGCTGATTGTATTGTACTTGATTAGAAGTCTTTTCTTTTTCTTCTTAAAGAACCAGCCCCGAAAATCTGTTTGAACATAGAAGATTCAGCTATGCCACGCGTCTTTAGCGCGTGGTATAATCAAAGATTAGAGAATGAGGCTTTAGCCGCTAAAACTCTTTAACCAGTACTTTTAGAGAATCATGTTGCATGCTCTATTCAAGAAATGAGGCTATTAAAACAAAATGGTCGAATCTTAATGTCTATCGCTCTGAGCCCTGCCCTTTAAGCCACTCATCATAATCCTCCGGTGTATCTAAATCCATTTTACCAAGCTCGAAAGGAACGGTTTCTACTAAATTCGAGAATTGCTTGATGATCCTTTTGGCCCCGGCGCCATCATCTATACCCAATAGCTGATCGAATAAACGCTGATCAAAAAGTGTCGGAACCCCATTGATACCCGCGTAAGCAGAAGCCACTATTTTACAATTACGTTCTTGGTATTTATTGATCAATTGATGAAATACTTCTACACTTAAATAAGGTTGGTCGCAGACAGAAATGATTACAGCATCCAAGTCAGGTTTATGCGCTAAGAGCGCTTTTAAACCATGCTTTAGAGAACCGCCCATACCTTGGGCCCAGGCTGCATTCTCGATTACCTCGACATCTAAACCGTGCACTAGCTCACGGTGTTGATCGGCGAAAGCACCTAACACTATCAATACCTCATCCAAGCCTACTACACTGATGATTTGGGTGGTCCGCCTCAGTAAGGGCTGGTTGTTTACGGTCAGTTGCTGCTTCGGCCTTCCCATGCGGCTGGAGTTACCAGCGGCCAGTAGAATGGCGCCAATGTTAGGCTTTGCAGGCTCCGGCATACTCAAGATTGGGCATAAAGCGCCTTGAAAACCTGGTCGCTGGCGTTTTTCCTTTCGTGGATGGGACCGGTGCGGTGCTTGAGAAAGCCTCCCGATCGGTTGGTGAACTTCGCCTGTATCTCTGCAATGACGGCCATGGCAATTTCCTCCGGTGTTTCAGCGCCAATGTCCAAGCCTATTGGTGCATGAATTCTAGATAGGTTTTCATCAGAAAGTGGCTTGCCATCTTTTTCAAGTTCAGTTAACATCTTGTCCGAGCGTTTCTTTGGCCCTAGAATGCCGATATAGCGCGCATTGGTGTTGATCAAGTATTTCAAGCCCTCCAGATCATAATCATAGCCGTGAGACATAAGTAATGCCGCCGTATAGCTTGAGCAAGGCAGTTTTTGTGACATCTGCTCGCGCTCACTGTGAATGACACTATCCGCTTTTGGAAAATGGATGGGAGCGACGTGTGCGATACACTCGTCTGTAACTGTAATGTGCCACCCAAGCGTACTGGCCAATTCTACCACTGGTTTTACGTCAAAGCCAGCCCCAAAGATCAACAGTTGAATGGATGGCTGTACGATCTCAAAGAAGATGGATATTTCACCTTCTTCTGTAATGTATTCCTTTGTTTCAGCTTGCCTGTTGACTTTGGCTGATTCTAAATCTTTTAAAACCGATGAGGTCAAAGCATTATCCTGCATTTGATGGTCAGTGCTTTGATCTGGTCCTATGACCCACCTTTCGCCCACTGCTACCTCAGAACTGGTACTTTTATAGACAGTGGCAATAGCACCGATATCTTCGAATTGTATCAACTCCCTTAGTAGGTTTATTGGGCCTGCATGCTGGCCCTGATCAACCGGTTCTATCAATACGTCTATGACGCCATTACAACCCAGGCCAATGCAGATGGTATTTTCCTCGTCATTCATGGTGTCATAAGTGATCAACCTGCTCTTGCCAGTGCTCATGACTTCTCTCGCTTTTCTAAGTGCGTCACCTTCCAGGCAGCCACCGCTGATAGAACCTACCCAATGACCATCATCGGTGATCAACATTCGGGCACCGGGACTACGGTAGGACGAGCCTCTGGCTTTTACTACTGTGGCGAGTGCGGCTCTGAGTTTGCTAAAGTCAGTCTTATCGAATGTATGTACTATGTTACGAAGCTCTTTCATAGCTGTAGTGATTAGTGGTGTATGGACTTACCGTACTTTTTTAACGCGGTATCTACATCGAGTTTTCTGGCTCTTAGAAGCCCGTCCCCAGCTTTTTCTGAAGTCAAGGGATCAATGTTGTGGATATCGTAGGCTTTGTGCCGTAGGTCCAACATAATGACATCGAACGTGAAGGCCTGCTCACTTCTATTGATGAACCAATGAATATTGTCCTTTTCATCCGAAATGGAGGAACAAGAGCCTACGTTGGCTGTCTTTTCAATAGTGGGTTTGATAATCAAATGATCTTTTTCTTCCTCTACTTTGTCGTAGTGGCGTAGCTCAAACTCGCCCTTCAATACAAGGTGAGCAGAAGCCATATTGCTGTGACCATGTGGAATAATGGCCCGGTCTTTCTGAAGCCCAAAGAGCTTCTTATGAAAGGCATATTGCTGCGGCAAGCATTCTAATTTAGGAAATAGAATCTTTTTTGTGCCTACGCCGAGATCCGGCATGTGGAACTTACCGGTAAGCTGTTCAAAATCTATAAAAGCCAATAAGTCATGAAGTGGCACCTTGCCGAATAACGCCTCGACATGGTTTTGCCATGCCACTTGGGATATGCTTTGAGTTTTTAGGTCCAGACAATAGTCATTAAGCTGCTTAGCCCAATGACTGGTGACAGGTTGCAAACCTTTGGCAATAGCATCTGTCTGGATCAGCGATTCTAGTAAAGAAAAGCTGAGTACTGTACCGAACAGTTTTTTGCTAAATTGCCTACGCCCCGTATTCATTACTAATTATTGACTTTATTTTCTAGCTGCTTTTACATCTGCAGGAGTGACGATTTCGCCCTTATTTCCCCAACTGTTTCTTACGTAATTGAGTACATCCGACACTTGCTCGTCAGAAAGATCCAAAGCAGCCATTTGACCATTGTAAGTAACGCCATTAACCACCATTTCACCATCAGCTCCATAAATGATTTGTCTGATAGAACGAGTTATATCAGCCATCAGGTAATCGGATTTGGCCAACGGAGGAAATACGCCGGATATACCTTCGCCGGTTTGCATATGACAGGCCGAACAGGTGGTAGCATATATATCACTGCCTCTGGCCATGCTTTCTTTTAGCTTATCGCTTTGCGAAGGTGCTCGATAAAAGGATGATAGTGTTAGGCAAAACAATAGTACCGCGATGGTGGCGATGATATTTTTTTTCATGTAGATATCTTGTTTAGAATTGGAAGCGTATTCACGCGCAAAACATTAGTAAAATCGTGAAAAATCGGATAACATAAAAGAGGATACCTGCAAGTCACCATTCTTATTGTTGATTTGTTAGAATGATGACCTCGGCATCCCCTTTCTGATAGGTTAGAGAAAAGTCTTTTTACACTGAAGCTATATCAAAAGGCAGCTTTCTAATCCTTTTTCCTGTCAATTCGAATATAGCGTTGGTCAGTGCCGGTGCAGCCGGTGGTAATCCTGGCTCACCTACTCCGCCTGGCGCCTCTTCATTTTGCATGATATAGGTATCGACATTGGGAGCTTCACTGATGCGGAGCATTTTGAACTTATCGAAGTTGGCTTGTACGGCCCTTCCTTCCTTCATTTCAATCTCACTTTTGAATGCCGCAGTGAGCCCCATCATAATACTGCCTTCTATCTGTGCCTTAACGATATCAGGGTTTACAGTCATCCCGCAGTCAATGACGGAGGTATATTTTTCGATCTTGATTTTGCCACCACTTTTACGAATTTTGGCCACCTGACCGCAATAGGAACCAAAGCAATGTACAATGGCGACGCCATAGGCGGCATCCTTATCTTTTTTCCATTCGGATTTGTCTCTGAGCGTTTCAAGCAGCTTGGAGAACCGAGGTTCATCTTTCAAGAGCTCAAGTCGGAATTCCAAAGGGTCTTTGCCAGCGGCATGCGCCAATTCATCCATAAAGCTTTCCTGTGCGAACCCGTTGGTAGAAGAATAAACTGAACGCCACCACATGATCGGTATCGGTAGTTCTTTGGGTACAACAGTATAAGCCAGGTTAGGTACCTCATAGTGATGGTTGGCCCCTTCCATGAACCAAGGCTGTACTTTATTCTTATCTGCTCCCGGGAACTGGAATGAAGTGATTTGCGCTACCATCTTATCTTCCAGCGCTACCAAGTTGCCTTTATCGTCCAACCCACCTTTCAATACATTGAGTGAGCATGGACGGAAAGGCCCTTGTGTCACATCATCTTCTCTGGTCCATACCACCTTGATGGGCTTACCGATTTTCTTAGACAAGAAAGCCGCTTCATTGGGGAAGTCAGTAAACGCACGTCGACCGAATCCACCACCTAGAAAACTCACGTTGATAGTGACATTTTCTGGCGCCACCTTTAAATAACCGGCTAAAGAGCCTCTCACCCAATTGGGAGACTGGGTTGGTCCCCAGAATTCGCATTTATCACCCACTACGCTTACTACACAGTTCATCGGTTCCATCGTAGCATGGGCCTGGAACGGACACTCATATTCTGCTTCTACTGTTTTGCTAGCTTTGCCATAAGCTGAGGAAAAGTTACCTCTTGAGACGGCTGAAAGTCCTTTTTCATCTTTACTAGCCCTATAATCATCATGTATGGTTTTGTTGTCCCATTTGTCGTGGCCTTTGAAATCCCATTCTACCTTGAGCTTTTTGCGGCCTTGTAGTGCGGACCAATAGTTGTCGGCAATGACCGCTACACCTTCCCTGGTGTGTCTGAATACGGTCATTTCGGATTTAACCACCTGCTGTACGCCTTTGACCTTCAAGGTTTCCGTATCATCAAATGATTTAACCTTACCTTCAAAGACAGGGCACCGTTCTACCGAAGCGTAGAGCATACCCGGCACTTTTACGTCGATACCAAACTCAGCAGTACCATTGGTTTTAAGAGGTACATCCTTACGGGGAAGGGGAGTGCCTAATATTTTGAAATCTTTGGGTGATTTAAGTGTTGGGTTCTCAGGAGCAGTGAGTGTACTGGCTGCTTCAACTAATTCCCCATAATGCAGGCTAGCTTTATTTTTCTTATTGATCACCTGCCCATTTTCGGCATAGCAATCACTTTTGGCGATGCTCCATTTTTTGGTAGCCGCTTCTATCAACATTTCACGGGCTGCCGCGCCGATCTTGCGCGAGGCTTCCCATGAACTTCTGACGCTATTGCTACCACCTACAGACTGCCTGCCGTATTTTTTGCTATCTCCCTGTGCTTGCACGATATCCACCTGCTCTAAGTCTACTTCTAACTCTTCGGCCAGCAACATAGGCATAGATTGGTAAACGCCTTGTCCCATCTCTGGTCGGTGATTGACCAGTGTGACTTTGCCTGCGGTATCAATGAATATGAAGTTATTAAGTTGAATGCCAGCTTCTTCCGCGTGTACTGCATTGATCAACTCTGGAGATTTGCCGAGACTGGGGAGGTAGTAACCGACCGCCAGTACAGTTCCAGTCATGCTGGATAGCTTAAGGAAATCCCGCCTTTTGAATGTCGTTTTGTTACTTGCTTCCATCAGTAGTTAGTTTTGAGGCTTCCTTGATTGCTTTTCTAATTCTAGGGTAGGTACCACATCGACAGATGTTTCCCTGCATGGCCAGGTCGATGTCATTGTCGGTTGGTTCTGGATTGCGAGCCAGTAATGCTGTTGCTGACATGATCTGACCTGATTGGCAATAGCCGCATTGAGGTACTTGCTCTTCAATCCACGCCTTTTGGATGGCATGATCATTGTTTTCTGAGATACCCTCGATGGTAGTAATTTTCTTGTCGGCTACTGCTGCTACGGGAAGTATACAAGAACGTACGGCATTGCCATCAAGATGAATGGTGCATGCACCACATTGAGCGATACCACAACCGAATTTGGTACCGGTCAATCCGATATGGTCACGAATGACCCAGAGCAGTGGCATCTGGGGGTCAACATCGACCGTATAGGATTTTTCGTTGATATTGAGTGAAATAGAAGCCATTTTTGGTAATTTTGGTAGAAAATTGACGTCGTGGCCTGAACGAGGCTAATACAATATACGTAACTAAGAGGATAATGTCACGGGTTGGACATTGACACAGAAGCCCTTTAGATAAACGTCAGCCATACTTCGACGCACGACAATTTGGGTAGTATTAATTGTGGACATGGCAATGTAGCTTATATGCATAGCACCATGTCTTAGGCATTGCAAAGTACAAACATGATAAAGCGAGCATTACTGCTGATACTACTGGTATCGGCTATTTTTTCAAGTAACAAAACCTGGGCACAACACGAATTGAAAGTAACCATCAAGAATTATGATAACGAAGAGGGTAGCTTCATGGTGGCCATTTTTTCAGCAAAGGAAGATTTTCTCAAGAGGGATTATATCAGTAAGAAGGTCAAAGTAGAACCTGGTCAATCCACTTCAGTTTACTTCGAGAATATTCCCTCAGGGTATTACGCCGTTAGTATCTTCCACGACGAGAACGAGAATGGTAAACTGGACAAGAACTTTGTAGGCATTCCCAAAGAAGACTTTGGTTTCTCCAACAATGCCAGGGCGCGGTTTGGCCCGCCTGATTTCGACGAAGCCAAGGTAATGGTAGCGGCGGATACAAGCCTTGAGGTGGAAATGAGAGGGATTCTCTGATTTCTAACCATTTTTGCTGACCGTCTCTAGCTTTTTGTAAAGCCTTAACATATCATCTTTGAGTTCAGCAATTTGCCTGTCTTTTTCATCGAGTTGTAATTGAAATGCTTGCTCCATATTGGTAGGAGTTGACCTAAGCATTTGGTCTTCCCCGCGCATTAGCCACTCCGCACTAACTGGAAAGTTCTCCAATATTTTAGTAAGTGTTTTTAAACTAGGTTCTGTTTCACCCTTCACGATCTTCCCTACATTTTGAGGTAAAATCCCTGTGCGATGGCCAAATTCAGCCTTAGACAGCTGAAAATGCTCGATAATCTCAGCTATGCGCTCGTTCACCGGTGTCATTTTGTCGGATGTTGACATATTAAAAACAGCATTAGTTGCTTTTATAATAACTTATAAGTTATATATTTGAATCAATAAGTTATTTTTAATCGCCTGAAAGATAAATATATATAATTCTGGAGTGAGTATAAAACAGACATTGATTGAAGTATGCCTGCATTTAATCTGAATAAGCGGGGCCATTACGAGCAAATGATCACTGATTTAGTGGAGGGCATAATAGGCTTGGGTTACTCCATTGAGCAGATTGAAGAAGTGGAATGCTATATCATGTATTGCATGATGAAAGCGGATGATAACGACAAAAAGTTGCAGAACGTCTTTTTGGCTATCAGCAGTTTAAGGATGCTATTGACTATGGACAAAGACAGATGAGATTCATTGCCAGCAAGGAGGTCATTAGATACAACATAATTGATCTGGGCTTTAGGTCAGCTTTAGTTTATATGTGGTTTAATCTGCCTTCGCGGCTGCTTGATTTATCGCTGACGCTATTGGCGACATGCTATCGGCAGACAAGAAAGTGGCAGTCTACTAAGTGCCGACCCTACCTGGTGTTCTCCTTAGTTTGTGGAGTTACCCCGCCGGCGCCTTCGTTTAGCAAGTGTCTTTCATGGTTAGGCGCTGTGCGGGGTTTATGAAAATTCTATTAGTTATATTTAAAATAAAAATATGTATAAATAATTTTAATTAATCATATTCGTTTTTAATTTATCATTTAACCGTAACACCCATGAAACCAACCAAATTACTACACTTTATCTGTGTATTACTGTTACTGGCAGCCTGTAGTGATCAGGAACAGATAACAAGGCGGGAACCACCTATTGAGCAT
The DNA here is from genome assembly GCA_039819065.1 of Bacteroidota bacterium. GTDB lineage: Bacteria > Bacteroidota > Bacteroidia > Cytophagales > Cyclobacteriaceae > JBCBSS01. The sequence goes on from JBCBSS010000068.1 coordinate 21,353, forward strand.
CAATCTTACGAACAGCGTGTGGCATACACACACCGACATCTTAGCAACCTTAGCCAGATAGTCGGACAAATGGCAAGGAACCCAACCCTGCGTCAACTACTTTACGAAGAGGCAGCCAAAAGATTTGACGGTGAGACAAACGTGATATTGGAAGTATTGATTGAGAAAGCAAAAAACAGTCATATGTCCCTGGATTTAGAAGCTGAAGAGGCGATCGAGTCATTGAACGCTTTTAAAGGAATTGAAGGTGTTAATTACTACCCTCAAATATTCGTCCCTAACCTTGAGTACTTTAAGCGCAATACAGCACTTAGATCAGAGCAAGACTTAAACGACCCTACTATAGTACTTTTTACAGGAGATGAAAGCCAAGAGGTTTTTCAAGGGTATAGTCTAGGTGATGACCTTACACTTATTGAAGAGCCAGACCTACTGGTAGATGAAACCTATGCCGGACAAAACGAGACCTGGGTTTTGTCGCTTAATGAAACAGTTACCAGCGAGTGTGCCATTGCAGAACTAATAGGTGAAGAAGGACCGATAGATGGAGAAGGTGAGAAAAGCTGCTTGCCCGGTGGAAGAACAGGAGGGACAGGCGGTACCGGTGGTGGAGGTAGCGGCAGTGGTCATGCAACCCCAAGTGCTACCATTACCGATATTTTAGTAGCTTGCCATCATGAGAGTTGGGCAGCTGGTCAGAGTGAAGTTCACATGATTACGCTCGTTCATAGTTTCGAGTTTATCGATGGTGAATTAAATCTATATGGTGGCAATGATCATCAGGGAGGCAGAATAGCTAAAATTCCGAGAGATGATGTAAGTAACCTACAAACGATAGATGTCAATTTTGATGTGGTTAATTGTTGGGATGATCGAGCACCTGGCTTACCGTATGGTAGCTATGTTATTTTTGAATATGATGGATTTCCTACAGGGAAAAAGGATATTACTTGGCTTAGTGGAGGTAGAAGTTTTGATTGGGAATATAAATCGGCGGATGAAGCTTATGATAACAGTACATTGTTCAAAGTTGATTTTTCGAGGGTTCAATTTGGCTTTCCATGCATAGAATGGGCTGGTATTTATCAATGAAAAGGTTGATCGTATTTCTTTTGATAATTAACTGTCTTTTTATCAACGAGGTTTTTGGGCAAAGTGAAGAGCCTCAATCGAAGATTGAGCTATTTCCAACTATCGGGATTACGTGGAGGAGTCCTGCTACTCAGTTTTTCGATTTTAGTGGAGTTTTTCCGGAAGAAATGAATTCTTTGTATGATGATGAACGCAATACGCAAGGACTTGCCTTAAACACAGGCTTGCTTATTCGATACAATGAGAAGTTTGAATTCGAATACTACCCTGGGTGGCGATATGATGTCGTACAAAGGGAACCGGGTGTTTTAAATAGTAGAATAAGGCAGTTCATAGTTGATCATAATTGGAATATCCAGTACAAAAAAAAGCTGGGTGTAGGTATCGGCTTCAGTATCATAAATACAGGAAAAGGTTACTTCAATGATTTGGAGCTTCATGGAAACCAAGAATTCAGGAGTATTCAGTTTGAGTCGTTCAACTTTTTTGTTGACATTCCTATCAAAAAGGTAATTGATTTTGAAGTCAAGGTTCAATATGTGAGAAGAGACTTTCCTGCCAATAGAACACTTGACGTTACTATGCTTAACCTGAGGGTCTATTACCGATTTAGGTTTTTAAATGGCATAAGAAGGGAATCCAAGGGTGATTGAGTTTTCTTGTGTTTAATTCGACTTGCCATGCATAGAATGGGCAGGACAATATCAGTGAGAACGCTACTTTTATTAATGCTTGGGTTATGTTGGATTGGTTTGAACCAATCGTCTGGTCAGGAGCAACAAAATTCTAAGCTCTACCTTTCGGCAGGGTTTCTATACAGAAGCCCTGCTACAAGGTTAGCTACTTTAAATGGAGTAAGTAGAATCCCGATCAGCAATTTGTTCATTGGAGAGAGAAACATCCAGGCGTTCGGTCTAGCAACTGGAGTAACTTATCAGATTAAAGGGAAGTTTGAGTTTGAATATTACCCATTTCTTAGATACGACCATGTAGCTTTTGAGTCTATTCTTCCGACAACTTACCGAAAAGAGTTTATCGTTGATCATAATTTCAATTTTAGGATCAGAAAGAAAGTAGCACTTGGGTTGGGATTCGCATTATCAATACAGGGAAAGAATATTTTAACTTTCCTAGTGCGAATAGAGTTGAAGGCTACCAGAGCATTCAATTTAACTCATATAATTTTTTGATTGATATCCCTATCAAAAAGATCATTGACTTTGAAATTAAAGTACAATACGTACCACACGATTTCCCTACTAATAGATCTGCTGAAGTAACTATGCTGAGTTTGAGAGCCTATTATAGATTTAACTTTTTGAACAATAGGCTCAAAAACAGAAGTGATCGCTCTTGAACCATGAACAGCGTCATTCAATATGAAGGCGACCATCGGTTTAACCCTGAATCTACTTACGCCATAATGAAGTTTATTTACCTTATCCTAATAATCATCTCAGTGCCTTTGACCTCATTCTCACAAACCGAAACCACGTTTATAGTAGATCGTGATACTAACTATCGCGATCTACTTGAAGAGATATTTGAGAACCGGCAGCTTGAAAAACTAAAGATCGTAGTGCCTGAAAATTATGACGGTTACTTCATCTTGTCTAAAATTAATTATCAGTACGATTATTCGGGGATAAGCGTTCCCTTCGATTTTAAGGTGGTAAAGCTATCCGAGTCTTTGGGCAACCTCAAAAACCTTAAGGAGCTTGACGTGAACCATATTGGCCTGGAACAACTACCTTCAAGCATTACCAAATTATCCGCGCTGGAAAAATTGGATATCAGCTTCAACCTGTTATCAATAACCAATGAGATTGATAAGTTACGCCAGCTTGAAAACTTGAAGTCCATCAAAATTTATGGCAATCCTTTGACCAGGCAAGAAATTGTAATGCTGGAATCGCTAAACCTACCTGAGGGAATATATTATACGATGGAAGACCTGGCTAATGAACCTACTCGGGTCGACGCAAAATACTTTAAACCCAACCGTTGGAATAGGCTTAAGCAAAGATTACTGGAGGATATTAATACTTACTACCCAGTAGGCATTTATGGAAATGACGTTTTTGCAGGATACCAAGAACTAAAAGCCATTCTAACCAAAAAGATCAATACACATCTCGATGGGCAAATCGCTACGCCTTGGAAAAGCCTGGTAGCAGAATGGAAGCATCAGGCGAGTGTCGAGGTTGCTATGGATTTAGGCCATAACCAATTCCCTTCTTATGAGTTAGCTGGTATTATTTCAGATGAAGAGGTGAATGGCATAAGGGAAAGAAAGGGTATTACCTTATGTATATCATTGCTGACTGATCACTACACCATCTATTTTAATGCCACCCTGTTTCTCAAAAACTACCTCAACCCATTAGGCCGCCCGGTAACTAAGAAGATATACTACGGGATAGAAAATGCTAAAAAAGAGGAAGAACAACTCATGCAAAGCTTGCACAAACTGACCAAAAAGTATTTTCCCGATCATGAATTCATAGAACACAGGCTGTTGTTCGAAAGCCACGTACATGGTGCCACACCTCATGGACAAGACCCCCTGGGCGATAAGAACAGCTACCCCATTTTGAATTTCCTCTTCAATTTAGAACATATTGGCGATGCGGAAATACTGGAATGAAACCAATATCAAGCGTAATTGACACTATTATTGAAGACATAAAAAAAAGCCCTCGGTTACTATCAATCGAGGGCTTTTTCATTCATACCCACTTAATACTTCGTTGATTTATCACCTTCCTCTGCTAATAACTGAAGCCCGTCCTATTTCTGAAGACGAGCCATTTCTCCGCTTTTGGCTACCTTGTGTGGATTAAACCACATTTTGTAAACTAAAATTTATGTCTATGGTCAGATTTATTAATCGATTGATTGCTCTTCAACCGAATACCTCTTTAAGGACCAATGTGCTCGACAAAGTTCAAATGCAACAGTTGAGAGGAGGTAGCAGCAGCGTGGATGGAAAAGACAAGCAAGAAGAACCGGAGGATGAATAAAGCTTAAAATCACCGGTTGTGCTTGTGATTATTGTATTCATGGCAATTTGAAGAACAGTAATTTACCCCCTCATTCTTCTTTACTCAACTCTTACTAATTATTTCATAGACAACCCATTTCTCTGCTTTTGGCTACCTTGTGTGGATTAAACCACATTTTATAAACTAAAATTTATGTCTATGGTCACATCAAAACAAAAGAAGAGGTACGTCCTTGATGATTTGAAAAAAAGAATATCAGTGCTTGCACCGGGTACTTTATCCTTGATAAAAGGTGGTGAAACTAATTCTAATGAAGGTGAAAAACAAGAAGAAGACATCGAGGAATAAAAGTAAAAACACCAGTTAATACTGGTGTTTTTTGTATTATATTCATTTTTTTATTTCATTATTACTGAATATTTTAAATAATACATATATTGCTGCACTGCTCACGACATACTTATGACCTTTCGCTGTTTATTTATATTTCTTGTCTGTCTTTGCTTTTCTGCCTGTCAGGATGGATTAAAGGAGCTTGAAAATTTAGATAACCTTAATAAGGTCACTACTGAAGCATATAAACAAAAAGATTATAGTCAAGCCCTAGACTATGGCCATCAGTATTTGAACCTTGCCGTAGAGCAAAATAATTACGTACATGAGGGTAATGCATATCATTTACTGGGACGCGTAAAAAATGCGGAAAAAAAATTCGATCAAGCATTGCAGTATTACTTCAGAGCAATTGAAGTAAGGTCAAAATATAACTTGGATGAGGGCTTAGCTAAGAGTTACAATAACGTGGCTATAATATTCAGAAGGCATGCTAGCTACGGATATGCAATTGATTTCTTACGAAAATCTATTTTTATCAAAGAGCAAATAAACTTTGATACATCTTTAGATAACTCTTATCACAATCTTGGCTTAGCATATCAATCATCACAATTACTGGATAGTGCCAAACACTACTACAACAAGACTTTGACCTTAAGAAAATCACTTAACTTGAACAAGAAAGTGGCTTCAGCTTTGAATGATTTGGCTATTGTAAGTAGAATGAACGGTGACTTGGAACATTCAATAGAACTGCATAAAGAGGCTTTAAAAATTAGGCGAGAAATAAAAATAGACGAAGACATAGCAGCTTCCTTGAATAACTTAGGTTTTTTATACAGAGAGGCAGGAGATTCAATAACGGCAATACAATATCTAAAAGGTGCTTTAAACCATTCACATTCCGAATCAGAATCAGACATTTATTATAACCTTGCTCTTATTTACCAAGAAAATGAAAATGTTAATCAAGCTATTAGTTATTTGAAAAAAGCTATTAGAAGTAATACAAATGATTCTGAGGAGAGCTTATTGAATTATTTTACCAATTTAGCTTCAAACTACTACAAGAGTGGCAATCATGAATTGGCCGTAAAAGAATACCAAAAAGCCGACAGTTTAAGAATTGTAATTAATGACCGTAAAGGCCTTCTCGAAAGCCGACTTTATAATCGACGCATTGAATTAGAACAAATTGCCAATGATTTTTATGCCGCTTCATTGACCTCTCAAAAAGAGCACTGGCAAGGCCAATTCTACCGTTTCCTTTTCGGTGGTATGGCTACTTTACTGTTGCTTGGCTTTTTATCCTACAAGCTTTATCCTGTCTATCAACAGGCCAAATCAGGTTATCAGTCAGTCAGTCAAAGCAGACAAGTATTGGAACAAAAGCTGAATTACCTGATCAACAAGGTCAATACTTCTACACAAAAAAGATCAACCACAGGCGACTTGAGTAGGCGTTATAGCACAGACCTTGAACTGATGGCTGCCCAACTCAACATGATCGCTTCGGAGACAGCCGATGAAGTATTGCAGCAAGAGTTGCGCAAAGTACGTTCAGGGCTCAAGTCCATCGAGCAGGGGCTTACTAAAGACCTGTCAGACCTAACGGAAGATCACTTTGTAACAGACCTGTCCGAGAAGGTAGGTCAGTCAGTGGCCTATTGGCAGGCAGAAGCGTTGCTCAAAGGTGTAGAATTAAACGCAACCATCCAGCCCCAGATTCATTACCTCTACGACTCGGACTCATCACTCGAATTGATAGGTAAACTGATCAAGTATGCCATAGAAAGTGCTACACCCGAATCGTCGGTTTTGCTCTATTTCAATCAGTCCAAGGGTAAGTTCGAATTCCGCATCACCGATACCGGAAAACCGTTTTCGAAAGAAGATCAACTTCAGCTCTTTAATGCTGGTTTTGTCCCCGATAGCAGGCCTGGGACCCCGAAGGGTTATTTCTATGCCCGACGTAATGAAGCTGCCAAGTTCGGCGCAAAGCTGGCTCTTGAATATAGCATTGTAGAGGGAACAACTTTTGTGTTGAAGTGGGGTGATTGAGAAGCGATTATAGCTTGGTGGTTGCCTGCTCGCCAATCCTCTTGAATTCATCTACCATGTTGCGCAGGTTTTTCACGTAGGCCGAAAGCCATTTGTAATGGAGTGTTTCCTCGGTAATTTGCAGGTAGAAATTCTCCAGGCTTAGCATAAGCACGGCAAAGGCCAGTTTGGTGTTTTCAGTTAGGCCAATCGCCTCAGCCCATATACCCAATACCGCTTCGGCTGCATATTCACTGGTTTTCTTAAAGCACTTTTCAAACGCAGGGACTCGCCTGTGAAATCGCAACTGCCGGTTGAAAAGCAGGTCTATTTTGTTATTGACGAGCACTTCCAAAAGCTCCGGGTCAACATTATTGCAGCGTTTTTCTTCTGCTGCTATCACCTCGGCTCGCTCCAAATGATAATGCAGCAAGAACTCAGTGAAAACCTCTAAATCGGCAAAATGATGATAGAATGAAGATTTGTTTTTACCTACCATTCTTGAGAGCACTTCCACCTTCAACGCATGCGGCCCTTGCAGCGCAAAAACTTCATAACCTGCCAGTATCCATTGTTTCTTAAGGTCTTCTCCCATGTTTTACTGCTTTAAGTGCGCATGTTCCAGGTCACTGGCATCTGCTTCTTTCTTCCGAATAGCCAGCTTACAGTAAGGTTGGCCAGAATTAGATTGAGACTCCAACACAATCAATTGACCTCCCACTTGATCCATTAAGGTACGGTCGTAGTGCATGAGCTTGTAGCAAGCCTCCACATTTCCTGTACCGCGTAAAGGGCAGTGTAGGTGTATTTCAGTGTAGGCCGTATGGTCATCAACGCTGCCAATTTTAAAGAACTTTTGTCCATCAGGAGGCATAAGGTCTTTCCAGGTATGGGCTAAATCCTTAACAGATTGGCTTACCTGAGGCTTGTTCAAAAACAGGTTGAGCTTGGCCGAAGAACCGGTGAGATATCGGGTAATAGTACCGAAGTATTTGCGCTTGGCAAAGAAAGAGAATAGGCCTAATCCGAAGTTAAAAACGGATTGTTTCTCTAAGAGCTTCTTAATCACCCCCGTCTCACTTATTTATCTGACCAAACTGCCAATTCATTTCCCGCAGGATCTTGAAAGTGAAACCTTCTTCCTCCCGGAAAAGAGAATATTTCCACAGTCACTTTCCCTCCGTTGTCAATCACATTTTGCTGGGCTTTTTCCAGGTGCTGGTGATAGAGCACAATAAGGGCACCTTGTACAATCTCTTCGTCTGATTTTTCAAAACCACCTTCAACGCCGCTATTGGAGAATGCCGTGTAAGTGGGGCCATAGTCAGTGAATTGCCAATCGAAAGCACCGCTGTAAAACTGCTTCACCTTATCAAGGTCACCGGCTTTCAGTTCTATGTAGTTGATATGATTGTCAGACATTTTAGGATAGTACTTTTGGTATTATATGAAAGGTAAATTAAGTCGTTTCAAAATACCGGAATATTGATTCTGATCAAAAAGTGATGATACTTTTTTCGATGGCTATTACTAGTTTTTATCCAACAAGGCCTTACAGTGACTGAGGCTTATGTGTAGCCAGATGTTTCCATCTGGCGGTCGTCGCTATCCAAACGTGTCAGGCAGTATGCCATGATATCTACAAAATACTTCTGAGAGGACGATTTTCGCATTTGATCTAAATCGCCGGGTGGAAACACCCGACTTGCAGATATCAGGACAGGTCGACTCTGATCTTCTCAATTCTATCTTCTAAATCTTCGATGTAGAATTCTGGGTCATCGATATCATCAGCTGCTTCCAATTCTTGTTTGTTAGTCCTTGCCTCTATGGCCATCGTCTCGAGACTTACAGAAAATGACTTAAGCACATCTGTCCAAAAACGTTTGATGTGCTCATCTGTGTGACATGGCCCGTCACCTCCAAATTCTTTCATTTTGAATCGAAAAGGATCAACCACCATTAGTTGCTCATCATCTATGCCCAACTTTTCAGCTTCAAATCGTCTGTCTGATCTTAAGTCCCAGTTATCGAACCAATGTTCGCCATAATCTGAATCAAGCGTAAAGAACCTACCTATCCAAACAGCACTATGCCATTCACTGATACCCAACTGTCTGGCTACCTCATCGAATGCTTTATTAATGACGAATGCATCCAGTTCTTTGATGTAATCAAATGGCTTGAAATATATGTCTGATTCTGATCTCACTTTTAAAGCTTTTAGAAAATGATTTATGTTGTTACGTGGGCTTTGTGAAACGAATGTTTGAATCCTTTGTTAGTGGTATCAACAAAAGTGAGAAAGCTTGTGGAAGTTGCCTTAAACACGAACGACTTCGGAAAACATCTCTTAGTTAATCCAGATCTTCATCCAAAACTGATAGTGATTCTTTCTTCTTCTTGCCTTCCTCTATGTTGTTAAAGCCTTTGAAAATCATGAATAAGGCAAAGGCATGAAAAGCCAAGGCCAGGTATCCTCCCCAAAGTAAGAACAGGAGCGCATCCAGGCCATACAATATCATACCGATTATAAATGCAGCTTTTGAATGTTTTCCAGCGAAATAACCTATGGCTACGAATATCGTCAGAAGTACAAATGAAGGAGTGATAGTCATGAAACTATAGGTTTCGGTATAGGCTATCATGATCCTGTCAGTTATTTGGGTAATACCTAAACCAAAAATAAAGCCCCATCCGGTGCCAGTTAAGAATAGGATAGAATTGATTAATGATAATCCAGCAATCCAATAAAACCAGCTAGCTGACCTCTTGACAATCCTGTCGTTCTCCATTTGGCTTCTCGTCTCGGCGGTTTTCGTCTGCCAATTCCCCGTTCTATCAGCTGAAGCGGTCTGAATGGTAGGTTCATGCATAGCCGCCTCCCGGTCTAATTGTCGTATGGCTACTTCATCAGGTTCGAAATCTTTACACTCACCTTCAAAAGTGGCATAATCGTTAGTTAGGCCACATAGAATGCCCTTGTTCATGTCAAATTGTTGATTGACGCATCTCTTGCAATGCTCTAGTTGTTGTTTTCTATCCATTGTGATTAGGTTTTATGACTACAAAAGTAGAATAATGTTGTTTGATTGCAATGGGTAGAATCTGTGCAGCCAGATGGAAACATCCGGCTTACGGGTATAGTAAAGGTCGAAGTTAGTTTCTGATCAGAGAATAGTCTAGACCATCTATTTCTACCTACTTCTACCTATTTCCATTTACTTCTAATAATGAAGGGCTGTAGAATTGCTTCTTCATTCATCACCTACTCACGTACAAATAGGTTACAATGATAGTGCTATCTACCTCACCACCGTCACTTTACCTTCAAGCGTATTGTTTTTCTGGAAATCAGGGTGTATACCATTGTAGGTAATCAAGAAAGGATAAACGCCGATCGGTACGACCTGACCATTATAGAAACCATCCCACGCTTTAGCCGGGTCTTCTGAAACATAGATTAGCTCACCCCAGCGGTTATATATTTTTAGGATGAAATCATCGACATAATCGGTTCGGATGGTAAAGGCCTCGTTAATACCGTCATTGTTGGGTGAAAAGGCATTAGGCACATAGACTTGAGGCGGGCAAATATCCCTGACCAAAATGCTGTCGCGGGTTACGCAGTTGAACTCATTGAATACGTTGACATAATAAGCACCCCTTTCTGCTACTTCGATAATCTGGGTGGTTTCACCGGTATTTTCCCAGAAGTAAGTGGTGCCGGGGCCAGCGTCTAATTGGAGAATGCCATTATCATCCTCGCATAGGAATAGCTCATCTACAATGTCTACCACCGGGGGATCTTTTTCATCGATGAGGAAATCCTCTTCAGCCTCACATTCACCTAATACGTAAGTCATAACGTAGCTACCTCCGGTATTGACTGTATATTCACCGGTGCTGTTCTCTGATTGAAGATCACCATCGAGAGACCAGAGATAGCGCGCCTCAGGATCATCTATGTTAGAAGGCACACCATTGACCAGAAGGGAATCACCGACACAAAGAATAGCATCGTCTATGTTAAGATCAGGAGGAGGTACTGAAGTTACTACCAACTCATCCGTATTGATACACCCGAAGTTATCTGTTGCTGTTACTTGGATGGTTTGATCCGCTGTGATGGTGAGTTTCAATTCCTCTCCCTGCCCTAGTGGTATGGCATCCCTCATCCATTCGAAAGTGACGATGTTATCAGCACCATCTGCCGTGAAGGTCGCCTCATCCCCTTCGCAAAGTTTCCGATCCTCACCTGCATTGAGCATGGGCAGGTCATGAACGGTGATATTGACAGAATCCTGGTTGGCGCAGTTGGTAATGCGATCAGTGGCGGTCAATAGATAAATGCCTGTAGCATCTACAGTTAAGTCAGTTGTGGTTTCACCGGTTCTCCAACGGTAATCGTAATCGCCCAATGACTGAGGTGAAAGGGTGATTGATTCGCCAATACACAGATCGTCGTCTGGGCCTAATAGAACCTCTGGAATAGGAAGTACTTCCAGCGAGTCGGTAAAAGTGGTGGCGCAGGTGCCCGTAGGTTCTTCTATGATCAAAGATGGGTATTTCCTGCCCTCAGAATCATAAACGTGATCTGCTGTATTCCCAACGGCGATATTACCATCGCCAAAATCCCAGATGAAATTCCCTGGTTGAGGAGAGTTGGCATCGAATGATACCATCTCATTGATACAGATCACATCTTCGCTGATAGAAAAGTTTCCGGTAATACCATTGAGGTTGACTAGGTCATCTTGTCGGATAGTATGGGAACAGCCGAGCGAGTCCGTAACAGTGAGTCTGACATCAAATACACCATTTTCATTATAGATCTTGGACGGATGCTGTAAGGTAGAACGGGTACCATCACCAAAATTCCAATCCCATTCTACGATGTTAGAACGACCCCTGACTGATTCATCTGTAAACTGTACGCGCAGGGGAGGGCAGGTGGCAATGAGCGGGTCTCCGGAAAAAGCTGCCGTTGGACCTTGCGGTTGAACAGTAAATGATTGAACCGCAGAAGTATCGCTGCAACCGTAGAAATCCTGGATGACAAATGAAACATTGTATGGACCACCCTCAGGGAATACTTTAGAGGTGCGTCTGCCGGTTGCGGATGTGAAATCACCATCTGCCAAGTCCCAGAAGAAATCAAAAGGCCCCAACCCTGTGGTGTCATTTCTTGTTGCTCTAAAAACCACCGAATCACCATCACATAGCGGGAATACCTCCATTGAGAACTCTGGTATAGGCTTGAGTGGTCTTACCTTCACCGAGTCACTGCTTGTACAGCCATTTTCATCGGTAGTAGTGAGCTTGATGTAAACCCCGTCAACCTGTAGGTTAGGTTTTGGTAGCACATTTTCATACGTATAAGAAAAAAGGGAATCATTGTTGATTACATCACCGTTACCCATATCCCAGATACGATTGACAATGCTATTGTTTCCTCTGGACAAGTCGGTCACTTCTATATTGAGAGGGGCACAGCCGGAAAGTGTACAAACATCGAACGCGGCTTGATTCCCGAATACACTGATATAGTCCTCTAGCACAATGAAGTCACTACAGCCAAACCGGTTCGTTACTTCTAAGGTGACTGTATAAGTGCCAGGGCTATTGTAGACCACTGTAGGATTCTCTTCTTCTGAGAATTGGTTATTACCAAAGGACCACCTGTAGCGGTTAATGTCAGGCCCCGGATTAGCGGTAAAATTAACAGTCAATGGACCACATCCTTGGGTAACATCTGCCTGTATATTAGCCGTGGGCGGAAACTTCAGTTGCAGTGCTGTTTCTCCATATACCCTACAAGAGAATCCTGTTTGAGTATTCTTGACCCATAGCCCTATACCTATGCTATCCTCATCGAAGAAGGTGAACTCTGGGAGCGTATCATTGAAAATCGTAATGGTAGGGAACTTACGCGGGCGTGAAAGCGATTGGATGCTGATACTGATCGAATCGTAGTCCCCAATAGAACCGATTGGTATCACAAAAGGCACACCCGGTACAAAGTTACTTTCACAACGGAAGGTATCGAATTCTGCAATAGGATAAGGTGGGTGCAGTTCGGTCCAGTCGGGCAATTCAAATATGTCCACACACCCCTTGTTATATGCATAGAATGTCGTACTCACGAATTGTCCTGAGTCACGAAATACCGGTACTGTAGAACCAAAATCCCAATCACCGCTGGTTGTATCATTAATCTGGAAGCCATCCCAATCCTGAGTGGTGACATAGTACCAGACATAGTCGATGGTGGAAGTATCGGTGCCATTTTTGAAGTATGAAGCCGCACTACAATTCTGGCTGAGCGGGTAGTTGTACCCTACGGTATCCAATAGTGCTACTGGCTTCTCACCAGCCCGGGCACAAGAATCGCAGGTCCAGCTTTTCATACAACCATCCTGGGTGGTGATAGTCAGAGTGACAGGATATTCTCCTTCTACCGTGTAAGTATTGGTAGGATTGGCTCCTGTGCCATTATTGCCATCACCAAAGTCCCACTGCCAATCCACTATCGGTGTAGGTGAAACGCTGAGATCAGTAAAAGTAATATCAAGCGGGATACAACCTCCAGCGATAAAGTTGATGTCCCTGTTATCCCACAATTCTGGTAAGAAAGCATTTTCGAATATGTCAGAGGTAAAGGCTACCTGAGGTTCGGCGATTACAATGAAATCTTCTCGTGTCAATGTATCTGTACAACCCTCAATCGTGGTTACAGCAAGTCTGACGTCAAAATTGCCTTCTATGTTGTACGTTTTGACGGGATTCTCCTGGTTGGAAGTGGTGCCATCACCAAAATCCCAAAACCATGCTTGCGCATTAGGCGTCAACGAATTAAAAGTAGTGGTGTAAGGGGCCTGGCAAGAAGTCTGCTGTCCTGCCGTAAAATCGATGTTGGGCCTGTCTGAGACACGAATAAGATTGGGGTAGGGAAAATTCATCACACAGGCACCGTTGTCCAGATCGACCGTCAGTGTTACTGAATAATTACCCGTATTAGGATAGACATGGATAGGTTCCCAAATGCCAGGGTCAGATGAGGGGCCACTGATCGTATTGCCGTCCCCGAAATTCCACGTCAGCTCCAGATCATTGTAGAACGTGGAAGTATTGGTCACTTGGATGTTATGTGGCAGGCAGCCGCCTTCCGGGTCGATGGTATAATTGAAATTGAGGTCTACGAGGTTAACGTAGCCATTCTTGGTTTCAGTAGTCTGACAGTTGGTAGAAAGGTCTGTTACGGTAAGGGACACATCGTAACTGCCAAAGCCATTGTAGGTATGTGTAGGGTTTTGAACGTTGGCATTATTGCCATCGCCAAAATCCCAGAAGTAGGTAAATGGCCCTACGCCGGTCAATACCGACTGATCTTGAAAGTCAACGGCCAGCGTATTAGCACATGCTGATTTAGCACCCACTGTGCCGAAATCAACATCAGCACTTTGTCCAACGCTCACTATGCCATCGATATTGAAGTTATCTCGACATCCGTTGACATCTTCGACAATCAATGAGACATTATAAACACCAGATAGATTGTAGGTATGGCTAGGGTTTTGATCGGTAGAAGAATTCCCGTCACCGAAGTCCCATATCCAACTGTTAATGGCACCGCTTCCCGGCGTACTCAAGTCATTGAATGAAACAGTTAAGGGAGCACAGCCATCTCCAATGCCAGCCAAGGCAAAGTTCGCGGCTGGGTTTTGTCTTACGTTGATGGCCAGTGTTCTTGGCGCACTCTGGTTACCGTTCGCGTCTTCGACCCTCAAAGTAACTGTGTAAGTCCCCGGGGCGGTGTAGATAGCGCCAGGAGTCACTTTAGTCGCACCGGAAGTGGTGTTGCCATTGCCAAAATCCCAGATGTAATTCAGTGGTGCAGTACCGGTGGATGCAGACGCATCAAAGTTGACCACCAGTGGACTACAGCCCGAGGTGACGTTGGCTGAAAAGTTGGCGTTTTGTGCCCAAACTGTTGTCGAGAAGACAGATAGGACTGATAGCAGGCCGATGAAAACCTTTCTATCTACAGTATTATTTATTCTATCTGAAAATCTGAACATTCAACTTTTTCTTTTGTCAACTATTCTTTTGTTGCAATTACTTTGCTGACCACTTAGTCAATAGAATTTGCTACTAAAGTACGCGACCAGCACAATTGAGATAATCAATTTTCTTCTGTTGATTAAAATCGTTCTACAAAATCATTATATATCGGACGAATGAATTTGAAGCTCAAGATCTGGAAAGTAACTATCACCTTGTTGACATTTGTCATATGCTTTGGCCAGGCAAATGCCCAGGTATCGGCCCAGTTCTCGGCGGATCCTTTGACCATTTGTTTTGGTGAAACGATCACTTTCGAGCACCTGGACGGCACTAATGTCAGAGAGTGGCAATGGGATTTTGGCAATGATAATTACGTTCAAATTACAGATGATATTGGTCCTCATAGCGTCCAATTCAATTCTCCCGGGACCAAAACGGTCACATTAATTGTGAATAACGCCGATACTGTGAATTATGAAGCAGATACAGTGACACTTGATGTGGTAGTCAACCCACCGGTCGAAGCGGCATTCAGCTATACCGGCCTTACCAATTTAATCCCGACCGCCCTTGATTTCACTGTGGATGACCCTCAGCCAGGGTACACTTATGAATGGAGCTTAGGAGATCCTTTTGGCGCATTTGCGAATACTGCGAACGGAGATAGAGCCGTCAGGCAGTATGAACACGAGGGAAGTTATACCGTGTGCCTCACGGCCACCCAAGATCTGGGATGTAGTAAGACAACCTGTCGAGTAATTGAAATAGATGCTGCTGCCAATGATGACCGGCTAGATTTTTCTATCAGCCCACCTTCGCAGACCTGTGTATTTAGTCAGGTGGCTATGGCCAATATGAGTGTCGAGTTCATCGATGACTCATTGCGATGGGATTTCGGGACAGATGCAGTACCTGCTTCATTCATTGGAACCGACCCACCGCCTGTCTACTGGACATCACCAGGACCAAAGGCGATTACGGTCAAGGCAGGTCAAGGAGATAACCCAGCCGATTTCAAAGCCAAATCTATTATTTACGAGGTGCTCGATTATCCCGTCGCAGGATTCTCAGTAGTGCCCGATACTTGTGATGCTTTATCGGCTACATTCATTCCCGATGTCAACTTGAGCGAACAGATATACTACTCCTGGGATTTTGGCGATGGAACTACATCAAAGAACTCCAGGCCCAGCAAAGCTTATGGTAGCGCCGGGACTTTTGAAGTGACTTTGACTGCCACAAATAAGGTTTGTACCTCCACCTATACACAGTCGATAAGGTTGGGGCTTTGCAACGAGCCAACCGCAGGCGGTATGGTTGTGGCGCAAGGTTATAATAGCTGCCAAGGCAAGCTCTTTATTTTTGAGAATAACATAGCAGGCAGTACCGCCTCATGGAATTTCGGTGCTAACGGCACACCTTCCACAGCCTCGGGTAACGGCCCTATTCAAGTAATATTCACGGAGAATACACCCATCACAGTTTCAATGACGGCCGCTGGCCAGACGATTACTAAAAACTTACAATGATTATGAGGGCGTGTTGGTTGAGTGTGCTGTTTTTAGTAGTTATTAGTTTCAAGGTTCAAGCGCAAGATCCGCAATTCTCGCAGTATTATGCCTCCTCTCAATATTTGAACCCTGCCTTTACCGGTAACGCTGTTGACTACCGTTTTATGGTACACGCGCGCTACCAATGGCCGGGCCTGCAAGCCAGGTTCTTGACCCAGTTCTTTGCGGTGGATCGCTTTGTCGAAAAGGTCAATTCCGGCGTTGGTATCATGGTAGTAAACGATATCATGGGTGGCGATAATCTAAGGTCTACGGATGTGCATTTGCAGTATGCTTATCAGGTGAATACCTCCGAGAATAGCGCTTTTCGTTTTGGTCTACAGGCTGGGGTGCTCAATCGCACTTTGGATTATAGCACGCTCATATTTCCTGATCAATTTGTTGATCAAGGCTTTAATGGCGCCACTGCAGAGCCTCAAGGTAATGAGCGCGTCACTAGCCTCGACCTCGCTGCCGGAGGGGTTTTTCATACCCGCAACTTTTGGGTCGGTACAGCATTCCACCACCTCAATCAACCCAATATTGGTTTTATCGACGATGGTTCTACTTTACCCTTAAAGGGTGCCCTACACATGGGCTACCGCATCGTTTTAAAATCCTATCAGAACCTGTTGAATATCGGCTCGTTCAAAGAAATTGCCATCACACCAACCATTAACTTCAAATATCAGGAAGACTTTGTACAAACGGATGTGGGCATCTATGCCGGTTATGAGCAAGTGCTCACTGGCATATGGTATCGGGGTATTCCGGTTAGAACCTTAGAAGGTTTGATCCAGAATAACGAGTCATTCGTATTCTTGGTAGGCTTCAAAGTCGGATCGCTGAGCTTCAGCTATTCCTATGATTTCGTCATTTCCGGTCTCCGCGCAGAAGCCGGCGGGGCACATGAATTAAACTTAACCTTTGTACGCAGTCCATATTCCAATGTCAAAAAGAACAAAGTACAAAAGCGCATACCATGCCCGACTTTTTGGTCGCATTGATGGGGAGACATAAGAAGAAAGACAAAAGATTTAAGACTGGTGTACGTCTCTGAATTCTGATGTCACTGCGCGGAGTGACGAAGGAACGACAAAGCAATTCAGTGGCTATTAAAGTGGGCAGTAGGCAAATAGCAGTAAGCAAAAATTGTCCACTGCTATTTGCCTACTGTCAACTTTCTTCCTGTCCTTCTGAAAGAAACTTATTAGAGGTTGGATAATCCTGAACCTACCATCGCACCGTTCCAGCATTCAAGCCTACTCCAACTGTATACTCATCCACTTTTTTTCAGGTATTACTTGAATCCATGTTTCTGGCTTTGACCGAAGACTTGGTAAACAACTTTCTAGTGCTAAACCCTTCAGAAAACATTCAACAGCTTTATCTCCTAAATCGATCTGTAAATGATACACCTCTTGGCCACTAACACCAGTCCATGCCCGGGTATTGATTTGACGGTTTTTTCTAATGTTAACTTGTGAAAGCTCTGAAACATAGAATGGTATTGGATCAATTCCATCGCACCAAAATGCGTTTACACTTTCATCGGGTAGATTTCCAAAACAAGAACAGAGATAATACTCTAGGTAAACACAAAACTCTCCATTGAATGATGTACGAAAACGTAAGTCTATATTAAGCGCATTACACTTTTTACAGACTCCTTCTCCACTAATTGATGCACTTGAACAATTGTGGCATGTCCCATCCCTTTTGGTCAGATGCTCCATTATGTACTTCGTCTCTGATGGGTTGAGTTCTCCGAATTTTGCCAAAAAATGTGCGCAAGAAACCTTTAAGTCTTGCTTTATTAGAGCCGAGATTTCCAAACTCTGCTCTTCCGTTAGGGTAGGTAGTTTTATGTTCCTGTTACAATGAGCACAAAACTTTTGATCTGATGTTTTACTGAATTGTGTTGTTTTTTGATGTAGTCTTCAAACAAAAGGGAACACATACGTATTATTCACTAAGTTTGTAGACTACA
>JBCBSS010000069.1:0-39302 GCA_039819065.1 Bacteroidota bacterium
AGCATAAAACCCTTAAAACCACTATCAAAATTTAAAAAGTGTATCACTAAAGGTCATACTTACCCCCACCGTTTCATATGTGAATACAAAGAACGAAATCGAGAGTGCATATAAATACCAAAATCAAACGCCTTAGAACTCAATGGTTCTAAGGGTTTTATGCTCGGCATTTCCAACTAGTGATTTATTATCCTAAAAACTAACGAGGCAATTACATAAGATTCTATGAGGCACCATAGCTCTATAAAACTGAATTTGGGAAGTAAAACTTATGGTCATGGAAAGTCAGCTAATCGAACAAAGTGCAAAAACAATCTTCAACATTGAAAACCTATCGGGAAGCGAATTCAATTTCTCTCAGGAACTCAAACAAAGGTTCAATCCTGCTTCATTGAATAATTACCAATTCATACCATGTCCAACGATTGTCAATAGTTTGCTCAACGATACTTTGAAAAGACAGTCCACACTTATAATAAATAGCGATTTTATATTCGATAAGGGTTCCTTAATAAGGTGTTTAGCATATCGCTTAGCCATATCCCATAATTTAAAAGTCATGGAATGGCTTGGCAGCGGTGATCGGGAAACCCTTTTTCAAGGCTTAAGGGGTATTGAAGAACCAACTATACTTATCGTCGAAGACTTAACTCCACAGGATGTAAAGTTCGACCTTGAAAGGTTAAGGTTAGAAGTAGAAGAAAGAAAACATATTCTCATTGCATCGTCAGGAATCCCATTTGAAGCGTGGAATTTGAACGACAATTCCCATAATTTATTCACAAAGTTAGAGCAAACTGATATTCAATTTACTGAGAATGAGATTACCAAGTACCTAATATTGAAATTAGAGACTAATAAGCACCATTTTGATTTTGAGGGGCCTTACAAAAACCTCCAAGAAGATACTGTTTTAGTAGGTAATACCACCGTCAGCCAACTGGCTACCTACTTTTCTTTCCCGGAGCAAGTAGAAAAATTCATTAGACTTTCAAAAGAGAAAGGTGGTATTCTGGAAGAGGATTCATTGGACAACCTAGCAAAAAAAGCGTCTCAGGAAGAAGAATTTAACTTATCCTCTTGGTTTGGCCCATTGAAAAAGGCTGAAAAACTAATCGCTCTTGGATTGGCGTTGTTCAGTGAATTTACCGAAGAACAATTTTTTGCCGCTATGCAGCGACTGGTAAAAGAAAGCTGGGGAAGGAGTTCAGCAGAACTTGAAAACCTGGATTATGAAGACATAATACCTTTTTTTGACATATTTAAATTTGAACTAGCAACAACTGCAGATGGTGACCAATATTTAATATCAGGCCGTTATTCCAATCACCAAAACCAATTAATCGAGGTCGTATGGAATAGTTATCGCCGACACCTAATTAATGCCCTTCCCATAGTATATTCTCTAATAAGAGACTCTGTAGAAAACCAATATTCGGATAGAGAGCTTTTTGGCACTAGATCTAAACGCCAGAGAATAAGAAGGGCGTTGGCACAGACTTTAAGTATTATAGGACAAAAATCTCAAGACATAGTAGAACCCATCTTACTACAATTAGCTTCCCATCGGGACTTGGGCATACAAAGTGTCGCTGCTAAGGCAATGGCACAATGGGCATTACCTTCATCCGATTCCGAAAACAAATCCGTTGATCTTTTTGACCTTCTTGAACAATGGCAGAATAACTCAAAATATATTGATTCGATACAAAGGTTTTTATCAGAAGACGAAAAATCTAACTCTGAGTCTGCCAATTCCTTTTTGAAGGCCACTATCGTACTTACCTTGGGGCATGCCACTCAGTTTGATCCTCCCAAGAACAAAAACAACAAACTGCTCAATATCTTAAATTCATTTTTGTCTGATAGAAACCCATTAGTAAGAAGTAGAATTTCAAATGCCCTGCGTTATGTAATTCGATCCAACGGAGCATATATGGAGGACAACCAATGGAAAAGAATATTAATACACAATGACCTTATTGAGAATAGTGCTATTGGACTTACCTGGGCTTGGCAAGATGATCCTGATACCGTAGAAAAGTTCCTATTGAACAAACTACAGGCTATCAAAGAGATAGAAAATGGTGTAGAACCTTTATTCGGGTATACAATAAGAGACCGATGGGCAGCTCTGCTGATTCTTTTTCTCGGATTTTTAATTCAACAGGAAGGTGGAAGCACACTAATTGGAAGCAAAAGACCCTCAGATTGGCTATGGCTTCTTAGAGCATCCCAACCCAACCCTAACCTTAAACAACTTGTATGGCAAATGCACATGACATTTGGTGCTCTTGCCAATGAACAATATGAAGAGTTAGAACAGAGAATTTCCAGTTTGTCAAAAGACGAAGAAGAGATGCTTTTAAAAGGACTGGGTAATCAATATTTATTGGAAAGAAAGGCATTACAAGGAGGAGATGCTAAAGAAAAACGAGATGGTGAATTGTATACGATTTGGATTGACAAACCAAGACCAGAAACGAAGATAGAACAGCTTATGTACAATTGGCTATTGGCTAGAGGCACAAATTGGAACCCAGAAGATGATACCACACAACGTATGCTACAACAAACAGGGTTTATGGCATTTCAAGAATTCGCAAGGGTTTTCGAATATTGGGAAGAACAAGTAATAGAAAAGAAACTGGAGGAAAGAAAACTTGAATTAGAAAGAAAAGAGCAAAACAATAAGCAGTATGAATATCAGCAGGTTGAGTCGGCTATGGTGCCGTTAAACGAAGGTTGGTTTGGAAAACTCTGGAGCAGTTGGTTTGGAAGTGAGAAATCTAATTTGATCAAAGGCCTAAAGAACATCCTAAAAAATTCACCCAAATTTGACCTTCAATTTATGTGGTTGTTAATCTCTAAATGTAAAAATAAAAACGACCAGGATTTTAACCAGGTGGCTCTGAGCATTGAAAAAGCTTTAAACAAATTAAACAATCAATAAAATGAAAGATAAGTATGTATACGATTTAGCGATTTCCTTTGCGGAAGAAGACAGAACTATTGCTTCAGGTATAGCTACGGCACTGGCTTTGCACGAAATCGACTACTATTATTACCCAGAACAACGAGCACGCATGGTGGGTAGCAACATACTCGACTCCCTAGATGATATATATGAAGAAGAATCGAGGTTTGCATTACTTATCGTATCAAGTTATTATTTAGAGAAAAGATTTACAATACATGAGTACAAAGCCATCCAAAGACGCTTAAAAAGGCAAAAAGATTACATTATTCCTGTAAAAGTGGGGGATGTTGATTTAACTGATCTAAATTATAAATTGCAAGATATAGTCTATTTTCAGTGGGAATCAGAATTCAGACCACTGGTAGAAGGGATTATATTAGAAAAACTCGGTAAGTCAATAGAAAAAGACAGGCGATCTGCGCAAGAATATCAAAACGCAAAGAATATCATAAACATAGACAGGGCTGACGGCAACACTTTCAATTTAAGTTAGTAGGAATATATATTCTAAACACTCTTAGATTATGATTTCCTTAATTTCAGTTGTGAAGTAATTGTCATCACCCCAACTTCTCCCCTATTCATCTGTTCTTTTATTTTATGAGAGAACAGAACAAATCTAATCTTGGAAAACAGCCGTGGATGTCCTTCACATTGAAGGCAGCGGCTATTTATAATATCCTCTGGGGAGCTTGGGTAGTGCTTTTCCCCCAGCATTTCTTTGAGTTAACTGGTATGGAGCCATTAAATCACCCCATGATTTGGCAGGGCATGGGTATGGTGATCGGAGTCTATGGACTTGGTTACTGGTGGGCTAGTTATGATCCAATCAGACACTGGCCCATCGTGGCTGTGGGTATGCTCGGTAAGCTCTTTGGCCCATTAGGTTTTGTTTTCAATTACTTCACTGGTCAGGCACCTGGGTCGTTTGGCTATACACTTATTACTAATGACCTGATTTGGTGGATTCCTTTCTTCCTCATTTTAAAAGAGGTACATACCAAAACCAAATGGAGATTGTCATGGGCAGAAAAGTAAGTCTTGTGCTTATCGTTCTGTTCTACCTGGCTGCAGGACTGAATCATTTTCGCGATCCAGGCTTCTACCTACCGCTGATTCCCGACTACCTCCCCTATCCTAATGCGATCAATATCATCAGTGGTATTGCAGAAATGCTACTAGGCCTTGGGCTAGTCTTTCGCCAAAGCAGAAAAGTAAGCGCCTATTTGATTATTGCCATGCTGGTGGCTTTTATTCCTTCACATGTCTATTTCATCCAAATAGGGAGCTGTACATCTGGCGGGCTTTGCGTTCCCGAATGGATTGGTTGGATCAGGTTGATTGTTGTTCATCCTCTCTTAATTTGGTGGGCTTGGGTACATCGAAAATGAAAGAGATTAACGTCGTCTGGTTCAAGCGTGACCTGAGATTAAGTGATCACGAGCCATTATTTAGAGCCATTGAAGATGGCAAACCCGTTGTATTGGTCACCTTCCTAGAACCTTCATTAATGGCTGCACCACAAAGCGATATAAGGCATTGGCGGTTTGTTCATCAGTCTTTCAAAGAGATAGAACAGCGCTTGAAAGCCATAAACCAAAAGATTCACCTGATCCAAGCAGAGGTAGTTGATACATTTTCTATTATCAGCAGGCAATACCAAATCAATCAAATATTCACCTATGCGGAAACAGGGATAGAACTCACTTATAACAGAGACAAGGAAGTAGCTGAATTCTGCAAAAGAGAAGGCATTAAATGGGTAGAATGCCCCTATTCTGGTGTAATACGAGGCATGAAGAAAAGGGACAATTGGCCTAAGCATTGGTATGGCATCATGGCTCAACCTACTCACGATCCAGATCTTGGAAAATTGGAATCTGTCAACCTGGATCAAGCCATTCTCAATGAAATTGGAGCCGACTCCATTGCAGAAGAGGTACTAACTGACGATCCTCACTTTCAGAAGGGAGGTGAATTACTAGCAAGAAAATACCTCTCTACCTTCTTGAACGAAAGGGTGTCCAATTACAATAAACACATCAGTAAACCAGCGCCAAGTCGTAAAAGCTGTAGCAGGCTTTCTCCTTATCTCGCGTGGGGTAATATCTCCATGAAACAGGTCTACCAAGCCACTGTTGAGGCTAAAAAGAGTGCTAGCCAAAAGCGAAACATCAATTCTTTCTCATCTCGACTGAGATGGCATTGTCATTTCATACAGAAGTTTGAGATGGAGCACCGATACGAATACGAGAATTTGAATAAGGGCTTTGACGGAACTCGAGATGAATGGGATGAAGAAAAGTACTTGGCCTGGGAAAATGGGTTGACCGGCTATCCTTTAGTCGACGCTTGCATCCGGTGTGTGAAGACAACCGGGTATATCAACTTTCGCATGCGTTCTATGATCGTGTCATTTCTGACACATCATCTATGGCTGGATTGGAAGCGCGGCGCTGATTTTTTGGCCAGACAGTTCCTCGACTTTGAACCCGGCATCCACTACCCCCAATTTCAAATGCAGGCTGGGACTACCGGGTACAATACCATTAGAATTTACAATCCGGTTAAGCAATCTTTAGAAAACGATGCCGACGGTGAATTCATCAAGCAATGGATGCCTGAAATTGCACATCTTCCACTGCCTCTATTGCACGAGCCATGGAAAATGACGGCCATAGACGAGCAGCTACATGGTGTTAAGTTGGGCATTGACTACCCCCAACCGATTGTAGACACTAAGGTGACTTATAAAGAGGCTTCTTCGAAGTTATGGAAGAAGAAAGGGGATCAAAAAGTGAAAAGGGAGAATCGGAGGATTCTGGCCAAGCATACAAATTGATTACATTAAAGGCATGCGTTGCAAACGCGCGCCAGCAGTAGCATACAAATTGATTATGAACGAAAGAGATATAGACAGAATAATAGAAATGGCTTGGGAAGACAGAACTACCTTCGATGCCATTGAAATACAGTTTGGACTGAAAGAACAGGAGGTGATAAACCTTATGAGAAAACATATGAAGGGTTCAAGCTTCCGTATGTGGAGGAAGCGCGTCCAAGGCAGAAGAACTAAACACCAAGCGCTACGCAAATCAGATGTCGACCGGTTCAAGTGCACACGTCAACGTCCTATCAGTATGAATAAAGTGAGTAAGCGATGAATTGGAGCAATATTGTACGCTTAGGTTTTATCATGCAGTCTGTCACCTCGAACGCAGTGAGAGGCCTATCTCACTAATTGCAGTTCTATGGAGATAGTTCTCGCTCAGTCAGATGACTGATCGGGATGACAAACAAGGGTGTGTTTAATTGTTTCTGTACACAAAAACTGTAACCCACAATGAAAAAGAAATCAGACCTTCCTCAAAAGATTTGCCCTGTCTGTGACAGACGATTCACTTGGCGCAAGAAGTGGTCAAAGGTATGGGACGAGGTTAAATACTGCAGTGAGCGCTGCAGAAGATCAAGGCATAAAAGTAGTGCTAAAGATGGCACTACATCATTTGGATGGTAGACAAACCACCGTCAACCCCGAGCACTTGACCGGTCATCCACTTAGATTGCTCAGATAGCAGCATTTCAGCCACATCAGCAATATCAGAAGGCTCGCCCACCGTTGAAAGAGGGTGACGCTTAGCCGATCTTTCTATCTTCTCTTCACTAGATAATATTCTACTGGCTAAAGGTGTATTAACCACTGAAGGAGCAATACAGTTGACGCGAATAGTCGGCGCTAACTCGGCTGCCAATGATCTGGTCAAGCCTTCTATAGCACCCTTAGAAGCGGATACTGAAGTATGAAACGACATGCCTTGCCCAACGGCCACGGTACTAAACAGTACTATCGCAGGTTGATCGCCTTTCTTAAGTAATGGCAACACTTCCTGCAATGTTTTGACCATGCCCATTACATTGACATTGAAGTCGTTTTGAAAGTCTTCCGCTTTCAACCTATGAAAAGGTTTGAGGTTGATTGTACCCGGGCAATAGGCATATCCATCAAGCTGATCCACAGAGAGATTAAGTTGATCATCTGAAGTGACATCATAGGTGATGTGCTCAACTGCTGGCATTCCTCCAAGTGTGTCGGATGACCGTGATGCTACGATTACCTTATGACCGCTTCTAGAAAGGTTTTCAGTCAATTTTAAACCAATACCGGAGCTACCTCCGACTATCAAATATGTTTTAGACATAGTTTCTATTTTGAATAATAATTGGAACAGGTTGACATGGTGATTGTTCGACCTATTTAGTGACTCTTTCGATAAACTCGCCGGCCTTGTCTAACAGCCTTGCCTTTTTATCTTTATCCATTTTATTGAACAAACTGACCATCATAGACATGCGTTGATTCTTGGCAAACACTTCCAGGTTTTCACCAATGAAGCGCCAGTACAAGCCATTGACCGTATCTACCCAATCACCGTTTTTGCTATAGTTACTCATCTTGAGAATGTAGTTCGCACCACCTATATAAGGCTTGGTGGCTAAGACACCGCCATCAGCAAATTGGCTCATACCATACACGTTGGGCGCCATTACCCAATCAGAAGAATCCACATACATTTCCATGAACCATTTATAGACCTCGTCAGGGTGTAGCTCACAAAGTAGCATGATGTTACCTAGCACCATCAATCGCTCAATATGGTGGTTATAGCCATTTTCAACAACCTTTTTGATGCAATCGTCCAGTGGTTCTACACCGGTCGTACCATCGTACCAACAAGACTTCATGCGACGCTCATGATTGAAAAAATTGGCATCCATCTTATCGTCAAAATTATGGTAGATACCCCTCATGAATTCTCTCCATCCCAATACCTGACGAACAAAACCTTCCACGCTGGGATAATGAGTATTGTGTTTCACGGCGAAGGAAAGTGCTTGGTCTATTACCTCTTTAGCGGTAATCAAACCCATATTGATATAAGGTGATAAAACAGAGTGAAAAAGATGAGATCGTTCTTTATCTATGGCATCCTCATAAGGCCCGAAAGATTCAAAACGTTCTTTTAGGAATTGTTCAAGACAACTGAGCCCCTGATCACGAGTCGTAGCCCAATGGAAGTTTTCAGCCTTGCCTGGATGGTCTGAGAAAAGCTTATCGACCAATTGGATAACATCCTTGGTGTGCTTGGTATGTGATGAATGTAGAATGCGTGGTATTTCGATCTTCTTCGGTAGCTTCTTTCTGTTCTCATCATCGAAAGACCATTTACCATTTTTTGGTTCTCCGTCGCCATCGATTAGAATGTCCCACTGCTTCCTCTGGCGCTGATAATAGGTATGCAAGAATGGGGATTTCACAGAATTGAGGTAAGCCCCAAAGTCAGCCTTGCTATTGATAAACAAGGGTGAGTCTTTGATTTGAAGTTTTAACTTATGCTTGTCGCAAAATGCTCGAATTCTGGCAGCAAAGAAGTGATCCTCAATATCATAAGTAACAATTTCATCGATGCCTGCGTGATCTCCCAGCGTCGCTTCTAGCTTATCTTCGTAGCTCAACGTTCTATTCGCTTCCTCCAATTGCCAATACTTCAGATCGTAATCGGTGCTTATTTGATCAGCATGGGATCTCATAGCAGATAAGAAAAGTATGAGCTTGTGCTTATGATATTTGAAATGCTCGCACAAACCTGCGTCCTCCGCCATAAAGAAGAGAGTTTCCTTATCTGGCTCAAGTCTTTGATGGTTAGGAAATAAACAGTTGCCTAAAATAAGTGCTAGTCTTTTGTATGCCATTGCTTTGCGTTATAGTAATTCAAAGCTGACTGGAAGGTGATTTGTTCGAATAGAACAAAAAAGACTGGTCGTTATCACCAGTCTTTTCTTTCCATTGATGCTTGCGATACTTTTTCCAGTTTCTTAGGGAGTTCGACCATCTTCTGATGTTGAAACCTTCCCAGTCCATCTCGCAATTCTTATAAATGTATATAAGCTTACGGCTTGAGAATTTGGCTGGAAGGTAAGGATGACCATTCTCATCCTCGCCAAACATCTTGTTAATCATTGTTTTTCTTTTGTACATGACTGTGTCATTAGGTGAATACCTAATACACAGTGCCTTTTCTGGATTTGTAGAATGTTTTCATTTCAATCCATTTTTTGTAAACCTATTTCAAAAGACAGCCAGATATTTCACACTTACTGACTTACTTATAATATCCGGCGGATGGAAACATCCGCCGGCACCTACCTCCGAACACAACGTTCTAATCAACCTCCTTGAAAGACTCATCGCCACACATTCTAACGATCTTCGGAGCGAAAGAACCAACCACCTCAACCAAATCTTTTTGGGCGTTCATTACTTGGTTGATGTCCTTATAAGCCATTGGTGCTTCATCCAAACCAGAACCTATCAACTCGACTCCGGCATCGTGGATGTGTTGCAAAACGGCTTGCTTATCCAACGTGTTCTTCGCCTGCGTTCTGGACATCACTCTACCCGCTCCGTGAGAAGCTGAGTTGATCGAGGCTTGGTTTCCTTTGCCTCTCACTATAAATCCAGGTGCAGTCATAGAACCGGGTATAATACCCAGCACACCTTTACCAGCAGGAGTTGCACCCTTTCTATGGACAATGATCTCGTTACCTTGGACGTCTTTTTCTTTCCAGGCAAAGTTGTGATGGTTCTCGATAGTAGCTACTGGGTTGGCTCTCAGCCCGACGGCCATTCTATCGTGAATCTGATGGTGGCAAGCCGAAGCGTAGTCACCAGCCAGGTTCATTGCTAGCCAGTACTCCTGCCCTTCCTCGGTATCTAAATCTAACCAAGCCAGGTGCTTTGCCTCTTGAGGAAGCTTACATTGAGACATGGCCAATTGCGTATAATGCCTTGCGATGTTAGCACCGAAGCCTCTGGAGCCCGAATGAGAAAGCACCGCCAAATAGTGACCCACAGATAGGTTAAACTCATTCTTTTCATCCAGAATCTCAGTGATTCCAAACTCTACGAAATGGTTACCTCCACCTGAGGTGCCAATTTGTCTGTAGGCCCTATCTTTCAAATCACCTACCACTTTGATCTCATTGAACAAAGGGTTTTCAAGTACTTCATGATCCTTGGGCTTTTTGAAAGTGTCAATTCCAAATTGCGTATTTCTCTTCAACATTTTGGTCAACCTTCCCTTATTCTCTTCTACAAAGGAGCCGGGGATATCGTAAATGGTCATACACATTCTACAACCAATGTCGACACCTACACCATAGGGAATAACCGCATTTTCAGTAGCCAACACACCACCAATAGGCAGACCATAGCCTTGATGAGCATCTGGCATTAAGGCACCTGCTTTAGCAACCGGTAATCTCATCGCCGTTTCTATTTGTCTGATAGCGCCCTCTTCAATAGCCTCTACACCGTAAACTTGATATTCACCAGCTTCATCGTTAATGGGGATAATGTCTTCGCCCGGTTTAGGCTTTAGCAATTCCTCAGCAATTGCTCTCAGCGATTCGTCCTGTAAGAATGCTTTAGGATCCTGCAGTACGCGTTTTAGAATAGTATCTATATCAGTTTTATCGGCGTTTTCAAAGTGATTCTCAACTACAGTCAGGACAACGCCAATTACTTTTCCTTCAGGGTAGCCCATCTCTAAAATTTCGTTTCCTTTCATTTTCATTGTCTTTTTATTTAATGATGATTCAAAGGAAAAGCACTACTACGCAGACTATTTGCGTAATTCAAACTATTTTGTAATTAACTCAGAAGCCGTATGTAAATTGAAGATTCTGAGTCAGAAAGTTCGCTGACAAGGCTTGCGAAGTTCAAAAAAGCGGAATCTACCGCATGTAAATGAGCATTTTTTGAACAAGCGTAACGAAGTCAGAGGGCTTTCTGGCCTGAATCTATTTAATATAGATTTCTTCACGAAATCCCACCAAAAGTTCATTCAATTTCTCAACATCGGGAGAGTCTGGCAGATCGCAAGACTGATAGGCCTCCTGCATGGCACTGATCTTATCTTCCGCCTGCTCCAGCAAATACTCATATTCAAAATCACCCGCCCTTATCCGCAGTAAAAAGTCTCGATCAGGCCGCCTGACGTTCACCTTGCCATCTATGGCAATCTCATGAGCCATGTTCAACAACCTGAATGTATGCATCATATTCTTGGCATCATATCGTTTGCCATGCGCCATCGTGTTATCGTATCTGGCATCGTTGCGTTTCTCCACCCACTCCCAATACTCCTTATATTCTCTGCAATAGGCAGAATAGCCCGACTTATTGAAGGACATGATGGTCAACGGCTCCTCGCCCTTGCTGATGGAACTCAGTGCAACATCATTGGCTTCTTCTTTCCTCATTACGCCTTTGTAATGCCCTGATTCATCATGATAAAGGCCATACACTTCATGCATGTGCGGGATTTTAGTAAGGCCGCAGTCTTCTTGCTTCAAGCCTTTATCTTCCAGAAACTTTTGTAATGGTATCGCGCCTTGATCATACGGCACGTAACAGAAGTCCAGAATAGACTTTCGCTGCTTTTCGATGGGATTAAGTATCTTCTTATTCAACCCTCTTGCCTTCTTGACTTGCGTAATCGCATATCCGGCAAATGTGTCTTTACATTGTTTAGAAAGGTAGAATTCAGCCTTAATGTGCTTGAAGAAAGGATGTTGGTGCATTACGTGCTCTTCTGGTGTATTGAGCAATTCGATCATAGTAGGATTACTCTTGATCAGCAACTCAAAGAAACGCCCTAGCTCTGAATATGACTCATCATTAGTCTCATTACTGATCTGATCAATACTATGCAAACCGTAGAATGACTTTCTAGACAAGTAGAATACACCTCTTTTATCTGTATCAGATTTAGATGTATCCAGCCCGTAGGCCTTACTGCCACTGATGCATTCCAGGAGGATGAGGTTGTGGGATTTTATACTGTCAACTGTAAGTACCATGATTCTTGTGATTAAGGGATTACCGTGATTTCTGTTTTGGCTTTTTCTGGACTCTCTTGAACTCAAGGCTTTTTGATCCAAAATTGATTAACAAGCCTACCTCAAGGTTAAATGCTTCAAGGTAGTTGATTGCTTGAGCCAGATGAGCGTCTTCTAAACGAATTACTGCCTTCATCTCTACGAGTATTTTATTCTCCACTAGAAAGTCTACTCTTCTAGTACCAACATGAATACCATTGTAGAATATGGATTGCTCCTTTTCACGAGCAAACCCAAGCCCTTGACTTTCCATTTCTATGCCAAACACCTTTGATAAATAACTTCCTGAAAGCCATTTCCAAGTGTACTATGCACTTTCATTGAACACCCAATGATTCTCTGGGTAATATCTGAATACTTATAATTAGTCATCTTTTGACATTGCCTCATTATAAAGGCAAAGCGATGGCTATTGTTCAAAGGCGTTCACAGAAATCAAGTTAATCATCTAATCCTCAAAATCATGGTCAAGACAATTGCGGAAAACCTCATCCAACACCCCCGAACCACCCTTCTCCTTCACCTTCAGCGTCTTCACATACTCCTCTCCCAACCTCGATTCATTGGCGATAAAAGTATCCAGAAGTTCATTCTTTGCAATGGTCAAAGATTCATTGGCCTCCAGTTTCATGTGCAGTAATTCATCAATCAAAAGGTTGAGCTTTTCATCTTTTATCAGTATTCTCAAATGCTCAAACTCCATCGGTGGCACGCCTCCTCTTTTCCTGATCCATTTTGCGGCCAGGATAGAACGCAAAGCATAGAAGTACTTCTTGAGTTTCACTTCTGGCTGATCAAGCTCCTTGGCAGCAAAGTTGTGTACCAAGCTCAAGTAGTGATGTAAACCAGCATTAGGCCTATAGAATTGATCACTCAATTTCCAAAGCACCTCGCGAAAGCCAGCGACTTCCTTATAAACGATCGGAGATTGAAGCTTTTCATAGAGGCTAGCGTTCGAAGCACGAAACAGCCTCAAAGCCTTTCTGAGCTCCCAACCACTGAAGTCTAATATTTTACCCACATCCTCGATGGTATCTTTTTTATCATCAATTGATAAATACCATTCTTTCTTGTGCATATAAATGAATCGGACGTCGAAATCACTGTCCATGGACGGAAAACCCCAAGCCCTTGAGCCGGACTCACAGGCATATGGTATAGTTATCCCTTTTTCGGCTTCCAGTTCATTTAGTCTTTCTACTATTTCTTTTTTCATCTTTAAAGATTCAATTTGAATTAGGTCGTATACCCATACAGCTGAGAGATTGCCCCGGATAAACCGTGCAATGACGCACAGCACAACATTCATAGCGTCATCCCACGACTTGACCAGGGGATCTCTGTCATTATTTCTTAAACAAGAAAGTGGGAGCAAGCCCCACTTTCTAAGAATTAAACTAAACTATTACGATTACGGCAAACCTTATTTAGTATCTCTAAGAAAACATCGATGTCATTGCGATCCCGATTTATCGAGTGAAGCAATCCCGTCGATCCAAATGATTTATTAACTTCTAGATCGCTTCGTACCTCGCGATGACAGTTAATGTTGAGTTTTATTAATTCCACTATTTACTTGGCGTAAAGATCTCTTTCAACTGATCAACTACCTGATTGCCACCTGACAAGGAGATACTGTTGATCTTATCCGCGATCTTTTCGACGTACTCCATCTCTTTGAGCTTGAAAAGCATATCATTTTCTTCCATCAGCTTAGCGGTATTCAGCAAGCTTCTGGTAGAAGCAGTCTCTTCACGTCTCATGATCACATTAGCTTGCGCCTGCTTCTGTGCGATCAAGACCTGGTTCATGATTTCTTTCATTTCACCAGGTAGAATGATATCACGAACACCGCACCCACCGATCGCAACACCAAGGCTTAGTGCTTTGTCCTTAAGCGCTTCAGCTACATAATCCGCAATGGCCTCTTTTCTCTCAAGTAGCTCATCCAGCGTAAGAGTACCAATGAACTCCCTTAGCGCCAACTGGATTTGGATGTAGAGTTGCTTTGCATAATCCTTATTATCGATTAGTGCTTTTTCAACATCCATGACAGTGTATTGCGCATAGAAATTCAATCTCAAAGCAGCCTTATCCCTCGTCAACATTTCTTGACCGGATATCTCCATTTGCTGTTGTCGCATATCAGCTTTCAATACCGCTACAGGTATGGGGTTCACCCAGAAATAGTGTAAACCAGCTTCCAACTTGCTATGGAATTTACCGTCGATGAACATGAGACCTTGCTCATAGTTTTCAACCGCAAAGACTCGAAGGTATTGATGCAGTTCTTTTCTTTGCAAAAGACCAGGATCCAGGTCCTCGGTAATTTCAATCTTGCTTAGGTCGATTTTAATGAACTGATAGTCAATCAGACCTTTCCAGAAAGTATACCTTCCCGGCTGCAATACAGCTTTGAAGTTACCATCTTCATATTGCAATACGATCTCGGTATCAGCTACCTCGACAATATGCAACATGGCGGACAGCTTTTCATCCTTAAGAAGGATATTCAATTCCACACTTGGATGAAACGGCTTAGACATATCATAAACCATCACCTGCTCGAATGGAGAAGTCCAGTAGCCACCAGCGGTGAGTACCCTCTTGTATTCTCCTGCTTTGAACACCAATCCTATTCTTCCGGTGTTAATTCTAGTTCTCATCGTTGTTCTGGTATATTAAGTTGTTGTTAAAATTCACAATAAACGGCCTTAAACTCGGATAGAACCATGAACCCGAGCATCTGGGGCAGAGCCCAAGAAATAAGACTAAAACCTTCTCGCCTGCCGTAGCAGCCGTGAAGGCAGATAAAATGAAGGCAATTCAAGTCGTACCATCCGAGGAATACGGAAGCATGATTGAGCTTGAAATGCCATTGTCAGTTTTCCGAAAGCGCAACACATCGATCAAAAGAACAGGGCCTAATGATCTAGATGCGCTACTTCCAGAAAAGTGTCAATCCATCATCAAACGGCATCCTCACACTTTCAAAGCATTCTTCAGATTGTCAATTGATCCAAAGATCAAAATGACCAGCACATACTTCAACCGCCTTCTGGGTGACCTTTTTTGGAAGTGGCCTACTTCGTAAATTATGGATTAACGATCCATAGGGTGGCTACGTCCTTAGCGTAGTGCTTTTACCAATTTAGCAACTCCGATCATGTCGGAGACGGGACTCGAACCCGCAACACCTAAACAGCTTATTGTTCTACCGACTGAACTACCCCGACTAACGGGAGAAGGATTCGAACCTTCGACCTATAAACCCGGTAGGAAAACCACATCAAGTCGAGCAGCATACCGATATCAACTGATTCGGTACTACGGAGCTATTCAGAAACTCTCATCAGGTCTCATACTCTCTGTCTTTTCCACGCTTCCTCTTTCGGAGGAAGATTTTCTATCCCGACAACTCGGGATTATTTCTTAAAATCAATTTTGTCTGAAAGATAGGATTCGAACCTATGACCTTCCCGTTCCAAACGGGATAAACAACCACCGTTATCCTTTCAGGTTTATGTAAACCCTCCACTCTACCTATCGGAGCGGAGGGGCAGCCACAGCTTTGATTAGTTATTGTTTCTCTAATTGATAATCAAAAGCTGATGTCTTAATTATTATATCCAAAATATCCTTTCTCAATACCATTTCTCCTGCACCGGTGATCTGCATCTCAACCAGAGATAGATCTCTCTCTACGTTCGAGATGACCGTTTGTAAGTCAATTTCGATTCATTTTTTAGTCTCCCCCCAGATTCGAATCCCGATAATTATCGGGATAAACTCTGTCCGTCTAAAAGCCTATTCTAGACGGCATAATCCGGGTATTGCACTGTTTACTTTTACCGCAGCACTTCCTTTTGTGCTAGAGGGAGTTAGTGGGGATGGTAGGGTTCGAATCCCGAAGATCATTCGGGACAGGCTCTACTCAGCCAACGCATCAGATTTACAGTCTGACTCAACTCTCCAACTTTGACGCATCCCCATAGTTAATCATTTCGAAACCCTCCGCCCCGATATCAGGACGGAGGAGCAGCTTCAACTTTGACTATTTATTGTTTCTTTAATTGATATTTCAAAGTTGACACCTTTGTACGCGACCTTTTTGCGTAGTCATATTTTTATTTGAGAAAAGAGGTTAAAAGCGATCAGTCATATTAATATGCTCTACCGACTGAGCTACCTCGACAGAGTCGAGGGTGGGATTCGAATCCCGACGTGCCTTGGACACGCTCCACTGCCCTATCGTTACGAAGTAAGGCTGGTCTAGGACAACGTCTATTTTTGTACTCATATCACCTAAAGAGTAATAGCTTTATCAGCGTGGGGCTTTACCATAGGGATTTGCACCCTTCCCTGAAATCCAGGGCACTACCCCGGTTCTGGTGGTCGAAGTAGCTGAATATAACGACATCTTCAAGCAATACATGAGCCCTCGACGGGATTTGAACCCGCACTCTCTCGACAAGTCGAGATTAGCATAAAGCTGGGGATAACACGCTTCCCTACTAAGCTTCCCCGAGAGGCTGTTCGGTGCTGTGGCTTACTGGGCTATTCACCTCTTTTCAGCCTTCCGGAAACCCGTACTCTTGCAACCGGTCAATACAGGTGTTTTACCGTGCTCTGCCTCTTGGAGCTACGAGGGCTTTTTGTTTGTTAAAAGGGGCAATAAGCAAATAGTGATAACAAAAGGCGTGTTTCCTATTACACCACAGACTCTTTTTTAAATTAAAACCGAGAGTCCGGCGGAACTCGAATCCGCAGTACCTGGTCCCGAAACCGAAGTAACACTATTCTACGACACCCTTTATTTTAAGTATCAGAAGGCAACAAGCGAATAGTCACTTACAACAGCGTCCTACCATTTAGACGATCCCGACGTATCGAGAGCAGGATTCGAACCTCCGTTACTGCTTAGACATCGAAGAATTACTATTCTACGACACTTCCGATAATGACAAAAGCATAGAGGTGAAAAGCGAGTAGTGACTATACGGTGCTCTAACCAATTTGAGCTACGAGCCCTTTTTATAAATTCTTTTAGTGGACCCGGTAGGATTCGAACCTACAACCCCCGGAGTAAAAGTCGAAGTAACACTATTCTACGACACTCTTAGCTTTATATTTTCAAAATTGAAGGCAATTTTCAACAAGCCGTTAGGGATTCGAACCCTCTACCTTTTTCAAGGCTTCATCCAACCGAAGTAAGGCTTATTTACGGCACTTCAATACTTTTCGGAGCGATTAGCAAAAAGAGTTTTTTTATTTCGTTTTCAGCGAAGTATCTCTTTTCTATGGCATCCAAAAATGACTTATGTTTT
Organism: Bacteroidota bacterium; assembly: GCA_039819065.1. Taxonomy (GTDB): domain Bacteria; phylum Bacteroidota; class Bacteroidia; order Cytophagales; family Cyclobacteriaceae; genus JBCBSS01. The sequence continues at coordinate 17,269 of JBCBSS010000069.1, forward strand.
CAAAGATCGTTTGTTGACCCTTTAAGCCAACAGTTTTGTATGATCGGACGCGTTTGCAACGCGTCCGCTTTGTGCCCTTGTTGGAGTGTTCTCCGACATGTATCGTCATTGTTTTGTTAGTGAAAACACCAACAAAGGCTAAGATTTTCAGAGATTGAGTAGCCATCCGCGAGACACGGACAGCGGCTCAGCATCTCCTTGTACTAGGCATCTACGTATAACTAAATTTCAATCTGATCGATTTGAGTTAGCGCGTTTCCTCCTTCTTCGATAGCAGTCAGCACATCAAATATTTTATCCGACCAACCGGCTATCAGGTTCACATCTCCTCTTTCTACCCTCAATGGTGTATTACCATAACCCATCAAATCGAACAAATACAGTTTAGCGTTTGGAGCAACCTCCCTCCTATACCTATTCCAGGATTTTTGAAGGGTATTACCTCCATATCTGCTATCCCAAAGCTGAAGATCAGTGAAGAACATCACTTTATCCATCACTCTTCTTTCTTCGATCATTCTATCAATCACGGTATATCCGTTGGTAGAATACCCAACAGAACCTTCTATTCTCTTTAAATGCTGCACATTAGAAAGAATATTGTCCTTAGGTAGATTCACCTCTTTCCATCGGTCTCCGAAGATACCAGTGATCACATTTTCAGATCTATTGCTCAAAAGCATGCTCAAGACTAGTCCTATGTCATAACACCTGATCTTGCTCTTTCCTCCTACTCCGCCAAACATAGAGCCTGAGACATCAGAAGCGATCAATACTTGTGTATTCAGATCAAAACCACTGATGTTGTCAGCACTAGCCTGAATGGCTTTTTCAAGTGCATTCAATACCATAGAGATATAGTTGACCCTCATTGGCTGAAGCTCATTGTAAGCAGCCAAAAACCTGAAAGGCAGTTGCTTAGACCTTTTCACCTCTTTTGGGTCAGCAAGGGTTTTTACTACTTTTTCAATGGCACTACCCTTTACTTCCGCCTGTAGAATGTTTCTAAGGTTTCTCATCAAGGCCATATAACCTAGCCTTCCACTCCCTATTAATTCTTCCCACTTTGCCCTAACAGCAGTCTTTCTTTCCTTCTCACTTTCGAATTTGATCTTTCCAAGTTCCGAAAGCTCAACTTCCCATGTGTAAGGAACCTGAAGCTCATCTTTGGCGATCTTATTGAAAAGCACTTGCTGATCTTCCGACGTAGCTTTAGGGTGTGACAAGAACAATGCATCTTTCAGTGTCACCTCTGCTTTTCTATTATATTTCGCGAATTGATATTCATCGAATTTGTTGAAAGCAGAAGCCAAACCTCTCTGGATTTGCTTAGAAAGCCTGTTCAGTTTTTTGTCACCGCTTCTTGCGTTAGCCAATTGATAATAAGCCAATAGCTCAGTGATTTCGTCTGCTCTCTGAATGACCCTTGCTGTTGTTTTACCAACCAATCCATTACCACAATGTATTTTGGACAACTCCGCAAGCAGTACCAATGGCACTGACCTCAGGTACATTTGTTCTCTCGCATAGATGGCCAGTTTTGCTACAAACACCGGATCTACTTTACCAATCAGTTCAATGATTCGGTTTAGCTTGTCATTGCATTTTTCGTAGAGTGTATTCGACAAGCTAGCTGTAACTACACTAGTATAAAGCTCCAACTCAGCAGAAGTTTTGTAAGCAACCTCTACTTGGTGGTTTGTAGTTGTGTATTTTGTTTTGTTTGAAAAATTGAACTTCATGACCGTATTATTTTGGTGTTTCAATCAATTAATGATTCAAAGTTGAATCCCTCCTGCGCAATCTTTTTGCGTAGTAAAAATATTTTTGATTTTTTTGGAAAAAAATTTTGTGAGATGGGTTGAGAGAGATTTTCGAAGCTGTCACTCTACGGTTTGTGACGTAGGAACAAATCCGGGGAATCTCTTAATAGGCTTAGGATTGCTTCGTCGTACCTCCTCGCAATGACACGCAAACATTGGCAGTCTGCCGTCTTACGTCTTTTGTCTTACTTCTTATGTCTGAAAGCAAGATACCAAGTCTTTCAATGTATTAGTTTAGTCAGGGGATTGTGACTTTAGTTAGATGAGATTCAAAAAATAAAACATGCCAGCAAACAGAAACGCGCTTGTGCGCTACAAAACAATAGATAACTGTCTTAGAAATAAGTACAGGAAATGGACTCTGGATGATCTCATCGATGCCTGCTCCGATGCATTGTACGAATATGAAGGCATAGACAAAGGGGTAAGTCGGCGTACGGTGCAGATGGATATTCAGATGATGCGCAGTGAAAAACTGGGCTACAATGCCCCGATAGTGGTCATTGACAAAAAATATTATGCTTATGAAGACCCGGATTATTCTATCACCAATATCCCGCTCACAGATCAGGATTTGTCTAAAATGACTGAGACAGTAGAATTACTACGCCAGTTCAAAGGCTTTTCGCATTTCCGCGAGTTGGAAGGTATGGTTCAAAAACTAGAAGATCATGTCTATTCACAAAAAACCAATCAACGGCCGGTAATCGACTTCGAGAAGAATGAGGACTTGAAGGGTTTGGAATTTCTGGACGAACTGTACCAATCCATTATCAGGAAACGCGCTATTCAACTGACTTATCAATCGTTTAAGGCGCGCCAGCCTGATACTTTTAACTTTCATCCGTACCTGCTGAAAGAATATCGCAACCGGTGGTTTGTGCTGGGCATCAAAAAGAAAAAGACCCCACTTCTCAACCTGGCATTGGACAGAATAGTAGACATAGAAAAAAGTGAGGTATTCTACATAGAAAATAAAGAGTTTGATGCTAAGGAGCACTTCAAAGATGCCATTGGTGTCTCCGTAAGTCCTACTTTACCAGCGGAAAAGGTGCTGCTATACATTACCAGAAAGCACGCTCCTTATGTGCTGACCAAGCCTTTTCATCCATCACAAGAGTTGGTGGAAAAGGATAACTACGGCATCACAATTTCGCTTGAACTCCAACATAACTTTGAATTGGAGAAAGAGATCTTGGGTTTGGGTGACGGTGTAAAGGTCATCGGACCGGAACGTCTCAAAAGAAGCATCAAGGAAAGATTGAATGCCGGACTCGATTTGTATAATACAGAAATCAGCGAAAGTGGTTTGGTATCGGCAGCTAAAAAGTTAGCACACAAAGGTTTTTGCATTCTAAACTATGTGTATACAAAGCGTGAAATCAAGAAGATCGGGGTCATTCTAGAGCGGCATTTCAATGAAACCTCCAGGGCTGTTTTTGCCAAAAGGCGATTATTGAATGATCTTCCCGAGCTTAAGACCTATTTGTTCAATAAAAACCTCGGCAAGATCATACGAACCTTCGACCCCAATGCCTTTATAGTCAAAGCCATCTACTTCGACAAGCCAGCCCAGTCTAACTGGTACGTTACCTGGCACCAAGACCAAACTATTAACCTAAAGAAAAAGCTTGAGCATGAAGGTTATTATGGCTGGACGCAGAAAGAGAATGTCATCAGTGCTTGCCCTCCAGAAGAAGTAATTAAGAATATATTCACCATTAGAATCCACTTGGATGATACCAATGAGGATAATGGTGCGCTAAGGGTTTTGCCAGGAAGCCAAAACAAGAGGCTGTCTGATGAAGAAATCCAATTGATCACGGGCAATAGCCTTCCCTTCTTGTGTGATGTGTCGGCTGGTGGTATACAAGTGATGAAACCGTTACTACTACACGCTTCTTCTAAGTCCAAAAGTCAAAAAAGGCGCAGAGTAATCCATTTGGAGTTCGCTTCTGTGCAATTGGCTGACGGCCTGGGTTGGGCGGAATACCAATCGATATGATCAATTGAGCAGAGATTATTGAGAAAGAGATTATCTTAATGTGAATACCGCTTAACAAAGCGGCAGGATGGTACCTAAAACCCAAAAAAACTGTCTTTTCGATCCCGATAGCTATCGGGAGAAAATCTTTCTCACTTAGAATGCCGTATTTGAACACTTTCGATGCTCCGAAAAAGAGAGATATCTCACCTGTCTGCCGACAAAGGCAGGTTTTATTCGATATGACAGGTTTTTTGGGTTTTATATCCGGCATTCACGTTATCTTAGCACTATGCCTGCATTACAAGATATAAAAGTTGCGGTGGACGCTGTGGTGTTCGGATATACTTCTAAAGAGGGGCTTCAGGTATTATTGATCAAAAGGGATATTGAGCCCTTTAAAAACACCTGGGCACTTCCGGGTGGTTTGGTCAAAAATGAAGAGTCGTTGGAGCAAGCGGTAGAAAGAGAGCTGCAAGAAGAATCCGGCGTTGAAATCAATTACCTTGAGCAACTTTACAGCTTCGGCAAGCCTAATCGCGACCCAAGAAACCGGGTTATTTCCATCACTTATTATGGTTTGGTAAAACCTGATGCATTTGAGTTGAAGGCCAGCACAGATGCCAACGATGCGGCGTGGTTCAATATCAAATCGTTTCCTAAGCTGGCCTTTGATCATGATCACATCATTTCTGTCGCTATTGATCGCTTGAAAGGCAAAATCGTGTATGAACCCATTGGCTTCGAGCTATTGGATGAAAAATTCCCTTTTTCTGAGTTAGAAAAACTCTATGCAACGGTGCTTGACCGGCCTTTGGATCGTAGGAACTTTAAAAAGAAGCTTATGAGCTTTGGGTTCCTGGAAGACTCAGGTGAAAAACAAAAATTAGTTGGTGCCGGAAGGCCCGGTAATCTTTTCAGCTTCAACAAGGAGAAGTACTTCGAATCCAAAAGAGAAGGTATCAATTTCGAAGTGTAGGTCAACCTTAGCTATAAAAGACCTGTCGAATACTACTATTCTGCAGACAACCAAATAGTAGCATAAAGCACAAGCGCTATGCCTTTATTTCATCTAGCCAAGACCGTAAACACCATTATTGACATTTAATCTTCTAGGATTTACAAACAAAGTATTCTTATTAACGTTATATTAATTACCCTAGAATTGTTATAGCGATTCTAAACTAGCACTATTTCATAACAGCCAAATAATCATTCTACCGACTCGCGGAGGGTATTAAGACTTTTGCCGTAAACTGTACTGCGCGCTCAAAGCCAATTAATACAATAGCCAATGATTAAATATGTGCTGTACATAGCGGTTGTATTGTCTCTTCTGTCCGGAATTGCTTATCTCTTCTGGATACAGGAGCTACAATACGCATTGCCAACACCAAAGCCAGATCATCTGGTCGAGACGCATCGTGGTGACTCGGTAAACCTTCCCACTTCAGTTGACCTGCCTAGTACAGCATTTATCCACTTCTACAATTTCAATTGTCCTTGCTCTCGCTTCAACATCAAAGAATTCAGAAACATGGTTCACGAGTTCAGGGATACAGAATTTGTTGCTGTATTACAAACCGATGAAACGGACATTGCGTCAATCGATGCTTTTAAACGAAAATACGACTTAGGCATACCGGTAGTTTTGGATAATGACGGTGCTATCGCCAAATCATTGGGTGTGTATTCTACCCCACAGGCAGTCATTATCAAAGACGGAAGAATATTCTACAAAGGAAATTATAATAAGGCCAGGTTCTGCACCACCCGTAATACTGCTTTTGCCAGATTGGCATTGACAGCCCTGATGGAAGGCAAGGAGCCTCCCGTTTTTCCAGAGATAGCTACGACAGCTTATGGATGTAGTTTGCCCACAAATAAGAATGCTACCCAGTATCATGATTTTGTAACGAGAACAATAAGAAAATGGAAAACAAATTAGAAGTTGACGCGAACTATAATAAAAGGCTTGACGATTTCTTCTCTGAAGTAAATCAGTTAGGTGATAAGGTACTTGAATACACACTAATCGGCTATTTCATCTTTGGTATTTTCCTATCCTTCTTCTATGATACTTGGTTGATGGGTTTTGGTGTAGGCGCGTCGTCACTTGTTCTATACTTCATCACCAAAGCTACTTTTAAAGGCAAATCAGTACACCATTATATGGGTAGCTTCCTATTGGCCATTTTTATGGCGCAGTTCATTTACCAAATGCATGGGCTTTTTGAAATGCACTTTACGGCATTGATTGGTGTGATTGCTCTCGTATCTTATCGCAATTGGAAGCTGTATATACCCATCACACTGACAATCGTTGTACACCATTCCATTTTCGCATACATGCAATACTTGAGTTTTATTAACAATGATGACGCACTAAAGGGAATATACTTTACCCAGCTTGATTATATGGATCTATCTACTTTCTTATTCCATGCTGGGCTAGTAGCAGTAGCTGTAGTGATAGCGGCCATTCACACGATGAGTTTGGAAAAAGAAACGAAGGGTAAGGCTAAAAACATTTACCAGCTAGAATTAGAGCAGGTCAAAACGGAGCAAAATATCGAATTCGCTGACCAGATTGCGCAGGGTAATTTCGACATCGAACATAACACCGCAGCTGACGATAGGCTCGGGCAGTCACTCTTGAACATGCGCAAAAACCTGATAGAAGGTGCAGAGCGGGAAAAGATGGATAAATTTATCAATGTCGGTATCGCCAAAGTATCAGACCTTGTCAGAGATAACATCAAGGATGTAGAAGAGCTCACAAACCAAGTGGTTTCATTTTTGGTGAAATATATGGAGGTAAACCAGGGAGCAGTGTTTCTTCTGGAAGAGAATGGTGACGATCATTATTTGGAATTGAAAGGTGCCTATGCTTATGGCAGAAGAAAGTTTATACAAAAGAAGATCAATCTAGGAGAGGGTATGGTCGGTCAGTGCTTCTTGGAAAAGGAAACCATATATCTAACCAATGTGCCTGAACAATATGCTCATATCAGTTCAGGTCTTGGAGATGCCCGACCAAGGGCGGTTATATTAGTACCTATTAAAACCGAGGATGAAATAGTAGGTATAATGGAGTTCGCTGCCTTTGGTGCTTTCGAGGAGTATAAAAAGGCATTTCTAGAAAAAGTTGGAGAAAACCTCGCTTCCGCCGTCACTAACTTGAAAACCAACCAAGTTATGAAGAAGCTCTATGAAGAGTCCATGGAACAGTCAGAAGCTTTAAGATCCCAGGAAGAAGAGATGAGGCAAAACATGGAAGAATTACAGGCTACGCAAGAAGAAATGCTCAGGAAGAACATGGAAATAGAAGAACGCAATGAATCTCATCTTAAAAACGAACAGACAGCCCAGGAGAAATTGCTTAAGCAAAAACTCCATATTGAGGAATTAGAGGCTGAGCTGAGTGAGCTTAAAAAAGCAAAGGAAACCAGCCAAGCCAATACTTAAGTACTGATGTCAAGAGCATTATAAACAGGCTTGGTAGGCCTATTTCACGTAGGCTACTTTCAAAAGTGGTCATGCCTAAACAAGTCGGGTGGTACGAAGCTGGAGTAGTTATTTGCTTTAACCACCACAGAGGATCTCTCAGAAGCCAGTCACCCTGACGTGAGGAGAAATCTATCTCTTTAGCCCTCGTTGGAGTTGTCTCCAACGAGTATTATTCAATAAAAGTGCTGTTGGAGACAATTCTAACAAGGGCATCAAAATATACTTTTGACTTGGCCTAATTCCTATTTACGTATTTTTTACACAAAAAACCTTGACATAGAGAAACTTTACTTTTTATATTTGCGTAATAAAAACACAATTAGGACATCAAAAGACAACAACATGCAAGAGCAATTCACATTTTTCTGGAAATCAGCATCACCGTTCAGCAATTGGCATCCGGCTGAGTTTGAGATTGATGGCTTGCTGTTCAATTGTGCTGAACAATACATGATGTATGGTAAAGCAGTGCTATTCGGAGATAAGGAAATGGCAGTAAAAATATTGGAAGCTGATTCTCCGGGTAGGCAAAAGTCATTAGGCAGAAAAGTAAGGAACTTCGATGCAAATATTTGGAATAAGCAGTGTAAGCAAATCGTTTACGATGCTAACTACGCCAAATTCACGCAAAACGAAAACTTGCTCAAATACCTGCTTAAGACTAAGGGGACTACTTTGGTAGAGGCAAGCCCGGTGGACAACATTTGGGGTATAGGCCTTTCCGAAGATAACCCTAAAGCACAGAACAGAAGTACTTGGAGAGGTAAAAATTGGCTGGGAGAAGTACTTACTAAGTTGAGAGAAGATTTAATAGAAGAAGACAATGCAAAAAGAAAATAGAAATAGTAGAAAAGGAGCAGCGAAAGAGACTTTGGAAATCCTGGAACAAGGGTTCTACATCAATGCAAAAGATCAAAAGATAGATATAAAGGAGGCACAGGAATTCACTGTAGCCAACTCAATGCTTATTCAACCTGATGAATTATTTGATATAGCTCCGGAAGGAAAATACAAAACGGAAATATTGCTAGAGAATTGTACCACGTTGGAGGCTTGTGCATCATTAGCGAGACAAACGGAAGACGTTTTCTGCTTGAACTTTGCTTCTGCCAAAAACCCGGGAGGGGGTTTCCTGGGAGGCGCACAAGCTCAGGAAGAAAGCCTGGCTCGCTCAAGTGGCTTGTACCCTGCTATCAATCAAATGAGAGAGATGTACGATACGAACAGAAAGCAGAAATCATGTCTTTACCTTGATTACATGATCTATTCACCCAGGGTGTCCTTTTTCAGAAAGGATAATAACAGTTTGACTGACGATTTCTACGTTGCTTCTGTGCTAACCGCTCCTGCCGTTAACGCAGGTGTGGTCAAAAGTAAAGAACAGAGGAACGTACCTAAGATACGACCCACCATGGAAAGGCGTATCGACAAGGTGTTAAGTATCGCTTATCAGAAAGGTTATGAAACACTGGTTTTGGGCGCATGGGGTTGTGGTGTATTCCAAAATGACCCACATGAAATTGCTGATATTTTTGCTTCGCAATTAAAATCAGGTGGCAAGTTCGAAAATGTCTTTAAAACGGTATTTTTTGCAGTATTAGATAGAAAAGACAGAGGCGTTTATCGCGCTTTTGCGGAACACTTCAATTCGTAAAAAGGTGAAAGAAGTTGTAGGAGATTTGATGCTATCACTGCGATCTTGTGATTACGAACAGGCGTGTAAAAGAAGCAAAACAATCTTGTATAGTTGCCAGCCAGAAATATGTAGAAATAGCTAGAAGTACGTAGAAGTAGGGTTTTCGCTAGAAACTGTCATTGCGCGGAGTGACGAAGGAGCGACAAAGCAATCTAGTACATATAGCAGTTAATAAGGTGATTTCTGCCATTATCAATGAAGAACTTAACAGTGAAGACGTCACCGTCATAATTTGGAGCAAACAATGAAACATACGATACAAAAACTAAAAAGAACAAGCAAAGTCCTGAGTCTTCTGCTCAGGCATAGGCCGGAAGCGGCCAATATCAAGCTGGACAAAGAAGGTTGGGCTAACGTCGACGAACTGATTGAAAAAGTAAGTAGGCGTTTTCACCCTGTGGATCATGATTTGATCAAAGTTGTGGTTGAAACCAATGATAAGCAACGATTCTCATTCAGTGAAGATGGTTTGAAGATAAGGGCTAACCAAGGTCATTCTATACCAGTAGACCTCGGCCTCACTCCTATTGAGCCTCCGGAATATTTATATCACGGTACAGCAGAGACCAACGTAGATGCCATACTGGAAAAAGGGATACTGAAGGGCAGTCGTCAGCATGTACACTTATCACTTGATAAGGTTACGGCAGAAAAGGTGGGTATCAGACATGGCAAGCCCATCATATTGAATATACGATCTGGCCAGATGCACAGAGATGGCATTCATTTCTACAAATCGGAAAACGATGTATGGCTGACTGATTTTGTATCGGCTCAATATATCGCATTTAAGAGATCAAATGAATAACTCATTTTCACTTTTGTACTGAATGCGTGATCGCACACTGATCTAGGTGTCAGGTAATGACCGCCAATCAATATTTGACAAACAGAGGCTAACGGTTTTTGCTGACAAACCGTTAGCTTTGATTTTCAATCTATGGAACCTACTCCTTTCAATCCCGAAATCCTGCGTCAGCTTGTGACTATGAAAATGCCATTCGGCAAATATAAAGGCACGTTGATTTGCAACCTGCCCGAACACTATCTGGTGTGGTTTCATAGAGAAGGTTTCCCGAATGGCAAACTGGGCATGCTGTTAGCCACCATGTATGAAATACGACTCAATGGTTTGACCGACCTACTCACTCCGATCAAGCGGTCAACTTGAAAAGCTGAGGTGACATACACTATTTAACACCGGCTATATTTGAAATAATCGGTTAATCCCCTTGCATACCCTTTCCAAAAAAGGCTTATACAGCCAATAAAAGGGCTTTTTTATGTCTTAGAACATATGTGTTAATGTTCGAAACATACGTGTTAACGAACTAGAAAGTACGGACCTAACTTGCTTTCATCAATCACAGATGTCAAACTAAAATTTAACAAACATGAAAAAGCTATTAATCGTAATTCAGTTGTGCTTTTGGTCAGTTATGATGAATGCTCAGGCTCAGGACATCATCAGTTCAGAGAATTTAACCGCACAAAAGCTTAAAGAAATCTTTGAAAGTGCGTACGCCGATGTAGCGGCGGTTGATCCTAATGGAAAGTATATCGCGGTGAAGGAATCTGCCGGCCTTAAGGTATATATGGATATAGATGCCAAGAAAAGATATATCACATATTCGATCAGCTTCAAATGTGACGAACGATTTTCAGAGTGTGAAATCCTGGCGTTAGTCAATCAACTCAGTACACAAGTCTTGATGATCAGCCCGAGTTATATGCGCGAAAAAAGAAACTTGTTGATCAAGTACGACTACTGGGTCGATGCCGGAGTGACATCGAAATCAATAGTGAAAACTGAGAAGCAATTCATGGAAGCGGTGAAGCTCGCTTTCAAGAAAGACATTCAGAAAATCCTTATTTGAGACACCCTCACCCCTCTACCAAAATAGATCGAGAACACTAAATAACACACAAATGAAAAATTCAATCTTCCTACTGCTTTTAGGAATAAGTCTGGGCAGCTGCCATATGAATAAACATTGGGTCAAACCTGATTACGCCAAAGCCAGAATCAATGGGTCTCCCAAGAAAGTCATCGTATCTGAATTCTACGAATTACAACAGCAAACAAGCAGCACCTACAATTATGATATCGTTACGATAAGAGAGTCGGTTTATGCCAGAGACATGTCGTATGCCGTAGCCGATGGACTGAACCAAAAGGGCATCAATACGATAGCCAAGGTCGGAGCAAAACCTAGAGACCTTGCTCCCGGGGAATACCTTTTAAGAGGAGCATTGATCTCACCAGCCATGCACAAATCCAAGAATATGGCCGCCGCCTGGGCCATTTGGGGTGGTAGTCTGACCGTATTTGGGTTCTATCTACCTTACCCAGGATTCAGGCTTAAGAATTACTGTGGATACAAGTTTCGTGTAGACCTAATTGACTCGAGAGGTGAAATTGTATTCAGCAAACTGGATGATTTTAACTACCATGAAGAATCCCTGTACCTACTGGGTAAACCTAATTGCCAAGAAGAATTGCCTGAAGCGAGAAACATACTTTTCGACTACATTGCCAAACTCGTTGAAGATAATGATCGCGCAATTAGTAACCGTTAACCCGAAAGGTTAAGCAATAGGTCACATACATTGGTTCATTCAAATGTATGTGACCCATTACATTGAAAATGCCCAATCTGGACATTTAGAAAATTCAAAATGAGTGATTATATTCATATAGTAAATTAACACGCTAAAAATCAATCATATCTGATGAAAAAGTTATTCCTTATTGCACTAGTTTGTACCACTTGTCTGACTGTTCATGCCCAGCCAGGTGAAATCATTAGCTCTGAAAATATCAGTGCTCAAAAGCTGAAAGAAATATTCGAGAATGCTTACATGGATGTTTCCAAGGTTGACCCTAACGGAAAATTCATTGCCGTTAAAGAATCTACTTCCTTGAACGTCTACATAGATATAGATAGCAAAAAGAGATATGTCACCTACTCGCTTACCACCAAATGTGATGAATCATTCTCAGAGTGTGAGGTGCTCAGCCTGATCAACAAGTTGAACTCGGAAGTATTGATGATCAGCCCGAGCTATAACCCAACTAAAAATACATTTCTTCTCAAATACGACTATTGGATAGTCGGTGGCGTCACTTCCCGATCGATAGTAAAAACGAAGAACCAATTCTTTGCTGCTGTCAAGTTAGCTTTCCAGAAGGATACTCAAAAAATCATGAAGTAGATAGCTTTTAGGCATATGCCAGGCCGAATGATCGTGTATTGTTCGGCTAGCTATATCTCTTGATGTAGCAGGTTACCCAGAATTACAATGCCCGTCGATCTTTAGTAGGTCGAAACCTGTGATATGTCAATTTCCCAACCTTTCTATTCTGTCAAAAATCCATACTTTGAGTTTACCAGCATTCTAACAAAAACCATTACGGTATAACTTAAAGCAGCCATGACAGACAATAGAAAAGGTTTTGAGGTACTTCATGACGGTATCACCAATAAATCCATCGCTTTTACAAATGAGGAAAGGGAACAATATGGGTTGAGGGGTTTGCTACCTTATGCTGTTTGCAGTCAAGAAGTGCAGAAACAGCGTGTCATGGCCAACATACGTCGCAAAGCCTACGACATTGAAAGGTATGTGCTGCTATCCTCCCTTCAAGACCGGAACGAACGCCTATTCTACCGTACCGTTATAGACAATATAGAAGAGATCATGCCATTGATCTACACACCTACAGTAGGCCAGGCATGCAAAGAATTCTCTAATATCTTCAGAAGGTCAAAAGGGTTTTACATCACACCAGATGACAAGGGGCAAATCAGAAGGATTCTAGACAATTGGCCGTTAGAAGATGTGAGGGCCATCGTAGTAACAGATGGACAGCGCATTCTAGGCCTCGGTGACCTCGGTGCCAACGGTATGGGTATACCAATTGGAAAACTCGCATTATACTCTGCCTGTGCTGGCATTCCTCCTAGTCAGTGCCTACCGGTTATGCTTGACGTCGGCACCAATAACGAAGAGCTACTCGACGATATACTTTACCTCGGTTATCCTCATCGTAGAATAGAAGGAGAAACGTATTCAGAACTGGTAGAAGAATTCGTGATGGCGGTTCAGGACAAATGGCCAAAGGCCCTGATCCAATTTGAGGATTTCCTCACCCCTAATGCCTACGCTTTGCTGAACGAATACAAAGACCGTGTACTTTGCTTCAATGATGATATCCAGGGCACGGCAGCGGTATCTCTGGCGGGCGTTTATGCCTCCACTAGAATCACAGGCATGCAGTTCTCAGACCTGCGTATCATGTTCTTGGGCGCTGGCTCAGCGGCTACAGGAATAGCCGACCTGATGGTTTCTGCCTTTATGGATGCTGGTTTGAGCAAAGAAGAAGCATACAAACGGCTTTGGTTTGTGGACTTAAACGGTCTAATTGTATCAGGGCGTAATGACCTGATGGAACACAACTTGCCTTATGCACATGATCATGAGCCGTTGGGATTCGTTGACGCCATTGATACCGTTAAACCTCACGTATTGATTGGTGCTACTGGCGCCCCAGGTACATTCATCCAGGAAGTGATAGAACATATGTCAGCCATTAACGAACGGCCAGTGATATTTGCCCTTTCCAACCCGACATCAAGAGCAGAATGTACAGCGGAGCAAGCCTACGAATGGAGCAAAGGCAAAGCCGTTTTCACCAGTGGTAGTCCATTTGCCCCGGTAGAGTACAACGGACAAACTTTCAAACCCGGACAGGGCAACAACGCCTATATCTTTCCTGGAGTTGGATTAGGTGCTATTGCATGTAACGCCAGCAAAATAACTGATGAGCTATTCCTGGAATCAGCCAAATGCCTGGCCGAGCAAGTAAGTGAAGGAGACATTAATGCTGGTTCGCTATATCCTCCACTGAAGGAAATTCGAGACGTATCGCTCAAAATCGCAGTGGCAGTAGCTGACAAAGCACACAAACAGGGACTAGCCCGGGATAACAGACCAGACAACCTCAGGCAGCACATCTTCGACTACATGTTTGATCCTACCTATTGATAGGTCTTACTCAATCTTGATTGTTTCACCCTCTTTCATGGCCTGAAAGCGCTCATTCGGTACCTCATATTTTTCAAGCGCAGTATTGAGGTCATTGATAGGCTGCACCTGCCCGTCATCAGCTAAGGGGAATGTGCCAAAGTGGGTAGCAATACTATGTTCCGAGGCCAAGTCTTTGTGTGCTTTGACAGCGTCTTCTGGTGAAGTATGTATCGGTGACATGAACCATCGGGGCAAGTAAGCGCCAATAGGAATGAGTGATAATTTCAACGGCTTAAAACGCTCTCCAATTTCGGTAAACATTTCTTGATTATAACCAGTATCACCGGCAAAGTAGATGTTACCTCCAGGTCTTTTGATGGCATATCCACACCATAGCGTAGCGTCTCTGTCCAACATGCCACGACCAGAAAAATGCTGGGCGGGCACTGCGGCTATTTCAACCGAATCTGCAATCGAATAGGTCTCCCACCAATCTAGATCGACAGACTTTTCTATTCCCAACGTTTTCATAAAAGCACTGATACCCAAGGGTACTAGAAATTGAGGGTCATGCTCTTCTTTCAACCTTTTCACCGAGTTCTCATCCAAATGATCATAGTGATTATGACTGATAATAACATAGTCTATTTTCGGTAGATCCTCGAATTTAATTCCGGGTGGGCGCATCCTCTTTGGGCCTGCCCATTGGAACGGACTACAGCGTAAGCTATAGACCGGATCGGTCAAAATGTTGACTCCATCTACTTGCAGTAAAAAGGTAGAATGATTGATGAAAGTGACGCTGACGCTATTCACACGATCCGGTGGTGGGGCACCATATTCTGCTTCCTTGATCTCCGACCAGAGTTGTTTATCACGGTTCATAGCCCATTTCAGTAATGAACCAAAACCTTCTGCTTGCTTTCCCGAGCTGTTGAGAAAGCGCTTGCCATCAAAATGATCAGATTTGGCACCCTTGTATTTAGGTGCCGAGATAGACATGCCAATGATCAACCCACCGGCTACGAATACCAGGATAATACCAAATACCCAAAGCATTAATTTCTTGAATAGTTTCACAAATAATACTAAGGGCTAAATAACTAAAAAGTTTCGGCTAAAGTGCATTTAAAGCCGAAAACTCTTGTCATTTCAGGAAACAGATCTCTTATACATATTAAAGAACAAGAAAGGCAAGAAACCAAATGCAAAAACGAAGGCACCTAACAACAATAACATTTCAACTCCTTGTAAATGCATTAGTTTGAATACGCCGGACATACCTGTTATAATGGCCGCCATCGCACCCAATATAATTTTCAATCTTTCTGAAATGGCTTTTGAAATAGCTACTTTATATCTATCGAAGGCCAGCAAAGGAACAAATAGCAAGAGTAGAGTGAGGAAACCTATGATGAATAACTCACCACCGAAAGGTATGTGCAGCAGTTTAAAAGTGACACCAGCCGTCAATGTTACAGCACCGAGAAATCCGAAAGTATACATTAGCTTTTTCATGATGATTATGCGTTTAGCGTTAAGTAAAAAGATAGTTGTTCGTTCTATTTCCATTAATCCATTAGGCGCCAAGTCCTGAATAGCTTCATCCAATAACGCCTCAAATGGCTTTCCTTTATTCAATTGGCTTTCGATCACACAGCACAGATGGTCAATCACATCCTCGTGTAAAGTCTCAATACGCATACCCTGTGATTCAACGCGTTGCCTTACCACATTTTCCTGCTCCTCAGTTAGTCTCATGAAGCATTCAGTTGGGGAAAGACTAGTTTATTGAGTGTGGCGATAAAATCCTTGAGTTCTTCCAGGTACATTGCCTTCTTTTCTTGCCCTTTTGCCGTAATGAAGTAGTACTTGCGGATTCTTTTTCCCACATACTCTTCCTCATAAGTGAGTAGACCATCCTTTTTCATCTTTTGAAGGGCTGGATATAGCGATCCGTCTTTTAGCAGAATTTTGCCATCAGACAATTCTTTCACACGCTGAAATATTTCATAGCCATACATCCGGCCGTTTTCAGCCAATAAGTTGAGAATGATGGCAGACAAAGTACCTTTTAGCAATTCTTTTGAATACATAGAACAAATATATATAAAATTACAATACATCATAATTCTATGTATTATTTTTTATATCACTACATTCAAGAAGAAATTGCAGTTAGTAGCGTCAATAATTCGTATCACTTATATATGGATGTTCTATATCCAGTTTAGTCAACATTTGCTTCATCTTTTTCCTACCTGATCTGTGAGATAAAATGCGGATCCATTTACCATTCTTTCTGTACCTCCAATCCATGTAATCGGTATAATATTGTTTCTCAAGTTTGTATTCTAATTCCGATATCCTTCTTTCCAAGTCTGATTGAACAACTTGCTTAAAATGAATATATGCCTTGACAAAAACCACTCTGAAATAATGTTTGGGAACCTGTAGGCGGTATCTCATGACACTTCCTTTATAGGAAGTCCAATACCACTCATATCCAATGAAAAGCTTTTTGGCCTCGTTTGATAATTTTCGATAAGTCTTCTCCCCAATTCTTCTCATGCCTGGCCACTGATTGTTTCTGTTATTTGTAGCTTGTCGCCAATTAACATTCGTCTTGTCCTTGGTTCTACCCCAAACCTTCAATCCACAAACTCGAATGATCTCCTCTAAAACATGTGCATCCTCTCGATTAGCTATATCTGATCTCAAAGACAGTTCTTTAAGCCATCCGTATCTTAAAGGTTTATCAAGTTTTTCTAAGCATGAATTATATCGTACTACATATAGCTTGTCTAACTCATCGCTGATTTTTCGAATCTCCCGCTCCCTCTTAGCGTGCTTGTCATAATACTTCATTTCCTCACCTCCTTGAAATCTCGCCCTTTGAAGACACGGACGGCGTTGCCTCTTTGAATTTCGAGGTGTTGCTCCCATCTCTCCTGAGACTGTTGTTGATAAGTTTCTATTTGGTGCATTTCAAGGTTCCTCTTCAACTTCTCCAAAGCGAGTTTCCTGTTCTGAACTTGCGAGCGTGATTCGCTGGATTCAGCCATGATGCCGGTGGGCTTATGAATGGCACGAACAGCACTTTCTACTTTGTTCACATGCTGACCACCTGGGCCAGAAGCTCTGAAAGTCTGAAATCTCACTTGGCTCAAATCATGGTTTGAGCGTTCAGCACTTGTGAAGAATTCTACACTGACGAACCAATTCTTGCGTTTGTGAAACTTGCGGTACGGACTCTGGCCTACCCATTGGATAGTACCGGACCATCGCTTCTCAAATGATTCAATGGCTTCCGGTTTTCCCGATAACCTAATCGTTACCGATTTGATACTACCGGCTTGAAAACCTTGTTCTCTGGCCAGTACTTGGTACTTGAACCCATCAGTTCTAACCTCCTCCAACACCACCTTCAATACCTGGGCCACTACCCAAGTGCATTCGGCCGGTCCTCGACCGGCCGTTATTTGCATTATTGTTTCTACCGATTCCCTCATCACATTAGCTTTTATCCATTCTCACTATACTCGGTTGAAACTCTCCCACTACCTGAACCAGCGACTTCTGGCTACTCATGACATCTTCGATGTTCTTGTAGGCCATTGGTGCCTCATCAGGATTTCCGCCGATTAACGTGACCTGATTCGATTTGAGGTACTTGTTCATCGCACTTCTGGTGATAGAAGACTTGGCTTTAGTCCTTGACAGCTTTCTACCAGCACCGTGTGCAGCACTATTCAGGCTCCTGCCCTCACCAGTGCCTTTTACGATGTATCCAGTCGCAGTCATAGAACCGGGAATGATACCTAGCTGCCCTTCATGCGCAGGCGTAGCGCCTTTCCTGTGGACGATCAACTCGGCACCATCTTCCTGTGTCTCCTTCCAGGCAAAATTGTGGTGATTCTCGATCTTCCCAATCGGTTTGATGCCCATGTATTTGGCCAAATGATAATGTATCTGATCATGGCATGCCTTGGCATATTCGCCTGCCAGGTTCATCGACATCCAGTATTCTTGCCCTGCCTCACTTTCCATATCCAACCAGGCCAGGTTACCTGCTTGCCTCGGTAGAAGGCAAGTCGATTTGGCAATGTCAGTGTAGTGCTGAGCCACCGTCGCGCCCAAACCTCTGGAACCAGAATGGGCCAGAATGCCCACGTAGTCACCTTCCGGTAAATCAAGCCCGGTATTACCAGTCACTTTCACCTTACCAAATTCGACGAAGTGGTTGCCAGAACCCGATGTACCCAATTGCCTGGCAGCCTTACCATGAAGCCGTCTCAGTAATTCAGTAGCATTGAATTCCTCTCTGTCCAGTACATCGTGCTCTTGCGCGATACCCAACTCTCCACCGGTACCAAAACAAGTACGCTCTTTCAAAGCACATTTGATTTGATAGCTGTATCGGTTCAAGAAGTCTTGATTGAGATCGTAGATGGACAAACTCATTCTACAACCAATATCAAGCCCCACACCATAGGGAATAACTGCCCCTTTGGTAGCCAAAACGCCACCTATAGGCAAGCCATAACCGGCATGTGCATCTGGCATCAGTGCGCCTTTCTCGGTGATGGGAAGGCGCATCGCCAACTCCATTTGCTGATAAGCATTACTCGAAATATGCTGACGACCAAACACATTCAGTTCGCCTTCTTCCCGCTTCAATGCGATTTCCTGCTTCGGGCTGAGGTCTATCTCATCTGGCATAAACTCAGTCGCAATCGGTGATAAATGAACATCATCTACATAATTCTCTGGGTTATAGCTGACATCGATCAGCAGATCCAATATTTCTTGTTTTGTTACGTGTTTATAGTGTTTATTAATAATATCTATGGCCAAACTTTTGGCCCTATTTGATTTGTATTTGATTCTCTTAAGGTCTTTGCCTTTAAGTTTGAAATTGCCCATGGCTATTTTTCTAAAATGACGAACAGCAGCAACCATGATCAAACCAATGACATGGCAGATCTGAAGTCCTTAAATGTGTATTTGATTAGTTACCGGGCAGAAACAAAAAACCCGGTTTGAAACCGGGCATAGAATATCTTAAGAAGGTATATAGGCTACCTTTGTCCGGTCTCTGTGTCGATATGTATTTGTTGAACCAACATAACAACCTCCTTTCCTTGAGAGGTTAACAATGCTTTCTGACAACAAAGTTAGTACCACCTTTTAGTTTTCCAAATCATTTTTTAAAAAACCTGTCAAACCGGTGAGCGATTCGAAGAATATAATGACACTTAAATAACTGATTATCAGAGTTTAAAACCAAATAACAAAAAAGTTACTCTGATGGAAAGAAACGAATCAGAATATCATCCAAAGCCGAGCGCCAGGCCGGGATGTTATGACCGGCATGTACTTCTATGTAGCTGGACTTGATGTCGGAAGACTCAAAGTAGCTTTTCAAAGCGACAGCATCTTCATACCAAACATGATCATAGGTTGACCCCGTCAAAACCACTTCTTTTGGCCTCTTTCCCAATAATTTCAATTGATCAATGTAATGGTCAACTTCAACCGGATGAATAGCAGGGGAGAATGCTGCACACAAGCCAAAAGCATCAGTACCGTGCGCCAAATAAAGAGCTGACATACCTCCTCTCGAGCCACCCACTACTGCCCTGCTTTCATTACCACGCACAGTATTGAATTGACTATCGATGTGCGGGATCAATTCCTGCTGTATATAATTTCTATAATCCAAATCACCCTGATATTCTTTGCCACGAACAACCGGATCATCGAACACGGCGATGACCGGAGCCATTTTTTCCTCATCGATCAGCTGATCAAGCAGTTCAGGTATTTTCGCCTCATTTACATAATAAGATCCATCATGAAAGTAAATACTCGGTAGACCGCCTTCCATTTGCTCATACCCATGAGGTAGGTAAACATGAATGGTTCTATCCTGCCCCATAATCTCACTCTTCAAATTGTGTTTAATCACTTTGCCGGTTGATTTTACAGTCTTGTGCTCGCTGTATTGATCAGGCTGGAATGCTGGCATGGCCAAATATGAGCACGTATCGCCAAAGTTTAGTCTTTGATTAGGATTGTTTGGGTCAGTTTGAATACGCTTTCCAAATGCCAATCTGTAGTTCACAATAGCATCTGGCTCGAATTCTTTTTCCAGGTAGAACCAAGCACTATTACCAATACGATGCATCGCTGCTAATTGCTTATCCTTAACATACCTTGGGTTCATAAAACCATTGAAATCGGCTAGCATGAGTGGAGCCTTACCCCCTACTGATTTTGCTAGAAATATGGCCTTTTTTCCTTCAATGATTGGGGTCTGGCCATGCTTCTTAATAAGGGCGTTAACGGCCTCGTCAAGTTGCTCTTCTGAAGTATTTGAAAGTGTGCTGACGACGCTAGTTTGACTTTTCGTTTGGGCATTGGCAACATAACCGAAGGCAAACAATAAAACAGCGGTGATTAGCATTCTCATAAGCGTGGCTTTTTATGGTCTACTGGTAATCAGTTGTCAAGGTTACCTGATCGTGATCAAGCACAAATTTTGATGTACACTGCACTTGTTGCACATGACAAACGGCAGCCTTCCTAAATCAACTTACTGTTACCCTTAGTCATAATACCCATTCGCTAATTGCGCATTGCACCTGGTGGCAGATCGATCTACATTACCACCAAAAAGACTATGAAAGGATTAACCCTAATCTCATTAGCAACGCTTCTTGTAGTCTCAGTGAGTGCATTTTTCTTCGCTGAGCGTAAGAGGGACAATACTCAAGAAGAGGATAACAATATGCGAGAACCGAATCCCAAATCGGAGGATATTGAAGTACAAACTGCGGAGTACCAAGTCATGGCGCCGGTTCAGCAAGGCAACCTGCAAATGTTCCTGATAACCGGCACAGAGGAAATCAGGAACAAGCAATACATCACGCTAAGCGAAGCCCTTATTGACAAAAAAGTAATTGTGAAAGAAACAGGGTCTGTCAATGAGCTTTCTATTGATAATAATAGCGATGACTATGTTTTCATCCATTCCGGGGATATTGTGAAAGGTGGTAAGCAGGATCGCACGATCAGCATGGATGTAATCATCCCACCCAAAACCAAAAACATACCTTTACAGAGTTTCTGTGTTGAACACAATCGCTGGAGAAAACGTGGGCAGGAAGATGTACACAGTTTCTCCTACAATACAAAAATGCTTTCTTCCAAGGAGCTAAAGCTGGCCGCAAAATACAATAAGAGCCAGTCAGAAGTCTGGGATAATGTAGCGAAACAGCAAAAGGACCTGGACAGGGAAGTCTCGGAAAAGAATGGTTATAACACAACGGTAAGAGACAGCCGATCAGCATCAAGCCTTCAGCTAACATTGGAAAACGAAGAATTGGAAAAGGCTAAGACTGACAAGGAGGAGGCATTCAAGAACGTGCTCGCATCTAATCCACAAGCCATTGGCTTTGCCTATGCCATCAACGGAGAAGTGTATAGCATAGACATCTACAATAATCGTCAGCTCTTTGAGGACATGTGGGACAAATTGCGCGAAGCAGCGATCACAGAATCCATTGCCAAGGATATCGATCAGCATCACAAACTAGCCACCATAGAGGATGTAAAACAGCTGATGGCCCAAGGCCCAAGTACGGCTAAGGTTGATAATATGAACCTCAACCAAGACACAAGATTAAAGACGGTGGAAAATGGTAATGATAAACTATTATTCGAAACCGAGGATGTCAAGCAAAACAATTGGATTCATAGGAATTACATGAAAAACGAAGTTTCAAAACGTTAGATCAAGCGCCTTCTACCTTTACAAAGCGACCTTTTTTGTATATTGATAGTTACGAAAAAGGTCGCCTATGAAAAAGCTCGTCTTCTTATTCACCTTAATCTTAGCTGGTGTTGACCTTATCTTCAGAACCGCTGACCACGTACTTGCCATCAGGGCTAAAAGCGAGGCTCTTAATGGGTTTAAAATGTCCTT
>JBCBSS010000070.1:0-38826 GCA_039819065.1 Bacteroidota bacterium
AAACCGCTCAAAATCTACTTGATTCAGGCATTCTCTATCACATCCAATAGTCTCCTCATCAAACCATCAAACCATTAAAAAATCAAATCATCAACTTTACCGCCTTCCTCTTTCAATTTTCTTCATTAGCTGCTAATTTTTGGATTGTGATAGAGAATGCCTGAATCAAGTAGATTTTGAGCGGTTTTTTATCATGCTGAATCAATCCAAAAAACCTTACCATGAATAAACGAAATCCCCTTATCCTCTTTTTAGTATTGTTGCTAATAGCCAGTTCATTTGACCTAGAAGCGCAACGCAGAAGACGTGGTTCGACCACGACTACTCCAGCCAGTTCTGGCTTAATGAGTGATTCTACCTTTGCAGGTTTAAAGCTCCGAAATATCGGCCCGGCTTTCATGTCTGGTCGTATTGCCGATATAGCCATCCACCCGGAAGACGAAAATACCTGGTACGTGGCCGTGGGCTCCGGTGGCGTTTGGAAAACGGTCAATGCCGGTGTAACCTGGAAGCCTTTGTTTGATGATCAGCCTTCTTATAGCATAGGCTGTATCACGATTGACCCAGTTAATCCCTATCGCATATGGGTGGGTACCGGTGAGAATATCGGTGGTCGTCATGCCGGCTATGGAGATGGTATTTATCTCAGTGAAGACGGTGGCGAGCATTGGAAGAAGATGGGCTTAGGTAATTCAGAGCGCATCTCTGAGATCATAGTGCACCCGGAGAACTCTGATGTAATCTGGGTAGCCTCGCAAGGCCCGTTATGGAAGAGTGGTGGAGAAAGAGGTTTATACAAATCAACCGATGGTGGTCAAACCTGGAAGAAAACGCTGGGCGATGACCAATGGGTGGGCGTAACGGACATTGCTCTCGACCCTCGAAACCCCGACGTGATGTATGCTGCCACCTGGCAAAGACATAGAACGGTAGCCGCCTATATGGGTGGTGGACCTGGTACTGCTTTGTATAGAAGTGTTGACGGAGGAGAAACCTGGACCAAGCTTACCAATGGCCTTCCCAAGACCAATATGGGTAAGATCGGTCTAGCTGTTTCGCCTATCAATCCTGACGTGATTTATGCTGCTATAGAATTAGACCGTAGAACGGGTGGTTTATTCAGATCAACAGATCGCGGAGGTACCTGGAAGAAGATGTCCAATGCCATTACAGGAGGAACAGGGCCTCACTATTATCAGGAGCTATATGCTTCTCCGCATAAGTTTGACAGGTTATACCTGGTGGATAATTGGATGCAAATATCCGAAGACGGTGGTAAGACTTTTACAAGGTTGAACCGTTTTGGTAAGCATGGTGATAACCACTCGGTAACATTCAGAAAGGATGACCCTGAATACCTGTTAGTAGGCACTGACGGTGGTGTTTATGAAAGCTTTGACTTGGGAGCACATTGGCGATTCATGGAGAACTTGCCTATCACCCAATTCTACAAGTTGGCTGTAGACGATGCCGAGCCATTCTACAATATCTATGGCGGTACACAAGATAACAGCACGCAAGGTGGCCCTTCTAGAACAGATAACCATCACGGTATTAGAACGGCGGATTGGAAGATCATTTTGAATTGGGACGGTCACCAACCAGCCACCGAGCCGGGCAATCCGAATATCGTTTATGCAGAACGTCAGGAGGGTAATCTCTCAAGGGTGGACATCACTACTGGTGAGGTGGTGGATATTCAACCACAACCCTCCGCTAATGAAGATTATGAGCGCTTCAATTGGGATGCTCCGATACTGGTGAGCCCACATTCTCCGCAGCGTATCTACTTCGCCTCTCAACGTGTTTGGAGATCCGATAATAGAGGGGACAAATGGACGGCCATTTCCGGTGACCTGACACGCAATCAAGAGCGCTTGAGCCTGCCTATCATGGGTAGAACGCAAAGCTGGGATGCCGCCTGGGATGTTCTGGCCATGTCCAACTATAATACGATCACCTCTTTGGCTGAGTCGCCAAAGCAGGAGGGATTGATCTATGCCGGTACTGATGACGGCATCATTCAGGTGACCGAGGATGGCGGTAGCAACTGGCGCAAGATAGAAGTAGGAAGCGTTTCCGGAGTACCGGCCACGGCTTTTGTGAATGACATCAAAGCTGACCTTCACGATGCCAATACGGTTTACGCAGCATTGGATAACCATAAATACGGGGACTTCAATCCTTATTTGATCAAGAGTACAGACAAGGGTAGAACCTGGCGTTCTATCAAAGGCAATATTCCTAACGGTACTTTGGTTTGGCGATTGGTACAAGACCATGAGAAACCTGAATTGATGTTCCTGGGTACTGAGTTTGGTATCTACTTCACCATCAATGGTGGTCAAAAGTGGATTAAACTTAAGGGCGGTGTGCCGACTATCTCTTTCCGTGACTTGGCTATTCAGCGCAGGGAAAACGACCTCATAGGCGCATCATTTGGGCGTGGGTTCTTCGTCTTTGATGATTACAGTGTGCTAAGGGAAGTATCAGAGGCACAACTAAACAGTGAAGCAGCGTTGTTTTCCACACGTAAAGCATGGTGGTATGTAGAGCGCTCGGTGGTAGACTTTGATGACGAGCGTGGTACGCAGGGCGGACATCATTATGTAGCACCCAACCCTGACTTTGGTGCCGTATTCACTTACTACTTGAAAGATGGCCTGAAATCCAAAGCGGAACAGCGGAAGGAGCTTGAGAAGCCATTGCATAAAGCCAATAGGAATGTCATCTTTCCTGGCTGGGAAGCCTTAGAAGCTGAAAAACGAGAGAGTGGGCCAAAGATATGGTTAGTAGTAAAAGATCAATCAGGAAACGTGATAAGAAGGGTAGAAGGACCAACTAAAAAAGGCTTCCATCGTGTGGCTTGGGATTTGCGTTATCCGGCACCTGATGCGATTGCCCTGAATGCACCTCAGCCTACTCCAGAAAATGCTCCCAAAGGCCTAATGGCTGCTCCTGGTACCTACACAGCCACTATGTTTAAGCAAGTGGATGGTGCTTTGACACAACTAGGTGAGCCAATCACTTTCGAAGTAGAGCAAATGACCAAAGGTGCTTTACCAGGTGCCAGTATGAGCGAGGTTACTGCCTTCTGGCGCAGCTATGAAGATGCTGTCAGAGAGGTTTCGGCCATGCAAATCTCATTGAGCAACGCCGTGAAAAGGGTTAATGCCATGGAAAAGGCTTTACAGCATTCTACTGCACCCACTGGTAATTTGGACCAGCAACTGCATCAACTTAGGCAAGATTTGTTGACATTGGATGCTACTGTAAACGGTAATCGTGCGAAAGGTGAAATAGGGGAGAAGACCAAGCCGACCATCGGCTCACGGTTATTTGCTTTAAATCGCGGTATTACGCTTTCTACCTATGGACCAACGGATACTCATAAAAAGACACTTGAGATAGTCAATACCCAAACCAGCCAAGCGAATACGCAGTTGAAGGCGCTTAAAGACAGAATGTCTACGCTTGCTAAAGCTTTGGTTGATGCTGGTGCTCCTTGGGTGGAGGAGTAGATATTAGTAGTGGGTAGTTAGTCTTTAGTTGACAACGACATGTGAGTAGTAGGTAGAAAATTGAGAGAAGTAGGTAGAAATAAATCGAAATACGTAGAAATAGATAGAAGTAAGTAGAAACTAATTGTTGTTGCGCTCCTCTCAGTTTACTGACTGAGAGGTACGATTGCTAATTATAAATTTGGGCTATCCAAGCAGCTGAATAAAACCATATAATCAATTGATGATATCTGATATCATCAATTGATTATATCACTTGTATATACTTACTTATCGTCATTCCACGGTTTTCGACGTAGGAGAAAATCCGGCGAATCTCTGTGTGCTGAGTAATGGAGTTACTTTGAGTAACGTCATTGCTAAGTAAAAACAGGTCAGTGCTTCCTTTCCAACCTCACCCAAGTACGGTCGCAGGCTTCTAGTGCTTGAACCGCAGAGCGTCTCATAAGCTGTCTTTCCGACCATAGGGAGAAATCTTTCTCTTTCTGTGAGGTGCTCTGTGGAGCTAGTAAGATTTCTCGCCTGCCTGCCCACAAAGGCAGGTTCCTCGCAGAAATGACACTATGGCTAAAGACAATTTGTAATTCACCCCTGGATCGCTTCTTAGTTCGTTGCTCTCCTATCGCACTAAAGGCTTAGGTTTTAGATCCTATTTCTATTTACTTCTATCTGTTTCTACCTATTTCGAATAGCTACTGGATTGCTTCGTCCCCTGTCCGTCTACTGACGGATCGCAATAACATACTAACCACGAAGAACCGACTACTAAATACCAAAGACTAACTACTCACTACTATGTTTTAATAACAAAAAGAATCCTCACTCCGAAGTTACTGGCGCTGGGGTTATCGCGGTAGGTGAGCCTGTGGAAGGCCATCACCCTGAGCACCCGGAAAATGTTTTCCACGCCATAGCCAGCCTCCATGTAGGGCACATTTCGGATATAGTCTACAGGTGGAGCGAGTGGGTTATCATTGTGGAATAGGATCATTTGGCGGTTAGCATCACTTACTCCTCCGTAGAGTACATTGAAGGATCCCATCAAACGCCATTTGAATTTGCGCATCAGTGGAATTCTATTGAGTAAGAGACCTTGGAAGAAGTGAGTGTATTTGAGATAGACATACTTGTCGCTGGCAAACTCACCAAAACGCATCAGGTTGAAGGCATCCTCATTGAAGAAAAAGGTCTCATTACCGATGTGGTTCTTAAGGGTGGGGAAGGGCACCGTCGAAGGGATATAACCACCCTCTACAATGTATTTGGCCGTACCCAGCAGCCCCACGTTGATCTCATGGTCGAGTCGTACCATGAACTTCTGGTAGTCTATATCGCTGCCCAAAAGGTTGTTGATGCCGATGGCATAGCGCAGCGTCAATACGGGGAACTTAGGAATGGCAGCCGGTATTCTAAGGTTATTATCGAATATGTACTTTTCGTTTTTGGCGTACCTTGTTTGAAAGCTAATCTCGCTGGAGGTGTAATTGGAAGTAACCTGACCAGTTTCCTGATTTTCGAAGGCAAATGGAAAAAGGGGGTTGAAGTGAAGGTTGGTGAGTGTAATGGTTTGATTCAAACCACGTCTCAAATCCCGGCTGAATCCAACCTCCGTCTTTTCAGCGATATGTGGGAAGGCTTGATCATTGAATCGTGCTGATGCAGAGAAAGCCCGATTAGTGTAGGCGTTTTCTTCCAAAGCCCCGAGCTGTTGATTGTCCCTGCTGAAGGAAACGTTGAGTGTTGTCCATGGCTTACGGGAGAAGATATGATCCACGCGGCCTCCGTACTTGAATCTTTCGTCTCGTGTACCGTAGGCCAGAAAACCAGTCAGCACCCATTTTTCGCTCCAAAGGTCATTGGTTCTGAAACCTACGCGTATGCGGTGCCCCTCTACATCATTGTTGGCATAAGTGAAAAGCACCGGCCCATAATCTACTTTGCCCAGCCGTAAATATCCTCGCAGAATGGTTTTGATGGTCTCAGCGATCAGTTTCACCGCAGGGATGTTCTGAATCCTTTCTATCGCTCTTAGTGATTTTTCCTCACGCTCATTGAGCGGAACGGGCCTTACTTTTTCCCAATAGCCAGGAGGGTACTTTACCACGTCATCATCCACTTCTATCGGTAGCAGGAAATGCGCATCGGTATATTTTTGATTGAGCTTCCAGGTTTCGGGATAGGTGATGATGTGGAATCTCACCGTAACGCCGGTAAGCTTAGGCGTTAGTTCAGGGACGATGATCTCTACCTGCGTATCTATCGGGAGCCAGGGGCCTTCGCTACTCTTCTGTAACTTCTGATCGACTTTGACGCTTTGGACAAAGTTGATGTTGGCGTTGGTACCGTCTAGTTTGGCATCTATTTGCTTTAGCGCATAATCACTTTTAGTGATCCACATGGTGCCACTAAAAGCGACATCGCCTTTGTTCTTGGGGTAGAATTTCAACTCATAGCAATAGTCGCCATCGATATCAAGGCTGTCCATGAGATCGAAATCGTAGAATGCCCGCCATGAATCGGCTAATGGCGATATGAAATCGCGGTTGACAATTTCAAGCCTGTTCTGGTAGAAGTTGTATTCCTGAAAAGCCACACCAGTGAGCTGGGAGGCCGCCTTCTTATTCTGGATGGCAATACCATGAATGTTGGCCTTGTGGATGAGCTCCTTTTCTAGTCTCGGCGCATTCTGAAGGGTGTAGGTGGATATTGACTCTGATATAAATATGGGAATTTCCGGGGTGCCCGAACTAGATGTGAAATCGCTGATGGTATCAATGGATGACACTACTTTTTGCACCAGTTTGTTCTGGGCGAATTTGGCGTCCATTTGGGCTACATCTACCTCAATCTTGGTATAGTTTTTCGTTTCAAAACTGGATAGCTTCCTTTTGTCGTTATACTTTTTGTTGCGCATTACCTGCCGTAGAATGGCGTAGGCAGGGTTCTCACCAGCCAGCACCACTACCTCATTAAGGTTTACCAATTCTGGTTCAAGGAAGATTTCCAAGTACTGCTTTCTACCCCGACGTATTTTGATGAACTGAGTGGTATACCCTACAAAAGAAACTTGCACACTGTCAGGTACCTTAGACGATGTGAAAAGTCGAAAAACGCCGGTTGCATTGGAAGTTGTACCTATAGATGTGCCTTTGAAGCTTATGTTGGCGAACGGAATGGGTTCATTGGTTTCCTTGTCGATTATTTTACCATTGACTTCGGTGGTTTGAGCATAACTGTACGGGCACCACAGGTTTGTGAGTAATGCAAATAGCATACTTCTGATCAGTATTCTGCGGTTGTTTCGGGTGTGACCTGATTCTAACACAAACTGCGTTTCAATTCTCTTATCGAATTTACAAAGAAATAGTTGCCTCTTTTAACGGAATTTAGGCAGTAAATTCAGTAGGTAACGTCATCTGGACTGCTCAATGCTACGAACAGTTATTCTACGGATAAAGACAGGGAGAATTACCAAATGTTTCTAAATTGAAAATTGTAATTGAGGTTGTGATATTTGTATCGAAATCAATTGATATTCAGGCCTTTTCTTAGTATTATCGTATAGTAGTTTTACTATAAGTATTGTTCCCTTTTGCGTCAAACTCTTATACCTTTTATTATTGACAACCAGATTATCAAGATTTACCCAATACAATCTTGGGTAACGGAGTAAAGACGTTAGTTCCACTGGCGTAGCCCAGCGTTCTTAGTATGATTAACCAGTCTTCCTTGAGATGGAAGAATGACACAAACCTGATAGTATCGTTACGTGTCCCACTTTTTGCCACCTAGCTATAGGCTCTTCAACCCATCGACAGTTCGACTGTTCTGGAAAATCTCTACATCAAGTGCTATTAATACATACTCCTCATTGCCAGAGGGTATACATATCAATATCAATTTCACAACCTCTAAATGTCTATTATATGGAAAACTTAACTGACGGAAGTGCAGAAGTCCTGTTCGAGGACAGCCTGGAAAACCTTCACCTGCAAAGTGAGCAATGGGTGGAGGAAGTAGGGCTCTGGAAAAACGAATTACAGTTTTTTCAAAAGATTCTCGACAGGTATTCGGGATGTTTTAATACAACGGAACAGAAAAAAACGTTGGATCACTTTCAGCATATTATTACCTACTACAGCGGTCAGTTGCTCGATGACTTTAAGCAGCGCGTACGTCGTCATGAGAAATACTTAAGAGGTATAATGGACGGTGAAGAACCCAATATGGAGTCCGAATTTAGGGCCAGACATAGCAGTTTGTTTGAACTCATTAATTCCTTTAGACACGAATACAACAATTATAAGCAAGACCTTTTCCATACCATGGAAGGGATAATGTAACCAAAGGCGTTACACACTTTCCAACGGCCGGATTCCAGCATGTTCTGTCCAGACTATGCTTCGGAATCCGGCCTTTTCTATTTAGGGTCTGCTGAAAAACGTGTGGCATTATAAAACTATGCTGACTCAGCATTCAACATCATCTATTGACTATTTAGTTTTTCAGGCGGTGCAAGGCTTTTTAGCCTGATAGCTCAGATTTCATGCT
The DNA here is from genome assembly GCA_039819065.1 of Bacteroidota bacterium. GTDB lineage: Bacteria > Bacteroidota > Bacteroidia > Cytophagales > Cyclobacteriaceae > JBCBSS01. Next base: position 8,073 of record JBCBSS010000070.1, read on the forward strand.
TGTGAAAATCTTAATGTCTCGTTTTCAACACTAGCCTCAGTCACGCCATCTACTGCGTTGGCCTCAGATCGAGGTATAGGCATACATCCTCCTTCGGCCGCCTTGTAGCTGGCATAACTGAGACTTTTTCAGCAGACCCTATTTACAGCATCGCTACAAGGTTAAAATTGTGGCTCTTTGACAATCTTTTACATTATATGACATCATATAAGATGCCAACGCCGTTATTTGTATTGAACCGGGTAGCTTTCTTCTACCTGGAAAGCAATACCGCCAAACCAGACCATGCTAAAGAGTTATTTCAAAGTTGCACTTCGGGCATTAGCCAAACAAAAAGGTTACGCTGCCATTAACATTTTCGGTCTTTCCGTTGGTCTTGCCAGTGCGATTCTCATCTTTCTCTACATTCACAGTGAGCTGTCTTATGACAGTCAGTTTCCCAATGCTGACAACACTTATAGATTAGGAGTACAATTCATAGATGGTGAAGGCAATATAGACAATGGCATTTGGGTACCCGGTGGTTGGAGTTCCTATTTGCGTGATCAAATGAGTGAGGTGGTCAATGCCTCGAAGTATTGGTGGTTTGGCAACCCAGCCAGCTTACGCCGTCCGGAGTCCGATAGAATACTGCTTACTGAAGAGATGTACTGGGTCGATAAGGATATGCATGAGGTCATGTATTTTCCATTGATAAAGGGCAATAAAGAAAAAGCACTCGAGGCGCCAGGAAGTATGACGCTGAGTGAAACGGCGGCGCGAGAACTATTTGGGGATGAAGACCCTATGGATCAACAGATCACACTCAAACATCCCTGGGCTACTGACAATCAAGAACTCGCCCTGACCATAACTGGAGTTTATGAGGATTACCCTGAGAATACGCATTTCAAGCCTAAATACCTGGTCAATTACCACTCGTTAAAGCCTTACTTTAATTTTGGTGATCAGTCGTTCGAAGAAGGTACGGAGAGTCTTAACAATGGGTTCTTTTGGTCATACATAGTCGCTAAGCCAGAAACAGATCAGAAAGTGTTGGAAGACAGGCTGGCATCTTTGATCGAAGAACAGATACGCAACAATCCATCTGAAGTTGAAGAAAATAGTGAAGTCAATCCCATTGTTGTCAAAGTTACTGATATGCACTTTGATGAGGAGATACCCTGGCAAAATGAAGGTGGTGGTAGCATGGTATATATCTACACTTTCGCGTCAATCGCATTTCTAATCATAGCCATCGCATGCATCAATTACATGAATCTTGCCACGGCGAGATCAGCCAAAAGATCAAAAGAGGTAGGTTTGAGAAAGTCATTGGGTAGCGAGCGCCCGCAACTCATCCTGCAGTTCATGTTAGAATCTTTTGTGATGGTGCTACTCGCTTTCTTAGTGGGCATAGCTTTGGTGGCTTTGTTCCTACCACTGTTCAACGAGTTGGCGGCTAAGCGCATCGCATTTACCGAACTGTTTGATGGAACATTGTTAATGATCATCCTTGGCCTATTGGTTTTCGTGAGTTTCATCTCCGGAAGCTATCCGGCACTCTTCCTCTCAGGTTTCAACCCGGTAAGAGTGCTTAAGGGTAAGTTCGCTTTTAGCAAAGGCTCTAACATATTGCGGAAGGTGTTGATTTCGGTGCAGTTTGGTATCGCTATCATATTGTTGATCTCAACCATTATCGTCATCAGGCAGATGGAAATGATCCAAAAGTCAAAGCTGAATAAGGCTGGTGACCAAATCGTATCCATTAGGCATGGTGGTACAGCGCCTTTTGATCGTTATCAAACGTTCAAGAACTTTGTATTGCAAGACCCGGACATTGAAATGGTGACCTTCGGGAACCACCTGCCAAGACTGGACTATTTCGGGCCTCTGGACGTACCATTCCGCTTTCCAGATATCGATGAAGAAGAGCATGAATGGCATACCTTTCACGTTGACTATGATTTTGTCAAGACATTTGATCTGGAAGTGATAGCGGGTAGGGGCTTTGAACATGGCAACACGGCCGATTCTACCGCGCTGGTGATCAATGAAACTGCCTGTAAAGCGCTGGGTAAAACACCTCAGGAAATGGTCGATCAAGCCATTTCGACACCTACGATGAATGGCTACTTTAATTACGATTATGATCGCATTAGAACGGGTAAGGTGATAGGCGTAGTGAAGGATTTCCCTTATCAATCGGCTTATCATAAGATTGAGCCATTGGCTTTAAGTGCGAGCCCTCACTTCATAGATAGAATACTCTATGTCAAAATTCCTGACGGCAAGTTCCAGGAAAAACTGGCTCATCTTGAGACTGTTTGGAAGCAAGTCTATCCGGGTATAGGGTTCGATTACTGGTTCGTCAATGACGAGTTCAATAGAATGTATACCTCAGAGCGTAGAATAGCCTCTCTCTCACGGAATTTCTCAGGCTTAGCCATTTTCATCACCTGCATCGGGCTGTTTGGCTTGGCTTCTTTTATAGCAGAACAAAAGACAAAGGAGATAGGCATCAGAAAAGCACTTGGTGCCAGTAGTGCACAAATTCTAGGTTTATTATTACTACTTTTCTTGAGAGTACTTATCTTTGCTAGCCTAGTAGCGGTACCGCTATCTTACTATTTATCAGATCGTTGGCTCGATAATTTCGCTTATCAAACACCAATGAGTTGGTTTATTTTTATCCTGGGCGTAGGAGTTATTATGTTCCTGACCGTCCTCACTGTAAGTTACGAAAGTTTGAAAGCTTCATTGGCCAATCCAGTGAAGTCCTTAAGATATGAATGATTACACTTCTTAATTAATCCGTTTATTAAATCTGGATAAAACCCGGGGGCGACTCTGGGTTTTTCCTTTTTATAGCAGACATAAGATTTTAGACAAAAGAAATAAGACGAAAGACATAAGACTAGTGAACTTCTGGTGTCATTGCGAGGAGGGACGATGAAGCAATCCAGTAGCTATCAGAGGTGGAAATAAATAGAAATAAGTAGAATCAGGTAGAAATAAATCGAAATAGATAGAAACGCTTAGAAAGAGGAGGTTGGAATCTTTAGATCCGATATTGCCTACTGCCGATTGTGGGCTGCCTACTAACCAAGTCCTTCTGAGACTTAATATTTTGGTTTTAAAACACACTAAATGAGATGACGTGAACGGAAAATGTTTAGCATTCCCGTTGTTCTGGAGAGTTTTCCCCTAATGTTAGGGGAAATACAAAGGGGTAAGACTTGCAAAGGTTTTCGGCATATATAAAAACACGTCATAAGCAAGAATCTTATTAGCGGTTAAGCACAATCGAATTGAATGAACATATACTCAATTGATGATATCAGGCTAATAAGTAGAAACAAATGGAAATAAATAGAAATACATAGATGAATTAGGCTCGATAGTCACCCCTCTCTGATGTCGGAGAGGGGCTGGGGGTGAGGTAGAACAAGAGACGAAAGATATAAGACGGAGAGATTCCCTGGATTCGTTCCTACGTCACAAACCATGGAATGATGTCAGAAGCTATTATAACCGTCATTGCGATCCGTCAGTAGAATGACAAGGGGCGAAGCGATCCAGCATTTAGTTATGAATTGAGATTGCCTACTTCAACTTATTTCTATCTACTTCCACCTACTTCTATTTACCTATCTCAATCTCCTTCCTAATCCCAAGCAACAAGCAGTATCTAGTTACTAAAGACTACCCAACTCCATTCCGCTGTTTTCTAAAATCAGACAGCACACGATATACCTCTCTTCTTGCTCTGTTGATACCCCCTAGAGGCCTGTGCTCTTCGAGGCATTGCCATGGAGAAAAGAAGAGATTCTCCCCGAAAATAATACGCTCTTGGTTGGTGAATTCTTGTTGCAGCAATTTGACGGTGGCAATCTTCTTAAAAGGTGTTTTCCAAATACATGAAGTATCTTCAACCAGTTCTTTGTTCGGATCTTGTTGTTCCTGGATCATAAAATCGAATAGCACATCACCTTTGACGAGATCTGCCATTAATCTCTCTCTCAAGAAGTAATCAGTTGGCTTTCTAGGCATTTTACTAGTAGCACTTTTCTGAGGTTCAATACTGAACTTGACCGCTTTGTCCTCACCGAAGGCAATAGGTGCGCCGGTGAAATAGGGCACCTCAAGTAGGTTGGCATGCTTCTTCATGAATTTGAGTGTAAGCCGAAGCCTTCGCCAATTGCCCGGATCGAGAATGTAGGGTAGGTTGCCGGGAAAGCCATTGACCAAGGCTTTAATCGCCCTGCGGTAGTTAGCCACATGCCCCGGAGACAAGACAGGGCTGGTTGTCATAAGGAAGTTTTGGGTTTTGACACCTATTGGATCGTCATCAATTATATCACCAGCTACATCAAGGATTTTTATAGCGAACCCTCGACCTGAAGCTCTTTTATCTGCTTGCTTGTTCGGTGGAGCATTAGAGAAGCGTACCCAGGCGTCATAAGTTTTGGCTGTTTTGAATAAGCCTACTTTGTACTTGTCTTCTAAATCCTCTACGATAAACTGTGCTTTCAGACAACCGTGCATTTTTGGATGAAAATGCCTCAACGTTTCACCCGGAGGATATTTTTCCTCCAGGAAAGGCACCATCATATCCAGCATTTCTTCAATGTGCTTATGCTCATCAGCTGGTATGTATTCTTTACCAAGTTCCAGATTACCCATGCTTTTGATTTTTGGTTGTTAAGGTCAGAGAGATGCTATGTATTTGATAGCCTTAATGCCCGGAAAAAAGAAGTATTCACCTCCCTTCATTTTAGAAAACTGTGGCATGTTCTGATAACGTCGCCTAACCGGTTGGGCTTGTACCGTAAAAGTATCAGTGACGATACCATCCTTCTTATAATGCGTGCCGATGAGCGGATCAGAATCTTCATAGGTGCCACCGAACTTGTGGAATTTCACCCAGGCATTCTGCATGAATTCGAACTGGCGAATAATATCACCCGCAAAACAGAGAAAGTGCAAACCTCTTTCCTGATTATCTTCGGGCGCATTGATGAGCGCTTTTGTGTCCATAGATGCTACTAAGGGTGGCCCATAAGCTCTGCCTCGGCGTAGAATACGGTGCTTCTGTACCATCTCTTGAGATTCCAAAGCGCTCTTTTCTGTCAGTAGCCAATCTCTTGGGTTGGTGCGCCTAATGTGCGATCCAAGTGGACATTTTAGGCCATGCTTGTCTTCATTCCAGAATAGGAAATCATTATCGTGAGACAGACTGGGCTCATCTTTATCCGGAGATTTTACTAGTGGTGCTCCACTAGGCCATCTGCCTACCATTTTGCTAGCCAGTTTAATAGCAGCCTCTTCCTGGTCAGCGGCGCCAGGTTCAATGGCTTCCTTTTTTAGGTATTCCCAGAATGCGCATACATTCTGGCTTAATTGCCTGAAAACCATATAACTACCATTCTTGCCCAGGTCTTTTACACTGCTGTTGTGCGCCTTATTAGGCAGAATATTCTCCAGATCGTTGTTGATCTCTACTTCAGGGCTGTCCGGATACTGATTGTACCAGTTTTGATAACCTAGAATGAATTCTCCTAACGGAATGGTTTTTTCATCAGGGAGATTAGCACCTTTACCTACCCCTCTGAGAATGGGTTGAGAAACCCCATCTCTAAAGCCAAAGTGTTCCTTCTCACCATTCAAAAGTTGAGTGGATAAATAGGTGATTTCAGTTAGGTCGTGCGCAGAGAATTTACCCTTTTGTTCATCATAGGCTTGATCTAGCGTCGGCTGATCTTTGGCGTAGATAAGTAACATCAGGTGAATGGCATCATTATCAGGGCCACCCCAGTCCCAACTTGAAGGTGCGTTATCTTCCGTATCGCCCAGAATGAAACGACGGTGGGCCTCTGTCATTCCCTCCTTAAACTGCTGGGAAAAACTGTACAAGCTCTTGTCATTCAACCCTAGAAATTTCAAGCCTTCGTAGGTAAAGGCCAGATGCATCGCATAATCCTTGGGAGCACTGACAGCATTCGTGATCTGATGTGATAAGTCTTGTAAATAGGCCTTTGCCTTAGCAGGGTCATTGCACTTCAAAACGGCGTATGATGCACTGGGCAGTCCTTTGTAACCCCTTAAGATCAGGCCTTGAATGTCTTCTTTTTCGATTTGCATAAGTTTAGGTGTTAAAGTTTGAGTAACCATTCTTCCACCTGGGCTTTATCGAGATCACCGAATAGCCCCTTCCTTATATCTCTGTTATTGTTCAAATTGAGTATGCCCAGCGTGTTGTGAGAACTGTACCATAGCTGGGTTATCTTTTGGCTGGCTCTTACGGCAGTGATGTACCGCTTTCTATCCTTTCCTCCACCACCAACGGCCCATTTTGTAGCTGGAAAACCTTTCCCGTGTCCAAAGATCAAGTTGAGATTACGAGTGCGTTTAGTCGAATCCACGAAATCATGAGCGTAGCCCTCAGAGGTGTTGTCGAAGTAGGCAATAAATACCAGCCTTCTGCCACCATCAATTTGCAGCCACCTGGCCGTATGAACGGTTGGAATGTATGAGAATGCCCGAAAGAAAGGAACCAGCCAAAGCGTAAAGCCTAGAAATACCCTTCTAATAAACCCTTTCTTCAAGGTGCCGATCACGGTCATTTCATTTTTGACAGGGTAGATTTCCTTAGAAGTGATCTCATAGATGCGTTCGTCGGTAGGAGGGGCCACATCCACATGAGGGTTAGATTCATTGATCCGCAGTAGCACCAGCAATAAGCTAACGGTAAGGAGGAAACCACCGAAGATCGCAAGCCCTATTGTAGTGACCAAAGTATGAGTAAAAATGAAAATGATTGATAATATGAGCGAACCGCCAAGAATAACACCCAACACGATCAAAGGCCCAAAAAGCCTGAGAAAATCATTGAATGACCGTTTGTAAGGCTTGGTTGCCCAGGCCAATTCAGGTTGGTTTTCAACAAATTGTTGAATCATACTGCGCGTCTCCAATGCAGACTTATCGGCTAAAGTGCCATTCTTCCATGCTTGATCCAGAAAACCCTGAATGGCCTCTCGCAACTGATTTTCTTGCCCAGCCTGCTCATGTGTGATGTATTGAAAGCCTGTGTAGAACGTGTTTCTAATGGCATGTTTTTTTAAGAATCTACACATTTCATCAACTGATGGCGACGATTGGAACTGATAGCCTTCGCAGTGTAGAAAGGCTTCATGAAAACCCTTAAGCCCTACATGGGCTAATTCATCAAAATGCTTGGCTCTGGCACCAGTGTAGCTCGTCATTAAGAGCAATTGTTCGTGGAGTTTTCTGCCATTTGGTGCCTCTTCTTCAGGCACGATTACCCAAGTGGCAAAGTGAGTGGTAGATAATTGGCCAAAAGGGAAAAGGTCATTTTCAGCTACCCCATCATCTTGTATCTTATTCAGCACAGCCTCCAATGTATCGCGCTTCCCGGGCCTTATCCTGACGGAAATGGTTAGCCCATAGTGGATAGTGCTCATTTTGAACGGTTTATGCAGGTATTACCTGGTTTACTTTGGAGTGAGAGTACGTTTTTCGTATCTATTAAAAATACAAAAATTATTGATATAATTATAATGTTAGATAACATAGCATTAGCATTAAATACTCACGGCATGCTTGGCGCGCAAAAACCTTTCGGCTCTACTACGCAATTTTTTACCATTATTGACTTAATGTACCCGATTAAAAAAGGTAAACTTCACAGCCGTTAGATTGGGAATATTGATGACCTATTGAGAAATTCACAGAACATATTTTCACCTGTCGAATTATCAAAATATAACCTTATAACCATAAGCCCCATTCAACATGTCCAACACTGGTTTAATAATAGAAGAAAGAAGCCGTGACATCGGTGATTTTTTAGTCGGTAGAATTCTACCTTTTCGTAAGAAGAGAATGGTAGGGCCATTCATTTTCATTGATCACATGGGCCCAGAAGAAGTTGGCCCCGGAAAATATATGGATGTAGATCAGCATCCACACATAGGTCTATCCACGTTGACTTACTTGTTGGATGGTCAAATCATGCATGAAGATAGCATCGGCACAGTCCAGAAGATATCACCCGGTTCGGTCAACTTAATGGTGGCTGGTCATGGTGTCACTCACACGGAAAGAACACCAAAGGAGCTACGAGATGGACAAACGTTCAAAATGCACGGCTATCAAATATGGATAGCGCTACCGGCACATCTTGAAGATGTAGAGCCGGAGTTTCACCATATTGAGGAGAAAGACTTGCCGCATTGGGAAGAGAACGGTGCAAAATTTACCCTTGTAGCGGGTGAAGGTTATGATAAAAAATCACCTGTGCCCGTCCATTCAGACATGTTCATGATTGGTGTTCGATCATCTCAAGAGTTCGCGCTGAGTACCCATGATGATCTGAAAGGCGAAATTGGAATTTGTATTGTAGAAGGCTCAATCCAGGCTTGTGGTGAGACGGTTGAAAAAGGCAATATGCTGGTGTCGAAGATTGAAGATGTGTGTTCTATCGTAGTGAATGAGAATACACACCTGCTGCTTTTTGGTGGGCAGCCTTTCCCTGAAGAACGGTTCATTTATTGGAATTTCGTGTCTGCCAGTAAGGAAAAAATAGAAGCCGCCAAACAACGATGGGTTGATAAGGAATTTCCAAAAGTGGCTAATGACAATTCTTATGTGCCAATGCCTTAGATTTGACACTGATGTAATTGCAAAAGAATTTAAACGTCAATAAGATGAACTATCAATACTTCACCGTAGAGATCAATAACAAAGTAGCCCATGTATCCTTTAACCGCCCTGATAAAGCCAATTCCCTGAACATGGAAATGTGGGAAGAGATGAAGGCATTATTTGGGGAATTAGATGATTCACCTGAAGCCAGGGTGGTGGTACTCAGCGGTGAGGGCAAGCACTTTTGTGCTGGTATTGATCTTGAGTTGTTGATGTCTATTCAGAAGTTTCAGCAGATGCCAGATGAAGGTAGAAAGCGAGAAGCATTGATGAAATTCATCAAGACTTTACAAGACGCTGTCACTGCCATTGAAAAGTGTAGAAAACCGGTACTAGCGGCTATTCACAATGGCTGCATTGGTGGTGGCGTTGATATCGTTGCAGCCTGTGACATGCGCTATGCATCGCAGGACGCCTATTTCACCATCAAGGAAATCGATATGGGTATGGTGGCAGATTTAGGAACGCTACAACGCCTGCCTAAGCTAATACCTTATGGTATAGTGGCTGAAATGGCCTATACCGGTAGAAAGGTGAGTGGAGAGGAAGCCCAAAAGATCGGGTTGGTCAATCAGGTTTTCGGTGATAAGGATGAGATGATGACTCAAGTTATGGCCTTTGCTGCTAACATCGCGGCAAAATCCCCGCTTTCCATTCGAGGTACGAAAGAAATGCTTTTATATACCAGAGATCATTCAGTTACTGAAGGGTTACATCACATGAGCCTATGGAATGCTGCCATGATCATGTCCAATGACCTTACTGAAGCTTTCAAGGCTACTATGGAAAAAAGAGCGCCGCAGTACGAGGACTAGCAACGTACAATTCAGAATAGGTCGTGATTTAGTGCAACAGTGATAAAACTTTTTGCATCACAGAACTATTCAATATGTATACGTTGCATTTTGAGACTAACTAGACATGAGCGGTAGCTGGAACTTCGACAATACTTATACCTCACTTCCCGATAAACTATATGCCAAATTAAACCCGGTGCCGGTAAAAGCACCTCAAATGGTGTACTTCAACGATGCGTTAGCCGAAGATTTAGGTCTGCCAGATATCATAAACGATCAAAAGGCCTTATCCGAGTTCCTATCCGGAAATGCTATTCCCCAAGGTGCAGAACCATTAGCGCAAGCCTATGCAGGACATCAGTTTGGTCATTTCAATATGCTGGGTGATGGCCGAGCCGTATTGCTGGGTGAGCATGTCGCACCATCGGGTGATAGGTTGGACATTCAACTCAAAGGTTCAGGGCAGACACCCTATTCTAGACGAGGTGATGGCCGCGCTACCTTAAGTTCTATGCTGCGTGAATATCTCATTAGTGAAGCCATGTATCACTTGGGTATCCCAAGTACCAGAAGCCTGGCCGTGGTGGAGACGGGAGAAGAAGTATACCGTGAATATGTTCATCAGGGAGCCATTCTAACCAGGATTGCTTCTAGTCATATCAGGGTAGGCACATTCGAGTTTGTTCGACGATTCGCCACCAAAGAAGACCTAAAAGCCTTCAATGAATATGTGATAAAAAGGCATTATCCGGAATTAATGGATGCTGACAACCCGGCGCTTGAACTGGTGAAATCTGTAATGGACAGGCAGATCGATTTGATTGTTGAGTGGATGCGGGTTGGGTTTATCCACGGTGTAATGAACACCGATAACATGAGCATTTCAGGAGAAACCATAGATTATGGCCCTTGCGCTTTTATGAATGCTTATCACCCTAGAACGGTTTTCAGTTCTATTGATACACAAGGACGTTATGCTTTTGCCAATCAACCGGCCATCGCTCATTGGAATCTTGCCATTCTAGCAGGAGCATTACTACCTTTGATAGATGACGACCATGAAAAGGCCGTCAAGAAAGCGCAAGCCGCATTAGATACTTTCCCTGATACCTTTAGAAGCAGACATTATCAAATGATGTACAAGAAGCTAGGTATTATAAAAACCGATCCTAACGACCATGCGTTAGTCGATAAGTGGTTGGATTTGATGGAGAAACACCGGGCAGACTACACCAACAGCTTTCTCGGTTTAACCAATGATCACTTTGCCCAGAGCCCACTTTTTGGAGATAGTGACTTTGAAGTATGGAAGAGTAAGTGGCAAGAAGCAACAGGAAGGCATAAAAACACACTCGACGGTTTAATGCTCATGGGTAGGGCCAACCCGATGGTGATACCTAGAAACCATCAGGTAGAATCGGTATTGGAAAAAGCAGTGGAGGGAGAAATGGCTCCGTTTGATGAGTTGCTGGATATCCTATCACACCCATACAAATCAGCTCCGCTCGATGAAACATATCAAATGGCACCAGCCGGTTTTGATATGCATTATCAAACTTTCTGTGGTACTTAGCCAACGCCAACCTAGTCGGACTGATTCAACTCATTTCTTCACTACGTATTTTAACGATACATAAGGGTTGGTCATCTAGTGGTTCGATGCGCTCAACGGCTTAAGTACTCTATTCTGGTTGATTAAGCTATATTTGGTCAGACAAACCAAAATACCAAAAATGAACCGTATTCTACCAGCTTTGATCTGCTTCATGATGACCCTGGTTTTAGTCAGCTGTGGCAGTAAAAAGATTGACACTAATGACCCCGAAGCATTGGTTAAGGGTTTCTATGAAGCCATGTCTGAAGGTGATGCTGAGCTGCTCAAACAAACCAGACACATCAAATTCATTTCCCTTAAGACGTTACGCCAGTTTGAGAACGATAACCTCTTCGACAAAGACGGGAGAAGGGATTATTTCTCGAATGTGAAACTGACCAGCGAACCCAAACTTTTCGAATCCGAAAGCAGCGATTTCAAGTATAAACTCTTCGATTACAAATTGAGAATTGGACTTAAGTTCGAATCGCAAAAAGCCTATCACAAATTCCTGGGCAATATCTACCCAAGATTACAAGAAGACCCTGATATTGAAGACCTTAAAGCAGAAGGATGGGTGCGTGGTGTGAGCATCAAACAGAAGTTCAAAGGAATGACTTTTTGGGATGATGAGAGTCAGCAATGGTATTTCTGTGAATTCAGCAGGCATGATATCTATAGGCTCAAGCAGATCATTTCAGATAGAGAATATAGAGCGCTCATGCGCACGCTGTAACCAGCATTAGATATGAGAACTTTCAGTACAAATCTGGTTACCGCATTACTGGTTACACTGGCTCTATGTTGTACCGCCTGCCAAAGCAATGATGAACGCACACTTGATGCCTACATCTCATCGATCAATGATTTGGATTTTAAGGCTTTCAAAGAAATACTTCACCCGACGTTGACTGATCTTTATGAACTATCGGACGAAGCTGAGTTTGTCAAACTGATCAATGAAAATAAGACCGTAGGCGACGTGCGATTGAGTAACGCCGAGATAATCGATACATATGTTAATACCACTTCGAAAGGTCAGCAGTATACCGTATTGACCTGGCGTGTTACTGAAAAGCGTTCCTTTGATAAGAACTCATCCATGCTTGCTTTCTATCGTAGTCTGCAGGAGGGATATAGGGGCCAGAAAGTAGACCAACAAACCATTCAGGTGGAAGGCGAAAAGGAAATCTCATTCCGAAATACACACATATCTTTACTTACTGAATCCACAGATAGTGAACCAGCCGGCTTTGTACCCATCTGCCGTAAAAGCGTATTGAGGAAAGTATTTGGCGAAGAAGAAGGTGAGGTAATCTATTATAAGTATCAGGCTTACTATGGAAAGAAGGTCGAACCGCTCCTGTAGATTTTAATTCGAACAACTTTCTTTCCACTTGTCTTTTTCGCCCTTGTTGGAGTTGTCTCCAACAAGTTCTGACAACGGTTTTGCTGGTGAAAACACCAACAAAGGCATAGGCTACTTCTTAAGCATTTAGAGCTTATGTTCCATTCCTACATACGCTGACATTACTAATTTACCTTTCACATAGAATGGCTATCAATCGAATCTATTATAGTTCCGATTGTACATGCTTTTTCATAATATTAATGAAACTCCAAAATCAATTCCAAATGGCAACTTTTAACCTCAAAATCAATGGCAAAAGCCAGCAGGTCGATGTTGATCCAAGTACTCCCGTACTCTGGGTACTAAGGGATCATCTTAAGCTGGTAGGTACTAAGTTTGGCTGTGGCATGGCCATGTGCGGTGCTTGTACGGTTCACCTGGATGGCAAAGCGGTACGTTCATGCGTGTTGCCTGTATCTGCCATAGGTGATCAGCCTATAACTACTATAGAAGGATTATCAGAAGACGGAGACCATGCCGTGCAAAAAGCGTGGTTAGAGTACGATGTGCCACAATGTGGTTACTGCCAGGCGGGTCAGATCATGAGTGCGGCTGCATTACTCGAAGCTAACCCTCAGCCATCTGATGAAGAAATAGAAGCGGCTATGAGCGGTAATATCTGCCGATGCGGTACCTACGTGAGAATCAAAGAAGCCATCAAAACAGCCTCCAACCTTTAAAACTCTGAACCATGACAATGTTAAAAACATCTATAGGTAGACGTTCTTTTTTGAAAGGATCGGCATTAGCAGGAGGAGGACTGATGCTCAGCTTTAGCTGGATGACATCCTGCGCGTCAGCACATGAAAACGCTGAAGAAGTTCCTGAAGAGTGGTTTGAGCTCAACGGCTTTTTGAAAGTTGCTAATAACGGTAACGTAACGATCATGTCTCCAAATCCCGAGATTGGGCAGAATGTGAAAACCTCTATGCCTATGATCGTGGCGGAAGAACTGGATACGGATTGGGCCAATGTGATCGTAGAACAAGCGCCATTAAATACAGATATATTCACACGGCAGTTAGCCGGAGGCAGCCAATCCATACGCCAAGGGTGGCAAAGCCTACGCATGGCGGGCGCTACCGCCAGACACATGCTTAAGCAAGCCGCTGCCAATGCGTGGCAAGTACCGGTTGGTGAAATCACCACTGAGTCAGGTGTTCTACAACACAAAAGCAGCGGGAAATCCGCTACTTATGGTGAGATGGCTTCTGCCGCGGCTGAGGTAGAAGTACCGAAAGAGGTAGAGCTGAAAGCGCTTAAGGATTTCAAGATCATTGGTACACCGAAAAAGAATGTGGATGCTCCTAAGATCGTAACCGGACAACCGCTTTATGGGCTTGATTATCAGGAGGAAGGTATGTTGATTGCCATGATTGTGCATCCGCCGGCATTCGGTATGAAACTCAAGTCATTGGATGATGCAGCGGCTAAAGCTATGGCCGGTATCAAAGATGTCTTTGTGATGGACACTTACGAAGATGGGTATGGTAAACATGTTTTCGATGCAGGTGCCTTTACCGAACTGATTGTAGTGGTAGGTAACACGACTTGGGAGGTGATGACTGCCAAAAAAGCGCTGAAGGTGGAATGGGAGCCATTTGATGCCTACACTGACAACTTCGTTCACTATAGAACTGGCGACAGTCAAGCCAGAGATATACCTGCCGGCCTCGAAAGTAGTGCATCGCATATTGCGCAGATGTCCGAGATGGCAGCTAAGAAAGCTACCGTAGTTCGTAAGGACGGCAATCCTGAAAAAGCTTTCAAAAAGGCAGCACAGATCATTGAGCGTAGCTATACGGCACCGTTCCTGGCCCATAATACCATGGAGCCTATGAACTTCTTTGCTAACGTAACTGCAGAAGGAGCTAAGTTGGTTGGACCTATCCAAACGCCTGAGTTCATGGAGAAAAGTGTATCAGCGAGGCTTGGTTTGCCTTTGGATAAAATAGATGTACAAATGACCCGTATGGGTGGTGGTTTTGGCCGTAGGCTCTACGGGCACTTTATGGTTGAAGCGGCGGCGATTTCACAAAAGATGAAAGCGCCTGTCAAGTTGATCTATACGCGTGAGGATGATATGACTTACGGTACATATCGTCCAGCTTACCACGCTACTTATAGAGCGGCACTAGACAGTGATAACAACCTCATTGGATTCCACGTCAAAGCAGGTGGTGTTCCTGAAAGTCCGCTTTTTGCTAATCGTTTCCCTGCCGGAGCTATTGAGAACTACCTGGCCGAAGAATGGTCTATACCATCTAACATAAGCATTGGTGCTTTTCGGGCACCACGCTCTAATTTCATCGCAGGGGCAGAGCAGTCGTTCTTGGATGAACTGGCCGAGGCCATGGGCAAAGACCCAATCGATTTGAGGCTTGAGCTTTTTGAGCGTGCCAAAAACAACCCTGTTGGAGATAAGAATGACTATGATGCCGAACGTTACGCGGGTGTTCTAAGATTGGTAAGGGAGAAATCGAATTGGAATCAAGGCAATACGGATGTGTATAGAGGCGTGTCTGCCTATTATTGTCATAACAGTTATGTAGCGCAGGTGCTTGATATGGTATTGGAGAATGGTAAGCCAGCGGTACAAAAAGTGTATTGCGCTGTAGATTGCGGTATTGTAGTGAATCCTATTGCCGCCACTAACCTCACTGAAGGTGGTATTGTCGATGGCATCGGACATGCCATGTACAGTCAGTTGACTTTTAAAGACGGTGTGCCTCAGCAGAGTAATTTTAATACGTACCAATTGATCAGGCACAATCAGGCTCCTAAAGCCATTGAAGTACATTTTGTAGAGAATGATATTGATCCGACTGGGCTAGGAGAGCCGCCATATCCGCCAATCATCGGCGCTTTGGCTAATGCATTATACAAAGCCACTGGACAACGGCACTATCACCAGCCGTTCGTGAACAATGAACTGACTCCGGGTTGATATTTCCCGGTTGAGTGAATTCGGTACTAAGCCATCCTTGATGATTACTTGGGAACGTGCTTGCGAAAGATTATTTGACTAGTACGAGTGCGGCTGGTTGCCAAAATTCCGGGCCAGCGTGGGTGTGCGGGCTGAAGGTTAAATTTTGGCTTGATTTTTCTTTGCTTCGTTTCTTTTCATCTAAGGAAAAGAAATGAAGGCTATCGGATGATCAAAGCACCCAAATTTCATTTAGGTGTATGCTGCTCTTCAATTGTATAAAACCTTGAAACGCAACAAAAGTGAAAATTTCAGGGTTCAAAATACATCTTTACTCTTCCAAAGGAAAAAGGAGTATTAGGCTAGTACCATTATTCTACTGACTTGATTTTGGCATCGTAGATGTCATCGATATCGCCATTTTCAGATAGCATGATCGCTACTCCGCGTGTGCTTTCAAATTGTGAGAAAACGATCACCATTACTACTGTAATAGGCACACTTAAAAGCATGCCCGTAATGCCCCAAATCTGACCCCAAACGATCAGTGCCAAAATGGTGACAAGTGGACTAAGGTTCAGTGAACTTCCCATTAGTCTGGGCTCTACCACGTTTCCAATCACCCATTCTATGGCGCCCAAACCAGCCAGGATAATAACGAATGGTGTGAATTCAGCGAATTGAACCAGGCTAAACACAGCAGGGAAGAGGGTAGCGATCAATGACCCAATGGTTGGAATGTAGTTGAGGGCGAACATGAGAAAGGCCCAGAAAAAGGCAGCTTCTACACCCATGATCATGAGGAAAATATAGCCTACGAACCCAGTCATGAGACTGACATATGTTTTCAACCTTATATAATCACTGGATGCACTGTTGATCTTCTTGAGAATAGAAGCTGTCCTTTCGTACTGTGTGGGGTTATCGAAGAGCTTTTTGATCTTTTTAGAAATACTTGATTCTTCAAGAAATACGAAGGCGGCATAGAGGATAATCATGATGAAATCCCCTAAAACACCGGAAAGTGCATCTGCAATTGAACCCAATAAGGCAGCATAATCAAATTTGGCTAATAGCGTTGAAAGCTGTTGTTGCAGATCTACTTGAAACATGTTATTGATTGTTTCGAACACACTTTCCAGGTTTTTCTGGTAGGTATCACTATTAGCCAGTAGCGACGAGATATTGGCCGTGATGAGACCTGAAACCAAGCTTAGACCGACAAAAACCAGTATGAAGACGATAGTATTAACGACCCAATTGGGAAGATTCTTTTTCAGGAAAGGTATTTTGTGTAGCAGATTCTTAAAATACCTGCTGAGGAACCATAATATTACCCCATAAACGAATGGTTGGAGAATACCTTTGGCCAATATAAGCAATGCGAGGATGCCCGAAACGCCAATGACCGTGTAAGCAAGTTTTTTCATGATTGTTGTTAATAACGAGTTCTACCAGATTCCACCCTAAATAAATGATTTTATAACAAACTGAAGCAGGTTCGCCCGATTTTGTTGATTGAGGCCAAAAGTAATCTTGTGCCTGCCGCCGTCGTTTGTGTCCTCACAAACGACTATGCCTTTGTGCTTTTGTTGGTGTTTTTACCAACAAAACTGCTGTCAGAACTTGTTGGAGACAACTCCAACAATGGCAAGAAGTGATGACTTAGGCTGAATGGACACTTGACTTCTGCTCCATGAGTTGATAAAATCAATTCTAAAACCGAAAATTGCGGTGAATCATATTTGCCAGGCATGTTTGACGGACCGGATTACCCTAAATCACTTGAAGAAGACCAGTTTGATACGTGGTTAGAACAAGGTAGAACCAGCAAAATAGGCTATCACTACTTATTGATCATTTGGGATGCTTTCGAATCCAAATACCTACCCATTTATACAGAAGAGCGACCAAAGGCTGGTGACTATGAGCGGTATGGCGATGCCATCGGTCAGGAATCACTAGTAGCTGTTTATGATTTGTATTCAGAATCGAGGATTAGTCTGGGTGAGTAGTCAAATTGATAGGTACCTGACTTAAGTTTCTGGTTAACAATCACCATTATTTACTTTATCAGCATCCAATCTGCTGATTCTGAACACAAAGCCACTCACTTTGCGTAAGTTTCACTTACGAACCGAGTAAATGTATAAATCGATCATTCTGGTAGGGCTTGTTCAGGGTATTGTTCTCTGTTTTTCGCTGACGATCAAAACGTTTGGCTACAAGAATAAGAACCTGTATTTCATCAGTCTGATTGGGATAATCACGTTATTACTGCTGGCTAAGTACCTATACACGGCCGACAGCTACCGAGCTTTTCCCCATATTTGGTACGTTTTTGATACCGCCGCCTATCTGATCGGCCCGCTTTGGTACCTGACACTACTGAAAAGCACGCGCTCCAAATTGGCCTTTGGCTTTAAAAAATGGGTTTATCTGCTACCCATTTTGGTACATATCGTGTTCTTAGTTCGTATTAGTTTACTCTCTGCGGAAGAATTGCTGTCAGTAGCCAATGCCCGTTGGTTCCTGTTTTCATTCTATGCTTTTAGCCTCTCGGTGATCATAGTCAACCTGGCCTACTTCATTAAGGCCTCTCGTATCATCCGATACCATCAGGACATCAGATTCCCGGAATTGCTCAGAAAAGGACATGCTGTATTTAGCCTCATCTTAATGCTCTGGCTAGTAGTGTTTTGCATCAGCTTTGCCCTTGATTCCACCGCACCGATCAAAGAAACAGCTTATAATGTCTCATTCATCAGCTTCGCTTTTCTTACGTTTGGGCTAGCTGTTCTAGCGATTATCAAACCAGCTTCATTCTATTTTCTGACCCAGGTTTACGATTCCAGTGAAACATTTCTGCTCAAAGAAATCGCCGATAAAATACTTAATCACTTGACCAGCAATGAACCGTTTCTCGATAGCCACTACAGCTTGAGTAAGTTGGCAGAAGAGATTGATGCTAATCCCACACTGACCAGTAAAGCGATAAATCGCATCATCAAGAAAAGCTTTAGCGATTTGATCAATCAATTCAGGGTGGCTTACTTTCTCAAATCCACACGTACCAATCAGTGGCCTCATTTGACCCACCCTGGCATTGCTGAGAAATCTGGCTTTGGCAACAAAGTGAGCTTCTACAAAGCCTTTAAGCGAGAAACCGGCATGACACCCAAGACTTACCTTGCCCAACATGGATGACCAACGGCGGTTGGAATAGGTTAATTATCATGTTCATTAATCTCAAATGTTCCTAACCGTACTGTTTTTGCCATCTGCCATTCGACTTTTGAGAGAAAAACGAGATGAAAAAGCTATTACCAATTTTATTATTGACCATATGGGTAGGCCAAGCCAGTGCACAAAAAAGAATAGACGAACTGAGTTTCCTACTTGGTGATTTTGACGTCACCGTTCTACTACCACAAGCTTCCGGAGAATGGGTGAAAGGTGGGGGAGGTCAGGCCAGGTTTTATCCGATTCTGGATGACACTTTCATACGCGAGGATTTGAATCTCAACTTTGGTCAAGGCACGCTAACGATGAGCAACAGTATAGGGCGTGACGGTAGAATGAACCAATTGCGCATGATCGCTATGGACAAAGAGTTTGCTAACATCGATATCTACAAAGGAGAGTTCTCTGACGGCAAAATTGTATTTGATAACTTGACTTCTGATATCCCGGCCACCACTGCTTCGGGGCAGCCAATTTCCTTCCGAATCACCTATTCTAAAATATCAGCAAAGGAAAACCAATCCCTAGTAGAGATGACCACGGATCAAGGTAAAAGCTGGAGACCTTATTCTAAGCAGGTTTTTACAAGGAAGTGAAATTACTCGTATGCTATGGGCAGAGCACTTTCTTGGAAAGACTGTAAAGACAGCCAATGGAAACTTCTCAAGACAATTTTTGCGATTGAAGGGGAAAGAACATAATTTCAGGACATCTAACAAAAGTTCTTTTCTTGATTTCTTAATCAAATCGAATGCGGTTCCTGTCTTTCTCATTGATTCAATGAACAGACAAGGGTGAAAAGGGAATACATGTGATCGGTACCATTTACTGATATTCATGAGCTGACGCGCAACTGTGATTCTGATCTCGATCCAATCGGGATAGTATGTTTTTGCCAACTAGCCATTACTCAATGAAGAGTGAGAAGGCGAGCAAAAATCAGATAAGCCAGGAGACCTGCCTCATTCGACCTACGGATGAATTAAGTGTAGGATTTGATAGTGCTTTCGCGAATCAGGGCAGGTCAAAGAAGAATAATCTATGTACGCTTAGCAGTACGGTGTTTCCTCTTTTCTTATTGGTTCCTCAGATGGCATAGTGAGATGAAGTTGAGTGCTTTAGGTCAGTTTGGCTTGGGTGTTTCATATCTGGATAGGATCGTTACTATACAGATTGACTTATGAACAGCCTTAGTGATCATTTTTTGAGCATAACATTTTTTGAATATAGACAAAGGAAGAAAGCTATGAGCGTTAATAAACCTACTAAAACCCCGGGTATCGTTCCACTGCATTGTTGGGACATATTCTCATTACACTTGGCTAAGCTAAATGCCAGCCACTCAAAAACAAATGAGCATGAAACACTACTTAGCTATCAGCAACAGTTTGATTGGCAAATTGATCTCGAAGCTGTTTTGAACCGACCATACCAAGCACTCGTTTTGACAGACCCTACTGTTAGAATTGCATGGGTGAGTGCCGGTTTTACTGATATGACAGGCTATTCAAAATATGAGGTGCTCGGTAAGAGCCCTAATTTATTGCAAGGGAGAAATACTAGTGCAGCGTCCAAAGCGAGTGTCAGAAAAAATCTCTCAAGGAGAAAGACATTTGAAGAAAACTTAATCAATTATAGAAAGAATGGCGAAGAATACATTTGCCATGTAGAAATCCACCCCATGCTCGATGCTAAGGGCGAAGTTTCTCATTTTCTAGCGCTTGAAAGTGAAGCCCTATGACCAAAGAAGAACGTATTCGTAACTCACGAACAAGTATCTTCAAAGCGGTATTTCCAAATACGACCAACCACTACGATACATTGTTCGGTGGCACAGCCATGCAATTAATGGATGAAGTGGCTTTTATAGCTGCCACACGTTATAGCAGGCAGAAAATGGTCACTGTGAGTAGTGATAAGATCGATTTTACCAAGCCCATTCCAGCGGGAACAATCGTTGAATTGGTAGGGGAGGTATCCCACATTGGTAAGACCAGTTTGAAAGTAAACGTAAAAGTGTTTATAGAAGAAATGTATTCTGATAGCCGGGAAAACGCCATTAATGGAGAGTTTACTTTTGTGGCTGTAGACGATAATAAAAAGCCCACGCTGTTGGTCTAATCTTAGATTTTCAGATAAAGCGTAAGCTTTAAAACAGTAACTAACAAATTTTTAAGCCTATGTTGGTACTCTCACCAACATAGGCGAAAATCCTAGTTTGTTGTGCCGCTTTCTATAGCTTCGATCAGCTTGTCAACTGACATTTGCTCATTGCCATAGTTCACCTCAACGCGTAATGCCCTCAGGCCGGTTACACCTTGTAAATCTTCAAGCTCCAGGTCTTCGAATTGCTTTTTCACATAGCCACGGTCTCCTAAGAAGGTCAGGTAGTCGCGATACTCGCGAGCATCCTGCTCCTGCGAATAAACGATCACAATGGAACCCGGTTTGGTAATGCGCTCTTGCGTGCCCCTGATGTGGGCTTTGTCTACGCGCTTTTTAATGATTTCGTAGCGTGCGTTATAGGCGCCTTCCACATCAAATCGCTTTTCATCCATTCGGAAGTGAACGGAAAGAGAAGTATTGTACACCAAAATCAGCGATGCGATTTCCATCGTGGCGTGCAACTCACTTTTCATGGCATGGAACTCATTTTCCATTTCGCACATCACGATCAGTTGCCAGATACGCAGGTTCCTTAAGTATACAGAATCGAATTTTCGATCTTTAGTGATCGACTCACCAATGTACATGTTGTACTCAATGCCGTCTGTTTTGTATCGCTCAAAATAGTGAGGGAACATCTGCTGCGCTTCTTCCTGTCTTTTGTCGATAAAAGAAGCGAGCCGCTGATTGATATGATTAACGCTGGTATCGTATTTTTTCCTTTCCTCGTAGACAGATAGCAACTTAGGGTGCAACATGTCATAATATTCGCTGATAACTTGTTGAAGCTCGGCATCACTATCCTTTAGGTGATCAAAAACAGGGTATACATCCGTTTTGAGGAACCTAAGTAATTTATGCTCACTGCCTGCGGATAGTTCTTTCTTCAAATCAGCTTTGGCATTCTCCAAACGAAAAGTTAGTTCTTCATAGACCGGCATACTGGTTAATTCAAAAGCACGTTTAAGTACCTTTTCAACACCGTCGATTTGCTTGATGAGATCCTTACTTACCGCTTTGTTACGCTTCACCGACGAGCCTTTGATATCCATTTGACCATACAATGGGTACAGGTTGTCAAATATGATGTCCTTGAAAACAGGCTGCTCATTTCTAAACTGCTTATCCATGAACTTTTCAGCCTCTTGTTCAAAGCGCCACTTCACAGAATCATGAATAGTAGTACATTCTTGTTGAATGATCGCCTCGATTCTATTTTGCGCCTCATCGATGTAGCGTTTTTGTGCCATCGCTATAATAGGCACTACTTCTTTCAGCGACTTAAGCGTTCCTGGATTGAGATCGTAACGGTTAGGGGAAGCCAATTCCATAAAGCCGAGCAACTCACCTTCATGCACCAATGGAACGAGAATGTAACTCTTCTGTTTTGAGGCCATTAACCTGGTAGAAAGCCCACTTCTCGACTCTTCATGAAAGCGATCTGCGTCAGCAATCACTAACGGTTCCTTTTTGTGGAATAGTTTTCCGATGGCAAACTCGCATAAGCCAGTGTCACAACTGAGGGATTGATCTGAGCTTAATAAGATACTCTTCACGTCTTCTTTAGCCAGCGGTACCAAGTGATTATCCTCCATGATGAGCACACCAATTTCTAACTTGGCGTTATTCAACAAGCTCCTCATGCCGTTTTTAATGTTCTCAAAAGAATCACTGGTCTTTACCAGTAGGTTAGAGGTGATATTGTCTAGCGATTGATCAACCGTAACATCCACCAGGTTAATGATATTGACACCGCGCATGATCCAGCTATTGGGCGGGAATTTATCCTTCCACAGTGCCATATCGCCAAAGTTGTCAATCAACTCTTCGAAATCTTCCTTGGTGATCTCCTTGGCTGTATCAGTGGGAATGAATTCTGACATATCCGCATTGATCAAAAGCTTATAGGTACGAGTCAAACCCTGGTCTTTATTGAGAATCTCTAATTTGAGTGACCCACCAATGGGGGTTATATAGCCATAGTAGCTGCCTAGAATAAACAAACAGCAGTAGAGATAGAACATATCCTCATCCACATCCTTCATGGTGTAGTCGAACTCCTTCTCACCAGAAGCCTTTACAATGTTGTCAAAGCGTGTAGATGTATGGATGGGCTTGAAGTAGAAAGGGGGAGTAAGTGCCTTTATTTCATTGGTGGTAAGCGCATCAGGAAACATCACTTTGGCTATCTTCCGAATAGGCTCCTGCAAATCATCTAATTGATCCAGATCGGAAATGCCGTCCTTCAGTTCAGGATGCTTTTCCACCTCCTGCAACAGGTTTTTTGCGTAGTCGGAAGTACCCTTATCCTTGTCCTTCGCCATCTGTTCCAAAGTCTCGATGACCTTGAAAAGGCTTATTTGCATTACGGCGGGGAACTCTACTTCTTTTCCATTATAAATCATGCGCTGTAAATTTTGATCCTATAGGCTATATCAATATACGGTAAATGTAGGTAATTCGTCTAACGATGAATGGTATAAATACGCCAGTCGCGTTCATGTAGACTTTATATTCGGTAAATAGATAAACATAAAGAGACGAGAAAGTTTGCTTCCGGGTCGATCATTCTTGAATGTAAGCCAGTCCAATAGTGTGGAAACGACTTACGGCTGTGCTATCTCGCTATCTACTGGCTGTAGAATTATGATTCTTCAACTTATAATACACGACCACCTCAACTCTTCGATCCCAAGCATTACCATACTGTTTGTCATAGTCACTCGATGAGGATTGTTCCAAGCCATAAGGTTTAGGCACGAATGCAATTCCATTGGCCTTAAATATTTTCCCCACTGCTGCTATGCGCTTGTTGCTCAATGTGAAATTATAACCGGTTTGCCCTTTCACATCTGTGTAACCATTAAGCAATGCCCCTGTGATCAGAACGGTGCTATCGTTTAATAGCTCATCCAGATTCATTTTGGCATTGAGGTCTAGTTTGGTGCTTTCATGCTCGAAGTAGATGTTCATGGTTTTGGTCAGGTAAGTCTCACCTTCCATGACGATCCTTAACTCTGGTGATTTATGGGCTGGCAGCCCGTAGTAAGTAGTGAAAGTCAGTGTCTTTCTGTTACCCAAAGTTCTCTTTAACCATTTCATCAAATAAGCACTATCGCCGTAAGGCACTTTTTGAGGTTGGTAAGCCCAGGTGACATCGTGCAACATCGGCCAGCGGCCCACAATCAGTTCATCAGGCGGAGTCGCTCTCAAACCTTTGATGATAGCTGCTCCCATCATGGCGGAAGTATCCCTTTCCGTTTGGTAGAATAACAATTCCTTCGGTATAGCAGCTTTAGTGAATTTGGATTCGGTTTTGATCAACCGCTTGCCGTCTTTGGCAATGACGCAGTAATCATTATCATCGATCATGGTATCGAATAGAAGCGCTAAACCTACGTTCTTAGTTTTTCGCTCCAGGTTCTTGACCTGATAACTCACCTGGTAGTATTGGGCAAACCCAGAAGTAATTTCGCGTCCCTCTTTATCTACAGGGGTGAGTCTTTGCGTAATACTTACCTTGTCAACTTCAAAAGTGATGGATACCTTAGGCGTTCCTCCTGCGCCTTCATAGGTCATCTTGCCTGTTAGGTATTTGATGTCGCGACCTTTGAAATGCTTGGCGTTCGAAGCTAGCTTACCATCAATATTGATAATAAAATGAGAAGTTGATTTCGGCACAGGGTAGCCATACATGAGCCGTTTTTGTCCGGCACCGAGCGTAAACCGCCCGTCTTGGGATGTCTGCTTTTCCTCGACCAAATTCACGCCTTCTCTCAACTCATACTCCATTTTTTGCTTCAACTGAGTCTCATATTGATCCAGTGCCTTCGTCATTTCTTCATCTGCATATTGATAGGCCAGTAGCAAGTTGGCGTAGGCATTTTTAAACTGGTTGAGCTTATCAAAAGATAGCGCTTTGGCAAAGTATGCTTGCGCACCTGGCCGTTTGGCAATGGACTCATCAGCTAATTTGATACCATAGCCTAAGACGTCTTTCTGGAAATACTTTTGTGCCAGGAAAGTGGCAGTTTGGGCTTTGGCCTCCGGGGTTTTGGGTTGGTAAGCATCCATATACTCAATAAAGAGGTCAGGGAAATCGGGTGTTTGGTGATGTTCAGCGAAAGCTAATTTACCTGCTAAGACCAAACTATCAGTATTGGAGAAAAGGCTAGGATTGCTCTCAATATATCTCACATACCGGTTCAGATAGGTCACACTCTTCGCCTGAACGCTCTCTTCTAGTAATTCACTTAGCGCCGAACGTAGGTATGATTTAAATGCTGATGAGTAGGTTTCAAGCAGGGCAGCATCTTTGAGAACCTTCTCGAATAAAGTCCGGTCTTTGGCCCTAACATGTTCTTTGATGAGATTCCAGTTTTCAGCTTTGACATATCTTTTCTCAGGCAAGTTGTTAATGTATTTTCTGGCAATTTGCGACGCTCTGTTCTGGTTAGTCCATTCTAACGCCGAGGCATAATTGGCTACTCGCTCTACATTCCCCGGTTTGCTGGTATAGGCTTCACGATAGGCAGATAGGTTAACCATATCAGCCGCCAATTTTGAAAACTCACTTTTGGTTAACCTGCCCACATGTTTATAGATCAGCCTTCCTTTTGTATTGTAGAACAGCATGGTCGGATAAGCGTCGATTTTCATCTGGTTGATAAATGCCTGCTCCTCTCTTTCAGCATCAATTCTAATGGCTACGAAATGTTCGTTTAGGTAAGTACCGATAGAATCATCGGCAAAGACTTCTTTCTCCATCACCTTACAAGGGCGGCACCATTCGGCGAAGACGTCTACGAAGATGAATTTCTGCTCCTGTAAAGCCTTTCTTTTGGCCTCTTTGACAGATAAATCTATAAAATCGACCGAATTGGCTCGAACTAACCCAATGGGTAAGAGCATCAAAATAATGACGAGATGTATCTTGTCCAATATGCTTCTGTAAGATATACGTATTTTCTGATTGATAGAACTGTTATCCATTATAATTCAAGACATGCAAAAAGGAACACTTGAGTTTTCAGGTTCAATAATGGGTGACCAAGGTCTTAGTGCCCAGCCCTAATTAAAGCATATGGAATATAACGATAAGCCATAAGGAATACTACAATTGACGTTACTAATGAAGATGATTTTAGAACGGCTTCATTTCATAAGAATGACCACCTGTAGACCCTTCTGTAACTTTAGTCACAATCGATCATGATCTGACCGGCTATATTTGACTCAAAAAAGAGATAAATGGGAATACTAAGTAAGTTATTTGGAGGTGGTAATGATCAATTATCAGCCTATATCAGTAACGGAGCAGTAATCGTTGATGTGAGAACACCACAGGAATTCAGCCAAGGCAGTGTGAATGGTGCGAAGAATATGCCATTACAATCCATCGGAAATAAGGTCGATGAAATCACGAAATGGAAGAAACCAGTCATACTATGCTGTGCGTCCGGCATGAGAAGTGGACAGGCGACCAAAGCCCTGCGCAATAGCGGAATCGACTGCATCAACGGCGGCAGCTGGCAGAAGGTGGATAAAGCGCTGAAACAAGCAGCGTCTTAACTTTTGCTGCCAACGAGGTGCTAGCGACAAAGCAATCTGTCAGATGAATTACAAGATTTTTATAGCCATCATGTCATTTCGAGGAACGAGAAATCTAACTTGATTGCAAGAGCAAATCAATGATTAAGAAAGATCTCTCCTACGTCGAGATGACACTCTTCGCTGAATTCATCAATTTATCCCAAAGTACAGCAAACATTCCTGTTCGCTCATCAAACGAACAAGAATGTTCGTTTTACAACTCACCGCCTCCTACGAGATACTAGCGGCAAAGCAATCTGTCAGATGAATTACAAGATTTTTATAGCCATCATGTCATTTCGAGGAACGAGAAATCTAACTCGATAGCAAGAGCAAATCAATGATTAAGAAAGATCTCTCCTACGTCGAGATGACACTCTTCGCTGAATTCATCAATTTATTCCAAAGTACAGCAAACATTCCTGCTCACCCATCAAACGAACAAGAATGTTCATTTCACGACTCTCCGCCTTTATTAGCTATTATCTAGAGAGCTGACCTCACCTTTGAACCCGAACCCCTCCTAAACCTATTCGGACCTTCTCCAAAATTAGTATCGTACTATCATTCATATTCAGGTTGTTGGATGCCGTTTTCGATAACCAAATGATTTGACGGTTGTTTTAGTGACGACTTCTAGTCACCAGCTAACACTTAACCTCACAACCATGCCTAAATTACTCTCCATCAACGTATCGCTACCTAAAGAAATCGAGCACAAAGGAAAGACCGTTTCTACCGGTATATTCAAAGAACCTATCCGGGGAAAAGTAAGGGCCAATAAGCTCAACCTGGAAGGGGATGGGCAGGCTGATTTAATCGGTCATGGTGGTGAGATGCGAGCTGTCTATGTGTATTCACATGACAATTATGCGCATTGGCAAAATGAACTCGGTCGAGACGATTTTCCCATGGGGCAATTTGGTGAGAATTTCACCGTGGAGGGAATGATGGACAGCGAGATTCATGTAGGTGATCAGTTTAGAATCGGATCGGCGCTATTCGAAGTAAGCCAGCCCAGGGTGCCATGTTATAAGTTGGCTATTAAAATGAAGGAAGAAGGCTTTTACAGCAAGATATTGAACAGCGGTAGGTTGGGCTTCTATTTTAGGGTATTGGAAGAAGGTGAGGTAGAAGCCGGGGATGACATTGTACTGGTCAAGACACACGAGGACAAACTGAATATTACCGAAGTAAATGACCTCATGTACTTCAAGAAAGAGGATTATGATGGCTTTAGAAGAGCGCTTAAAGTCGAGGCGCTTTCTCCTGGTTGGAAGTCTACTTTTGAAGACCGCTTATCCAAAGAGCATCAGGAGACAGAGAAGAAAAAGGATTTCAGATTGCTGGTGGTGAAAAACAAGATATGGGAAAGTGAAAATATCACATCATTCCATTTGGCCGCAGAAGATGGAGAGCCATTGAGCAATTTCCTTCCCGGTCAATTCCTTCCTATCAAGCTGGATATCCCAGGTCAGTACCAGGCGGTATTCAGAACTTACTCTATCTCTAACGCGCCCGGAGCCGATTTTTACCGGCTTAGCATCAAGCGCGAACTGGCACCGCCAGATGTACCCAATGCCTATCCCGGGGTTTCCTCAAATTACTTTCATGATCAGGTAGAAGTAGGTACCAAGATTCTATGCAATGCACCCAGAGGTCAGTTCTACCTCAATGCCGAGAGCCAAAAGCCTGTAGTGTTGTTGAGTGCTGGTGTGGGGCTGACACCCATGGTCAGCATGTTGGAGCATTTGATCGGTAGCGGTTCCGATCGGAAGGTATGGTATATCCATGGTGCTAGAAATGGCAAAGAGCACGCTATGAGCGATCATGTACGTCAATTGGCAGGTGAACATAATCAGCTGCAGGCACATGTGAGTTATAGCAAACCGAACGAAGGAGACATTCAGGGGCAGCATTATGATAGGGTAGGGCGAGTCGATCTTGATTTAATCAAAGAGTTAGTTGGCTCGACGGATTGTGAATTCTATAT
Source organism: Bacteroidota bacterium (assembly GCA_039819065.1). Lineage (GTDB taxonomy): Bacteria > Bacteroidota > Bacteroidia > Cytophagales > Cyclobacteriaceae > JBCBSS01. The sequence goes on from JBCBSS010000070.1 coordinate 36,504, forward strand.
CTGTGGGCCAGCACCGTTCATGAAATCGCTTTTTGAGGCACTCACCAATTGGGGTGTTGCTCCTAGCGATGTTTACTACGAGTTTTTTGGGCCAGCCGCCGATATGGGGCCATTGAGTAAAGTATCTCAACCCAAGAGACAGGCAGAAATGACTGAATGCTGCGATGACGTCGAGATCAACTTCACCAAGTCAGGTATCAAGGCCAGCTGGAACCCCTCTTGTGATAGCATTCTGGAACTAGCCGAAGCCCATGGCTTAAACCCTGACTTCAGTTGTCGCTCCGGCATCTGCCAAACATGCGTATGCAACCTAAAGGCCGGCGAAGTGATCTACGACCCCGAACCACTACAAGAACCCAACGCCGGAACCGTATTGATCTGCTGCTCGAAGCCCAAGACTAATTTGGAGGTTGAATTGTAGATGATTAGACAAAAGAGGTAAGACATAAGAATTTAGACAAAAGATGAAAGACTAGTGGCTTGCTCGAGACTGTCCTTGCGATGAGCGACGAAGGAGCGAAGAAGTAATCTAGTTGCTTCCAAGAGTGAGAAAATGGAAATAAATAGAAGTAAACAGAAATAGATAGCACCGGCCTTCAGTTGTATTACCTCACCCAATATCAGCATCAGGTTAACATACTGCCGTAGTACCCTCTCCTTGAGGAGAGGGTCGCACAAATCTTTGGTAAACCGCGACCGTCATTGGGTGAGGTCATTGTACTCTCAAGTACAGCGAACATTCCTGTTCACTTGCTAAACTCAGATCCGGGCTGTCATTCCGATCAGTCAGTCGACTGAGAGGAATCTCACTCCAAGATTGATGCGAACCAGGAGAAAGATCTCTCCTACGTCGAGATGACACATCGAGGAAATTACAGTATGTCCGCTTTCTCTAAAGAGAAGGTTACATCGATATTGCATCGACCGAATCGGCCTTGATAAAATTGCGTTAAGAAATTCGGCGAAAGAGCCGTTAAAAAATGTACACTGTTTGAAGCTCGACGTAGGAGAGCAAGTTTGTACATTTTAGGCGTTTGAGTAGAATTTTAGCTTATTTTATCACAGCCTTGAGTTTTTTTGCTTCGTTTTTTGGGTTAAGCCAAAAAATGAAGGGACATGAGATACGAAGTGTTCAGTATCAAAGTCAACGCATACCCAGTTCCTCTATAGCACTTAACCTCCCCCTAGCCCCCTCCAAGAGGGGGACACTGTAATAGCTAAAGAACTAGTCAAGTATCACCTGTTCACTCCCTCAAAAACTCCAACACATCCACATACTCCACATCCGTCCTGTCCTGATAGAAAGGCTTCAAAAGCGAAGTATGACCCTGACCAAAGATCACCAAGAGTCGGTCACCGGGCTCGGTAATGCGATCTATGTTGGACATGATCCTGAAGTTACGTTCCCACCAAATCGAGGTGATTCTTGTGCCGATATCACTTTCATCCGAATTGTATTTATTAAAGTGTTGCAGATAAGCCGCACGGTTCATAGCATCAGACTCGTCGCTGTTCATATAGACGAAAAAGGACTTGAGGTTATGGTTGTTGTAGTACTCCTGTAGCGGCAACATGACAGTTTTTTGCATTTCCTGAATCAAGGCATTAAAGCCCTCCATTTGGTTGGTGGATTGCAGGAAAGCCATCAGTTCATTGAAAGGAAGGTCTTGACGATGATCCGCAGGATAGATATGCTCGTGCCCAAGTTGATTAGCTAATCTAAAGCCGACCTGCTGTATTTCATTGATGCTAAGCGTATGCTTACCGTTACGATAGGTTTGATAAACTGAATCTATTCTTGTCCTCCCAAAAGGATACTCGATCAATACTTTGGTAGGCTTAAAAGCCTTCAGCGCATCCACCAATTCCTGTATTTCCTTCTGCCGCTTTTCTGAAGTGAGATCATCCACCTTCAGCGACAATAAATCACGCGAACCGGCAAAGTGAAAAGTACCGAGCAAAGCAATTTTAGGTTTTTGAGATGATTCGTTTTGGGCGTTGGTTTGATTGGATAGACAAGTAAACAAGCACAAGACTAAGCCTAGCCTGAGTAGGGATATTGGTTTCATGAGGTATTGCGGTTGGTTGTAGGTTAGACGCAGAGGGTGGAGGGGAGGTTGCATGCTTGATGGCATGAATAAGGTCGTTTGGGGCTAAAAATGCCTAAAGTTGGGTATTGCCTTACCATTATTCATTTGGGAAATTCACATTAAAAAAACAATTAATTATATGACGAATAAAACATTTCTATTAACGGCAATAGCCTTTGTTATATTCATTACAAATACGAATGCTCAAAATGACCTCTTCACAAAAGTTGTTG
>JBCBSS010000071.1:0-38499 GCA_039819065.1 Bacteroidota bacterium
ATACTATCATTGAGGGAGAGATATATAGACCTAAGTGAGTCTATTTTCGTGTAAGAAGGGTTATCATTTTGATCTCCTGAGGAACTACAGCCGTAGATTAGCATTAAGGAAGCGATACCGGAAACAAGCAGGGTGATTTTCGTTTTCACTCTTTGAACAGTTTGACAGTCTATTGTAGAAGTTACGCTAAATATACAAATATGTTCTATATGGGCTTAAATTGCTCAAAAGCCTGATGGCAATTGTTGCAGTAATGGATTGACCTACATAGTGTTGGCCCAAAGGGTGTTTTCATCTCCGTATTCTCACTTCCACAATATGGGCACGCCACATTTTCGATGATATCCAGGTCAACTATAAGGTTATGCTTTGGCGGAGGAGCAAGACCAAACTCTTTCAATGCCTTTCTACCTTTATCCGATATTTTATTAGAATTCCATTGCACTTCGAAGGATACATTGACTGTCACGTTTTCTACCCCGTATTTATTCAACGTATCAATCACGTCCTGCTTCATCATATCTATAGCTGGGCAGCCCACAAATGTAGGGGTCATATTGACCAGCACATCTTCGTTATCTATCTCCACCTTGGTGATTACCCCTAAATCAACGAGTGATAGTACTGGTATTTCAGGGTCTTTCACCTCTTCAAGCCATTCCAACAATTGTTCTTCTGTCAATACCATAGTCTGTTTTTACCAATCGGCGCTTGGGTCAATTTTGAATACCTCAGACATTTCTTCTACTAGTGGCTGTAAGTGCTCCGTATGTAGACCCGTTCTACCACCCAGAACCGGACTCGCAACCGTCGCATCAGGAAGATTGAGTTGAGTCTCACTGATCACCTTTTCGATGGATTCTAACCAACGTGCCTTGAGGGCATCTTCTCCTGCAAATATTTTGTTATCAATCAAACTCGACTCATGAGGTGAAAGTTCGAATATGCCCAAGGCATAAGGAAGAGCAAAATCTAAGGAACCTTGAAGTCTCTTAATACTTTCATCTGTGGCAGAACCGAGTTGCTTAATCCATGTGTTTGCATGCATCACATGATATCTGACTTCACCTTGTAGTTTCTTGGCTAAAAGAGAAAGTGGTTCATAACTGCTTTCTGCTAGCATTTGAAACCTGATCAACTCAGCATGGTCAAACAAAAAGTGCCTGATCAAACTGAAATCATATTCTCCATTAGGTAATTCAACCAACTGACAATTGTGAAACTGATCGGCATTACGCATAAATGCTATCGTATCCGGCTCAGATTCTCCTAGCTCATGAAGGATCGCATAAAAAGCGTGGCTCTGGCCTACTTTGTCTTGGGCCATAGATGAGAAAGCAATATCCTCTTCAAGTAGCGGCCCTAAACCAGTCCATTCAGAATTGCGATGGCCTAGAATAAGCTGGTCATCGGCTATTTTATATAATAGTTCTTTAAGCGCAATTTCTGTCATCGAAGTTATGCTGTTTTATAGATAGGTTCAGCTAAGAAGCCGCTTGCTCTTCTTTGAATTTCTTGATTTTATCCATGGCCTTATAAGCGATGGCGTCTCTGAATTTCTTTTCTGGTAAAGTATGCCAGATCACAACATCTTCAAGGGTTGAATGGAATATATGACCTGATTTCACAATCCATACGTTTAAGGCCGGCTTACCTTCCGAGAAAGCTGCTTTGGCATGTATCAAAGCCTCATCATAATTGGCGGCTTCGACTCTTCCCATATGAATATGTTGCTTACCTCGCTTGAGTAGATGAAACACCTCGAACTTATCGTTACCATTGCTTTGTGATGTATTTTGATCACTCACGTCTTCATATACACTTTTTCCAGCCTCAGTGAGCTCGGAAACCATCACATTCTGAGTAGCACATACCCAAAGGCCAGTACAAGTATTTCGGCGGCTGAATTGCTCTTTGGCAAATACAAAAGCCATGTCCTCGTTAGAGGCGTGCACAATACCTTCGTGCTGATAAGGTTTACCTTCTTTTGGTTGTACGAAAACTTCGTACGTGGCCAGCTGGTCGAGTTCTTCCTTTTCTAGCTCTGAACTCCAGTTGTCAGGAAGATTGAGTCGATTAACTCTTGGGTCTAGTGATTTCATTTTAAGCCAAAGGCGTTACATATTTTGTTTGAGGCTTCAACAATGCTTGTCTTACCCAACGGCCTCTTTCTTCTGCTACTCTTCGTACCGCTAACCTTTCTTTATTGCAAGGGCCGTCTCCGTTGATTACCCTTTTGAATTCTTCCCAATCTGGCTCAGTGTATTCCCATTTGCCAGTTTCATCATTCTTACGGAGGTTAGGATCAGGAATGGTCAAACCTAATTCCCAAATCTTAGGTACGTACATATCCAAAAACTGATTACGACAATCATCGTTGGAGGCCATTTTCACCTTCCATTTCATCAGGACTTGGGTATGGGTTGAAATCTTATCGGATGGGCCGAAGAAGTGCATCATAGGTGCCCACCAGCGGTCAATTGCCTCTTGCATCATTTGTCTCTGCTTAGCAGAACCAGTGGCCATATGTATTACGCAATGGTGACCGTATTTTAGGTGGAATGATTCTTCAGCGCAAATTCTTTCTAGGGCGCGGCAATATGGGCCATAACTTCCTCTGGAGTTTGCCAACTGATTTACTATGGCGCCAGCATCTACTAACCATGAAATGAAGCATGAGTCAGCCCAGGTAAAAGCTGGATAATTGAATATGTTAGAATACTTGGACTTGCCGTTAATCAGATCATTGATCATTTGTTCTCTTGGCTTACCAAGTGTCTCTGCAGCACTGTAAAGTAGTTGGGCGTGACCAACTTCATCCTGAACCTTGGCCATAAGGGCCAATTTTCTTTTGAAGCCTGGAGCCCTGGTAATCCATGTTCCTTCTGGCAACGCACCAATGATTTCACTGTGTCCGTGCTGTTCTATCATTCTGATCAGTTGCTTCCTGTAAAGGGCTGGCATCCAATCGGTAGGCTCTATTTTTTCACCCCTTGCAATGCGCGCTTCAAACGCAGCTAATTGTTCAGGATCTTCTTGTATAGATTTGTCTTTTTGCGAAATTTCAAAAGTATTGCCTCCTCCGTACATAGATTTTATATTTTTCTTAAAGTTAAGCTAGAATTGTTATAAAAACACACCATTCATAAGAACAGGCTGACTAATTCATTTGTTTGAGGCCATTGATAAGCATTTCGGCTAATTGGTGTCCCAATTCTACCTGGTCTATTTCCCCAACGGGGTTATACCAGTTAGGCATCCAGTTGAGTGAGGAAAAGATGGTCATTACAGTCAACTTCTTGTCGAGGTTACGAAACTCGCCTCTGATCATGCCTTCTTCGATGATCTTCTTGAAACGGTTGATGTAATTGATCCTTAGTATAAGAAAGTTTCTAAGGTGTGGTTGGCTCAGGTGGCGGAACTCATTGAGAAAGACGGCTGATGCGGTTAAGTCCTTGGCTATTACCTGGCAGTGACCGATGATGCCCTTTCTGAGTTTTTCGCTAGAAGAGATATCCTCTTTTTCTACATTATCAAGAGATTGTATAAACTCGTCTGCCATGCCAAAACAGAGGCTTTGGAGTATCTCCTCTTTTGACTTAATGTGAGAGTACAAACTTGCTGCTTCAATACCTAATTTTTGAGCCAAATCGCGCATGGATGTGGCTGCGTATCCCTTCTCTTTAAAGAGTTCCGCTGCCTTCCGAATTACCTGTTCTTTCCTTGTCAATTTCACCTCCGATACCATATGCGCAAAAGTAATTAATCCCCCAATTGATCTCTAATTTTAGAAAAAGATAAAAGCATAAGTTTAACACTTGTTGGCCGAATATGCTAATTTCACAAGCTTCAAAGCGGTATGGGATGAAATATAAAAGTGCAAATGACTTTTTGAATAAATTAAATTTGGTTTACCACGCTATACTGGCTGGCCCATTGCTTGCATTTGTATTCTTATACCTTGAAATACAAGCACAACGGATGGTACCGGTGCTAAGTGATGAAGGAGAAATTCAAACTATCAACATCTTATCATTTCTACTTTGGATTGTATTGTTAGGAGCAGGGTTCTTATTGTTCAATAGAAACCTTGGTAAGGCTAGAATGGCGTTGGGCTTATCATCAAAGCTTGAAGCATTGTTCAAATATTCTATGATCAAATATGTCCTGTTGGAAGGAGCGTCAATTATTGCCGTATTTGGTCTTTATTTGACGCATGACGTACTATTTATTGTGATGTACGTGGTAGTATTGATAGGCATGTCTTTTACTCGGCCTACACCACGCAACGTGGTAAAAGATTTGTCTTTAGAAGGGGAGGAGAAGGAAATCTTAATGCACAAAAAGGACATTCCCGAAGAGACAACATAAGTGAACAGACCAGATCGGTCCATTCACCTACTTCTTTTAATATATCCGGTTGAAAACACCCGGCGATTTAGATTGATGGTCTTGAATGTCAGGTCGAAAGACCTGACGAGCACCACCTCACATACTTTATAAGGTTACGCCGAAGCTGAAAGCGTTTAATTCAGGCCCTCGATTTTCTGCGAATAACTCGTTCAAATCATAGTTGACGAAGAAATCCACTCCTCTGAAACCTAATTGTAATCTTGCTCCGTAGCGCCAATTGTTCAGATAAAAGTTATCTCTATCACGATCTCTATCCCTGTCGTTACCATCTTGTATGACATTCTTGGTATAACTACCGATTCTATAACCTCCGTATACTCCTGCACCTATTCTAAAGCCGCTATCCCAATCATCATCCCAGAATCTGTGCTTTCTTCCTCTCTTGCCTCCGAAGTCCAATACCGGTACAAAGCTGGCATTCAGATAAGATGCCGTTAATTTGCTTTTTCTACCTCTATCATCGGCTACTTGCGTAAATTCTATCATTTCGCTTCCTTCTACGATTCTAAGGTTCTCATCCAGAAATTTGAAATTGTACCAACTTACATCAGCTCCCCATTCCAGGTAGAACGCTCCACCTACATGGGTTTTATTGATAGACTTAAGGGCAACATACCAAGACCCCCAAGAACGTACAGAATAAGGTTCGTTATTTTCATCCGGGAAGCTCCCGTTTTCGAGATAGTTGTTGATTCCTAGGTCTATACCAAAGTTATGACGGGTTCCATAGTTGACTTTTCGTCTCTCATCTGTATCGTCGTCTGAATTATCGTTTTGAGCGAAGCCCTGCTGATACATCATGCCAGTCATCAATAAGGCCATTAATAGTGATCCTAACTTTTTCATTGCTGTTATCATTTTAATTTTTTGACATAATTTTCCCATTAACCTGTTTTGATTAGGTTCTAAATAGTTGACTTTGAATTAGTTATTGAATTTTAGGTATTCTGGTGTTTGGCTTTATAGTGTGATTCCAAAACTGATCGCATTGAGTTCAGGCCCTCTACCCTCTGCGAAGAGTTCATTAAGGTCATAGTTGACAAAGAAATCGAAATCCCTATATCCTAATTGGAGACGAACACCATATCGGAAGTTGTTCAGGAAGAAGTTGTCCCTGTCTTTATCCCTTTCACGACCGTCCCCATCATTAAATACAAACTTGGAAGTACTGGCGATCCTGTAACCGGTGTAGCCTCCTGCACCGATACGTAAGCCTCTGTTGCTGCCGCTCCAGAATCGGTTCTTGCCCCTGTTGCTGCTTCTGCCAAAATCTAGCATAGGTACCATTACGAAGCTGATATATGAAGCTTTCAGTTTGCTTTTGATCGCATTCACATCTGTTTGATCCAGCTCAAATACTACACCTGTATCAGTTTCACGGATGCGCGTGTTATCTTCTTGGAATTTGAAATTATACCAGTGCAAAGACCATCCCCAGTCGAGAAAGAATACACCAGCGACTTGTGTTCTATTCATAGAGGTGAACCCTGCATACCATGACCCCCAGGGTCTCACAGCAAAGAGCTCATTGTTCTCGTCAGGGAACTGCCCGTTTGACAGATAGTTATTCGTTCCTAGTTCAAAGTTGAACGAATGACGCGTTCTCTTCCTTTTTTTAATGGTTGAGATTGATCCATCATCATCTTCGTCGTCATCATCACCCCAGAAGTCATCGTCGTCATCATCCTCATCAGTTCTGTCTGAGCTTGCATCTGGATCAGTATCTTCATCTTCTTTGACCACTATTCTATCTTTAATCACAATGGTGGTGTCTTTCAGGTATTTTTCCCCACTGGCGTCTTCTACTTTTAGCAATTGCCCTTCCTCAGCATTTTCCTCGACTTTCAGGCTAAGGTGCTCGAAAATGGCATTGAGGTCATACTTCTTTATCAACTCAAGATCTTCTTTGCTGCTAATGTAGAAAACCACTTTGCTGTTTTTACCGAAGTTTACCACAAGTGTATCTTTCGGAGCTTTCTCTTGAGCGTTCACCGATCCCACTAACATTACGCAGAACACTACTACTATATATTTAAAGAAAAGCTTCATTCGTTTTAGTCTTATATTATCGTTTATATCTTTTGTAATTGAAATCATGGTGCGTTTCTACTTTCTTTCTTCTTACCACCGAACGCAAAGAGTTGGTTTTTGGCACGTCTCAAATTGCCTAGTTTGCCATCGCCATTTTTCACATCCTTCGCGAAACTCAGTACTTTCTTAAGTGCTGAGCCCTTTTGCTCTTCACTTTCTTCACTGTCGTTGGCTGCTAGTGCTTCACTTTGAGGTAGCTCACCGAGGTTGAATACAATCTTCACACCTTGCGTTTGTTGACTGTTGTCCTGCTCGTTTACCTTAGCTGGTTCATTCTCATTCACTGCAACAGCTTCTTCTACTGGTGGCAACTCTAGCGCCTTTACCTTATCAATTTGCTTCGACTCTTCAACTACTTTGTCTTCTTGCTTTACCTCATTTACAGCCACACTATTCTCAATGACTGCAGATTCATTCGGCAACTTTTTTAATTCAATTTTCTTAGTCTGCTTACTTTCAATACGTTTTGAAGCCTTATCTCCATCGACTTCCTCCTTCACAACTACCTGTTCCTTATTTTCTGGTTGCCCTTGAGTCAGTTCAGTAGCCTCCTCTTCGTCTTGATTCGATACCTGCTCTTCCGTATCTTTTGCCTCAGCAATTGCCTCATTTTTCTCAGGTTGATTTTCTTGTTTGGCAGGCTGATCGTCGGTGTAAGCAATGGTCTCTATTTCCTGACCTTCGTTTTCTTGTTGTGGCCAGTAGACAATGGCGACTGAACACAATAGGATGGCGATACTAGCGGCGATACTTAAGAATGGCCAAATGGCTTTCTTACGTTTACCTGGTAGCTTTCCTTCAAGCTTGGACCAAGCTGCTGATGATGGGCTTTTACCAAAGTCCTCCAGCTTATCTCTGAATAAATTATCTATATCCTTACCGCTCATGATCGTCCAATTTTTTCGTTAATAATTCTTTCACTATTCAATAAATACTTTTGTAGGAGTACCCTGGCTCTGCTGAGCTGTGACTTAGAAGTGTTTTCGCTAATGCCGAGTTGTTTTGCTATCTCTTTATGTGAGTAGCCCTCTATGGCGTAAAGGTTGAAAACAGTTCTGTATCCCACTGGCAGTTGATTGACCATTTTCATCAAATCCTCGGCCTCCAAATGATTACCTAGTTCTTCGCAGTTAGGTTCTCTGTCGGCTTGCTCAATGTCAACCTCCAGGTACATGCTTTTGTGTTTACGAATGTAGGTCAATGATTCGTTGACCATTATTCTTCGTATCCATCCTTCAAAGCTTCCTTCGCCTTTAAATTGATCAATTTTTTCAAAGACTTTCACGAATGCAGTAATCATGACGTCCTCTGCTTCAGAGTCATCCTTGATGTATCTCATGCACAATGCATACATTCGGGAAGCGTACTTTTCGTAAAGTGCTTTTTGAGCCTGGCCGTCATTTTTGCGGCAGCGCTTTAGTAAATTTTCTTCCGTAGTCGTATGTATTTTTAGTTTCATTTATCCGATTCTCACTCACAAGATGCAGGCAAGAGCTCGGAGGTTGCACGATTAAAATCAAAATTTAGGAAATTTTCACCCATAATTTGCGCTAAGCATGGCTAATTGAGGGGTGCGGTTGCTGCTAGGGTTCATTAGAATTGGTATTAAGTATTTGATTTTCAGAATCTTAAGTGCTGTTCGTTTTGGGGGATGAGCTGGAATCACAGCTGACAAGAATAAACTAAAAATTGACTCTAAACATCAAATTCGGGGTTATGCCTAGTGCACTTTCTTCTATTTGTTGAACGCTGCCATCCGATAACAGCTCAAAATAAGTGTCAATGATATTATTCTGGTTCGGCACATTCCAAATGGATAAACCTATCGTTGCACGTACTTTAGGCACTAGGTAGAATTTATACTTACCAGATAGGTCCAAGCGAAGATAATTGTCCAATCTGAGTGCATTCGGTGTGCCATAATTGATTTCATTACTTACGATAGGTTCGGTTTCGTCAGGACTGGTGAAGGGCTTTCCGGTTCTCCAATTCAATCCTATGGAGAGATCAAGTTTTTCAGAGTTATAATTGGTGCCGATGGTAATGCTGTGTCTTATATCCAGGTTATCAGGAAAAGAAGGGGGTGAGAATCCAGGAAAATTGAAAGTACTTTCGGCCAATGAATAGCTTAACCACGAGGAGAAATTGGCGAATCTGCGATTGACTAGTAAATCCATCCCTACGGCATCATAACTTCCTTTTGAGCGTATAAACTCGAATTGGTTTTGAAAGCCCTGGCTAGAACTGATAATATCATCCACAGTTTTGAAGTATGTCTCTAACGTCACCAACAACTGTTCTTTTTTGAATTGCAGCCCAGCAGAGATTTGCCTGCTTTGAATGATAGGTATGTCGGTTTCATTAGTCATGATCCAACGCCTTTTTTCAACACCTAGAAAATCGGTCTGAAAATCTATGATCTGAGTGGTGGTTTGGTGCTTTAACTCACCCAGCACTTCCAATGACAAGCTATTGGTTATTTTTTGATTGAAAGCCAGTCTTGGCTCTGTAAAAAGCCTATTAAACCTGGCATAATGAGATAACCTCATGCCACCTCTTAAGTTGGTATTTCCACCATTGGGCGTGTAGTTAAGCTCACTAAAAAAGGCGTTACTTCGTACCACACGTTTAATATTTCTTCTGAACCTTGGCGTATTGATATCTTCAAGGTTTCGAACACCCACCTCAGAAAACTGATACCCAGAGAATATATCCAGGCTGTTGTTCAGGCGCCAGCGAGCATCGACTTTGATGCCATTGTCAAGCACCTCATTTTCTTGTATCAAACGCTGGTTATTGGGGATGTCAAAGTTGACCGCTTCCAGGTCATAGTCTGAAACATATAGCTGTACGGAGGTTTTGAGGTTCTGATGCCAAACTCGCTCGTAAGATGTGGAAGCACCCAGACTTCTTTGTACCAAACCACTGTTTCTGGATTCTTCGGTATTGTTGATTACTGCGTTCTCCTGAAAGTTGATGTCGTTATGAATATTCAGGAAACTGATTTTGAATTTGTCTTTGGGGCTGGGCTTGTAAATGTACTTGACGCTGAAGTCATAAAAGTCAAATTCCTGGTCAGCATTTATATTGGTACTGTTGAGTACCTCAGAGTCAGAAAAAGCGCGATCGAAATATTGCTCGTAAGTAGGGGTCTGGAAAACGTCAGATATGGCTTTCCTGGCTGAAACTTGTAGCGACATATTCTTCGATAGCGGCGTTTTAACGAAAAAATCAGCGTTGATGAGGTTGATGCCTCCTCCGGCTTCGAACTCCTTAGTGATTTGATCATCAGTCGAAATGACGATAGAACTGGATACCCCATCTCCGTAAAAGGCACTGGTTCCATTCTTAATGAGTTCTACTTTTTTGGTAAGATAGGGATTGAAAACTGAGATAAGTCCGAAAAAATGCCCTGGCTGGTAAATCCGAATACCATCCCAAAGTACCAGGTTTTGATCATTCGTACCACCTCTCACATTGATATCAGATACAGTTTCGTCTATGCTCTGAATACCTGGTAATGCTTGTAGTGTATGCAAAACATCTGGCTCTACAAGTCCTGGTAGTATGCCGAAGTTTTGTGTGTTGACTTCAAATACGCCGCTGAGCTTTTTATTTATACCTTGAGCCAAATAGTTGGTAATGACGATTTCATCTAAAGCCGTGACCTCTGGATTCAGCTCTATGGTTCCACAGTTAGGATTAATGAGTTGAGTGGCTGGAATTTCTTTCTTTTTGTACCCTAGGGATTGAATTGATAGTATTTGGTCTGAGTTGATTTGGTCAATTTGAAACCTACCCTGGGCATCAGAAACGGTAAATGAGGTGCCAACCAGAATAGTAGCCCCTTCGATAAATTCGTCGTTTGAGGTGTCCACCAAACGCCCGCAAATATTGATTTTGTTTTGTTTCGGTTTGGTAATGGCGATGAAACGATCGCTGATCTTTTTGAATTGGAGCCCAGTGAGTTGCGCCAGATAAGCCAACGCTTCTTCAAGGCCCTTATCTTTTGAAGGAGGAATAACTGATACACCTTCAATATTATCCACGGCATAATTGAAAGAAACATCGTGGGCTGATTCTAAAGATTGAAGTATCTCTTTGAGAGGAGTCTTTTGGTTTTGCGCACAAAGGGGTTGTGCTATCAAAAGCAAACAGAAAGAGACGAGGGTTCTACTGTTGGTCACCAGTTATCTCTATACTTTGATCCTCTAAAACCTGATAAGTCAATTGTAAGGGAAGAGTGACCGATTCCAATGCCTGAGATAAATTATCATGAACGAAGCCTCCCGTAAATGATTCATTCATATCCACACCGGATACAACTATCTGCACATTGTACTGACGTTGCAATTCATCAATCACCTGCATAAATGGAACAGCATCAAAAAGGCTGGTGCCAGTAACCCAGTTTGGAGCGTTGTATTGATGATCACGTTGCTGCAATACTTGCCCGTTCATAATCCTAAAGACATGCCCGGCGGGTAATTCAACCTGTCTTTTGGGAGAAGTGACTTTCACAAGACCTTCATAACAGACTACCTCGAAAAAGTTGTTTCTGTGCTTAACGTTGAACTGTGTCCCTAATACACTTACAGTGCCACTTTCTGTTACTACATCAAATTTGGCACCTTTAGCTACTTTAAAATAAGCCTCGCCATTGAGGTTTACAGCCCTTTTTGTATCCCATGATGACTTATCATAGGCCAACTGAGAAGAGGCGTTCAAGGTAACTATGGATTGGTCTGGTAAACTAACCTCGGACTTTTCGCTAAAACCCGTAGCAATCATCGTATCGCCAGTTTCATTATTTGATTGTACAATGAAATAATAGAACGCGAAAGCCATCACAATCACAGCCGCAATACTCGCTACTCTTCTGAACCAGTTAACTTGTACTACATGTCCTGCTCCGGATTTCGCCTCTTTCAGTCGATTCAGCGCTGTCGCCGAATCGTATTCTGGCGCCTTAAAAAGCTTAAGTGCCTCATCCATTTTGGTGATAGACTTGTAGTCATCTGATTGCTCGAATGCCTCTTTTTCCTCTTCGGAAAGGGAGCCATCAAGCCATTTCTTTATGTATTCCTCATTTGCCATCTCACTTTTTTTACAGCATTAGAACAGGTGAACGATTAATTCTCCTACCATCATGTACATTTTTCTATAGACCATCTACCTGCTCTCTCAATTTGGCCAGTGCAGTGTAGATTCTTTTTTCGACTGCTTTACGTGATATCCCAAGCATGTCCGCTATCTCTTGGTGTTTCTTGCCTTCTATTCTATTCAACATGAAGGTAACGCGTTGATCTTCCGATAAACTTTCAAGCGCCGATTGAAGCTTCTTCATGTATTCGCTTTCCTCCATCACATATTCCGGGCTTTCGCTGGTATAATGCTTGGGTTTGCTTTGTTCGTACTTCAGAACGGTTTTCTTCTTAGCCAGCTCATTGAGCATTTGATTGTTGGCCACAGTAAAAAGAAAAGACCGGGCTTTCTCAGGAGTCACTTTTTCACAATTGTCCCAAAGCTTTACAAAAGCCTCTTGAACTAAGTCTGCGGGATTGTTTTGCTCTCCATATTTATAATAAAGGAAGTCATGTAGGTTTCGTGAATGAGTTGTAAACAACTTTTCAAATAGCGCTTCACTACAGACATTTTCGCCTTCGCTTAATTTCATTCATGAACGGGTTTCGACTAAAATTAAAAATATTTTTAGATCGGTGGTAGGAATTATCTCAGAGTCCCGGTTATATGGGTGAATTTGTTCAAACCATGGTTGAATACTTTTAGAACATCGCCTTGTTGACATAATGAAAGAGGCAATTTTAAAAACAATTAAATTCACTAACATGAGGACGAAAATGAATTTTTTAAAACTTCCCTTAGCCTTTTTGATGATGGTAGCGATTCTGACCAGTTGTCAGGACGATATTGATGAAACCATCGATCCACCTTCGGAACAGGTGATTGACAGATCTTCTAATGTAGCATCACTTGTACAAAGGACTGCCACAAAAGATGGGTCTGAAGATAATATCCTGGACGGTGCTAGTTGTACTTCGATCGTTTTGCCTGTAACGCTCCGCGCCAATGGCATAGAACTTACCATTACCTCGGTTGAAGGTTTCGAGATTGTAGAAGAGATATTTGATGAAATCGATGATGATGAAGACATTATAGAATTTGTATTCCCCATTACGGTGGCTTTATCTGATCATTCTGAGCTGGTCATTAATAATCTGGAGGAGTTTGAGAATATTATTGATGACTGTGTCGAAGGTGGAGGTGATGATGATATTGAATGCCTTGATTTTGAATACCCTATTACCATTACAGCATTTAACACGACTACGCAGGTCAATGAAGTGGTAACGATAAACGATGATGAGGAACTATACGAGTTGATCGAGAACCTGGACGAGGATGACTTGATCAGCTTCACATTCCCCATTAAAGTGGTTTTGGCGAGTGGTGAAAGCATTGAGATTAATAACAACGATGAGCTTGAAACAGTGATCGAAGATGCTATTGACGACTGTGATGAAGATGACGACAATGATTACGACGATGACGATGTCGACGATACGGAGTTGGTAGAAACCCTATTAGACGGTGTATGGAGTGTTTCTGATTTCACTCAAAACAATGTGAACAGCACATCTGATTTTGATGGTTATAAGTTCGACTTCGAAGAAGATGAAACACTTATTGCATCAAATGATGATAAGGATGTAGAAGGAGAGTGGGAGACAGACGGTGATGATGGCGTACTTGAGTTGGAGATAGAGTTTGAAGACTCTGACCTTTTGGAAAAGCTCAATGAGGATTGGGAAGTAGTTGAGTTCGATGAGAACCTGATCAGGTTGAAATATGAAGATGATGACGATGACGATGAATTGACCATATTGGTCTTAGAAAGAGTAGCCGACGATGAAGACAATCAGACAATAACTGAGATTATCGTTGACGGGACTTGGGTTGTCGCCAAGCTGGAAAGTGACAGTGAGAACAAAACAGCAGACTTTAACGGGTTCAATATAACCTTTGATGTTGAAGGTGAGATGACCGCTTCTAATGGTAACGACACAATCGATGGTGCCTGGGAAGAATACTTGGATGATGGTGAGCGCGTACTGGAGTTGGAATTCGAGAGTTCTGAACTATTTGAAATACTCAATGATGACTGGGAGTTGGTAAAGCTTGAATCAGGAAGAATTGAATTGACCATTGAGGACGACGAAATCTACACTTTAGTTCTTGAGAAAAACTAATCCGTTTAGTCATCCATTCTAAAGTCGTAGAAAATGAGAAAGTTCAGTGTTGAGAAAATGGTAAAATTAGGATTAATTGTAGCTTTTGCGTTGCTCGGAATGCTAACGATGTATACCTAAAGGAGCAAAAATCCTGGAAAACAAGAGGTTGTCTAAAAAGCCGTTCAGAACGGTCATTTCGAACGCAGTGAGAAATCTATCTTGAGGTTAATGCAACTTTAATCTGGAGAGAGATTTCTCCTTACGTCGAAATGACTGGCTTTTTAGACAACCTCTTTTCCTATATCTAATCTAGGTAAAGATCCCTTCTAATATGCCGCTTTGTAATCAATTCTAAATTTGATCTCAGAGTATTGATTACTGACCACTTGCACCGGTGCGATGCTATTGTTACCGTCGAAATAGTTGGCGAAGAGCCCATTCTCTTCTTTAGAAAAGATAGAATAAGTGCCTTCAGGTAGATCCACTTTGAATTTACCGTTTTTATCTGTTGTTACCGTTTTCACCAATTCAGTCTTGATGTCTGAGAAGAACTGTTCATTTTGTTTGGTATCACCTATGTTGGTTAATTTATAAATGAACATTTCCCTCACTACCGGTTTACCTTCAGGAGGATCTTGCTGGGGACTAGGCATTAAATTGCCTTCATACCAAAGTACAGTCCCTTTGATGCCCTGGTTGCCCTGCGCTTCTGAGCTTTTACAGCTACTAATGATCATTGTGGCTACCAGAACTATCAGCAGCGATCCGATCGCAGAATATTTCATTTTCATAAATCTATTGTTGTTGAACTAGGTAAAAATACCCAATTAATAGTTACTTCAATTCAAAATTACATAAAATGAAAAAAGACCGTTTGGCTACAAATCACCTCAAAAGTCAGTCATTTCTCATTACATTCGAAATGACCCTAAAAAAGCACTTTTGAGATGATCTTCACTTAGCGATCTTTCTCCGATGTTGACCTTGGAGTGTTGTCTTACCTAGTCTTCGCTGTCATTGACATTTCTGACCACTTTAGCACCGCCTTTATATTTGACACTTCCCGCGAACGAAGCGTCGATTTCAATATTATCAGTGACATAAACTTTGGCCACCGAAGTTCCTTTTGACCTTACCGTAGTATTGTAAGTCGAGAAATCATAAGCGTCCAATTGCGATTCTCCTGATAACTGTACCTGCATTTCATTACCTTTTCCTTCAAGCTCTAGCTGGGCGTTACCTGAAAGATCTACCTCAAGGTTATCGCACTTAATGTCTAGTGAGGCAGATGAGAAATCGGACATGTCGATGTTGAAATCATCAAGGTTGAACCCTCTGTAAAGCTTGAGTTTAGAGGCATTGTTCAACTCTATCCCATCTATCGTTGGCATGGCAATATGCACTTTGACCGCTTCATTGGTTCTGGTACTCCGTCTTTGACGACCATCCGTATAAGCCACAATGATTTTGTCCTCGTCTTGGGTGATGGTATACTCGTTCAAGTAGCGATCAGGCCCTGATAATCGTACCATGAACCTTTGGCTCTTGTTGACATAGACCTGTACTGGACTTTCTATTTCAATGTCTGTAAATCCAGATACGGCATACTCCCTGGAATTACTCGCCTCGTTGCGACCGTATCGTGAGCGACTGGTTGCGTTACAGGTCTTACAAATCAAATTGTCGTCTTCGTCGATGTACCAAACATTGCCCTCAATATCTCGCGCACGATAACCGCTCCGCCAAAGTGTATTCCATATGATATATCTTAAACCATCTTCCATCGTAAACTCCCTGTCATAAGGAACGTACAGGGTGGCCACTAAGGATTGGGCTCTAAATATGGCGTCATCCTGGAAAATGATATTGGAATCAAAGGTTATGATAGAATCTTTCACTACAACACCATAGTCAACCATCTTTGCGTTCTCTACCGCATTTTTCCTTGAATGCCCACGAGCTTCAAATTCTTGTACCAATTTAAATTCCGGTAACTCGTGACCACGAATGCGAAGATGTACGCCATCGTATTCTTCCATACCAACCTCATTCAATTTCAACACTACCGTTTCTCCTTCGATCTCATAGCTTTCAGTCACTTTATATTCTCCATGTTCATCAAAGTTCACGGCGATAGAGGTGCCGTTGATGGCGAGAATTACTCCACTAATTATGAATAGAGCAAACAAAGACCAGCCTACCGTAGCGCTGAAGATGATTTTCTTCACTATCATCGAAATGCCTAGCAGTACTATTAGAATAGATGGGATCAGTAAGGCAAGGAATGCCGATATGCCCGTGAATACTGGGAAGCTATTGAGGAAGATATCCATTGGAATGGCAGACTCCAAATTGGTTATTCCAAAGAATAGTGCACTGTCTTTGGTAATTAAACCTAAGAATACACCCAGAATGACCAGGGCACTGAACATCAATGATAAACCTGTGATGGTCATCACGATACCCACTATTATTCTAATGAAATCAACAATGAATAGCGCCAATGGGCCGAGTGCTTTTCCCAATCCTGAGATCAAAGTCGATATAAGGCGGAAGGGGAAAAGCAGTATTTTGACGAAAATGTTTTCCTCTTCATTCTCATTGACATTCAAACTCTTTTTTACATTGGATTCGATGTTGCTCAAAGTGACCGGTTCACCTTGCATTTGCACTTTATCGGTGATGGTTTTAGCCTCCGGCAGGATGATCCATAGGATGATATAAAGTATGATACCGGCACCAAAGAATGCGAATATGACGAATAGTAAGCGTATGACAGCCACCTCGACACCGAAGTAAGTCGCTACACCGCTGGCCACACCACCAATTACTTTACCTCCGGGATCCCGGAACATCTTCTTCATTTTTTGATCTTCTTCCAGATCGTAGCTAGAAGGGACAACCACCCACAGCACGATATAAACTATGATCAACGTACCGTAGCTACCAAGGAAAAGAATCAGGAACAACAATCTGATCCAAAGCGGGTCGAGATTGAAATAGTGAGCAATACCAGCGCATACACCACCTAACAGTTTACGCTTTTCATCTCTGTAAAGCTTTCTGGACTTCCCAAACTGGCCGTATTCTTCTTGGCTGCTGCTAGAGGAAGAAGATTTTTCCTCTGGATCGAAAGACTCTTCAATGGCTTGAAAATCTTGAATGCTACCCATGGTAGCTACCAGTGCTTCTACATCCTCTGCTGTGATGACCTGCTTATTTTCATTGAGCTTGGATAAAAATATCTCGGCTATTCTACTTTCTATATCGGCAATGATCTCCTGACTTTCGTCAAAAGAAGAGAAATACTTCGTTATTGAATCAAGGTAAGCTTTGAGTCTGTCGTACCCGTCTTCTTCTATGTGGAAGATGATACCACTTATATTGATACTTATATTCTTTTTCATGATTGAGTCTCTTTTGCTTTTTTGTTACTGATGATTGTCTTCGTGGATTTGACGAGCTCATTCCAGGTAGCGTTGAGGCTTTTTAGAAATTCCTGACCCTTATCGGTCAGCTTGTAGTACTTTCTGGGTGGGCCAGAGTTGGATTCTACCCATTTATACTCAACCAAGCCAGCTTTTCTCAACCGGGTAAGCAGCGGGTATAATGTACCCTCAACCACCATAATTTTTGCGGAAGTTAGTTCTAGCAACATGTCTGAAGCGTAAACCTCTCCTCTGGATATAATATGCAGTATGCAATACTCCAGAATACCTTTCCGCATTTGGACTTGCGTATTCTCTAGGTTCATTACATTTCCATTTTATAAGTTTAAGACCTTTTAATGAAGGAGATCCAAGCTTTCAGACCCCTTACACACAAGTATACGGGAAAGTACCTTGCATGGCCAAGTACTAAGTAAGAAATATTAGCTTGTATACAATTTTATTCGTAAGTTTTATTTTATTCTTTTAAAAATTATATAAAACCGATTGTCTAAGCAGATGTACTTAGGTGATTGTGTGTAAACTGTTACCGATTTTTTGAATTTGGTATTAATGATGAACTATTCATCGCTGACCGTTATTTTTGTTAAGTGCGATGTGCAAAAATCATTGGTCTGGCCTCCAGATGATTAACTTTTTGATTTGTCAGATTACGTTATGAATTGGTCTTTTGTTTACGCTTTAAAATATTGATAGATTTAGACGTTAATATACGTTGATGATTAGATTTTTTGCCGTAGTGGTTCTGATGAGTGTGGCTGTTCAGGTGAACGGGCAGATATCCGCTCCAAAGTTTAGTAATGAATTTCTTGCCATAGGAGTGGGAGCCAGGGCGCTAGGTATGTCTCAGGCGCAAGTGGCTCACGTTGACGATGTCACGGCCGGATACTGGAATCCTGCTGGTCTGCTGAATATAGAATCCAAATACGAATTCTCACTCATGCACGCTGAGTACTTTGCCGGTATTGCTAAGTACGATTATGCTGCTTTTGCTACACCGGTGGATAGTATGAGCCATTTAGGTATTTCTGTGATCCGGTTTGCAGTGGATGATATTCCTGATACCCGTTTTTTATATGATGCCAATGGTGCAATCAATTACGATAACATTCGCTTTTTCTCTGCCGCTGATTATGCCTTTTTATTGACCTTTGCCAGAAAATTCAATTTCCTTCAAGGTTTAAGACTCGGTGCTAATTTCAAAGTCATACACCGCCAGGCCGGTAACTTCGCAACTGCTTGGGGTTTTGGTTTGGATGTAGGCGGTCAATTGGAGGTGAAAGACTGGCAATTTGGGCTCATGCTGCGCGACATTACCGGAACCTTCAATGCTTGGTCACATAATTCAGAACTTGTAGTAGACGTATTTACACAGACAGGTAATGAAATCCCACAGAACTCTATTGAGTTGACTTTGCCAAAGGCCGTGCTGGGAGTAGCCAGGTATTTCCCTGTGAAGGAAAAATTTGGTGTGTTGGCAGCACTTGATCTCAACCTTACATTTGATGGTAAACGCAATGTACTGGTCAAGTCTGACTTTGCCTCTATAGACCCTGGCATAGGTTTCGAGCTGGACTATCAAAGGACTGTTTTTCTGCGTTTTGGTGCCGGTAATGTGCAAGAGGTAAAAGACTCTGACGGTTCGACTTCTACTTCCTTCCAACCGAATTTTGGTTTAGGCTTCACGATCAAAAAGGTTACCATAGACTATGCACTAACGGACATAGGAGATCAATCTGAGTCACTTTACTCCCATGTTTTTTCATTAAAGGCAAACCTTGACTAGTTGTGCGATTAAGAGGAATAATTAGAAAATCCATACTCTCCATTTTCAGCGTTTTGCTGCTTTCAAGCGGATACGCTCAAGATTATGGTAATGAATGGATCAATTTTAATCAAACATACTATCGGATACCGGTTGCCCAAGAAGGCGTTTACAGAATCACCTTTTTTGATCTGCTCAACGCGGGTTTCCCGGTCGATGCAGTCGATCCCAGACGTATTCAGTTATTTCATAGAGGAGTGGAGCAAGCGATTCACATAGAAGGCCAACAGGACGCTGTCTTCAATACGAGCGATTTCCTTGAGTTCTATGGTGTTACCAATGATGGTACCTCAGATGTTAGACTTTATCAAACGCCACAAGCACAGCCTCACCAACTTTACAATTTATATACAGACACTACGGCTTATTTCCTGACCTTTCAATTGGGGCCGGTCAACGGTAAGCGCATGGCCTCCTTTAGCGAAAACAACGTTACTGGTATTCCGGCTCAGCAAAGTCACAATGAAGAAAATCTACAATTAATAGTAGATAGGTATTCTTTAGGAGAATCCTTCGGTAGCGACTTTATCAACCTTACTGTATTTGATGATGGAGAAGGCTGGTTAGGGGGCATCATACAAGAAAACCAGTTTTTAGATTATACGGTTTCAGGAGTGAATAACTCACTACCTTCTATCGCTAATCCTAGGCTGAATGTATTGGTGGTGGGGCAGGATAATGTTACACATGATTTTGAAATACTAGTAGGCCCTGACGCTTCTTCACTAAGGGTAATTTCATCAAACAATATTTTCTCTGACTATTCCAGTGTGCTGATAGATGAAGAAATAGAATGGAGTGATATCTCTGCCGCCGGGGATTTGGTTGTGAGAATAAGAGCGCTAGGCATCAATGGAGGTAACGACATTGTTAGTGGAGCTTTCGTACGGTTGATATATCCGCAAGCCTTCGATATGCAAGGGCAGGCCAGCAAGAAGTTCTACCTCAACCAGGACCCTTCAGACCGGTCTTTTTTAGAAATACAAAATACACCAATCAATCCACTTATATATGACGTAACTGATTTGGCCAACGTGCTTAGAATTGGTGTCAATGATTTAGGCGGTAATATCAATGCTATTATACCGAATACCAGCACAGCTCGGACCCTTGTTGTCAATGGACCTGAATTCATCATACCAACATTGAGCCGTGTTAGCTTTAGGCCGATCACCCCGGCCAATCACAACTACATCATTATCAGTCATAGGTCCCTGATGCGACCGGCAGGTGGGGTTAATGATGCTGTAAAAGCTTATTCTGATTATCGTGCTTCTGCCGCAGGAGGAAACTTTGATACACTGGTTGTGGACATACAGCAGCTCTACAATCAATTCAACTTTGGCGAAGTGTCCACACTAGCCATATTTGATTTTATGCGATTCATGTGGGATAACGGTGACCCGGAATTTCTGTTTTTGTTAGGGAAAGGGCTTAACCCATCCTCTGGCTTTCATAGAAATAATCAACCGGATACGCTATTGTTTCTAGATCTTGTGCCACCTGCTGGGGAGCCAGGCTCTGATATGTTCTATACTGTCGGTTTAGACGGGATACCTAATGTTCCTGCGGTGCCTACTGGACGATTAACTGCTAGTTCACCTCAACAAATTATAGATTATTTGAATAAGGTGATCGAGACTGAGGCCACGCCTTTTGAAGATCTTTGGAGAAAGAGAGTATTGCACTTGAGCGGAGGCATTACGCCTGCGGAATTGATTAGGTTCAATGGGTACACCAATGCTTTTCAAACTGTTGCGGAAGATGTTTTTCTAGGGGGTGAAGTGACAACGATCAGAAAAAGCGTCAACAGTACGGTTCAACAGATTAATGTATCTGATCAGGTCAATGAAGGTGTGAATTTGGTCACTTTTTTCGGCCATTCAGCGCCAGCCATTACGGATATTGATATCGGTTTTGTTACGGATGATCTTCTGGGTTATAGCAACCAGGGACGCTACCCGATGTTTTTGCTGAATGGGTGTAACGCAGGAGAGTTTTTCAACAGCCAAATTATTTTCGGGGAAGACTGGATATTGGCACCTGAACGAGGTGCGGTAGGTTTTATAGCTCATACCTCTTTTGGTTTTGAATCTACACTGCGCAGGTACTCAGATACATTCTATTCAGTGGCCTATGGTGATTCTGTCTTCCTTTCCAGTTCGATTGGCGAGATCCAGCTTGAGGTGGCAAAACGTTACCTGAACGGTGTACTGACCGGTGCACTTGATGTTTCCCAAGTACAGCAAATGCTCTTGTTGGGAGATCCAGCGGTACAGCTTTTCGGTGCTGAAAGGGCTGATTACGAGATTAACGACAACAGTATACTGATTGAAGCATTTGACGGTGGCGAAGCCACGGCTGCACTTGATTCTTTTGCCCTTAGGACTATTGTAAGGAATTTTGGTCGAGTAAACGAAGATTCTATCAATGTGAGGGCCACGCGTACCTTCAGTGATAACACACAGGAAGTATTCGAGCAGCGGTTTCCCAATGTCTTCTTCCAGGATACGCTTACCATCACCATTCCCAACGCCGCAGGAACAGGTGCAGGTGATAACCGATTCGATGTAGAAATTGATTTTGACGGTCTGGTGAATGAACTGGATGAGACCAACAACATAGCTTCTATCAACTTCTTGATCCAATCGAATAGTACTTTCAATGTGTTTCCTATCAACTATGGTATTGTCAATGCATCGCAAGTTGAGTTATTGGCACAGGCCACAGATTTGTTGCAGGGGGAAAGGGACTTTCAATTTGAAATAGATACCGCATTCACCTTCGACAGTCCGTTCAGGCAGGCCATGACCGTAAGAGGAAGAACAATAGCCAGTTGGCAGGTTGATTTGCTGAACAATACTCAGGCGAATGATAGCGCCGTTTATTATTGGAGAACAAGGTTTGCCGTTACACAAGATGGGGAGAGTGATGAATGGGTGACCAGCTCGTTCACTTTTATAAATAACGGGCAAGAAGGTTGGATTCAATCTCAATTTGGGCAGTTCATTGAAAACCAAACCATTGGACTCGATTTCGATACGCTGACTAGAAAACTGCAGTTTCAGGAAAACTCCCAGGATGTTAGTATTATCACTTTTGGTTCGAACAACCCAGCCACGACAGCTGATGTGAGCGTACAAATCGACGGCATAGAATTTATTGTGCCTAACCCTGATGATGACGCAGATAGGACTTGTAATCCTGGTACTCTAAACCTTATTGCTTTTGATAGGTCTACCGTTACGCCATTTCAGGGTGTTTTCTTTTCTAGAATCAACGACAGAAGGTCTTGTGGTAGGTCTCCGCAGGTGATCAACAGCTTTACCGCCGGCCAAATAACCGGACCGGATATGTGGCTCAACCAATATGTTGATAACCTGAATAATGGTGATTTTGTGGTGCTTTTTACCATAGATAACTTTCTATATTCGTCTTTGACCGCTTCCAATTTATCTAGCTTAGAACAGTTGGGTATTTCCTCCGCCGATATTACGACTCTATCCAATGGAGATCCGATCATTGCCGTTGGGCGCAAAGGTGCTGCACCCGGCACTGCCACCATCGTAGTGGCTACTGATGTTCCGGCTAATGAACAGCAGATCAACCTGGATGAAATCATCAATGGCATTTTTACTGAAGCTACTATTACTACGCCACTTATAGGCCCAGCTTCAAGCTGGGATAGACTTTTTACGGCCGTGGACGTTTCAGAATTACCACAAACTGATGTATTCGACTTTGATTTGATTGGTCTTGATGACCTGGGTAATGAAACAGCACTATTGACTGGACTTACCGCAAATGAGACTGATATCTCTTCCATAGACGCTATCCAGTATCCTTACCTCAGAATGAGGTGGAACATAGCCGACGAAACGAATTTGACTGCACCGCAACTTGACAAATGGCAAATCAATTATACTGGTGTACCAGAAGGGATTCTGTTCTTCACGGAAGATAACCAACAAAGCACCTTGACCCGTCAGGAGGGAGAGTTGTTCACAACCTCGTTGTCTTTCATCAATGTCAGTGAACGATCCTTTTCTGACTCCCTTAGGGTTGAGTTTAACACTTTCAATGCCAACACCCGCACAGCTATTGAAGGTAATTTAAATATAGCCGCCCCAGCACCAGGGGATACCAGCGTTTTTCAAATAGATATACCGACATTGAACAACGTGGGTCTCAACGATTTCAGACTTTTTGTAAACCCCAGGGTGTTGCCTGAGCAATATTACGATAACAACATCATAGCCCTGCCAAACTACTTAAAGGTAGAGGCAGATAATACCAATCCGGTTTTGGATGTGGTGTTTGATGGAGAGCATATACTGGATGGTGATATTGTATCCCCAAACCCTTTGATCGGGATTAAGTTGAGGGATGAAAATCGATTTATATTCAATAACGATACTACTGACATAAATATCTTTTTAAGGCCGCCGTGCGAGTCTTGCAATTTTGAGCGGGTAAGCTTTTCCAACCCTAATGTTACCTGGACTCCAGCGGATGAGGAAAACGACTTTAGAGTTGAATTTCAACCGCAGAACCTGGCCGATGGTGTTTACACTTTGCGGGTGGATGCCTCCGATGTAAGTGGCAATAGTTCAGGTACCGAGCCTTTTAGTATCAATTTTGAAGTGATCAATGAATCTCAGATTACCAATTTCTATCCCTATCCGAACCCGTTTTCTACGAGTACACAGTTTGTGTTCACTTTGACAGGTGCAGAAATTCCCGATGAGATTAAAATTCAGATCATGACCGTATCAGGTAAAATAGTCAGGGAAATCACTCAGGACGAGCTTGGCCCGATTAGAATTGGTAACAATATCACCGATTATGCGTGGGACGGTAAAGACGAGTTTGGGGATCAATTGGCCAACGGTGTGTATATCTACCGCGTTGTTGTACGGCGCGATGGAGAGGAGCTGGAAAAAAGACCAACCTCAGCCGATCGGGCATTCAAAAAGGGTTTTGGAAAGCTCTATTTACTCCGATAATGGCATAACGCTATGGTTTCTCTTTAATTATCACCCTTTTTTCGGTATTTTCATTACACTTGTTCATTGTTAGTTTTGGCAAGAATGTAAAGAGTTCTTTTGAAAAGGGTGCTGCGAAATAAGGTATTATGGTATAGGTGGTTGTTGATTCTTCCCTTCTATTGGTTCGTCTCGTTTACTTCATGGGGTCAATCATACAACTTTGTCAGGTATGATGTAGAGGAAGGCTTGGCCCATTCTCATGTCATGAATATGTGTGAAGACCAGTTTGGCAACCTTTGGTTTGCCACGCAAGGAGGAGGACTTTCCAAATTCAACGGTATCACATTTGAGAATTACACTGAGCGTGAGGGGCTCAGCAGCAATTTTGTCAGGGACGTGATCGCTGACCAGAAAGGTAACATTTGGGCAGCAACCGCCAATGGTGTTTCCCTATTTGATGGCAAGACCATAAGGAACTTCGGAACTGACCAGAGTAATTCAAGCCTTAATTCTGTCAATACCATCTTTGAAGACCAAAATGGACTTATATGGTATTCTGCTCCTAAAGGCGGAATGGCTACCGTGAACACCCAAGGACAAATTAATACCTACAATGCGGACAATGGCTTTGTCAATGACAAAGTGATAGACATCACCGAAGACAACAATGGAAACCTGTGGATAGTAACAGCGGTGAAGGGGTTGTACAAGTTTAGGGATGGCGTGTTTACACACATGCTGGGTAGCAAACAGATTAGGGCGTTTATTCTATCGATATATATTGGAGAAAGTGACACTATGTGGGTCGGTACGAATAGAGGCCTCATGAGGTACGCTCCAGGTACCGAAAATGAGTTTGAATTCATTGATGGCTTGAATGAAGTCTTCGTTAAAAAAGTACTGGAAGAAAAAAACGGCAATATCTGGGTTGTTTCAACCATTGGTGTAGTGGCCATCATAGGTGATCGCAGAATGTCTTACAACAAGAGCAATGGCTTCACCGATTTAAGTGTGCATACGCTTTTCAGGGATAGAGAAGGGAGCTTATGGTTTGCAACCAGTGGGGAGGGTATTTTTAAGTTCCAAGGGGAAATTTTCTATCACATTGGTGAGCAAGACGGGCTGACCAATAAAAACGTAACCTCTATCGTAAAAGATCGCACCGGATTCTATTGGTTTGGAACCGATGGTGGTGGTCTTATTCGGTATGACGGCTACTCATTTGAGCAATTTTCAACCGAGAATGGCCTGCCTAATAATTACATTACCAGCAGTGTGATGGATGCCTCAGGGCAACTTTGGTTTGGTACAAAGGGGGCTGGTCTCATTAACTACAATGGAGACGCTTTTAACATAATCACTCAAGCGGACGGGCTGGTTTCCGATGCGGTTAAATGCCTGTATGCTGATGATAAAAATAATGTCTGGGTGGGTACCCAATCCGGGTTGAGTATATTATCAAATGGCACTTTTAAAAATTTCACCCTTGAAGATGGCCTTTTCGATAAGACAGTATGGAAAATTACGCCCCTAAACGATGGCTCTACATTGGTGGTGACGCGAGCTGGTTTCAATACCTGCGATGGCAACAACCTAAAGCCTTATTTTTACGACGAAGAGATTTTCGATAAGAGAATAAACATTGCCATTCAAGATAAGCTGGACAACCTTTGGATCGGCTACTCGGGTTATGGCATTGCCAAAATCAATAAAGAAACCAAAGCTTTTCAGAGCTTTACAACGGTGGACGGTCTCAGTTCCAACCTCATCTACAACCTGACTTTTGATAATAATCATAACCTTATCGTTAGTTCTGAAAGAGGTGTGGACCGTATCATTCTAGACTCGCTTTCTAATGTTCAAAACATTAAGAACTACGAAAGAAAAGATGGCTTCTTCACTATTCAAACCAATTACAATTCTGTCTATAAAGAACTTGATGGTAGTATATGGTTTGGTAGCAACGATGGCGTTTATAAATATCAGCCTTATAAAGAAAGTGTGAATGAGATCGAACCGAAGATATACTTATCAGGTCTTAGGCTATTCTACAATGAGGTGAATTGGAGCGAGTATGCCGATTCTGTAAGTCATTGGTATGATCTACCACAAAATCTGAATCTCAAATACAATGAGAATAACCTAGTTTTTGAATATTTTGGCAACAGCCACAAGAATCCAAAGAAAGTTGAATACCAGTTCATGCTGGAAGGCTTCGAGCCACGCTGGTCTCCTGTAACCAAAAACACTGAAGCGGTTTATACTAACCTGTCTCCCGGAAACTATACCTTTAAAGTGAGAGCGTCTAATAGTGATGGGATTTGGAATACAGTGCCTGCCTCGTTTTCATTTAGTATCATACCTCCATTCTGGCAGCGCCCATGGTTCTATGTTTTATCAGTAGTGGTGGCTTTATTATTAGTTAAGTTTTATAACGACTACCGCATCAAGGCTAAACTACAACGCGTGCTCACTATAGAAAAGATCAGAGCAGAAGAGTTGCAGAAAGTAAGGACGAAAATGGCCAGGGACTTTCATGATAATATGGGTAATCAATTGGCCAGCATTACCGTATTTACCAATTTGATCAATCTGAAGCTCAAGGATAAGTCAAAGGAAATCGATGAATTGTTGAAAAACATCGAAAAACACACCAAATCACTTTTTAACGGTACCAAGGATTTCATCTGGTCAATTGATCCGGAAAGTGATTATTTAAGCGAGTTATTCACTTATTTGAAGGACTTTGGAGAGGATTTGTTTGCACAAACGTCGGTTCATTTCTATTCTAGCGCAGGCGACATTCCTGAAGACGAGGCTGTACTTCCATCAGGTTGGAGTAGACAGATCGTACTGATATTCAAAGAGGCAATGACCAATGCGCTAAAACATTCAGGTGGGGATGAGACAAGCTTTAATTTGAACCTGTTGGGTGATGAATTCGTAATGGAATTTAAAGACAACGGAACTGGTTTCGCCAATGGACACACCGAAAAGGGGCATGGATTCACCAACATGAGATCCCGGGCGAAGCAAATAGGGTGCGAACTTACCATAGAAAATCGCAATGAGAATAAAGGTGTAGCAGTCACCTTGAGAGGGAAAATTGAGAAACCTTCGAAATCAGAGGTTATGAGATTTATATAACACTAAAAAGGTCAAAAAATGAAATACTTTAGGTCAAGAATTGTAATTGTTGAGGATAACGATGCCGTAAGAGAAGGGTTCGCCTTAATTCTTAATAGTATTAGTAAATACTACGTCGTTAATACTTATGATAACTGCGAAGACGCTATTAAATGCGTTAAGAAAGATAAACCAGAGATTATATTAATGGATCTGGAACTTCCAGGCATGAATGGTATTCAGGGGATAACCGAGATCAGGAAAATCATGTCTGGTGTGGAAATTATTGTGAACACCATCTATGAAAATAGTGATTTGGTTTTTCAGGCGTTGTGTGCCGGCGCAACCGGCTACATTACTAAGAACACCAGTCATTCTGAACTGCTAAATGCCATTGACGAGGTCGTGAATGGTGGGGCACCGATGAGCAGTAAAATAGCCAAAATGGTCGTGAGCTCTTTCCAAAAGAATCCCAATTCACCATTATCAGCCAGGGAGACTGAGGTATTAGAACTTCTCTCACAAGGAAAAAGCTATAGTTTGATTGCCAAGGATTTATTTATAACCAAAGAAACCGCAAAATCCCATATAAAGAACATCTACTCTAAACTCCAGGTTAACAGCAAATCGGAAGCTATTGCTAAAGCCACTCAAGAAAGACTTATCTGATTCGAGGAATACGATGTGAACTTTAGATAACCTCGAAACACAGTCATTTTGGGGTATGATGCGGTTGTTTTTGCTCTTTTTGTAGCAACGTCTATTAATACCCCTTGTATATCTTATGAAACTGTATATCAACGTACGGCCTAAAAATCAATGTCTCAAAAATAGGCATGTAATGACCCAATAGCACCCAAATACGTCGTTTTTCACCCAAAAAAATCATCCATAATGGGTGATTTTGTTTCACCCTCCTTTTCTCACTTTTGAGCCTAACCCCAAACAAAGTTTGGAGTCTTAAGGGTATTTCACAATTCTATTTCGCTTTTACAGGATTCATGATATGATTCTTAGGCTCCTCTCACTCATGGGGACCATGTTAATCATTTATCAAACCTAAACTTTTAAAGTATGAGGAAATTTTTACTGTTTATGGTTTTGTCCGTATTCACCTTCGGTGAAATTTGGGCGCAAGACAGGAACGTTTCCGGGAAAGTAACAGCCATAGAGGACGGCGCAACTATCCCGGGAGTGAACGTTGTACTCAAGGGTACAACAAATGGTACGGTTACCGATATCGATGGTAACTTCAAATTATCCGTACCTGCTTCAGGAGGGATATTGATATTCTCCTTTATTGGATATCAAACCCAGGAAGTTGAGATTGGTAACAGAGAAGTAATTGACGTCCAGTTGAATGCTGACATTACTACACTTACTGAAGTAGTGGTGACAGCGGCTGGTATTGAGCGTCAAAAGAAAGCTTTAGGTTACTCAACTCAGGACGTTGCAGGAGAGCAATTGGCTCAAAAATCGACCAACAACGTCTTTGAATCTTTACAGGGTAAGGTAGCTGGTTTGAGGATTACCACCCCTACAGGTGCTCCTGGTGGTGGTCAGACCATTCTACTCAGAGGTGTTACTTCAATAGCCGGAAGTAATAGAAACCAACCACTTATCGTAGTTGACGGTACTCCGATCAACATTGACAATGTGGCTTCAGACGTTGCCGCAGGTTCTGCGGCTGTATTTGGTACCGGTTCATTCGGTGGTGGTGCAATAGATATCAACCCTGATGATATCGAAAGTGTCAACGTACTAAAAGGTGCAGCTGCTGCAGCTCTTTATGGTATTAGGGGTGCTAATGGTGCCATTATAATCAATACCAAGAAAGCAAACAGGCAAAAAGGATTGTCTATCAAAGTCAATTCTTCTTTTAATGTTTCCCAGGTGAACATCCTGCCTCAGTACCAAAATGAATATGGTCAGGGGCTCGGTTTTAGGCACCATAGTCCAGTAAGTAGTAACTCATGGGGACGCAGATTTGGTGCGATTGCCAACGATTCCATTACCGATCATACAGGAACCAGGGTAGTGTACGAAGCTTATCCTAATAACGTAAGCGACTTTTTTGATGATGGTTATCTATGGAACAACAATGTGCAGTTATCCGGTGGAAATGGAAACTCCGGATTTATCCTTTCTGTCGGTAGAACGGATCAAGAAGGTATCATTCCAAATTCGTTCTTGGAAAGAACCAATGTTCGCTTAGGAGGTACTACTGAAGTAATCGAGAACTTCTTCATCAATGGTAATTTGAATTTCATCAGAAGAGAGACTCAAGGTAGCCCTCAAGGTAATTCAAGATCGAGTGTTTACTTCATTCTACCTTCATTGCCAAGAAGCTACGACCTACAAGGAAGACCAGTTACTAACCCTGATGGTACACAGAACTTCTATTCTACTACTATTGATCACCCGCTTTGGTCTACTGAAAACAATCCTAACGTCTCAGACCAGAACCGTGTAATCGGTAATATTGGGTTGAATTATGACGTGACGGATTGGTTGAACATTTCATACTCTTTCGGTATGGATGTCAGCGGTGAGGACAGACAATCGGTGTTTGCCCGTAGTAGCCGAAGGTTCAACGAAGGTTTGATCATCGAAGAGCAAATCAATCAAAGGCTGTTCGAATCCAACTTCATAGTAGGCCTTTCTAAAAACATCAGCCAAGACTTAACCTTGGATGTGAAGGTAGGCCACAATATTAACTCTACCAGAAGGGATCGTTTCATCGTTCAGGCAACTGGTTTGACTACTCCGGGTATCAACAACATATTGAATGCTGAGGATGTAACCGTTGACACGCGTAATGGAGTTGATTACTGGAGAAGGTTGGTAGGTGTATTTGGAGACGTCTCATTAGGTTATAAAGACTGGGCGTTTTTAAACATATCTGCTAGAAATGACTGGTCGTCAACGCTACCTCAGGAAAACAGAAGTTTCCTTTACCCACAGGTTTCGGGATCATTCATACCTACAGAAGCATTCAACATCCAGAATGACATTCTCTCATTTGCCAAGGTCAAAGCGAGCTGGGCACGTGTGGGTAACGATGCCGATCCATTCTTGACATCTACGGTATACATTGTACCTACATTGGGTAACAACGTAGCACAAGTGAATTTCCCATTCAACGGAGTAGCTTCATTCACACAGTCTAACGTAAGAGGTAACAATACCCTCGTTCCTGAAGAAAATACACAGATCGAGTTAGGTGCTGAGTTGGGTTTCTGGGGTGATCGCATTAAAGCAGATTTCACATGGTATAACCAGGATGTGAGAGATCAGATTTTCCCGCTTACCATACCAGCTTCTACAGGATTTACCAGTTTCGTGACCAACACCGGTCTTATCAACAACTCAGGTATAGAATTGGTAATCACTGCCAATCCGGTTAGGACAGGAGATTTCAACTGGGATGTAATCGTGAACTGGACGCGTATCAGAAACAGAGTAGAAGAACTAGCTGAAGGAATCGAAGCTTCATTCCTTTCAGGGTTTACCGGTGCTGAATCAAGTGTCGTAGTAGGAGAGCCAGTTGGTGTATTTAGAGGTCAGGAGTACTTAAGGGACACATTGACCGGAGAACTTTTGGTGATCAATTCCGGCATCAACAGAGGACAATTAGTAGGTGGTGGTGACATCACAATAGTTGGTGATCCTAACCCGGATTGGAACGGCTCATTGATCAATACTTTCTCTTGGAAGGGTATAAGATTGAGTGCTCAGTTGGATATGCAGAAAGGTGGTGATGTTTGGTCAAACACAATTGGTTTTGCTACCGGATTAGGTGCTCTTGAAGAGACTGGTGTAGACAGAGATCAACCGAGAATTGTTCCTGGTGTACTAGCAGATGCGCAAGGTAACGTCATTCTTGATGATGATGGAAACCGAATTCCTAACAACATCCAGGTAGATGCCCAAACTTACTGGAGAGATATCAGTGGTTCTTTTGCTGAATCATCTGTATTCGATGCATCACACATTAGGTTGAGAGAGATTACAGTAGGATACACTTTACCTAAAACTTTGGTGGATAAGCTGCCATTTGGTTCAGTTGATTTCTCGTTCTCAGCAAGAAACCTTTGGACGTATGCTCCGAATCTTAGAAAGCACATAGATCCAGAGGTAGCTAACTCTACTGGTGCTTTGGCAAGAGGTCTTGAGTGGAATAGTGGTCCTGGTGTAAGGAACTACGGATTCAACTTGTCATTTACGTTTTGATCATTAGAACAGTATAAAGACGAAGAAAATGAAGATTAAAAATTATATAAAGTATTTCGCTATTGGTGTTCTTGCCCTATCGGCTACCAGTTGCGAAGAGTTCTTTGACATTAACGATGATCCAAATAACCCTGTCGATGTGACAGCAGGTCAGTTGTTACCAGCTATTCAGGTTACTACCGCATTTAACATGGGTAACGCAATGCAGAGAGCTACAGGGGCATTGGTACAGCGCTATGCCGGTATAGGTAATCAAATCGGTCGGTATGACACCTATGATTTCCAAACGGCTGACTTTAACAATGCCTGGGCCAGAACATACGCAGGTGTACTATTGGATTTGAAAAGAATACAGGAGCTATCTGAGCCAAACGGGGATAATACGTTTATTGGTATTTCTCAGATCATGATGGCATACAATTATGCTCAGTTTACCGATCTTTTTGGAGATATTCCATTTGCTCAAGCGCTAGGTGAGATTGAACTGTTGGACCCTGATTTTGATCAGCAGGAAAATATCTATCCTGCTATTATTCAGATGATAGATGACGGTATCGCTAGCCTGCAACTTCCTGATCAGGGCGTCAACCCTGGTAACACCGATAGAATATATGGCGGTGATATTGATCAGTGGGTAAGGTTTGCGAATACGTTGAAGCTGAAGCTTCAGCTTCAGAAGAGATTGGCTGATCCTACGGGTTCTACTAACGCCATTAATCAACTAATAGCGGACGATCAACTGTTACGCAATAACGGGGACAACTTCAGTGTAGCATATACTACTGACCTGAACAATCAGCACCCCATGTATGCTTTTGCCTTTTTAAATCGACAAGGAGACATTGCTGTCAGCCAGAGGTTCATAGACTCTTTGGTAATACTTGATGATCCTAGAATACCGGTCTATTTAGACAATAACGGACAAGCAAGTGCGAATGATCCAGATAGTCTGATCTATACAGGGTTTCAAAACGGGTCCACTGCTACGCCGCCATTAGTAACTGTAAGAGCCAGGCTAGGAGTGTTTCCAGTGGGTGCCAATGGAGAAGCACCTGAGCGTATGCTTACTTACTATCAGTTGCAATTCATGTTGGCTGAAGCGGCGGTGACGTTAGGTACCACAGGTGATGCCAGGGACTATTTGGAAGAAGGAATAGTAGGTGCAATGGGTGAAGCTGGCGTGGCTCAGGCTGATTTCGATGCTTATTTACAAGCGCGATTGACAGCTTTTGATAATGCTACGACTGATGATGAGCGCTTAAGCATCATTATGCGTGACAAATGGGTTGCTCTATTTGGTAATGGTATAGACTCATGGACGGACTGGAGAAGGACTGGCTTCCCTGCTTTCCAGCTATCACAGACTGTTTTGAGCCCAGATGGTGACTTCCCAAGGAAGATGCTTATTCCTCAAAACGAGTTGGCGGCTAACCCGAAATCACCTACCAATGACAGGATCAATATTAGGGTTTGGTGGGATGTTCAATAATGTGTTTGATTATTTAAAGGCAAAGAATATCATGAAAAATAGAAGATTAAATATATCTCTGATGATTTGTGCATTGGGCATGTTCTTAGGAGGATGCCTGGAGACGGATAACTTTGACGGTCTTACTGATAACCGTCCTGAGATAGCTGTTACTTTCCCAGGAAGGTCTTTCGATCAGGACATTGGGCTTGCTTACATCAGTTCTGGTTTCAACAGTGGCAACGCTACTGTCACTGTGACTGCTGAACTAGAAGGAGGTAGTGCTAATATTGCCAATATCATTAGTGTTGAAGCCTCCGGTGGTTTGATTGCAGCCGGTGCGTGCAATAGCTTTCAAGTATTGGAAGAAAACGTAGCCGCCTCCGGCCGATCATTTTCGTACGCTATGACCCTTGACGAGTTGACCAATAGTGATGCTACATGTACCGCTACCATATTGGCGCCTGACGTTTATTGGGATTTGATTTTTACCCTGGAAATGGACAATGGAGCTCAGATAGTTAGCCAGCAAGTGCGCGTGGCATTCACTGAATAAAAGTAATTTCGAGTTTTCATAGCACGAATTTTCACTAAGTCAATTGTTCAAAACCTACCGGCTCTGCTGGTAGGTTTTCTATTTCTCGCCCTTATATGTTCGGGGTAGAATAGTAGCGATTGTCTCATGAACAAAAGATCAATAACCAATTAAACAAATGAATGATGCACTACCTTAAAAAATATATAAGCTTGGCCGTTTTGTTTTTGATTGCCAGTGATTTGATAGGTCAAAGCACGCCCACAAGGCTCAGTAATTTTGATTTACAACAGCTTTCCTTTACATCCGACAACCGAGGTCAAATGAAAACCTCAGGGGTCACAGAGATTGTAAAAGGTAATCCATATTTTGATTTAAACAGTCATGATGACTACTGGTACAAAGGCCAACTGATATTCGATGGTGCTACCGCCTATGCAGATGTCTACCTTAGATTTGATTTACATGGTAACTACATCTTTGCTAAAAAAGAATGGGCTGACCCCGCTGTAGCTATCGATCCTTCCAGGATAGACGGGTTTTCTTTGTTCTCAAAGGAGAATATCACCTTTTCATTTTCTAATTCATTCTTTCTTAATTCAGTAAATGTGAACCTAAAGCTCAAGAGCAACGATAACAAGACACAAGAAAGCGTTAAGAGCATTCTGAAGCAGGCTAAAAGCACTTTTTCAGAATACACAGTTCAAGAGGATATAGAAGGCAAAACTTTAGCCTCGGTAAGTTTTGAATACACTTTTAAAGATGACCTTAATGCTATCATTAAAAAAGCAGAAGCAATAGAGGGAGTGGACAAAGTGGAAGCACAATTTGGTAACGGATACCTATTTAAACAGGACTTTTACAGAATTCTAAACCCGGATACTGACCAGTTGAGGGTTGTGGTAAGGTATGCTAAACAATTTGTCAGGGGATCAAAACCAAGTCACCTAACCGCAGAAGTGACGAGTAAATATCAGTCCGGCAAGCGATACTATTTAGCAAACCAATACAATGTAATCATCGAAATAAACCCAAAAAATGAAAGTTTTGCCAGTACGCTAGGCCTTTCTAAAGCAGAATTAAAAAGCCTTGTAAAATCTAATAAGCTTAACCCGAAAAAGAATGAGGAAGATTTAGTTAAGCTAGTTGCTTTGGCTTCCGAAGTTTCAGGAGATTAAAAAGGCAACTACCCAACTTATAACATTTCATAGGTAGTGAGTAATCTATCCTGGAGTAGGGCACTTACTTTAAGTTGATAGATTGTTCACTATGTATGAGATGACTTCTTTGAAAGAAAACCGACCAATGGGGCACTTCAGCAGTGTCTGACTTGGGTTTAATACCTACTTCCCTAAATTCATCCTGTTTCAGTCAGTAATTTTAATCTTTTCCATGTGAAATAAGAGATAAGATTTCTATATTGTATTAGCAAAGGACGTCAACAGTTTGACACCATTTTTTGATATAGTGTATTGATTGTCCTGTTACCCACAAAGCCTATTTTTTGAATTTGACAATTTTCCATACGGCTGCAATCCGTCTTAGTGGGGAAAAATAATAGTATGAACGAAATACAGAGGCTTAGAGAACGCATAGCCAGCCTTGAGCAGCAATGCCTTGAACTGAGAAGAGAGAATGATAGGCTCATCAGTGAGAGAGTCCATGATCGTGCATCCAAAGCCAGAAGGGATCTTATAGAATTCACCATTGACAATGTAGGCGACGGTATAATTTGGCTCGATAAATCAGGGAATATTTTCTTCGTAAACGAAATAGTTTGCAAAGAACTTGGGTACGACAGGCTCGAATTGATCAGAATGACAATTTTTGATCTGGATAAAAACCTCACTAAAAATGAATGGGAAAAAAATTGGGCCATAGTTAACGACCTCAAAAAGATTACCTACCAAGCCTCGCATTCTACTAAAGACCATGGTGAGATACCTGTCGAAATAAACCTGAATTACATTAAGTACGGAGAGCAACAGTTCACCTGTGCAGTCATCAGGTATATCGCTGATCAAAAACGCATCCAGAGCGAGTTAAGAGCGAGCTTGAGACAGTTTAAAACACTCGCGCAAATAGCACCAATAGGTATATTTAAATTCAATTTAGAAGGAGAAAACCTCTTCATCAACGAACGGGGAAGTACGCTTTTGGGTATGACTGCCAAACGAAGCCTCGGTGTAGGCTGGAGATCTAATTTGCATGAGGAAGACAAGGATGCCGTCATGGCACGTTGGTTAGGTGCAGTTAAAAGCCTCGAGCCTTTCAAAATGGAGTTCAGAGTGAGTACGGGGAAAGATAAAGTGGTATGGCTGAGCTGCGAGGCTATTCCAGAATTCTCGGATGATAATAAGGTCATAGGCTATATTGGTACGTTTGCTGATATTACGGTACATAAGGAAGTACAACAGGTAATAGCCGATCGTGAAAAGATGGTTAGGCTTGTTATGGACAATGTACCGGCCTTTATGCTGTATGCGGATAAAGACTACAACTATCAATTTACCAATGAAGCGTTAAGAAAATTTTTGAACAAGAGCCTGGAGGAGATTGAGGGTACTAGAATCCCTGATGTAATCGGTGAAATGGCTTTTGAGAAAATCAGGCCAAGGCTGGAAAAGGTACTTGAAGGAGAACACGTACACTTTGAAGATGTAATTTCCCCAAAGGCAGGTAAAACCAAATATCTAACCGTCGATTATATACCACACACAGTAGGTGGTGAAGTAGTAGGCTTCTTTGGCTGCATCTTCGATAATTCTGAAAGAATCATAGCAGAACAAGCATTGAGACAGAGTGAGGAAAGGGTCAGGCTCATCATGGATAATGTACCGGCCAGCCTTGTCTACGTGGATAACGATGAACGCTATCTATTTGCCAATGACTTTTATAAGAAATTTGTAAAGCGGGAAGGGGAGGATATAGTCGGATTGAAGGTTGAAGAGGTATTGGGGCCTGAAGGGTATAAGGGCATTAAGCCCAACATCGATCAAGTCTTGCAAGGTAAAACGGGAGCTTATGAAGCCAAAATACCCGTGGCAGATGGAGATAATCGTTATATATACGTCAATTATGCACCGTATTGGGTCAATGGAGAGGTCACCGGATTCTTTGCTTGTATCAACGATATTACAGAACAGAAACAGGTAGAAGAGGCGCTTAGAATTAGTGAAAGTCAGATTAGGATCATTATTGAAAGTGTACCTGCCAATTTGGTATTTATAGACAATCGTGGTTTCTATAAATACGCCAATAGAAATTATAAAAAACTGATTGGTCATGAAAACGAAGAGATTGCCGGACGTAAAGTGGTCGATGTAATAGGTAAAGATGCTTTTGATAAGATTCGTCCCCTCATGAAAGATGCCCTGAAAGGTAAAGCAGGCTCTTTCGAAGGAGTAATTCATCTTGGTACATCAGAAAGTGGTGCCCCTTATGTTAATGTTAACTATGCACCTCATATAGTAGAGGGAGAGGTGGTTGGTTTCTTTGCCAGCATTATAGATATCAGTGACCGAAGAAGAATGGAAGAAGCCTTGCGCGAAAGCGAAAATAAGCTGAGGCTCGTCACTGACAGTTTACCGGTAGGCCTCGTATTTGTTAATAAAGACAAGCAGTATGAATACGCCAATACACCCTATAAAGAGCTTAATGGATTTCCGCCGGACCAGTCTATCGAGGGAGTTAAAGTAGAAGATTTTCTGACTAAGGAGACATATAAAAAGATCAAAGGGCGTGTTGAAGATGGTCTAAAAGGAAATTCTGGTACCTATGAAACAGTTTTTCAATTAAAAAATGGAACCAGAAGAAATGTAAACGTGATATACACACCCTATATCGAGAATGAGGTTGTGGAGGGTTATTTCGCCTGTGTAGCCGATATCACAGATTTAAAGAAGGCTGAAGTAGCATTGAAAGAAAGTGAAGAGAAAATCATTCAACTGATTGATAGTGTTCCTGTTGGTTTGATATATGTCGACAAGGACATCAGATTCCAATATGCCAATAATCCATACAAAAATATATTCGCTATTCCTTTTGATGAGGATGTAAGCGGTAGAAAGAAGGCGGAAGTAGTCGGAGAGCATAATTTCCTCAAGTCAAAAGACCGAATCGAAGAGGTGCTCAAAGGGAATAATGTAAAATTTGAGTTTCAGATACAACCAAGAAAAGGAGAGCCACGAGACGTGACTGTCAGCTACATTCCGCACATCGTTGAACAAGAAGTGAGAGGGTACTTTGCTAGCATCGTGGACATCACCGAAAGAAAGAAAGGGGAAGACTCTTT
Source organism: Bacteroidota bacterium (assembly GCA_039819065.1). GTDB lineage: Bacteria > Bacteroidota > Bacteroidia > Cytophagales > Cyclobacteriaceae > JBCBSS01. Next base: position 37,676 of record JBCBSS010000071.1, read on the forward strand.
GAAGCAAGCCTTCGGCGAGCTGGAAGACGCCAATATGAGGATAAAAGAAGCACAGACCCAATTGGTACAATCTGAGAAGATGGCTTCCCTTGGCTTGCTCACTGCCGGAATTGCTCATGAGATTAATAACCCAATCAACTTTATTTATGCGGGGATCAATTCTCTCGACTCGCATATCGCCGATATCAGGAAGATACTGGGTGCCTACAGTTTAGTAACCCCCGAAAATGTAGAAGAGAAATTGCAGGATGTTGAAGAACTGAAGGAAGAAATGGAGTTCGAGAGGCTGCTTAAATACTTCAAGAAAACAGTCAATAACATTCAGGATGGAGCAGAGAGGACAGCGGAAATTGTCAAAGGTCTACGCATATTCTCTAGAACAGATGATGATAAATTTCAATTGGCCGATATTCATAAAAACATCGAGGCATCACTTATTACGCTAAGAGGGGAGTATAAAAATAGGGTTAAAATGATCCAGGAGTTTGGTGATTTGCCAATGATTGAGTGCTATCCAGGTAAGTTGAATCAGGTGTTTTCCAACATACTGATTAACGCCATACAAGCCATTCCTGGTGAAGGTGAAATAGTAATTAAAACCGAAATGGTGAAACAAGAAAAGCCTCCAAGAGTTAAAGTGAGTATTAGAGATAATGGCGTCGGCATACCTAAAGAGACGCAACAGAAAATATTTGAACCATTTTTTACTACTAAGGAAGTAGGTAAAGGTACTGGACTAGGTATGTCCATTACTTACAGTATCATTCAGAAACATGGCGGGCAAATTGAACTAACAAGTAGTGACCTTCCCGGTGAATCCTTTA
>JBCBSS010000072.1:0-38440 GCA_039819065.1 Bacteroidota bacterium
TGGACAACGCACTAACCATCGCAAATAGCGTAGTATACTCTTTAAGCAACACCTTCAGCAGGTTGAACACATTGGCGCCGTGCACTTTACGGATTCCCATTTCTTTGATTCTCAATGAACATGAATAAGAAGCCAGGGCAAAAAGGCCAACGCAGGCAATGAAGATCGATAACCCCGAAAAGTAAAAGAACAGATTGCCAAACTGAACTTCTGATTGATATTGCTTATCAAAAGCTTCGTCCGCAAAGTAGTATTCAAATGGCTGGTCAGGGTAGAACGATTGAAAAACAGATTGAATGTGTTTAATCGTACCCGAAACGTCCGAGAGGTTGAGTTTTAAAGACAGGTTAGGATGCAATCTGACGTTGGCAAAAGTGATGATATAAGGTGTTTGCGCCTCCTTAAGAGAGTGCCAATCAAAGTCTTTTACTACCCCTACAATGGTTCTCTCTTTATCTTTGATGACGAGATTTTGCATCAAGGCACTTTCAGGAGATTCAAAATCAAATGCCCTCATAGATGACTCGTTGATAATCAGTACCTGCCCTTCCTCCATGGCTTCAGTAAACGGGCCTCCAGCTAGAAACTCTAAATCATAAGTGTCAGAAAAACCTAGCCCTGCGTAAATACTCCTGCTATGAGGGAAGACTGTTTCCGGTTGATCTGATCTTCTATAGGAATTAACCCAGAAAGAACCGGCGGTAGCCAAAGAGCTGGTTACCCCTGAAACATCCGAGTATTGCAGTATTTCGTTGCGAAAAGCCTGAAAGTTTGACCTGGCTTCCAAGCGGTCGAGGTGCGTATGTTGTACCCGTAGAACCAATATTTTCTCCAGGTCAATACTCAACTCTTGATTTCTCATAAATGACACCTGCTTATACATCAAATAGGTACTGGCAATGAGCATAAGCGATACAAAGAATTGAACAGATAGCAAGCCTCGTCGCATTTTGATACTGCCAGCGTTGTTGTTTTTGCTCGCCCCTACCATGCTAATCGGCTTATAACCCGACATGATAAAAGCAGGATATAAACCGGATATGAGCGTACCTAACACTATGACCACTAAAAACCCTATCCAGAAGGCGGGTAATTGTATTAAGTCAAAACTGATTTGTTTATCGAGGATTTGGTCTAATGTGGGTAGAACAAAATAGGCAAACACGATAGCGGCCAGGCCTGAAATGACATTGAGTAGAAAAGCCTCCATCATAAACTGTCTGATCAGATTACCCCGCAACGCCCCTATCGATTTGCGCACACCGACTTCCTTAATTCTTTTCATAGCTTGGGCGGTAGAAAGGTTTACATAGTTGACCCATGCAATTACCAGAATAAGCAGAGCGACCGCCGAAAAGGCACTGATGTTTTGAATGTCGCCAGTGGCATTGATAAAACCTGGGTCAGAATAAACCCCAGACTTCAAGTATACCTCGTTAATGGGCTGCAGTATCACTTCTTTGATGATGGCGTCGGGATTTTTGGCTGGCCTATGGCGGGCTATCAGTGTATTCAACTTCTCCCTTACTTCATCGACATCGGCCGTAGGCTCCAATCGAAAATAGGTAACAACTGAAAAGCCATTCCAGCCGCCTTGCTTTTTCACAGCTCCTCCCCAACCGTATTCCAGGTAATTAGCCATAGGCATCAGGAAATCAAACTGCCAATGGCTGTTGAGTGGCAAATCTTCAAGCACTCCACTAACCGTATATTCACCCGGACAAGGAGGGCCTTGAATCTTCAGGGTTTTTCCGATCGGGTTGGATTGATCGAAATACCTATATGCCGTTTCCTGAGTGATTACGACATTATACTTGTCATTAAAAAGGGACGATAAACTTCCATGTTTGAGTGGGAAATTAAACACGTCGAAAAAGGATGGGTCAACAAACAGCAGGTCATTGATATCCTCATGATAACGCTGTTGATTATCGGTGTTGGCAACCACTGCTCCCCGGTTAAAACGCTCTTTTCTTATAAAGTCTATTACCTCTGGAATCTCTGCTTTGGCCGCTTCCGCAAATGCATAGCCTATCGTAGGGTATGTTTCTTTCAGGTCAGTGTTCTGCTCTTCCACCACTACGCGATATAGGTTCTCATGCCTGTCATGAAAATTGTCGTAGCTCAACTCAAAGTATATGTATTGGAAAATGACAAGGCACACGCCCATGCCAACTGCTAGACTGAGCGTATTGATGACGGCATAAGTACGATTTCTTGATAAGTTCCTGAAGGCTACTTGCAGATAATGCCCTGTCATGTGCACCGAACTAGAACGGCTGCCATCTGCTTTGAACGAGGCGAAGCCAACGAGCAACTGTAAAAAGTCAACCGTGTACATTAATCGAGCGAAAAGGCGTCCCCTTCTTACCAGTCGTTCCTGGTACATCTCTTCCAAGTCACCCAGCAATTCTTCATGGAATTGACCTTTTACTAACCGGCCGAATAACCACCTGACCAACCGAGGCGCCTTTCGATTGTCTTTTGATTGCTCGTTTTTCATGGCTTCAAACTCGGAATCAGGTTCCACATTTTATATCTCGTCTCTTGGGTAGAACGCAACTGATTCATGCCCGCTGGGGTGGCTTTAAAAAGCCGTTTTCTACGATCACCGCGTTTTTCCGAATTACCTCCCATTTCTGATTCCAATAAGCCCTTATCCTGAAGACGGTACAGTGTGATATGCACAGCGCCCAGTAGAATAGATCGACCGGAGTGTTTCTCGATTTCTTTTTTCACAGAGATACCGTAGGCATTGTCCTCTAGAATGCACACGGCGAGTAGCACCAGCTCCTCAAACTCACCAAGACCTTTGTTTTTCATTAGTTATACATTGTATGTTATACAATATTGTAAATAATAATGAATAAGACAAGGCGTTGCCTTTACAGCCGTTAAAAACAGTTTAAATGCGTGGTTTAATTTAAGGGATGGGTTAGAAGATGTACTTTAGGCAAGCGGTTAACGATTTATGATCAGGTAGACCATTATTCATAAACATAAACCCAAACCTTGTCATTGGTATCTTCATAACCTTTTATCGTGAAACTGACGGGCAAACGGTCATCATTAAACTTATGATCAATAATCACTTTTTTATCGTCTTCAGCATAATAATTAATCTCTTTGGAAACGCTGTAGCAGTCTTCAAAGACACGATTAATAGTTTCATAGAGTGTATCCGCTACGTATAATTCCTCCTTAGATGCTAATGTATGTGGATAATCGTATTCAAAGATTCCCTCACCATAGCGACTTGAGTCGGCGTTATATTTGATTGTCTTTATTAACCGATTCTCAGCGTTATATTGGAGTTTGACATAGTATAGAAGTGTTGAATCGTGACTATAATGCCTCAATATTTCAGGTTGGTTTGCACTTCTATCTTCAGAAATTGAAAAGCTCTTCAGCTTCCCGTGATCATAATATAATTCATATGTGCACGTGTCAAGCGAGTCATATCTGGCACTAGAAATTAAAGTCGTTTTAACATTACCCCCATCATCCCTATTGGTAACATAAGTATCTCTTTTGCTGAAATTTCCGTTGCTATCGAACTCTGTCTTTTGTGTTTGTATGTACTCCACAAAATCTGTCGAAAATATCACTGAGTCTGTTCGTCCCAAACGGTTAAAATAGTGTTTAGCATATACGATGGAATCTGAACCTTCAACTTCGTAAATGGTACATTTTCTGTACCCTAATTTGCGTATCAGTTCATCTTCAAATTCGTCGTGATATTGCGTTTCATTACAATCAGGCCGATTGCAAGATTGTATTGATAGAACTAACAGCACCAACAAATACAGCCTAATGACCAACACGCAAGTGTTGTTGGGCTTGATACTATACAAAGCTTTCAATGGATATGATCTGGTTCTATTTTAACCTTTCAACTCATTCAACTGCTTCGCAAACTCGTCTTTATCATCCACGTGAAGGGCGAGGGTTTTACAGGTTTTCTTCATACCATAAAGACCATGAATGGTGTCTTCTTCTTTGAGGTGAATGAGCACATTGTGACTTTCCAGTTGGCCTAGTGGAGAAAGCTTGCGGACGCTTTTGTCTTCCTCGTCCAGGTCTTTGACGGAGAGTTCAACATCAGCGATGTTGTCATATTGGATGGCTGCTTCGGCCAGAATGCCGTACTTCAAGTGAATGTGATCGTCTTCCAGGCTGATAGGCCTTTTATCCATCGACCTGGCCATACCGAATACCTGCAAACCTGAGTAGACACTTATGCCAGTTAATATCCAGGCGGCGAGATCACTCCATTGTTCTACCAATAAATGTATAATGGCGGTTTCTACCACTACCAACAGCATGACCACGTAGAGTAAGGCGACGGAACCACTCTCTTTGTGGTAAGTGAACTGGTTAGCTTTAATGGCAGGTTTTTTCCAGTTGAAGAACCCGTAGTAGAAAGTCGATATCTCCATGGCAAAGAAGCTGCCTACCTTGCCCGGCAGAATCTCCATAGAAGCCTCTTTCATGGCAGAAAAGAAATCAGGGATAGTTTTTTGCTGTGCTTTAAACCGGATGCGCAAGCTTCGCATCTTCAACACAACGAATAAGAAGACACCCAATTCTACCACAGGCACCACCCACTGTTTGATTTGACTTAAGGCTTGCTGATGCTGGGTCGGTATGACATAGCTGGCTACGATTAAACCAGCTATATAGAAAGGCACTGCGGTAATTTTAGGAATGTCCTTTTTCCAAATGAGGATGAGATAAACGATCGGGATAGTCAAGGTAAGGTCGAAAGTAATGCCTAAGGCCAGCTCACTAGGGTTAGACTGGAACCAACTGGAATAGGCCAAACCGACCATAGATAAGATGAGTAATACGGGAATTCCGAAGGTGATTAAGTTAGAGTGGAATGGTAAAGTTCTTTGCATAATGATGGGCTTTTCGTGAAAAGAAAACAGGCATTTTGGTTTAACATTACCTTTTAACAAAATAACCAAAAATGCCTGAAGAATGTATCATTAATAAATGGTATTAACCCCAGCGCAGAACCTTATACCCAAGCTTCCGGGGCTGAGCCCCACGGAATTAAACCACAATACCCTAGTGTGTCGATCGCGTGCCGCCCATAGCTTTAGCGATGGCGCAAGCTTTAGCGAAGGCAGGTGAAACAGCTTTTTCCGTCAAAAGACGAAGAAAATGTTATCCGTAAAAAAACTGCCTTTTCAAGATCTTACAACTGCGATTGTACAAAATGATATGTCCACTGCCAATTAAATCTCCGTCTCAAAAGTTTTCCGAGTAGGTAGCGTTTACACTTCAGGGCATAGCTCCTTTATTGACCTCACCCATCTTCTTGAATCGGTTAACAACTTTCTCTCGTGCCCTCTCCTTGAGGAGAGGGCGGCACCAATTTGCGCTTATTCTACGATGGAAATTGGGTGAGGTATAAGCGTCATTAGAACACTAGTTCTAAGAAACCTTTCTTTTAAGAAAATACGGAATGCGATAGCATACCTTCTATAGGTTACTGATGAGATATGATACCTTTTTCAGATCTTATCACCTCAAGGGCAGATTAAATATTCTCCTCATCACTCGTCTTTAAGACAATCGACTGGATTGGCGGCGGCGGCTCGTGCAGTTTGGAAACCTACCGTCAACGAGGCCACCAATAGCGCCGTGACGCCCGCTCCTGCGAAGAACCACCATTCTAGAGTAATCTTATAGGCGAAATCGCTGAGCCAGCTAGAAGTGATCCAATAGCTCAATGGCAATGCTACCAAGATGGCAATCAACACCATGCCTGTGAAATCACGGGTAAGCAAACCAATGATCCGGAAGTAACTGGCACCCAGTATTTTGCGAATGCCTATTTCTTTGACCCTTCGCTCGGCGGTGAAAGCTGCCAATCCGAACAAACCCAGACATGAGATCAAAATGGCTACACCGGCAAAGTATTTACCCAATGAAGCTACTCTGTTCTCCGCGGCATAGAGTCGGTCGTATTCCTCGTCCATAAACGTATAATCGAAAACAAATCCAGGGTTGTAATCACTGTAGAATTTTTCGAGTCGGGCAATGGTCTCTCGGGTAGCATTGGATTCCAGTTTCACCACCACTCTTTCCGTATATTGAGGCGCCAAACAGAAAAACAGTGGGCCAACCTCGCTTTGTAATGATTGGAAATGGAAGTCTTCCATGATGCCAATGATCTTGAACTGGAATTCACCTCGTCCTACAGTCTCTCCTATCGGGTCTTCGAGGCCCATTATATCGATCGCGGTCTGGTTGAATATCACTGAAGCACTGTCCAGGCTATAATCCTGAGAGAATGACCTTCCCTCTTTGATCTTTATGCCCAGCATTTCTACCGCTCCGAAGTTTACTGGTCTGATCGCCAAATGAACACGGCTGTTCGGGTCTTTACCTTTCCAATCCATATCAGTGGTATTACCACCGCCAACCATGCTTTGCCCCATGCTGGTAGCCGCTTTTACGCCCGGTACCTTGCCTAATTCTTGTAGAAAGACATCGAGGTTTTCCATCGTTCTACCCTCTCTGGGAAAATGGATGACATGCTCGCGATCGTAGCCTATGTCTCGGTTCTGAACGAATTCTAATTGTTTGTAGACAACCGCAACGGCCACTATCAAAGTAATAGACAACGTGAATTGGAAAACGACCAGACCCTTTCTGGTGAACAGTTCTTTGAAGTTGGTTCTACCGCTGAATAGATTACTCTTGAAAACTTTAATCGGGTTTAGCCCGGAAAGGTAGAATGCTGGATAGCCACCTGCCACAACACCGGTTGACAAGATCATCAGCAATAAAGCCACCAGGATGTTAGTGTCAAGGTGCAGTATCAATTGCTTATCGGTGATTTGATTAAATTGAGGTAGCAGTAGCCATACGATGAGAAGTGCCAGAATGGCGGCCATAAAGGTTAGGATAATCGATTCGCTCAAGTATTGAAAAACCAAAGCCCGTCGGTTGGCTCCCACCACCTTTTTGACGCCGATTTCTTTGACTCTTCGGGAAGCCCTCGCAGTCGACAAATTGGTGAAATTAATAGCAGCAATAATCAGGATAAGTATACCAATCAATGAGAAGAATTGAACATAATCGATTCTACCTCCACTCTGTACACCATTGACATAGCCCCCGTACAGGTAAGCATCGACATATCGCCTCGCTATAAGCTGCCTGTGATCCTCGGTGGTTTTGCCCTTGAGCATCGGCGCTATTTTAGCCTTAAAGGCTTCAATATCTACGCCTTCTTTGAGCAATAAGAAGGTCATAGGGCCAGAATTTTCCCACTTGAAGGCATTCGGGTTGACGTCTTTGAATTCTTCCGAAGAGAGCACAAAATCAAATTGTTCGGATGAGTTTCTCGGTATATCTTCAAATACACCAGATACGGTGAATTCCTTCTCGCGTTGATATTCAATCGTTTTACCTATGGCGCTTTGCGCATCACCGAACAAATTCTTAGCTACAGATTCCGACACCACAATATGGTGCTTTTGGTCTAGCAAGTGTTCTTTGTTCCCGAGGAGAATCGGATAGGTGAATATTTCGAAGAAATCCTTACCAACATACTTACCAGAAGTTTTGACTCCTTTGTCTCCCACGAATAGTGTAACTCCTGAATACCAACTGGCCGGCGTGGCTACAGCCGCATATTCTACCTCTGCATATTCATCAGCCATTGTTTCTGCCAGAATACCAGGGGTAGAACCGGTCACGAATACACCGGCGCTAAGTTCTTTCCATTCCATTATTTGGTAGAACCGGTCTGCGTGCTGGTGGTACTTGTCGACGCTTACTTCGTCATTCACCCACAAATAGATCATCATGGCACAAACCAGGCTGGTAGAAAGGCCGATGAGATTGATCAGAAAAGTGCTTTTGTGGCGTCCGAAGTTTCTAAAGGTTAATGTAAGATTGTGTTTGAGCATAAGATTGGGCAATAAATGTTTGGGAATGAAATTGCGCAGGGCGAATGGACGCAAGTAGTTAAATACCTGCATCCAATAATCGAGCTTAGCCCTGCGTGTGGATTGATTGCTGGTTCTGTGGTAGAATCGTTCATCCAGGTCTCCCAGTACTTCTTCAGCCATTTGTGGCTTAAGGAACCAGAGCAACATGCGCTGAGCCAGCGCGGGAGGGTTGGCGTTATTTTTCGCTGATGACGACACTTCAGATATTGAAATTGAGGTTATCGGTAGAAAAGGCCGGGTATTGATTCCATAGCGCCATGCGGAAATCCCTGGCCTCGCTTAGTGCCCGTTGACCGCTGGCGGTTATGGTGTAGATGCGCTTTCTCCGGCCACCGCGTTCCGCTGTCCCCTCTTTCATCTCCGAAGTCAGGAATCCTTTTTCTCCTAATCTGTTCAGCGCCGAGTGTACGGCACCAATTGATACAGCTCTTTTGGTCTGTGATTCGAACTCTTCCGCTATCTTGAAGGCATAAGCATCTTCAGCTAGTATGCCCACCAACAGCAGAATCACTTCTTCAAATTCACCTAATCTTGTTTCTTTCATTGGGTTTTATTTATTCTCCTTAGGTTCACCAGAAGTGTTATTTCCTAAGTGTAAAGGTTGTCTCAAAAGGCTCTCTTTGGCGTCATTTCGAATGCAACCTGCCTCTGCCGGTAGGCAGGTGAGAAATCTATCTCAATCGGTTAGCCACCCTCAAATTCGAGTGAGATTTCTCGTTCCTCGAAATGACATAGGCGCATATAAGAGCCATTTTCGTGCGCCAACATTCGTGTCCTACAAACGCTTCTCAATTTAAAATCATTTGTTACTAAATTGTAGAATAAATATACGGAGCAAATTTTTATTTGTTCTACCATTTAGTAATAAATATTCAAAAAGTGGGTTAATGAGCCAGAACCGGCCTTTTGAAGCGCTCGCCTTCGTTGGAGTTGTCTCCAACGAATCCTTAGTGCAGCCGGGTGTTTCCACCCGGCGCTAGAGCTATACGGCTCAGACCGTCAGGCCGAAAGATCTGACTGCACAAACTTGCCGGAGACAACTCCGGCAAGGGCGAAAGCCGTAGCGAAAAAGTAACGAGGTCACTTTGAGTGACCTCGTTACTGGTCGTCTGACTAACCCCTATGGTCATTCTGAAAGAATCTTATTGGCGATGAAAATGATCAGACGGACAGAGATAATCGTGAATCGCGGTATGCACTGATTTAATGTGCAGTCGAATGTTTCGACCCAGCTTTGAAGTAGCCCAATTCAGACCGTCAGGTCGAAAGACCTGACTGCACTACCCACCCCAAATTACAACGACAACCTCTTAGTCGATCGCATCACCGTCATAGCCAGCCCTACAGCTACGGCGATCACCAAGATAAGATAGAGATAGGCACCTTTATCATCGTTTAGAGGCTCCATCTGACCATGGTCTTGGTAGGTGTCGTAGTCAAATAAAGTCTTGGACTTGCCATTGGCATTTACGATAGTTACTCGTGGGCCTTTCATTTTACCTCTGAGGTCATACTCTAAAACATAGGCCTTGTCATTATGGAAAGTGATAGCGCACGGTGTCCAACCTGATTTTGGCTGGTAGTAAGTTTCAGACCCGCCATGACCATCAATTTTGATAATTCTCCTGCCTGCGGTTTCCGCGATGTATACGATTCCCTGTTCATCTTGCGTGATGCCCAATAGCACATCATTGTGCTTATCTCGGGGTCTGTTCAACCGTGTGATCAGGTTACTGGCGATCAACTCCGATTGACCATCGGCAGTCAGGCGATAAAGATCGGCACGCCCTCCCCCTATCTCTGGTACATAAACACGCTCTTGGTCATCCACATAGATGGTTTGGCTCCACTCAAGCCGCTTGGGATTGAACTTATGCTTTTTGCCAGAGGCATCAATCTGCCAGACATGATGATCCATTTTGAAGTAAATATTGCCTTGCTTCGAATAAGTACAGTTACCACCGAAAAACGCTTTAAGATCAAGAGTATGGAAAAGGGTATCCAGTTTGCCATTATCTGATAAGCGTACCATGGTGTGGTTGTTCTCCCCATGCGCAGTGACCAAGCGGCCTTTTTGATCTAGATTGACATTATGAGCGTGAAAATCCTTGAGGAGCAGTTCTAGCTTTCCTTTCTGCGTCAACTTCCAGACGGAGCCCATACCATTGTGCGTAATGTCTGCAAAGTAGACATTGCCGGATTGGTCAACCGCGATGCCCCAGGGTGGATGGGCATAAGAGGCTATGCTGATCAAGCATAGCAAAGTGATGAAGCAGTACCTGGCCATGGTTCTTTTTTCCTTATAATGCAGGAATTGGGAAAAGGTACACGGTATTTGGAAAAAAAGAATAAAATTCGCATTGCTTCAAACTAAACCAGTTTCTCGCTGTAACAACACCATGAAGTCTGAGGATCAAATACGAAAAGAAGAACAGGACAAGCAGATACGAGATAGCGTTGGTGCGCTGATGAAAGAAAAAGAAGAACTTAAACTAAGCAGGCCACAACGCTTGCGTCAAATTCTCTTTGCTTCATTAGTCCTCCTGGCAGTTGTAGTAGTATCCTATCTGGTTGGAGGTGAAAGGCACTTTCAAAGGCTAATAGCATTTGCAATGGCTCTTGTTGTTGCCGTTATTGTGGGTTTGTTGTTGTATAGAAGGGTGATGAGGAGAAAATGAAGTGTGTTACTAAACCAGAACAAAACACCTTCATCTTGTCATAACCATACTTCGGATGCCAATGGCAGTAATACTACTTAGACACTGTTTGACCCGGACTTCTCAATCCTCTTTAGCACTTGAAGTATTTCTTCGGAGTTCTTTCTACCCTTGATTACATTCAATACGATTATCCAAACACCAATAATGACGGTCAAATAAAAAACTATACTTAGTATCAGGGAAACGATTCCGAAGGCAGGTGTTATTAATTCCATGGATTAAGTGTTCGGTAAAGCTATGTTTTTAATGCCGAGCTTAACCTACTCATTTAATCTCTTGAATACAATTGAAATCTTTGGGATTAGCCTACCGTTGAGTTACTGATTAACTCCTTATAATCCTCAATACTCTTCTTAACGATTTCTTTAGCGGTCTCAGCGTTTTGAAAGTCTTCTACCTGGACAGTCTTATTTTCGAGCTTTTTGTAGTACTCAAAGAAGTTTCGAAGCTCTTTGAAAAAGTGCTCGTGCAGTTCAGTAATATCGTAAATGTGGTTCACACTCATGTCGTGCTCTGCTACGGCGATGATCTTATCATCTAGTTCTCCGCCATCTAACATGCGCATCACGCCAATAACCCGAGAAGGAACAATACAAAGGGGCACCACTTCGATCTGAGTGAGCACTACAATATCGAGCGGATCTTTGTCGTCACAATAGGTCTGAGGGATAAAGCCGTAGTTAGCCGGGTAGTGCATAGCGGAGTAGATCACACGATCCAGCTTCAGTAAACCTGAGTCTTTGTCCAATTCATACTTGGCCCTGGTATTTTTGGGTATTTCAATGATGCCATTAACGATATCAGGCATCTTATCCCCTACTTCTACTTTGTGCCACGGGTTACTTTTGTGTATGATCATAAGGCTTCGGTTCTCGGTTTATAAAGGTTGAAACTTGGTTTAAAACATGAACGCCCTGGTTTCGCAATTGTTCTCAGGGTCTTTCGAATAATCGTAGGTTAGAAACCTGCTCTGAGTTTCTTAACAAAGAGAGTCTCACTCATCCCACTGATCTGTGATAATTCCTTCCCGACACTCGGGTCTCCCCAAACCTTCCCATCATCCACTTTCAGGTACAACTCCCCGCAATTGATTTGCTCATAATCTCCGTCAATATAGCTTCGCGCCAAATAGTAACGTTCTCCAACATCAAAATAGCTAATATAAGGCCTGCAGTCGGCACCGCCATCTCCCCAAATCATAATTATCTTTCTATTTTCAGTACCTTTAAAGACCTCTTCTATTTCCACCTTCATCTTTCTATATAGCCCATTTTCATCTACAATCCTTTCTACTATCTTGGCTCTAACTACAAAGTCCATTTCCTTACTAGCTTGAAAAAAATCACCCATCCAATTACAGTCACAACCTGCTATTGAACCCATTGTCAAACGGAACAGAATCATTAAAACGATAGTCTTGATCATAGGAGTTTAATATAGTTGGATTACAAGTTAATAGCACCTTCACAATAAGTCACTGCCTTACCGGCAATGATTACCCGATCCCCTTTGTCCTCGCAAAATAGCTCGCCCAATCGGGCGTGAAGCTGCTTGGCTCTTAATACTTGCTTGTTTAGCCTTGCGCTCCAGAACGGGATCAATGAGCAATGCGCTGAGCCAGTCACCGGGTCTTCGAAGATGCTGGCTTGTGGCGTGAAAAACCGGGATACGAAATCTACTTCATTGCCTTTAGCAGTGACGATAATGCCTCCCGGATCTAAATTGATTTGATCAATGATGCTTCTATCCGGTGCTATATCACGTACCTGCTGTTCGGTTTCATATAGCAGCACATAGTCTCTCGATTTGTAAACCTCGATAGGTTGAATATTGATACCTTCTACGATCTCCGCTGGCAACTGAGCTTCGACCGGCATTCTGGAAGGGAAATTCATAGCTAGCAACGATCCATTCCTAGTCACTTCTAAGATGCCGCTGTTGGTATCAAACTGTATCGCACTCCCTTGATAATCAAGATGATTGATCAATACGTGTGCGGTAGCCAACGTGGCATGACCGCAAAGATCCATTTCAATTTCCGGGGTGAACCATTTCAAGGGCACCGGATCTCGCCCTTCTAAAAAGAAAGCGGTTTCAGCGACGGCATTCTCTTGCGCTATTTTGAGCATCACATCGTTGGGCAGCCATTCTTGCAGCGGCACCACACAAGCAGGGTTTCCGCCAAATACCTGATCAGTGAAGGCATCTACCTGATACATTTTGACTTTCATAGGGCAAATTGTTATTCGCCCGAATTTACGCAATCTTATCGGTCTTGATCGGTGGTTCTACCAGAGGGCATTAGTTCGTCTAGAATATGGTTAAGATCAGACTTGATCTCCTCGGGTTTCTTGTCTGACAGATTACCTTGTATATCCATTAGTTTGGACGCCAACCTCATACGGCTGGTGGACATTTTGGTGTTGAGCTCGTTTTCTATTTTCTTCTTCTCGGCACTGACAACGGTACGAACATCCCCTTTCAATAAGGAGCCCAATGCCTGGATCATTCTTTCCAGTACATTGTATACAAAAGTGGCTGAAAACCCACCGAATATAGCCAAACTAGGTTTTATGAACGCCTGCGTGGCCGCCTCATCCTGACCGGATTGTCCACCTTCTATGTCGCTGAAGTTGAAGTTAACAGGTATTAATTCTGAAATGATCAAACCAGCAATGAGGCCAAGCAGAAAGCGCGTCCAATAGGTAGAGGAAAACCGTGGATCGAAAGTACCTGCGATGAGGTAGCCGTTCACCCTGTAGAGAGAAGAAAAACCACCGCCAATCCCGGCCGCAGCTAGGATGAAAACCAAATTCAAGAGCAGGGATAAACCGTTAGAAGCAAAAAGGCTTTTGTTAATGCTGGTCGTATTGACCATGTCGGAAAGACTGACCACAATCAATGCTATGATGCATACTATAGTAGCCATGGTGAGCTGCCGTACCAATGGAATGGGGCCAAGGAATTTCCAGAAGCTTTTCTTGTTCTCTTCTTCGTTCAGCATCATTACCGTCCTAGGAATGGTCGGGGCAATGATCTCCGTCAAGTGATTATAGATATCAGTCAATGCTTTGATATCCGATTTCTCGTCACCCGATATGATCTTTTCCAAAGACTGTACGAGCACACTAGGTACTTTGATCCCCGATTTCAGGGCATATTCTACCATCGCATGCGATTCATTGATCAATTGCGATTCTAATGGCTCTTTTTCGGGCGGTAATGATGTCATGGTTTATCAACTTATCTCCTTATGAATATAAGGATTATTAAACTTAAGTGTGATATATTCTTATTTATTCAATACAACCCGGGCGTACAAGACCCTTTACATTTCCAATATGCTCAAATGAACAAAGGCTTTGAGCAAATGATGCAGTATACCATTTACCTCTTCTAACACAGTCTTATGGCCTCGACACAAAACATTTGAATATCTTCAGAGAAGTCATTAGCTTTTAGAATTAATCGCTACAATCCATAACCCTGAACCTAAGCTATGAGCCTAACCAAAAACTACAAGGGCTATAAGTCCTTTCAATACCTTGAAGCCGGTAAAGATTATAAATCCTTCAAACTGGCTAAGGAAATAGAAAGAGTACCGCTGCACCTTGTACCCCTCAATGAAGAACAAGAAACACGCGTCAAGTCAATCGTATCTGATAACGTCATGATCTCCATGCATGAGCACTTGGGTACTTTTCCCGAAGATGTGCATGAAACGCCGCATTATCTCAGAGAAGGACGTATGGCTACCGCTTTCGAAGGCCTCTCCCATTCCTATTGGGATGCCGTATTCGACAACCTCATGAATGGCCTTTGCCAAATCGAATCAAAAAGCGGTTGGAAATGGGGTGATGTATTGCACGATTTGGGCATGCGGTTATGTGACATTGCGCATCAGAATTTCGTCATTCATTGCAAAAATGTTGATGACATTCACCGCGCTCACAATGAGGGTAAATTGGCATGGGTGGCTACCATGGAAGGTGCAGCCATGATAGAGAACGAGCTAGATCGTATTGATCTGCTTTACGGCTATGGCGTACGCTCCCTGGGCATTACCTACAGTGAGTCCAACGCTTTGGGTTCAGGTCTCAAGGAGCCCAGAGATGGAGGCCTTACCGTTTTCGGTAGAAAGGCGGTTGAGCGCATGAACAAAGTCGGCCTGCTGATTGACTGCTCGCATACCGGAGATCAAACCGCCTTGGACACCATCGAGGTAAGCAATAAGCCCATTGTATTGAGTCATATCGGCGCCCGATCACTATGGAACATCAAGCGGCTGGCACCAGATGACGTAATGAAAGCCTGCGCCGACAAAGGTGGTATCATTGGTGTGGAAGTAGCTCCTCATACGACTTTAACCAAACAACATCGCACACACGGCATAGAAGCAGCAATGGAACACTTCGAGTATATCAAAGACCTGGTGGGCATCGATCATGTGAGCTTCGGGCCTGATACTATCTACGGCGATCACGTCGGCCTGCACCATGCCTATACGAGCAGCCTCTCTTTGAAGGAATCCAAAGCCGGTAAGAGCCCAGATATGGAATATGAAGAAGTAGAGTATGTCAAAGGCTTAGAAAATCCTACCGAGGCATCATTCAATATCGTGAGGTGGCTGGTGAAAGAGGGTTACTCTGATGAGGACATTATCAAAGTAATCGGTGGTAATGTAATGAGGGTACTTAAAGAAGTATGGTATTGATACTTCGTTCTGGTCGCTTTCCATCGGCATTTTACCTGATGCTACTGATTAGTTTCTCTTCCCTGCCCTTACAGGCTCAAGAACAGGAACCGGGTATTATCAATGCCGAATTCGAAGCTACAGTCGAAGAGACAGCTTATGGCTACCGAGCTAATGTAGGCATTGCTTATCACATCAAACTTCGTGACACGGTATCTCAAATCATGCTCAAAGGACTAGCCTTTGACAGTGCTGTTTTTGAGAAGCTAGTGATATCAATGAACGCTCCCGGAAACACCCGATTTGATTCATCGAGTTATCCGCTTCAAGCCTATAAAATGACCATCGATCAAAACGGGATGAGCGATTCTATCTTTTCCGTTGAGATTTCCTATGAAGTGCTGTTTTCTGGCAATGAAGTATCAAAAGGCGAACTGGATATCAAAATACCGGTGTTTTATGTCGATATGAAGCAGCAGGATACGAAGGAGGATTACTTCACCGCCAAAGTATCGATACCTAAGCAATTCCACGTTTATGAGCGCTTCCCCACCATCGCATGGGCTAAATCAAATGAGGAAAGCATCAATCAATATACCTTTTCATTGCAAGTGCTTCCTGCTATGGTCAGGATCAAAGCATCGGCCAATGAGCCAGTCTATTTTACCTTCTATCGCACCATTGATGCCGCGGTCATTCTGACACTATTGATTGTAGGCATTCTGTGTGCTCGTTTTCTCAAAAGACAATCAGCATGAAAGATCCGGGTTTTATTTTTTGGGGTTTGTTTCTCGTGTTCGGCATCATTGTCCTACTCTATGTTGTCTGGATGAAATGGGTAGAAAGGAAAAGATAACATGCAAACCATAGCCACCTAAACAAAACTTACTTTGACCATTCAACTCATCATATTCATACTCTACTTTGCTCTTGTTTTTGCCATTGGTTGGTACAGCCTTAAGCAGACCAGAAACGAGGCTGACTATTGGATCGCCGGAGGTAAATTGGGGTGGCTGGTAGGTGGTTCCACCATGGCGGCCACCCACACCAGTGCCGGTACATTTATAGGCACCATTGGCGTCATTTATACCGTAGGGTGGTCTTTTGGGTGGGTCGTCTTATCCATTCCCTTGGCTTACTGGTTTATGGCTGCTGTTCTGGCGCCAAGATTCACACGGGTCAAACAGCTCACCTTACCCGCTTTTATAGAATCACGCTATTATAGCAAGTCCGCCAGAGGCATAGCGGCAGTGATCGTCTTGATCGCTACGGTGGTGTATGTACAAGCGCAGATCATTGCGGGTGGATTGGTGGCTAACATTGTATTTGGCATACCGGCCACACAAGGAATGATCATATTCACCGGCATATTATTGGCCTATACAGTGATTGGAGGCATGTTAGCCGTGGCTTATACGGACTTTTTACAATTGGTGATCATGGTCATCGGTGTCATCGTATCGGTGCCAGTGGCGCTACACCATTTCGGCACTTTGGGCGATCTTTTCACCTATGTTCAGGCGGTTAATCCACTCACCTTTTCCTGGGATGGCATGCCTACATCACTCCTGTTCACCTTAGGACTGGCTTTCTTCCTAGGCTCGGTTTCTACCCCTGAAAAACTGACCAGATTATACGCCATGAAAGATATGCGTACGGTAAGACGTGGCATTCTTATGACCATCATTCTGGTAACGGCCATGAACCTGTTGGTGTTCGTGCTGGGGCTATCTAGCACCGTACTCTTCCCTAACCTGCCCACCGGAGATATGGCTATGCCATTGGTGGCTAAGGCTGTATTACCTTCTTTCATTGGTACTTTGATGCTGGCCGCTGTGACATCAGCCATGATGTCATCAGTTGACTCATTGCTGCTGGTGGCGGGCTCAGCGCTTTCCGAAGATATCTATAGTACCTTGATCAGCCCCAAAGCTTCACGCAAGCAAAGACTGGTAATCGCACGAGTGGGCATCATGATAGTGGGGATCATTCCGTTGATACTGATTCTAAGCGGCGTAAGCAAAGGAGAATTGATCCAGTTCATTGTGGTGCTATTTACCGCTTTGATGGCAGCCAGTTTCTTCATGCCGGTTGTAGTAGGTGTCTGGTGGAAGAGGGCTACCAAACAAGGTGCTATCGCTGCTATGGTAAGTGGTGTAACTGTCACCATAGCCTGGAAGGCTTTCGGCCCAGCACATATAGACCCGGTATTACCGGGCTTCGGTGCTTCAGCGTTAGCGCTGATTGTTGGTAGTTTACTATCTCCGCATCCACCAAGGGAGAGTCTGAAGCCCTATTTCAAGGATATTTAATGGCTAATAGGCACTCAGGTTCATCAAAAAATTATGTTTAAACGGCTATATAGGAAGTTTACCGAGTTATAGTTTCGTTAACATAATGCCGGTTTATTGGTTCTATTACTGAGATTACTTTTGTTTAGGATTAGTAATACAGTGAGACATGAGAAGCAATCTTTTATTATTCATTATTACCATTTCTTTATTTTTTAGCCAGGCTGTACAGGCACAAGATGAAACGGCTACCTCTCAGCCGCTCAGTGGGCAGTACAAGCAGTTGCTTGAAGACACCGAAAGCTTCAAGGACTACAAGGTGATCAAAAAGAAGCAGCTCAATGCATTTTGGTCAATCGTTGAAGATTCCCTGGCTAATTATAAAAGACAAATTGGCGAAACGCAGCAAACGGTGACCGCACAAAAAGCGGAAATAGACAAACAGGCCACAGAGATTGATGAAAAGAATACATTATTGTCCCAAGGCGATTATGAAAAGAAGCACATCGCCGTGCTCGGGATCGATTTCACCAAATCTGCCTATGTAGTGACCAGCTTTATCATTTACCTGGTATTGGCAGGTGGTTTAGCCTTTATCATCATATCCTTCCTTAGAAGTAATAAGCTCACCCAGCAATCGAAAAAGGAATTCAGTGATTTAGAGAAAGAGTATAATGGTTACAAGCAAAAGGCCCTTGACAAGCAAATCAAAATGGGTCGTGAGCTACAAACCTTGAATAACAAGGTCGAGGAGCTTAAACAAGGCCAAAAGTCGAGGCCTGCCATATAGGTGTCGATTAAGATAGAACAGTCTGCTTTATGGGCTTGACAGGCATGGATTGATTCCACCTCTATGTTATTTTTGCGCTATGTTAGCATCTCACTCGTAGTGGCATTCATCGTGCTGTTACGCATATCAAACCCATACCATGCTACCCGGTCTACCAGATTTACATAACCCGGATTATGGTAAAGTCATCGGGATTATCGGAAGTTGAACAGCGTTTAAAGCAGGCCAGCTAATCCGGTGCATACTTAGCCTACCGTTCTTCGTTATTTCGTGAAATGAGAGTATAACTGATTGATAAGCAGCTTTTTGAAAATGTACTTAGCCTGCTGTATATCAATCCATTCTGAAAACATGAACCTGAGAAAAATGAAAAACACAGTATTGATCATCTTAAGCTCGCTATTGATAGCCAGTTGTGTATCAAAAGGTGAGTACAAAGCACTGGAGTCCAAAATGAATAATTTGAACGACGAATTGGACAGCCTCACCGTCATAACTGAAGAAGGTGAACGTACGGCCGCTATGATCGGTGAAATGAGCGTGATCATGGATTCAATTGAGGCAAGAAGAAAATGGATACGCGTAGACCTTGAAACCGGCATTCCAACAGATGATATGAAATCAAGGCTGGAAGGCATACAAGAATACGTGAGCAAGGCAGAATATATGATTGGTGAGCTGGAGAAAACCAGATCGGCCTATGCTTCGATAACTAAGAAACTGAAAGCAGAATTGAAGGAAAAGACCAAAGAAATCACTGCCTTGCAGGATTTGGTCGAGAAGTATCAGACAGAGAATGAGCAGTTGATTACGACCATCAGTTTGAAAGACGCCCAAATCGATGAAAAACAGCGCGAGCTTGAGGTCAAAAACATTGAGCTTGAGCTCATCGATGCCAAGGTGCAGGAGTTGTTGGTCAAATCTAAGCTTTCAGAAGCTGAAGCTTATTATGCCAGAGGTGAAGCTTATGAAGAGGCGGCCAACCGTACGAAGTTTGCTCCGAAGAAAAAGAAGCGAACGCTTCAAGAAGCTCTGGAACTCTATAAGAAGTCATTGGATCTGGGCTATGAAAATGCACAGGCCAAGATCACGTCATTAGAAGAAAAGGTAAAAGGGTAATCCCCTTTTACCTTCTTTCTCTTTGGAAGCGGCGTTTGGAGCGGTCACCTCCCCTATTTCCTCCTCCTTTACGTTTATTATCATCGCGATTGACACGCAACGGTCTGCCTTCAAAATCAATTCCCTCAAAAGAAGGAACCACAGCAGATGAGTATTGCTTGTCCACCTCGAAGAATGAGTGTCTTTTTTGAAGACTTATCCTTCCGATCTGTGCTTTGGTAAGTTCCGTCTGGTCACAGATAAACCTTAATAGCTCACCTTTATTGATATGGTCAATCTCACCGACATTGATGAAGAATCGGTGCGTATCCTTGTTTCTTTTATCCCTGTCACTTCTTTTGGTGAACTCCTGGTTGAGATCACGTCCATGGTCTTGCTGGTGGAATTTCTGCAATTCACCAGATATCAAGCGGTGGATCAATTCAGTTTTATCTAAATCAGCAAAAGCCTCCTCAGCTTTGGAGAGTAGTTCTTCCGTAGCCAGGTCTGAAACCTCAGCCGCCAGTGTGCCCTCGATCCAGTGCATGATCTTCCTGTGCTGCACATCTGCAGCAGAAGGGACGAGTTGTTTATCCATGTTGATTTTCAGTCTGCGTTCTAATTGACGAACCTTACTGAAATCTCCTCCGGAAATAAATGCCAGTGAAATACCTTTCTTACCTGCCCGAGCGGTTCTACCACTTCTGTGTGTATAGTAGGCCATGTCTTCCGGCAAAGCATAATGGATGACATGGGTCAGGTTATCTACATCGATACCGCGTGCTGCCACATCTGTGGAGACCAACAACTTCACACGATGCGATTTGAATTTACGCATCACTTGGTCACGTTGACTTTGCGACAGATCACCGTGCAGTGCTTCTGCTTCGTATCCATCCTGGGATAATTCAGTAGCCACTCGCTGTGTATCTAGCTTGGTTCTACAAAAAACTACCCCTCTCAAATCATCATCAAAATCAAGGACGCGCTTCAATGCTTCCGTCTTATCAGATTCTCTTACCACCATATATTGGTGAGCGATGTTAGTATTTACAATATTGCCAGAATCTATGGTGACTTCTGCCGGATCTAGCATGAACCGGTCTACAATATCCCTGATCTCGTTTGGCATGGTAGCAGAAAACAACCAGGTCAATTTCTCATCCGGTGTATATGACAAGATCTTATCCAGATCTTCCTTAAAGCCCATGTTGAGCATCTCATCGGCTTCATCCAACACCACGTATTCTACCTGATCGAGGTGGACGGCCTTACGCTTGATCAGGTCAACCAACCTACCGGGTGTGGCTACGATGACCTGGGGTGTACGCTTGAGGGCCTTGATCTGATTCATGATCGGAGCTCCTCCGTATACGGCCTGTACTGATATTTTATCCTGATATTTAGAAAAGTCGTTCAATTGCTTGGCGATTTGCTGCCCAAGCTCCCTGGTAGGCGCCAAAATCAAAGCTTGCGTAAAATCACTCATGGGATCTACCCTTTCTAGCAAAGGCAATCCAAAGGCGGCCGTCTTCCCCGTTCCCGTTTGCGCCAAACCTATGAAATCGCGGTATTCGTTCAGTAGAAGAGGTATGGCTTGTTCTTGTATTTTGGATGGTGTTTCGAAACCCATCTCGTCTAGGGCTTCTAAAAGTGAGGATGATAGCCCTAATGCTGAAAAATTAGTCATAATCTATATTAAATGAACCGCAAAGGTAGCCTAAATTAAAGTCTAAGCCTAAGGTGGATTGACAGATCAAAGACTATTGGGCATAATCATTTCACTGGCTGGCCTGGTGATCGTCGAGAATGAACCCCTTGCCATGCACATTAATGATCTTCACGCTCTCGTCATGGCTCAAATATTTGCGCAGTTTGGTAATGAAAACGTCCATGCTTCTTCGATTGAAATAGTCATTTTCACCCCACAGTTTTTGCAGGCACAATCTGCGGTCAAGTAATTGCCCTTTTCTTTCGCTAAGGAGTTTTAGAATTTCCGTTTCCTTTTCAGTCATTTGTATCTTCTGATCATGCCAGTAAAGTGCTTGATTCTTGTAATCAAACACATATTGACCAATAGCATAACTGCCTTTATCTTCTAGAGTCGTACTATTTCGCTGACTGCGCCGCACAATGGCATTGATTCTGGCAATTAACTCTTCCTCTTCTACTGGCTTGATGATGTAGTCATCGCAACCGATTCTAAACCCCTTGAGTTTATCTACCTTAAGTGCTTTGGCAGTCAGGAATACAATAGGGAAATCGGGATTCAATTGCTTAATGTCAGCCGCTAGCATGAAGCCGTCTCTTTTGGGCATCATGACATCCAGCACAGCAATATCGAAGTTTTGCTGCTGGTAAGTCTTCCATGCCTCGTCACCGTCCTTGCACCAACTGATACTGAAATCATGCATTTCCAGGTATTCTTTTAGAATATACCCGAGATTCAAATCATCCTCAGCTAAAAGTATTTTGATCACTGATCCCATTAGGCATAAGGGATTTGTATAGTAAACTCACTGCCTATGTCTGGCTCACTTTTGAGATTGATCAACCCTTGGTGCGCTTCTATAATACCTTTGACATAGCTCAGCCCCAACCCAAAACCTCTGCGTTCATGTACATTACCCTCTTGCACACGGTAGAATTTGTCAAAAACCATGTTTTGCTCCTCCTTATTCATGCCAATCCCTTGATCTCTTACAGCGATGACAAAAGTGTTATCCTCGTTCCTAGTTGTAATGCTCACATCCGGGGTTTCCCTAGAGTACTTTTGGGCATTGTCTAATAGATTGTACAGTACATTCTTGATATGGGTTTCATCGGCATGAATTTCATGCCTCACAGCATCTAGCTTATAGCTCAACTTCCCGCCTTGCTCTTCTAACCTCACTTCGAAGCTCCTGGCTACCTTTTCGATTGTCTTATGAACATCAAAGGTCTTTTTGTCCAAAGTGAAATTCCCGGAGTCCACCAAGGAAACCTGAAGTACTTTGTCCACCTGACTTTTGAGCCTTTCCCCTTCACTTTCTATTAGATCGGTATATTTGGTCAGCTTTTCAGAACCGCTCACTTCGTTGGATTTCTTCAATGCTTTCGCTGCCAAGGAAATAGAAAATATGGGGGTTTTGAATTCGTGGGTGAGATTATTAATGAAGTCATTCTTGATCGCCGATAGCTGTTTCTGGCGATTGATGACAAAGACAGTGTAAACAAAGGCACCGATCACCAGCGAGATCAATAAAATGGAAGCGAAAAAGAGTGATTGATTCCGCTGGGCCAGTATACTGCCATTGTCAGAATAAGACATGCTAAAATCAAAAACATTCGATGTGTGGTTGCATAAGCAAAACCTATGTTCATGGCCTAGAATGTTCTGACCAGCCATCAGCATCTCCCTGCCTCTCCGAGAGTGCAGCAGGCACCCGTGTTCGCTGGTGAGATAGGCTTTTACCTCGTACTGAACATCCTCGTAATCGCTGGTGATATTACGGTCTACGATATTTTTAAAGTCACCTTCTAAGCCTTGATAGTGTTCGTCACTCTTGATAGTGAAACGCTTGGTTCCGGAATAGTTATCCAAAAGGCTCCTAAATTGGCCATCCATGCTGATCTCGTTTTGCACCCGCATCATCAAGGCTGGTATAGACAGGTCCAGTTGTTGGCTCTTGATCTTTATGTTTTTATTGATAATGGCAAACTGAATCAACGCCAAACCTACCAACGAAAAGGCAGCGATACCTATAGTGATGATAATCTTATTCTTCCCTAGTTTCATCGGCTATAAAACTAATCATTGCTGGCACTGAAATGGGCTGATTTAACACTTCGTTAACTCTTTTAACACTTCATTAAGCCTGAAGGATTTAGTATTCCAGTCAACCTTATACCAAATTAGAAGCTCCCGAATGCAACCTGAAATACTAAAGGAATTGGGTATACGGCAACAATAAACCCAGTAATTTATAGTCTACTGAGGAATGCTTCTACAATGTGCTGCCATTCTACCGCTAATGTGTCTTTGGGCATATTCTTCCCAGCTTTGGTATACCAATAATTGGCGTTCCACTCATCCCCTTCCTTTCTATGAAGATAAGCATGTACCCATGCTCCATCCTGCCCGGGTATGTCCTGAGCGATGTTATGCGCAGCATCCCAGTCTCCCTGACCATCGTGCCATAAGGCTTTCAATAGCTTACCATCCGTAGAATTAGGTAATTCTGGGTCAGTTAATGATTTGAACTCTTCCGGCGTCATAACCGCTTTGTTGGCTAGAATTGAAAACTATTTTCGAGCTTTTTGACCTTGCCGTTGGTGGTATAGGTAATACTGAAGTTTCTGGTCTTGAAATCGATATGCATCTCACTCCATTCCTCTCCGTTTTCCCATTTCAGATGCAGTACATCATCATTCGTATCACCAACTTCGAAACCACCATCGAACGATGTGTGGCCGCTACGGAACCGAATCAAATTACATAAGTCTTGAACCACTGGCTTTTCCAACGCATTCATGACTTCCTCATGGGTGTAATAGTGGCGATTGATATCTCGTCCGACGTTGGTACGCTCCAGCAATTCCATATCATTTTCACCTGCCAGCAACCCAACATAATAAACTTGTGGGGTGCCTGGTGAGAAAAATTGGATCAACCGGGCCAATAAGTAGTCTCTGTCATTTCTACCTAGCGCATCATAGAATGTACAATTCACCTGGTACAAATCAAGGTTTGAAGCGGCTGCACCAGTTGCTTTGCGGCTTTTGCCACCACTTTTCTCGTGTATGGTTTCTACCAGCGAATCCACCTGTTCCTCAGGAATAAAGCTGGGTTCCCCACCGACTGTACCAACGTCAATTATACCAATGCCATCATGTGTATCCAGCACGGTGATTGCATTTTTAGGGCTAATCTCATACCAACGTTTCAAGTTGAGACTAGTACTTTCGTACATCGCGTTAAGCACTAACGGCGGCAAAGCAAAATCATAAACGCGATCTACCTTATCCGCTACTTCTATTTGCCTTTTATAGTAAGAATGTATTTCTACTAATACCTCAATGTCTAATTCTTTGGCCTTTTTCGTTAGTTCGGCAATGAAATCATAACTCTCGGGAATCATGAAACTGGTAGTGCCCGGTACTTTGATAGCATACCCTACTGCATCCATCCTGATCATTTTGATGCCGTGCTTTTGGAATGTCTCCAGGATTCTGGTCAGATAAGCTTTACCGACGGGATCGTTTACATCTATGTCAATCTGCTCATGGGTGAAGGTAGTCCACACTACTCTTTTAGACCCGTCTGCATGTGTCACCATGTTAAAAGGCAGCCAAGGCCGAGGCCTGTATATCTTGAGCAGTTCTTTCTCGGTTACGCCATCAGGGAAGACCTTGTCCATGGTCAGGAATAATCCAGCGTGTTCGGATGCATCACCCTTCTTCAGAAAGTCCTTGAACTGCTCGGAGTCCGAGGAAATATGATTAACGATGAAATCGGCCATGATATCCACTTCTCCGCTGATGGTCTTGATATCCTCCCATGTACCAATTCTAGGGTCTACCATAGTATGGTCTCGCGGGTCGAAACCTGCGTCTGAGCCATCAATTGGGTCATAGAACGGCAGAATATGAATACCTCCGAAAAGGCCTTGAAGAGGCCCTGATAATAAGCTTTTAAGTTCTTTTAAGCCACCACCACTGAGCCTGTCGGCATAAGTGATCAGTTGAACCTGATTTTTCATTCTCAATGAATAGATAAAGTATAAAATTGAAGAGGGCTAATTTAACCTGAAATGTGGATTAGAACATCTATTACATCGATAAATCACTTTGAAAAAGTCACTTGACATTAATTTGTCGAATCACCATAGCAATGCATAAGTCAGGTTCAATACCGTTTAGTATAAGCATTGATTTGGATTAAACCGATCATTGCCACGCCTTTTAAGGCGTGCGGTCTGGGTAAGATCTTTACTGGGGCTTTAGCCGCTCAACATCAACATGAGAGTCTTTGCATGACCAAGCACTTTAACCTGACCTTCTTAGCCCTATAGCTTAAAAATTATAGCGTTAAAAGCCCTAACAGGTTGCCAAAGTTGCTTTAGCATCAATATTAATGGCTAAAGCCTTTTATTGGAGCGGTTTTTTTGCCCATGGGCTAAAGCCCAGGGCAATTGATAATCGCCATGCCGGAGTGATATCGTAATGGCCGATTAATTCTTATTGCCAAGTTCAACTATTATATTTTGCTATGAAATCAGCTTTGCCACGCGGTTTTAGCCCGTGGCAACAATGGCTCCAATATATAAGGCTTTGAGCCGCTAACTCCTCTAATGCCGACCTCGGCATATTCTGTTGATAATGATTACATGATGGATAAATTGCTAAAGCCCAACTTATTATACAATACCTAATCTATGGCCTAAAGGCCATAGCAAGTCAGCATATCTCAATTGAGGTGGGACTTTAACCTGAAACATGGGTTAGAACATCAGCTACGTTCAATAAATCACTTTAGCTAAGCATTGATTTGGATTAAACCGATCATTGCCACGCCTTTTAAGGCGTGCGGCCTGAGTAAGGTCTTTACCGCGGCTTTAGCCGCTCAACATCAATAGGTAAGATAGAAAGTAACACTTAACTAGAAGGCATCGAAGTCAGAATCGATAGATTAGCCGCCAATAATACAGATTGGAAGATCAATTCTGCAATCAGCCGCAGAAAGGAATTCTAAATAGAGGTGAATTAAAAAAAGCCGGGTTAACGGCTTTAGTTTTCTGATATTTTTGTGGCGAGTTCTTTGTGACGGTAGCTTTTGACCAATTCGTATAGGTCGAACCTACTTACAGCTTTTCGCACATATACAATCCATGCATCAATGGAGATATTTTCCCACTTAGGGTCTTTAATCGTGTCCAGCAATTCTTTCATTTGTTCAGTTAGCATCTCTAGTGTGATGTTACAATTTTTCTATTAAAAATATCAGGCCAAAAATGGAAAAAGCTTCAAACGTCGTTTTTATTTGGTTATTCGTCTTAATCTCGTGGATAGAACGTCCATAATTGGGAAAAGTTTACTGAATTAATTCTCCCTTTTATACAGATAACAAACGACAGGTAAGTTTTGTGTCTACTATTTGGCTGGTAAATAGGTAGATGCTATGGTTCTGAGAAAAAAATCCAGTTATCTGTAATTTCCAAACACGTATCGGCACTAACCTGTTGAACAGGTAAATAAAAGTTGGTAAAGAGTCTCTTTGCAAATCAAGCAATGAGCTCTTTGGGGCTATGTTCATTAAGAATCTTTAATCAGAAGCTTTGCAACAGAAAGATTTCGTAGCACTCATACAGATGCACTCAGGGATCATTCACAAAGTGATTCACTTGCATCTGGATGATTCGGACGACAAAAAGGATCTGTATCAGGAAATCATGTATCAGGCCTGGAAGTCAGTTAAAAATTTCAGGCATGACTCGCGATTTTCTACCTGGCTTTATCGTGTGAGTCTCAACACAGTTTTGACTTACAACCGAAAAAGCAAAAAGCTGAATACCAGCAATGGTATCGAAAACCTGGAAGTAGCTCCTATCTCGGAGAATAGTGATCGAAGTGATAAGCTATTTCTGGCCATCAAGCGCTTAAATGATATTGATAAGACTATCGTGACATTACACCTAGATGATTATGACAATCAGGAGATCGCTGATATCACAGGCTTGACCAAAAATAATGTAGCTGTCAAACTACATAGAATTAAAGAGTCCCTTACTAAAATGTTAAATCATGGATCTTAAAGAGACATGGGAACGGATTGCGCATGACAAGCTTGAAAAGGCACCTATTTCACAAAGCGAAATAGAGAAGGCGATTACTTCAGAATCGATAGGATTGATGAGTAAGCTTCGTAAAAAGATCTTACACAAGTTCTATTGGATCATCTTCTTCATGCTAATATTCGCGGTAATGATCTTCCTGGTTCCCTATCCCTTGGTTAAGGTGTTGCTGGTGGTACTATGGGCAGCCTATGTTATCGGTATGGCATTGACTTTTAAAGAATACAGATTCATGCAACAGGAAGATGATATGGGGGCCGATATCAAGCAAGCATTGGTCAATTATCACTCCAGGCTCACCAAATTCCTGAAACATGAAGAGTATGTTGGGTTAGCACTTTATCCTATATCGGTTACCGCTGGCTTTTTTCTGGGTTATTTCGAAGGGAAAGAGGAAGCTATTGTAGATACAAAATCGCTCATCGCATTGCCCATAGTAATCTTAGTAGTGACGCCGTTATGCCATTGGTTAGCCAAATGGATGAACCGCTATGGCTTCAAAAAACACATGGATAAGCTCAAAGAGAATATTGAATTGCTTCAAGATCAGTCTTGACCGCGGGTGGGATGACTTTCTACCTTTCTTATCTCAGAATGTCTGATTTTACCACCCAGATCACCTACATAAGCCATAAAAGCAAAAGTGCCTATCAAAAGGCCCAGCGTAGCCCAGTCGAGCGTTTTGTTCCTTTTTTTGTTCAGGAAAGCGGATAGCAAGGCCATAACAGCAACTGTACCTGAAGCACTCACTAGCCATAGCGATAATTCCCCCATCTTTTCATGCTCTTCTATGTAGTATTTAGAAACACCTGGTAAGTACTCGACTGTATGTTCAGCTTCTTCCCCGGTGACATAAACCGGAATGGTAATGATCGCCACGAAGATCATCATGATTAAAGCGGTATTAGCTACTTCATCCTTTTTTAGAAATAGCCCAAAAGCCAGAATGAACATGGCGAAGAAGGTTCCTACGATAGGAAAGTGATTGAGTACTAAATGAAGGTGGGTGGCGTCCATTGGCTAAGCTTTGACCCAAGCACCAAATGTAAATCAGTGATTACCCTGGTCAAGCAAATTAGGCCATTCGCCAGAAAGTAACCAAAGTCAAGCCGTAAAATGTAGGCAAAAAAATAAGGCCCGGCCACTTTATATATTGAGGACGCCGAGCCTTATGCAAACTACTATAATCTACCTCTACTTATCTGCGATTGAATTCTACGATGAAATTAGCGCCTTTCCCCAGCTCACTTTCACACCATATTTGGCCGCCCATTTCATCTACAAACTTTCTAACGATAGAAAGCCCTAATCCCGTTGAGGTTTCACCTCCTGTGGGCCTTGCACTCAATTTCTGGTATTTACCAAACAGCTTTCCCTTATCTTCTTCACTCAAACCAGGCCCTTGGTCTTTCACCTCAACTCTGATCTTACTTTCATCACCGGATAAGCCCACTGTTATATCCGTATTGGATGAAGAGAACTTAATGGCATTGGAGATCAAATTCTCAAATACCTGTACGGTAAAGTTCCGATCCAACCATGCTACAGACGATACATCTTCGAATTGCGTATTAATATTAATTTCTTTCTTCGAAGCATTGCCCTTTTGAAAATCGACTAGCTTTTCAATTACTTCTTTGACGTCAACATCTTCTAAAACCAGCTCTAGCGTTTTCGACTCGATGGCATTGACATCCAGAATGCGGCTGGTCATTCCCCTTAATCTTTCACTCAAAGAGGCAATGTCATTCAAACACTTGATTTGTTCGGGTGTGGCTTCATCAATAGAGTATTTCATGATTTCAGCTAACCCTTTTATTTGATTGAGAGGACTTCTTAAATCGTGGGACACTAAACCGATCAAATGATTTTTCTCTTCATTCAATGCCTTTAACTCGGTATTCTGGGCACTTAGCTCTCTTTTCTTGACTCTTAAATCCTCTGTTAGTTTGAGTCGTTCCTGCTCGATTCTCAAACGCTCCAACTCCGCTTCGGCACGTGCTGCAAAAATCAATAGAATTGATTCACGCATCTCCTTTTCCCAAACGGGCATCGGCTTGTCATCGAGAACAACCAAGTGTCCGATTACTTTTCTGGAAGGGCTATAAAGAGGTACACCCTGATAGCTTTCAAAACCTTCTTCTTTAGGGAATAGTATAGCAAGGTTTTCAGGGATGAACTGTGGCGTTTCTTCTTTGACCACCATCTCACAAGGAACAGCAGTGAGGTCATATTCAAAGTTGTCGCCAAAGTCTTTACCGACCCAGAATGCAGCTGTCCTGAGCTTAGTAGTAGGATAATTAACACAATTGGTAATCATTGCGTACTTCACCCTTAGCGCCGAGGCCAAATGCTTCACTAATGATCTTAAGAATACTTCTCCTATATCTCCGGATGTTCCTTTTACAATCTCTTGAAGAACCCCGGAAACGGCTCTGTCTTCATCTACCAGTACTTTGTCTATTTCCATCATATCACGTATTTCCATCATATCACGATCATTGTAATCCTTCAAAGCGATATGAGACGGCAATAGTTCGGGGAATTCTATGGGGTATGGGTAATGTCGGAGGCTAATGACGTTTTTTAGTAATAAACCCAAGCAATTGACGGGAATTATTACATAGCCTAACACCCGTAAGGTTATTATAGAAGACCAAACTAGAAAACCACACAATAGAAGGTCTCTATAATCCCTGTTTAGTACAGCGGTTGCCACTATTTATGAAAGGTTCTGGGGCATGATTACAGGAAAAATCTATTTAGTGAGGCAGGTTAAATTCTTACCAAAAGCTTAAAATTCAACCAAAAAGTGAAATACCAAAAAAGTGACTAACCTGATATTCATTACATGCGTAGGAGTAATATTCCTAACTTCACTCAATTGCTGAGAACTTTGTTTCTTCATCTGGTGATCCAAATAAAGCTCTAAAACGTAGTGTATGGCTAAAAACAACAAAAGCTGCCCATTTGATGGACAGCTTTTGCTTAGAGACAGTTAAGCCCTATTCTTCTGAATCGTCACTGTCGGATTTGCTCCTTCTGCTTCTTCTACTTTTCTGTTCTTTAACCTTGTCTCCATTTTTCAACCTTTTAGATACTACTAAAAAGGGGCCTGAGACGATTTTATCTCCATTTGTAATGCCTTTCTTTATCTCGATGTTGTCATAATCGCTAATACCGGTTTCCACCTCTACTATCATTACTTCATTCTCCGCTCCCACAACGAAAACGACTTCCATTTCTTCATCGTCATCTTCGTCTTCATCACGATTATCTACCTGTGTTACCTCTACCTCATCGTCTTCTTCGCCTCTGTTTCTTCCTCTCTCTAAATCTCGAGCGTTTCTTGTAGTTACAGAGGCTAATGGTACAGTCAGGATATCCACTTTTTTGTCGGTAATGATATCCACACTGGCTGTCATACCGGGTCTGAAAGGATATCTGGTGCCTGCGTTTACAAGGTCTTGATAAGAAGAGTTGAGAATTTCGATCCGTACTTCGAATTCGGTAATGGCATCTGCAGAAACCTTGTCATTAGCCGTATTGGCAATAGCCGTCACTATTCCCTTAAATTCCTTTTCCAAATGAGCGTAAGAGTCTACATCGATCAGCACGGTATCTCTCAAGTTGATTCTGATAATATCATTTTCGTTGACATTTACCCGCACCTCCATTTTATTGAGATCGGCGATTCTCAACATTTCTGTTCCCGCCATTTGCTGTGTACCTACTACACGCTCACCTTTCTCTACGCTCAGCTTAGAAACGATGCCAGTCATCGGTGCGAATACCTTGGTCAGCCTGACGTTCTCTTCTGCTTCTTCTACAGTCGCTTTACTGCTTATCACTACGAAACGGGCCGCTTTAACCGATTCTTTGGCGGACTTCAAGTCGTTTTCGGCTACTTTGAAGTTTTGCTGTGCCAACTCCCACTCAGCGTCAGAAATGACCTGCTCATCTTTGAGTTTCTTCTGACGATCATACTCCTGTCTAGCTCTTAAAAAGGTAGCTTCTGCTCTTGCTTCAGCCGCCTGAGCGGAGGCAAGGTTAGCTTGTTGTTGGTTGTAAGATGCTTTGGCCCTATCCAGTGCAGATTCGAAATTATCAGGTCTTATCTTCACCAAAAGGTCTCCGGCGATCACTGAATCACCTTCTTCAACATTCAATTCTATGATCTCTCCTGCCACATCAGGGCTTAGTTTTACTTCAGTTACGGGTTGTACAGCACCGGAGGCACTTACTTTTTCTATGATTTCGGTCTTTTTTGCTTCCGCTATTTCCACTGAAATCTCTCGCTTGCCCCTGTTCTTAGCCAAAACAACCAGCACCGCCACTACAACGACGAGGATTACGATTAGATAAATGAACCGATTTGATCTTTTCTTTTTAGCCATTCTATTCTAAAATTCTATGGGTTTACCCTGATAAAAGTCTAACACTTTTTGCTTAAAAATATAGTCGTATTTGGCCCTCACCAGGTCGGTGCGAGCACGGTTAAGGTCATTTTGAGCGATTTGAAAGTCAAATGGACTTACAGCATTGTTGACATTTCTCTGTTGCATCATCCTAAATGATTCTTCCTGGGCAGCCACTTGTCTCAAAGCTGCAGAATAGGACTGTGCGGCTGCTAACACATCACTGTAAGCGGTCTCAATGGCTTGTCGTAAAGTATTTCTTGTTTCTTCAGCCGTGATTTTCGCTTGTTCATTGGTAATGGCTGCACGCTGCACACCCGCACGGGCTGAAAGTCCATTGAAAACAGGTATAGCAAGGCTTACTCCAATAGAACGGCTCAAGTTTTCATCGAATTGGTCCCTAAACCCAAACCCTTCGGAGAAGCTGCCAGAAGGAATGGTAATTGGATCATTTGAGAAAACGCGTTGGTTTGTTCCCTCCACGAAACCTACTTCCGGGTTTTGAATGACAATATCTGGCCCTCCGTCTGGTATGAATCTGGCTCGATCTGCAGCGCTAGAAAAATTGGTATTGATTGCTGCGTTAAGTGATAACCTGGGGTATAAGTTTCCCTTGGCAATCTGAATGCCTAAGTCGGCACTTTCTACACCGAGGTCGGCACTTTTAACCTCTGGCATACGTCCTAGTGCTATATCATATATCTCGTCCGCAGTCAGTTCCGGAATAGTAACATTATCCAGGTCAATTTGCGGCACTTCGATATCAAAAGGCTGACTGGAGGGTATTTGTAAAGCTTGTTTTAATTGAAGTAAAGATAGATTCAATGCATTTTGTTGATTGATTACATTGGCTTCGTTACTTGCTTTTTGCGCCATCAAATCCAGTTTATTGGAAATAGGTAACGCCCCTACCTCTACTTGCTTTTCTACTTGCTGTAGTTGTTGCTCTGTATTACCCAACTGAAGTTTGGCATTGTCTAAAAGCTCTTTGTTAAAAATAACATTGGTGTAGAAGGTCACTACTGATAAAACGACATCTCCTTCCGTCTTTTTTAGATCGTATTGACTTGCTTCGAAGTTGCTCTGACTCTGTTTAATGGAATTTCGTAGGCGCATGCCATTAAACAAAGTGACTGAACTGTTGGCCCCGAATCCAGCTGAATTGATACGCTCGGTAACGAAAAGGTTGGTAGTCGGGTCAATTGACCTACCCCATAAATAACCAGTAGAAGCACTACCATTCACTGTTGGTAATAGTGCCAGTTTCGATTGTTGCAAGTTGATGTCATTGCTTTGGACATTTAACTGCGACCGCTTCACGGTAAGGTTATTTTCTAATGCGCGATCAATGCAACCTCTGAGCGTCCATACATTATCGCCAGCAGTTTGTTGTGCGAAAAGTACCGTTGCAGATGATACGAGTAATGCTGTTATCAGAATGCGAATCCGTTTCATAGAATGATAATTACAAATCAATATCTGGTATATAAATTACTTCCTTTACCCAGCTTAGGCTTTTGAGGTATTCAAGTGTGATGGGTTTGATGCCTGAGTCCATTTCGATTACCTGGCAAGCGAGGTCGTTTTTTCCTTTTCGCGAAACAGACATCGTAGCAATGTTGCTATCATCGCGTGAAATGACATCAGCGATGAAGGCGATACTGCCTTTTACATCTTCTGCGAAAATGATCAATGTATGTAGGTTAGCGGTGAAGTTGGCGGTAAAACCGTTCAAGGTGGTCATTTTAATAACACCACCTCCCCTGCTCTCACCATATACTTCTACCTCCTGGTCACCTTTCTTCAAATTGAGTTTGATGGTGTTGGGGTGAAGTGTAGAAGCGTTTCCTACGGATTTAAAAGTGTATTTCAACCCTGCCTTCTTTGCGTGGTCGAAGGCATTTCTGATACGCTTGTCATCCGTTTTGTAATCCAAAAGGCCGGCTATAATGGCCTTATCACTTCCGTGGCCTTCGTAAGTTCTGGCAAAAGAGTTGTAGAATGTGATATCTGCCTCATCTGGTGTACCCCCCAGAATTTTAATGGCTGAGCGGGCAATTCGTACTACCCCTGCGGTATGTGAGCTTGAGGGGCCGATCATTACCGGGCCTATCATGTCGAAAACACTACTTTTTTCCACCATTTTGGGGTACTTCTTTAAGATCAATGTTAGTAATAATTCCCTCGGGCACTATCCACAAAATTATAAATGGTTATTTGCCTGTTTAAAGCTGCAATTTAACTGATTAAGATTTGGTGATTTTAAAAGTTAAGTTTTTGATCAATATTTACGCGTCAAATTCTCTAATCATCATATGATTCTATTTAACGACGAGCTAATTGAGAACGACCAGTTTTATGTACCATTTAATGACCGGGCTCTGGCCTATGGTGATGGTCTTTTCGAAACCATCATCCACCGCGATGGTAAAATACAACTGCTAGACTATCACATAGATAGAATTACGGGAGGCCTGGCACTTTTAAAAATGGACATTCCTGATATGATCAAGTCAAGCCTGGTACAAGAGTCTGTATTGAAGCTACTCGAGGTGAATGGGTTAGATGGCCAGCATGCCAGAATCAAATTGACCGTTTGGAGAAAACCAGGAGGCTTATATCTACCTACAGGTTCGGATGCTAATTGTATGGTTACAGTAGCAAAAGCGGTTGAGCCTTCTACATCACCTGCTCATGTGGGGATCGCTCAAGAAGTGCGTTTACAAAAGCACAAGCTATCAGCTTTCAAAACGATTAGTGCATTGCATTATGTAGTAGCGAATATGGAAAAGAGAACCCGCCAACTCGATGATCTCATTCTACTGAGCAGCAGTGGCCACGTTGCCGAGTGTTTATATGCTAATGTATTCTGGGTTATTGATGGGGTTTATCACACGCCATCAACTGAAACGGGCTGTGTCGGTGGTGTAATGCGTCGTCATTTGATAGCGCAATTGGAAAAGCATGGAGTGGTAGTTATAGAAGCACAATCGAGTGTTGATGAGTTGCTAAAAAGCCAATACATCTTCAGCGCTAATGTAACCGGATGTAGGCCTATCGCAAGTGTCGAAGGAACGAAGATATCAACAGAACTACCTGAGGCTATACAGCAATTGGTGCTTTGATAGTGGGGTGCGCCTCATAGTTCAATATCTCAAAGTCCTCGAATTGATAGTCAAAAATGCTTGCAGGCTTTCTTTTGATGGCCAGACTTGGCAGTTGCTTAGGCTCTCGGGTCAATTGCAATTTGGCCTGCTCAAGGTGATTAGTATATAAATGCACATCACCACCGGTCCATACGAACTCGCCTGGCTCCAGGTCACATTGCTGAGCGAACATATGCACCAACAGCGCATACGATGCTATATTGAAAGGTACACCTAGAAAGAAATCTGCACTGCGTTGGTACAATTGACAAGATAGTTTACCCTCCGCTACATAGAACTGGAACAGTGCATGACATGGAGGCAATGCCATGTTATTCACTTCTGATACATTCCAGGCACTTACAATATGCCTTCTGGAATCAGGGTTATTTTTAATAGAGTTGATTACTTGGGTAATTTGATCTATCTGCTGCCCGTCAGGAGTGGGCCAGCTGCGCCATTGATGGCCATAAACCGGCCCCAAATTACCGTCTTCGTCAGCCCATTCATCCCAAATGGTCACCTTATTATCGTTGAGGTATTTGATATTGGTATCACCACTTAGGAACCACAGTAATTCGTGAATGATAGACCTGAGATGAAGCTTTTTGGTAGTAACCAGTGGAAAGCCCTCCGAAAGGTCAAACCGCATTTGTCTGCCAAAAACTGATAAAGTACCTGTTCCTGTTCGATCTGATTTCTTCGCTCCGTTGTCCAAAATGTCTTGCATCAAATCCAGGTACTGTCTCATATTCTCAGTTTTAAAGTGGTTAGTATCTCGGCAAAATTAATAATGCCCATCAAAAAACCAGCTCAATCACTGTGCTCTTTTTATATCAATTGAGCAATAGCCCTTTAGACATTAGAGTGTTTTTATGCGTTTGAGCAGATTATTTTTATAGGTATTACTGATGGGCAGGATTTTGTCCTTGACTTGCAAGTTGGTGAGATCGATATTTTTGATTTTATCGAGCCTTACAATATATGACCTATGAATACGGATAAAATCATCAGCTGGAAGCTTGTCTTCAATATTCTTGAGTGTGGAATAGACTACATGATTCTTACCGTCTTCGGTACATATCTTAATATAATCACCATAAGCTTCTACCCACAGTATAGAGGTAAGGTCGAAATTAACCAGCACAGAGTCAACCTTGATGAATACACTACTATTGCTGTTGTCTTTTGTGGCAGCCTCTTTAGTCAAGTTGTCCTTAACCTTAAGCACGGCTTTCAAGAACCTTGAATAATCCATGAGTGGCTTCAGCAGATAGTCAGTCACATCGTAGGCGAATGCATCAATGGCGTATTTCTCACGGCTGCTGATGATAATGATCTGTGGTTTCCTATCCAGTGTTTTGATAAGGTCCAGACCTGACATGTTGGGCATTTCCATATCCAAAAAGATAAGATCTACTTCCTGATCTCTCAGTTTAGAAGCTGCCTCGATGGAATTGGTGAATGAGCCTTGAAGGTCCAGCACATCTGTCTTTCTCACCAAAGCCTCCAGGATCTTAATTGACATTTCGTCATCGTCGACTATGATGCACTTTATATTTCCAGCCATTTATTAAATAATTTAAGGTCTTAACAAATTAGTTATTATTCGCTGTCCCGTGATGTAAATCTCGTATTTGATACTAAAAGTTGTACCACCCGCTTTCTAATGAAACGAATGCTGGATTGACTTATCGTAATAATGCATACACGGTCCAAATCACTGGTACATATTTCCTATTAAAAAATGGAGATCGAATTAGGTTAGTCTATCAGCTTAACAACTGTAAAACCAAAAAATTCTACCTATCAAATAGGATGTTTAAAATATTAACATACAAATTAAGTAATTATTAATTTTTTAACACACCCAAGATTGCATGAAATTAATTTTTGATTATTTTCACCATTTGTTAACCACTAGTAATCAACCATTTAACCAAAACTTAAACCTCTGAAATGGAACTTGACTCTACTGCAATTTTGGGCTATGTAGAAAAGTATGGCCTCCCTCTCCTTTTAGCAGTTATAACATTAATCGTCGGTCTGATGATTATCAAGGTAATTGTTAAAGGCTTTTCAAAAGTAATGAATAAGAGAAATGTTGATGCTTCGCTTCAACCATTCTTAAAAAGTTTAGTATCCACCGTTTTAAAATTGATGCTGGTCATCTCGATAGCGCAGATGGTTGGTATCGAAATGACATCATTTGTAGCCGTTCTGGGTGCCGCTGGTCTGGCCATCGGTTTAGCACTTTCCGGTACCCTTCAGAACTTCGCAGGAGGTGTTATGATACTACTGTTTAAGCCTTTCAAGGCAGGTGATATTATCGATGCGCAAGGTTACACTGGCTCGGTCAAAGAAATTCAGATCTTCAATACGATTCTTAAAACACCAGATAATAAAACCATTATCATTCCTAATGGCCCACTTTCTACCGGTGCCATGACCAACTATTCTACCGAGCCGCAAAGAAGGGTTGACTTCACCTTCGGCATAGGATATGGAGATGATATTCAAAAAGCAAAAGATGTATTAAAAGGCATCATTGATAGTGACGAACGCATCCTGAAAGACCCTGAGCCTTTTATCGCCCTTTCTGAACTAGCAGATAGCTCTGTAAACTTTGTAGTAAGGGTTTGGGTGAATAGCGCCGACTACTGGGGTGTATTCTTCGATACTAATGAAAACGTCAAAATTACATTTGACAAAGAAGGCCTTAATATACCATTCCCTCAAAGGGACATTCACGTTTACAACCACTAATTTTTTAGACTTTAATATGGTTTCGAAGAGAAAAGACAGACTCTTTGTCATTTTTATAGTCGCTTTAGGCATTCTGCTTTCAACAGCTTTGAGTGTAAAAGCGCAGGACACAACGACAGTTGCAAGTGACACCAGCTATTGGCAGAAGGGTGTTCTCGGCAATCTAACTTTTTCGCAAGTAAGCCTTACCAACTGGGTAGCAGGTGGTAACAACGCTATCTCCTTAAATAGCTATGTCGGCATATTCTTCAACTATGCGAAGGACAGGGTAACATGGGAAAATTCTATCGACTTAGCTTATGGCTTGGTTGATCAAGGCGGGCTTGGTTTTCGAAAGAGTGATGATAAGATCAATTATGTAACCAAATTCGGCTACCTATTTAAGCGTAAACCGAAACTACAGTGGAGTACTTTGGTGGATTTCAGGACCCAATTTGCTCAAGGTTTTGAATTTACTGATGATGGACAAGAGATTTTGATTTCGGAATTTATGGCACCTGGCTATATGGTGATATCCACTGGTTTAGAATACAAGCCTTCCAAAGCATTCTCATTGATCCTTGCTCCTGTAACGGGTAAGTTAACTTTTGTAACTAATCAAGACCTAGCTAATGAAGGAGCATTTGGTGTAGATGCAGCTGTAAGGGATCAAGGTGGTAATATCATTACCGAGGGCAAACAATTTAGGGCTGAAATTGGTACGTTTCTAAAAG
>JBCBSS010000073.1:0-37890 GCA_039819065.1 Bacteroidota bacterium
TAAGGTCAGGTGGGCTAGAAAGGAGATATTTGGTTTCAATATTTAATGCCTATTAAGAAAATTAAACATAGCTAGTTCTAGAGAAATGAGATCAAACTTTGTGCCATTAGATAGTTTTGAAATTCAGTTTCAATTGAGCAAAAATGAGTATAAAACACACACTACCTATTATCTATCTTTTAAAGATATTGCAATCTCTCAATAAGGTTCATCGTATGACCTGATCTAAATTTTTGTTAAGCAAAAAAGCAGAGATCAAAACCTCATAAATCGTTTCTAAAACAAAAAAGCCGGCTGCTAACCGGCTTTCTGTAATCTCTCTGAAGGTGTCCATTACTTAATGAGCAACTTTCTAGTCAAACTCCCCGAAGTGGAAGATAGTCTCACATAATAGATGCCGGGATTATGCCCTTGGATATCTACCGTGGTTCGATAGCTATTCTGTGCGTCTAATGTTTTGCGGTCTGTAATTCTACCCAATGCATCACTGATCTCTGCCGTGACCCTGCCAGTGATGTTTTCACCTTGTAGACTAATGTTGAAAAAGCTGTTGGCTGGGTTGGGATAGACTTGTACAGTTACGCCTTCCTGTAATTCTTCATCCAATGAGGTTACCACTGAGGCGCGTAAGTCGATCTCTACACTGACTGGTAAATGGTCAGAAGTAGTTTGCGTGTAGCTGGTCACTGTCTGATCAATGATGTCAGTTTCTACAATCAACGAGTTTTCTACGATAAGCTCTTCAAGCTCATTGGAAACCGTGATATGGTCAATGGGGTTACTCGATCCAGGCCTGGTACGGATGCCGTTTTCGCTAAGTATCTTACTGACGATATACCAGTTATCAGGATCCTCGGCAAAATGGATGTAGGGCGAAGGTTGCTGTTCTCCGTTACGACGTACTGTGGCGATGTCTACATCATCATTATAATCACCCAAGAACACCACATTCTTGTCATTGTAGAATTCATTCAATGTATCATAGAGTGGCTTCACATCAAATACGCGGTCCTCGTAG
Organism: Bacteroidota bacterium; assembly: GCA_039819065.1. Lineage (GTDB taxonomy): Bacteria > Bacteroidota > Bacteroidia > Cytophagales > Cyclobacteriaceae > JBCBSS01. The sequence goes on from JBCBSS010000073.1 coordinate 1,019, forward strand.
TCACTGCCACCCGCATTGGCGTGTATGTTGACCACATGTACACGTTGGGTGATACCGTTGATTGTGACATCCGCCACCAATAACTGAGGCAGCCTCCCACTGGCCCAAAAGCCATTGCCTATGTTATTAAGCATACGTCGCTCTTCTACTACCTCCACTGTTGAAGTCTTCCAGATATAGCCCGTGCGCTGTGTGGATGACCCGCCCGGATAAGAAGCACGTACACCATCATAACCCAGAGGGATAAGTTCATCTATCAGTTGGTCGAAGCTGCCGTTGATGTTGGTCATTTCCTGTAACGCATAAATATCAGCGTCAATGGCTTGCACCAACTTAATTACATTTTCGGCCTGAAGGTCATTGTCATCTGGCCCGTTTCCGTGACCAAACCATTCAATATTCCAAGTGACGATCTTGAAATGATTCTCCGAAGTACGCAGGTTATCTCTGGTACTATCGCCATCAAAGCTGCCTGCTATTAAGCCGGAATGATGCGATAAGGAGAATGCGATTATGGAGAAAAAAACACTGTAAAATCTTCTCATAAATAACTAGTTTTTGAGTGATAGTGAAGTGCCAAAATTGTCTCCGAATCGACTTTAGGAATGATTGATGATCGTTAAGAAATTGTTAATTTTCTTAAAAATGAGTTAAAATTTAACATGAAAATTGATATATTTTTCAAACAATTGTCAATCTGCATGAGAATTTGCTAAAAATCAGATGCCGAGGAGTTAAAAATAGGTGGAGAAAGAAGCTGTCAGGCTCATATTCGTGCTCTGAAAGTGTTTCTAACACGCGAATTTGCATTCTTTTGACTTTTGAGAGGGGTGGTCAATCAGATCTTTCGTTCTAACAGGACCTGACCAGTTGCAGGCGACTGCAATCGGTTGAAATTTAATTTTTATTTAATATAATATTAACGTTAACATCTTCATTAACTGCGGATGTCAACGTGTCTAATAGTCTAACTTTGAAAGTCAATAAGGCAGCACATGATGGAAGAGTTTTTTGATTTGCACGGTTACCTTAAGAATTTACCCAGCTACAAACAAGACAGGCGAATCACGTCAAAGAGGTACCATAAAGGCGAATATATATATCGACCTCCTTCGAATGTCAACTTCGTATTTCAAATCACTAAAGGGGTTGTAAAGATTGGTGGCTACTCGAGTAAAGGCTTCGAAGTAGTATACGATGTACTGACTAGGGGCGATACTTTTGGCAACCTCAGATTCCTTGACAGGGAGTTCAATGAGTTTTCAAAAGCACTGACCGACGTAGAATTGAGCTGCTTTGAAACTAGCTTTTTCAGGGAAAGAATTGTTAAAGACCATACCGTATCCGAGTGGTTCAAACACAATGTGGTACAAAGGTGGTGCAAAGCGGAATCGCGCCTGTTTTCTATTGCTTCCAATAATGTCAATACACGGATAAAAGACCTATTCAAGGAGCTATACCCGCACTACGCTGACCAAAACATTAACTTTGACCTACTATTAACCAAGCAGGACATTGCTGATCTTGTAGGAGCCACACGGCAGACGGTAGCGGTAGCGATAAAGAAGATTAAAGCAGAGAACGAAGATTTCTTCAAACAGAACCCACATACGGTCTACTAGATATTAGTATTAGTATCAAAACGTAAGCTCTTAAGCCCAGCCTGCCCTATTGACCCATTATCCAATTTAAAATGGTTGAATATAACCGTTGCTGTACTATATTAGAAGCTGATGATATCCAATGATAAACTGAAACAGTAGTATATGGCAAGATTGACTAGATCATCAAATCGATTGTTTGCCGGTGTATGTGGTGGCATTGCTGAATTCCTGGGATGGGACCCCACATTGGTGAGAATCCTTTACATCGTATTATCAGTGGCCAGTATAGGGTTTCCCGGCCTTTTGGTTTACATCATACTCTGGGTAGTTATGCCAGAATATTAGTGCTGCTACAAATCCTTCTTTTTTACTTTTTCCCCGGTTTTTAGATTGAGAACGCTGATATAGTCATCCCGGGTACTACCCTGAATTTCTATGCCCGGAACGATTTCGATGGCCAATTGATAGTCGCTATGCCAAGACACATGACCATTATCCATACTATCCTCATAGACTATCTTATGCTCTTTCAAGCTATACACAAGGTAGGAGATGTGATTTTGAGGATATTGCGTCGAGCCGTCACTTTTGTTGAGTGCTAAAATATAAGAACCCTGGGGACTTTCTATCAATTCAGCATTCGGCCCAAGCTTTTCTTTGATCAATTCCCTAGCCTTTTCCAAGCTGGCGGTGTCGCTTTGTTTGCATTTGCTAGCCACCGCCATAAGTGCTACGATAGCCAGCATGATTACTTTAAATCTCATTTAGTTTACCTTGTTAAGCTTCCTAACAATGCGATCCTCACCATCCGTTATTTCTACAAAATATACGCCAGCGGGCTGATTGGTGATATCAATTTGTGTAATACTTCCTCTGATGGTGTTAGTGTAGACCTGCTTGCCCTGACTATTAAAAACCATCAGTTGATGTCCACTCCAATCTAACTTACCGGTCTCGAGGCTAAACCTACCAACGCCGGGATTGGGGTATATGCAAAGCTTTTCAGTACCGAGCTCATCTTCCAACCCAACGATTACTGGCTGAAAGGCTTCGGAAACAGAAACACAATTATTAGAAATCACTTCTACTGTATAAGTGCCAAAGCTAATAGGAATGAAAATACGATCTGTAGCACCACTGATGGCATTTCCATTCAAAAACCACTGAAAAGAATCTCCGTCAGGAGCGACTAGCTCTGGTTCGCCAACATTGTTGGTGATCTCTGTGCCCGGTAATGGTTTTACACTGATGAGCACCTCAGAATTGACCACCTGCACGCAATTAGATGACGGATCGGAAGCACGTACTATCAGAGTTGTAGTATCGGTTAGTCCCTCAAGCGGGAAGATGATATCTCCGTCGTTTCCGACTGTGTCAGAAGCAACCTGCTCACCATTCTGATTTATGAAAGAATATTGGATACCGCTGGTAGAAGAGAGTAGACTGATGTTGACGCTTTCCCCTTCGCAAATCTCCGTTTGGTCCACTTCTACTGAAAAAGCCGGTATGTTCGAATTAGCAATCGAGACGCTGAAGTCGTCAATGGCCAAACCCGGCGCTGTTACTCCACCATCTGATAAGAATTGGAATCTAAAAGCCACTCGTGGATTGCCTGAGAGAAAGGAAACATCTGTTGACTTGGCTTCATATAGTTCATTTGTAGAACCACTGAAAATGGGCACATTGGCCCCAAATATCGACTGGGGATCACTTTCTATATCATACCAGTTATCTACGTCAAGGAAATTATTCAGCTTTGTCCATGTAAGCCCACTGTCAAGCGAGTACTGCACGATAAAGCCATCCCAACCTTCTTCAAAATTGTATTGTCCCTGAAATGAAAAGGTGTATTCACCATCACAGCCAAAATCGAAGTTAGGCGTATACAGGTAAGATTCGGAATTATCTGTGTAGCTCGAGGTGACCAGCCCAGTGACCCAGGCGTTATCGCCGCTGGCTGTACCAGCCTTTCCAGCTACCTCAGAATTACCCAATTGAAATGGCGTTCCGGATATATTTTCGTTGGCAAAGTCTTGTTGGTTTACTTCAAAGTCTCCACCATCCGCACCAACATAATTAACCGGTCTTTCCGGTAGAATCGTAATAAAGCTTTCTTTCGTCTCGGTGAACTCTCCATCATTAAGACTGAGCGTAACCGTAAAAACACCAGGTGCATCATAGATATGCACTGGATCTTCATCGGTGGATGTCACATCATCACCAAAACTCCAAAGCAAATTGTCAGCAATACCGAATGAGTTGTTCTCAAATTGTATAGCACTACCCACATAAGAAATGATTCTATCTGCCGAGAAAGCCGGAATGATATCTTGAGTAAATACATTGGTTGTGAACAGCCCTCGGCCATGCGTAGCCACAACCACTTGATTGTCAGCCGCTCTGATTTGCAGCATGTCGCATCTTACGTTGGCTAAACCCGTGTTGCTGGGTTCCCACTCCGGGCTGGCTGCGGTGATGTCATCAGTAGTCCATACCCCCAACTCTGTAGCGAGCATTACCTGCGTTCTATCATTAGGGTTATATAGAACCCACCTGACTGGTATATCCGGTAAGTTCCCCTCTTTGTTGCTCCATGTTTGGCCACCGTCCAACGTTTCCCATACCGATGTGACACCGAAGTTTGAGAAAACCGCTAACAATTGATCATCACTTGCGCCGATTTCAATACAGGATACATAAGCTATTGGCAACGAACCATTGTCTATGTCTGTAGAAGTGGGAGAATTACCATCAGCGCCATCTATCATGTAAATCTGGCCCTGATCATTGGCTGCAAAGATGCGCCCGGCAGTATAAGGCGATACGTGTATATGCGTGATTTGGCGTCCTCCTGTATTGAAAGAAACAACTTCATTATTAACTGTACTGCCGCTAATGTTGGAGTAACGTGCGTACTCATCTGCCTGCCTGGCCGCATATAATATGTCGCTTTCGTTGTCATAGTCGGCAGGGTTAATGAATCTTCCTATTCCTGAAGCCGTCTCGTTGATGAATCTAGAGAAAGTAGCACCTCCATTGAGTGACCGGAAATAGGAGTTCCTGATGAAACTCGTGATCTGAACGTTAGGATTATCCTGATCTACGAAACAAAAAGCACCATCGCCACCGGAGGCAAAGGTGGTAGAATTTATACCAGCCTGTTGAAATCGTTGCGTGCCGTTGTCCTGTGCACCAGCGAGGAAATAATTGCCTGCTATCTCATCGGCCGTCGCACATGCGTAGAATTGAGTAACATTATAGCCGTTATTTCTGGCCTGGAAAGTTGGATTATCGGAAGCGCCAAGGTTCGGAGAGTAGAAAACACCTCCGTCATTGCCAACAATAGCAGCTAGCGGGTCCCGTGGGTTGAACTCTATCGCATGCTGATCGGCATGTACAAACACATCACAAGCCCCTGTCCAATAAGACACTAGCTCCCAATCACTGCCCCCGTTTCCAGAAACAAGAAGGTCAATACCACCCACTATAACACTATCGGGGTTGGCAGGGTTAACCGCAAGAATGAGATCATACCAGGCTTGGCTCCGTGTAAAGTCTCGGTTGACGTTTTCCGAGCAGTTTTGCTCAGTATACCTCGGTACAGTGATATCGAACCAAGTATCACCCGCATCTTCACTCTTTCTCATCCAGGCTACATCATTGCCAGATGATGCTACAGTGTATATAATGTTCGGATCTGAAGGAGCTATGGCTATTTCGATTCGCTCACCACCGGTTTGAGGAGTTATGTCATCAAATGATACACCATCGGTAGTAGATTTGAAGAGGGAACCAGCGCTGAATATACCGCGGCTGGCATAGATGGTACCATCAGATGCTATCTCTATGTCTGCGAACCTTCCGGAAATAATTGAAGTCCATGAAGCACCGTCGTTTATTGATCGGAAAAGACCTGACCTGGTAGCGGCCATGATGGTTCCGGTTGCAGTAATTTCAATCTTTTGAACATAGTGGAAATTGCTGTTATCTGTACTAGGCAGTTGAGTCCATGTAGTACCGCCATCTTCTGATTTCCAGATACCAGCTCCTCTGATGGCATCACTATTGAAATAGCCTTCGCCAGTACCCATGTAGAATACTTGCGTATCTGTAGGATCGTAAGTAAGTGAATTCACCGCCAGGTTGGCCATGAAGTCGTCCACATTAAACCACATAGAATTGGCATCAGTGATGTCGCCATTAAACCATAATCCACCACCAACACCAGCAGCCCAGACTTTCACGCCTTTGGGGTCATTAGGGTCAAACATGATAGCCCTTGTTCTACCACCAATATTGTCGGGGCCACGCTCATCCCATTGTACATTATCAATGCCCCTGGCCCGTTTTATACTAGCTAATTGCTTCTTGGCAATCTCATATGCCTCCAACTTTCGCTTGGTAGGCACATAGCCCAAAGCCGGGTCTTTGGTCATTTCAAAGTCGTAAGCTGCTGCCAGATCCGGGCGATCTTGTAATGGTATTTTATCTATAATGGGGGCTTCCTCTTGAATAGAAGCTTCTGGTTGTTCAGTCTTTTGAAACGAGATAAAAAAAACAGCCCCAAAACAAATAACCAGGACAATGGCGATAGCTAGTCTTCGCAAAAGCATTGATAAAAATTTAGGTTCAATTCAAATCTTAAAGATAATCCAGGCAAGCTCAAGTCCTGCACTGTGAATATCATTTAACCGGCTAAAGTAAACGAAACTTGCGGTTAATATGCGTCACACCCAAAATGCTTACTATAAAAATTGATTTACAGGCAAATTGTTAATCGAATATGCACTTTAAATAAATGCTCGATTATGTAGCATGGTTGTGAACCAGCAGGTTAGGTGATAAGGGGGGTATTAAGTTTGGGTAAAGGGTGTGAGCGATCTAATAAAGCTCATTCAATTTAAGGAATTCAATTACTTCGTCTCTTACCTCGTTATGCGATTTTCCATCTTCTGGGGCAGTGGCAATGGCACTGAACAATTCCCCTACCACGTGAGGCTCGAAACCTAGCCTTTGAGCAAAGGCGTTAGCTACTTCCAATTCGGCATCCTCGACTACGTTATCTAGATAGATCATGTATACGAGATGATAGATGGCCTCAACTTTATCCACTTTCGTATTAGGCATCTCGAATTCTATCTGCTCGAAGTTATCCTGTACAAGCTGAAGATCCTCAGTGGATAGGTTCAATTGTGCGGCCCATTTAAGCATACACCCAACATAGCGGCTTTTTACATATTCATCATGAAGAAAAAGCGCCAACAAGTTGAAATAGCTTTTCTTAATCGACCTAAGTTCTTGATCACTAAGGAGTTCGTTGTTCATCTATCAGAATCTTGAATTGAATATTAATGCTAAGATACGAGAAAGTCGCCTATTTTAAAATAGAAGCACTTTCATAAGCAATAACGCAGATTTTACTAATCTAGTTTAAGGTTATGTCTTGCATCTGACCGTTTGTAAGCGTCAGCTCGACTTAGTTTTATTAATTAAACTATTAATGAAAAAGTATGAGAGGTAAACTTTTTTTTATCGGTTGTTTGATGTACTTCCTAACTGGGTGTGTCGGAACCGATTTTGTCGACGATGAGGTGCTAGAGCAAGAAGTGATGGTCGTTGCGCCTCAACAAAATGTGGTGATCGGAGGTACGATTCAGCTCTCCGCTGTTTTTACCGACGAATTTGGTGTAGAACAGTCAGTCAACATACTTTGGGCATCTACTGATCCTTCTGTGGCAACTGTAGACCAAACAGGGCTGGTAACTGCCATTGGAAGTGGCCAAACTTCTATTACTGCCAGCTTCGAGGAAACTACCAGTGAAGTACTTTTGATTACGGTAGTTGAGAATGAAAATGACGTAGCAGCAATCACCATAGAATCCGAAGCAACAGTATTTAGTGAAGGCGAAACCATTCAGCTAAGCGCTCAGGCCTTCAACATAAACGGAATAGAATTAACCAATCAACAATTTACCTGGGGTACTAACGATGCGGCCATTGTAACTATTGATAACGATGGCCTTGCCACCGCTGTGGCAGAAGGAACAACCACCGTATGGGCTGAAATTGGCGATTTAAGAAGCGACCCGATAGAGCTAACTGTAGGAGCGGCTTCTAGAACAGCAGAGTTTGGCGGACGCAACGGATATGTTGCGGAAGGAATCGCTACACTTGCTTTTAATGATGACAATGAGCTTATACTTACTTTTAGCGATGACTTTGTTACCGATTTTGCCTTAGGTACATTCATTTACCTCTCTAATACTACTTCTGGCTCAGGTACTCGTGCCAATGGACTAGAGTTGGGAGAGATACGCACTAATGGCGCCAAGACATTTAATGTGACTGTGGCAGATCCTGAGGCAGGTCTGGATGATTACAGATACGTCATCGTACTTTGCCGCCCTGCTTCTATAACCTTTGGTGTTGCTGACCTGCAAATGGAATAATCATGAAACGACTTACTATACTCTCAATTATATTTTCCAGCCTGTTCGGCACAGCTTATGCTGGCGGAGGTTGGACAGAAAAGAAAGGCAAAGGCTTCGTAAAGTTCGGACAGAGCGTAATCAGGTCTGACCGGTTTTTTAATCCGGAAGGTAGTATTACCAGAATACCCACCATCGGCCTTTACACCACCAGTGTATATTTAGAATATGGATTTACCGACCGCTTGAATTTAATTTCCTATGTGCCGTTTTTTACGCGCATCACTCAGAATGAAGAAGTGGGCCGTCAATCAGGACGGGTAATCGGGGAAGGAGACTTTGAAAATAACATAGGTGACATTCAGGTAGGCCTGAAATATGGATTGATCCAGAATAAATCTATTGTAGTAAGTGCAAGTTTGATACTCGGCTTACCAACCGGTGCAGACGTAGGAGGTAATAGTGGTATACTGCAAACAGGAGATGGTGAATTTAACCAACTGCTTAGAATAGAAGCGAGTAGATCATTCTACCCGGCGCCTTTCTACGCCACGGTAAGCGCCGGATTAAACAATAGGACCAATAACTTTTCCGATGAATATCACTTCGGATTAGAGATTGGGTATACCAAAAATAAGTTTACTGGTATATTCAAATTGAATGGGGTAGAATCATTCAAGAATGGAGATGCACTAGGTTCAGGAGGTAACGCCATCTTTGCCAATGATACGGAGTTTATAGCCTATGGCCCTGAAGTGGCTTATAGTTTTAATAGCAACATTGGTATATCTGCCGGAGCGCTATTCTCTATTCGCGGAGAGAAAATATTGGCTGATCCCAATTACTCTGCCGGTGTTTTCTTCAAGTTCTAATCTGTTTACGCTGAAGCTTGAACGAAGGTAGCATGCAATTAAACGGAATCATATTTCCGACTTAAATGAATAAAGTATCTATGAATCAGGTGGTGGGCGTATTTACTGCCCGCGTCCTGATTGGTTTAATCTTCTTAATGGCCGGAATCGGCAAAGTCTTCAAGATCGGGGTAGAAAACATGTACAATGGATACTTCAAATCCCTGATGAAAGATACTTTTCTGCCGGACTTTCTATTGAAAGCCACGGCCTATTACACATCTTATATCGAATTGATTGCCGGTGCCCTCCTCGTTATGGGGCTTTTCAGGGATTATGCACTTTACGCGCTAGCCTCGGTACTGATTATCGTTACCTTCGGGCATGGACTGGCAGAACCTATCTGGGACATTGGAGGCGTGGTTATGCGTTCTATTCTGCTCATAACGGTGCTTTTGCTCCCTAAGGCATGGGATCAATGGACTTTAGATCATAAACTCCTGAAGCGATAAGTCCAGGATTACCTAACCTCCCATTTTATCTAGCTTTCCTTGGATTCATTTTTTGACCACCAACAGTTTTCCAGACATATGAAAATCGAGGTTTTGAATTACCACCAGGGTAATGCAATTGATCAAAAGCGCTTGCTTAACTACAAGTCTCAGCTTTCTGCCATAAATCTTGATCGGCTCATCAGCAATACTGAAAAGATCGCTTTTTGGATCAACGTATATAATGGGCTGACTAACTATTTCATCATTGAGAATGGCATAGCAGAAACCGTGTGGGAGAATAAAACCTTCTTCTCTGGCCAGTTTGTAGAGATAGGACGTTTTGAGCTGTCGTTGGATGATATAGAGCATGGCATATTGCGAAGGAACCGCCCAAGGAGAAACAAGCAAACTCAATTGGCAGAGGACGATCCAAAAATGACTCTGATGCCCGATCAATTTGATGACCGCATTCATTTCGCCTTGAACTGTGGAAGCCAATCTTGCCCACCGGTAGCCTACTATGGTGCGGCCAAACTAGAAGAACAGCTAGAGGTGGCTGAAGATAATTTTGTGCAGCAGGAATTTGAACTCGATTGGAGCGACCATACTGTAACCTGCTCTCAGTTGTTTGTCTGGTACCGGCATGATTTCGAAGGGCACTATCTCGATGACCCGGCCATCGCTGACTTCACAATAATTGAAAAGCCTTATTCGTGGAAGGTTGGTTGATTATACTATTATAAAAGGAAGCGAAATAAACTGTTAATCGACCAGATCGGTCATTCCGAGACTTAATACTTTAGTTTCAACTACACAAAATTGGATGACGTTGGTCGAAATCATTTGGCAGTTCTGTTGTTCTGGGGAGTTTCCCCCTAATGTTAGGGGGAATACAAGGGGGTAAGAGTAGCAAAGGTTTTTAGCGCATTATAAAAACACGTCATAAGCAAGGAATCTTATTGGCTATGAAATGATTTTGAACAGAAGGAAGAGTAACGAGGTAACTCCAAGTTACCTCGTTACTTTTTTGCTATTATCCGCTATAGACTCTTAAGCTCCGGGTAGCTTTTTCGTCCATTATCGCCGCGATAGAACCGAAACCATACTTCAATTTATTTCTATCTACTTCTATTTACTTCTTCTAACTCCTAACTTCTAATTTCCAACTTCTTTTATTGACTGGATTGCTTCGTTGTGCCTCCTCGCAATGACAGCCAGAATTACTTTTTCCTGGTACACAGTCTTACTTCTTTTGTCTTAAATCTTATGTCTCAAAATCAAAAATCGATCACCAAACCAATCGTAGGAATCACCGTACTATTGTCGATGTCCTGAATTTCGACTACTGTTTGAGGCTGGATGATATTGCCATTGTCATCGCGATTAAGCCCGAAGGTAGGAGGGTTTGGTATTTCGCTGCCCAATAAATTCTCAACCTCGAAGAAGACATCGAATGTCCAATTAGGGAAGTTCCATTTCTTATCAATTCGGATATCGATCGCATTGAAAACATCCAACCTTTCATTGCCGAGTCGCTCATAGTCAAAAATGATAGCAGGGTAGTTGGCGTTGGTAGCTTCGAGATCAACAGGTGCGAAAGGTGTACTGCCCAGGTAACGCATACGCAAGCCGAGCTCCCAGTTTCTAGGCAACTTATAACCGCCTGTGAAGGTCAATAAATGACGATTGTCCCATACAGATGGAATGAAATTATCTTGATCGAATCCTGTGTACTCGCTTTTATAAAGTGTGTAAGCCAGAATACCGTAGAAGTTCTTGCTTAACTTTTGCTGGATTAACAGCTCAAGGCCGTAAGTTCTACCCAAACCTACGCTCTCAATATCTTCATTACCAAGTACCTCGAAATCACCTCCTAAGTTGGCCAGCGATACACTATCTATGCGAGATACCGGATAGTTCTCATAGCGTTTGTAGAAACCTTCCAGTGTGATTCTGGTAGATGACCTTGGTAAGAATTCAAGCCCTGCCACCAAATGGTCACTTTGTATATACTCAGCATCCTGATTGGGGAAGTTGCCATTATTATCCTGGAAGCCTAAGATCGTATTCGGTGGAATTTTAAAGTAACGTCCGACAGAAGCATTGGCTGTCCAGCGACCTGATTCGTCCAGTTTGTAAGCCAAAGCTAGGCGAGGAGAGAAGGTTCTGAAGATGTTATTGCCATCCTCGGTGAAGCTGTTGCCGTCGAACCTGATTCCGAAAGATGGTGTGAAACGTCCTTTTAAGAAGGGCCGGGAAACTTGTCCAAACAAGCCGTAGCGAACGAAATTATTTTCCGACTGAAAAGTGAAGCCATCAACCAAATCAATGGTGTTATTCTCATATGCTACATTCTGAAAAAGAAAACCGCTGGTTATCGTCCAATCTCCGTTGAATTTGGTCAATTCATATCTCAGCTTGTTTTCTAACTCTCTGGAATCATTCTGAAAGAATATGTCGGTTTGATTTTCATTGTCCCTGAATCGCGTAAACTCATTTCGCAAAAGGTTAGAACTCAAGGTTGTACGCATGAAACCCGAGCCATTTTTGAAACGGCGTTTCCAACTTATACCGGCCGTATTGGTGCGTTGTTGGATGACAGGAACCTGATCAAGGTTGGCCTGTTGCTCTGCGTCAATATCATCAGGAATGTTAATGGAAAAATCATCGATAGACCCTAAGCCAATGATATTAAGCTCGTTGTAGTCATCAATTTTATGATTGATTTTGTATTGGTAGTCCCAATAATCCGGCAAGAAAGGCAAGCCAATGACTTGAAACAGGAATTGCAAATACGAACGCCTTACCGATGCTATAAAAGTAGTATTGGCCGTTTCACCATCCTTCTTAAACAAAGGGCCCTCCATGGTCAGCGCCGCCTCACTGGCACTAACCCTGACGTTGGTTTTGACTTCCCTTGCGTTGCCGGTGCGTTGGTCAAACTGGAGCACCCCTGAGAGTACATTATCATATTGCGCACCAAAGGCACTACTAGTCAGTGTTACGCCTTCAAAGAAAGAAACATTCAAGAGTCCGACAGGGCCTCCTGCGCTACCCTGGGTAGCAAAGTGATTGATATTGGGTATTTCCACGCCGTCCAGAAAATAGACATTTTCGTTCGGGGCACCTCCTCTGATGATCACATCGTTACGGAAACCACCCACCGAGCTGGACACCCCAGGCAATGATTGTACAACTTTGGCGATGTCATTGTTGCCACCGGGATAAGTAGCAATTTCTTCTTGTGTCAGCCTTTGAATAGACAAAGGTGTTTCATTTAGCTTTTCGAAAGGACTTGCCTGCACAACAACTTCACCGAGCTGTTCCAGCGCTTCCTTGAGTTCGAAGTTCAGGTCAGGATTACCTCCTGAACGCACCACAATATTATACCTGGTAATGCTTTGATAGCCTATATAAGAGGCAATGACATTGTACGAACCTGCAGGAATGTCATTGATGATATAATTCCCTTCAAGATCAGTAACAGCACCCATGCTCGTACCATCTACCAACACATTCACTCCTATCAGCTCTTCGCCGGTTTTACTATCAGTGACTTTACCGGCTATTTTACCGGTGTTTTGTGCGTAAATGGTAGCAGCGGTCAATGACAGTAAGGCTACTAAAATCGTTTTACTACAAATTTGTTTTAAGTTGATCATTTTTATTTCGGATTTGTAGTGAAAACAGAATTACTACAACTTTGTTTTATATTTAGAATAAAAATTACAAAATCATAATATTTATGACTGAAGGTGAGCACATTGTAGAGTTGTTGAGTCATTGGGTAACCTTTTCCAAGAGTTACGACGGAGGTGATGTAAAAAGTTTTTCTCAATGGCTCTATCATCAAAAAAATAACGATAGTCCAGAACCTACAACCGAGGAAGGCTCCAAAGGTTTTGATGAAGTTTTCGAAGAACGCGTAAGACTGGAAGAAGGTGAAACTGGTGCTATTGACCTGGAAATGTCAATAGGGGTGTTATGGGGTAGATTGATACGCTTTACTCATTTATTGACAAAAAGAACCTTCAAGGACGTTCCCATCAGATCATTCGAAGATTTCGGTATTCTAAGGTATGTACAATACCTGAAGTCACCGACCAAATCAGAACTGGTAGAATTATCGCTTCTGGAAGCCAGTACATGCTTCGAAGTGATCAAGCGATTGATCAAATTGGAACTGTTGACCGAAAAGGTCGATGACAATGATAAGAGATCAAGAAGGGTAGAGTTGACAACTAAAGGTCAGCAACTGATCGACCAATTAATGCCCGCCATCGACCTGACTGCGAAACTAACAGTAGGTGATTTGAGCAAAGAGGAGAAGTTATTGACAGTGCAAATCTTTCGGAAATTGGATGCATTTCATAGCAAGATTCACAAAGATCATCCCGAAGAAAGCCTGGAAGAGTTAAAGAAGCTTATTGAAGAATAACGCCGCTATTATTTGATTTCGAATGCTAACGTGATGAATTTCTTCTCTGTGGTTGGGGAAGCCTGCTTGGTCAGGTCTGTATCAAAAAGCCTATTCAGGTTATTGCCAGCGAGGTCTTCTAGCCTCGTGCTGATTTGTAACTGATATTTGCCACGCTTCCAGGCTGAAGATGGGGTGAACTTCCAAATGGTTTCATCCCGCTTCAATGTCACCTCTCCATCCACTTTGTTATCCTTTTGATCGAGAATGATGATAGAACGGCTCAGCAGTGCATGGTCCATTGATTCAGGGAACCTGATTTGCATTGGAGCACTCGTGCCGGACTGTGGCGTCTCAATGCGCCAATCGTTAGGCGAAGGCGTTTTGCGATCACTGGCTATTACTGTGAAAGGTTTTGTAAACGGCTCTACAATCGCCCTGCCATATACATCCTTTATGTCCGTATTAATTTCCAATCTATAATCATTGCCTTCCTGAAGTGGCAACCCTAGTTGCTCATTTGGCGATAAGTCTCTCTTGATTCTACCCGGATCAAACCAGATCGTCAGCCGCTTTTGCTCTCTATCCCAAAGCTCTTGTTTGATCTTAAGAAATGGCACCGCCACTTCTTGGTTTTCCTGGTCTATGATTCTAATGTGGTCATAAACCTGCCCGATGCGGATTGGATTGGAGAAGTAAATATAAAGCTTCAATTGGTTCATAGGAAGCTCTCCGGTGCTGGGATAAACTGCCTCTACCTTTGTAGCTGGGATATGGCTTACTTCCGGCACATCGAATTTAATATTCAGGAAAGCTTCGCTTTGTAAAAGCGCTGGGGCTTCTCCGGTGATTGAATAAAGCATAGGTAAATTGAACCTTGCGACGTAAGAAGCGCCTTCTGTAAAGGGGAACCTGGGCCTGAAAACGATCAGATCTTCTTCTACCAGGTACTTGCCGAGCATAGAGGGGAAGTCTTCAGAAGAAGGAATTTTATCACCAAAATAAACTGAGAAAACCCCTTTCCAACCGTCTTCATCCAAGTCGGCTTCATTGATTTGCGAGAGCGTAAATCGATCCAATCCTTTGACGATTAAATGCCCATAGAATTTATCGGTTGGATTGGTCACGAACTCCAAAGCAACTTTCTGTTGTCCTTTAGCAAGTGAATTACATACCAATAAAAAGCATATTAATAAATATCGGTACATGATCAGATCATCTGGAAATCAAACGGCTTAAATTTATATAGAATCCATCAATTAATTACACGTAAATTGCCTGTTTGGTACTGATTATCAGACACTTACTTTCTGCTCTCGTGTAAAAGACTCATGGACTCCAGGTAATAAAAGAAGAGCGCCCTAAAAGGAACGCTCCTCTCCAAACATAAAAGTGAGGTAACCAATGATCTTTATAACCATCGTGGCGGATAGGTTACAAGATTCAACGAGCCGTTAGGCATACGTTGTAATGTGAGCAATCCTTCTCCATAATTATCAATCTGGGTGATGCCCACTCTTGATAGAACGTCATGAGGCAGCCCTGAAGTATACTGGCCGTCCTCTAATGGTGAAGTAATTGCTTTTTGTTTGGCTATATCTTCCGGATCTATTCGAATCAGTGCTTTTGACATGTTGGACATGACGATATAATCCTTTCCATTCTTCTTGTAGGAAACAATATCAACTGGCATATTACCGGCTCCAAATTCTGCCAAAGTTTTACTCTTCACGTGCTCACCATTTTTCAACGATGAAATAGGAATGCTCACAAACGGGGTGCAGGTATAAGAAGCGAGCAGGTATTTTTCGCCATTGAGTTCATAAGGCAGTAATGTTCTGATCGGCGCCTCCGTTTCAGACTTGGCATGAGCGATGTGCCAGACCTCAACAGTGGTATTACTGGCATCGTCTTTAAATGGGAAAGACATCACTTTCAGTGAAGAAGCAAATTCCTCATTGGAAAGACCTGCCACATATAGTTTGCCGTCAGCATAGCCAATATCGGTGATGGCCTCTGTGCGGATGTCGGTCTTTCTCCAACGATGCTTACCTCCTTCAGTCACCTTTGGCAGTTTCCCAATAGAATGGCTGACATTGTCTAAAGCCACTTCCTGCATTTTACCTTCCGCATCAATTCTGATTAGGATATTAGCGTCAGCGATATCGTTGGGAAGCCTCCAAAAGCCCAATTCATTGGCATCAGCTTTTGATACGGCCAGGTAAACATGCTTAGAGATAGGGTTTACGGCCATATCATGTATGATCACACCATCGGCATCGGTACCCAACATGCTGGCTAGTTTGCCTTCAACATCCGCCAATTGGAAAGGTTTATCAACTTTCTTTTCAGTGCGGTCGTTGAGGTCAAGTGCTACGACGCTGCCACTTCTGGCATCGCCAATAAACAGTATGCCTTCCGGCCCGAAGGTAATCACACTAAAAGATTGTATCGATACTTTACCCTTGACGAAGTCTTTGGTGAGCATCTCGTATTCTGGGGTGCCCGCTTGGCTAGTACTCCAGGCAAGACATACCGCGAAACATACAAGTAATAGCTTTTTCATGGTATTATGGTTTGGGTGAATAAAAACTGGTTTATTTAACTGAATTTACGTGTTGCAACTGATATCAGCTGATCCAATCGCAATTAATTAACTCTGGGTAGATATAAACCGTCTTTACGGCTACAAATGGTCAAGTTATAGAGACGAAATGCCGTTGCAGTGCCTGTTGATCATCTGCCGACTCTGTGTGTTCCCTCTTTCTAAGGCACGATACCAGTCCATGCAGGCATTGTGAGTTTCACCCCTGGCCAATTTGAGGTTTCCCCTGGTCAGATAGAGGTCGTTCCTGTCAGGGCGTAATGAGATCGCCCAATTGTAGTCGGTTAGTGCTTCTTCTGAGTTGCCCAATTCCATATTGGCACGAGCCCGACTCATGAAAACATCAAAGTATAAGTCAGGAACATGTTCTGGTTGGATCACTAACTCAAACGCCTCGCCATAGATTTGTGTTTGGTGTTCTTTGAAAATGATTTTGGCCCTATCATAATACCGTATGGCATCATTAGGTTGATTAAGCCTGTCCATGTATATATCACCGATCTCCATGTTAAGGTCAATGGTTTCCAGGTCCGTACGCATGATAAAGTCAAGTGTAATTACCGCTTTATTATAAAGTGCCAGTTCTTTCTGGCAAGTGGCAATACGATGATAGACTGATATCCATGGATTCTTTTTAACATCTTTTATAATGTTGAAACCATCTAACGCCTGTTGATACTCATGGTTGGCAAATGAGCTTTCAGATACCTGTCTTATATTCTCAATCAACTGATTCCTCGCCACATCGATCTCACCTTCATATGGATATTCCGCTTCCAATTCGGTGACTGATGTTAAGGCCTCTTCATATTTTTCATCTTGAAATGCCTGCCTGATGTCGGACAATCTCTTCTTGATATCCTCTTTCATGGCAGCGATTTTCTGCTCCTCTGAGAAACCATCATACCATTGCACACCCATGATGATGGCGGCGATTATCGAGATTACCACAAGTGCGAGAAACTGGTTTTTGAAATACTCCTTATCGTAAACATAAACCTTACGCTTCTTGTATTTGGGTGCGTTACGCCAATTGTATTTACCGTAGCGGTTATAGACATCTTTTTGTTGTCCGGGGCTACTTGAGTGAGCTGTTTTTGTATAGATTTCTGTCCGATAGGTATAATTTAGGATAGAATCGTATCGGGCTTTTTTCGCGGTATTTGATAGGGTCTGATAGGCCTCGTTGACCAATTTGAACTGTTCCTCTGCGTAAGAGTTGCCAGGGTTTTTATCGGGATGGAATTTGATCGCCAGCTTTTTAAAAGCAGCCTTGATGACTTCCTCGCCACTAGATCGGGGTACACCTAATATTTTGTAGTAGTCCTTCACATTATGAATATAATGGAAAATCAGCGCTTCTGCTTACCCAAAAGCTTGCTTTTTCTTGACAACTTACGATAAAAATAAAGCGCCGAGGCAATGAAAAATATAGAGACAAATTGAGCATGTGAGAGTAGTCCTTCTATTATATAACCTCGTGTGACATCACCTCTGAATATCTCAACGATAGAACGACCCACAGCGTATAGCATGAGGTAAGTTAAAAACAACTGACCGTCGAATTTCTGGTATCTTTTAAGTACCATGAGTATGACAAAAATGACGAATATCATAGAGGCACTGTAGAGCTGAGTAGGGTGCAGGTGTGTATGTAATGGCTTCGCCAGGCAGTGAGGATCGTTGAACATTACTGATAATGGCCCTTTCCAGGGAACCCCGTAACAACAGCCTGCCATGAAGCAACCAATGCGGCCAAACATATGCACAATGCATGCGGTGATGGCCATGATGTCCAGCATTTGATAAACCGGTAGCTTATACTTTTTAAAGAAAATCAGCATGACTGGGATCACAAAGGTTAGTGAACCGTAAAATACAAAGCCTCTACCGCTGAACAGCTTGCCCGGATTATCGGAGTAATATGAAGGACTTTCAAAGAAGAGGAAAGCTTTGCCACCCACGAAAGCGGCCACTATGATGAGCAGAAACAGGATGTTAATATCATCGAACTTTACCTGAAACCTTTGCTTAGCCTGTCTAGCTGTATAGACTATTCCTGATATGGCTCCTATAGCAATGAAAAAACCATAGGAATAGATCGTAATAGTGGCCGGGAGAAAACCCTGAAGGAACTCCGGGACAGGGATGTTGAATAGTATAGGATGCATGTGGCTTGGATTAGATGAAAGTTCAAATATAACGACCTGATCTAAATGGAAGTAAATTCCTGAATCATTCTAGCAGCCAATAAGGCGGTCATACCACTAACGTCGTACTTTGGAATGTATTCAGTGATGTCCAGACTCATAATGGGCAAATGCTTCAAAGCGTTGATCAAAGCCAATAACTTAACCGAAGCAAGTCCTCCCGGAACAGGACACCCTACACCTGGTGCAAAAGCCGGATCGACCACATCAAGGTCTATACACAATTGAATGACTTCAACGCTTTCTAGGTGATTTGTAATGGCTTCAACGATCTGTTGGATTCCCATCAATTCTATATCCATGGCAGAATAATAAGGCATACCGACCTGTTCAATGGCTTCATATTCTCGTCGCTCAGTGTTTCGAATACCTAGCAGGACGCAGTTTTCAGGAGCTATGTGCGGTAGGCGTATCATATCAGCCAATACGGAACCGAAGTAAGGCCTGTCTGCCGAGACCATATCAGGATGTGAGTCAAAGTAAATGACACCCGTCTTTTTACCGATATGTTGCAAGGCCTGGGCTATCCCCAATTTGATGGTGCATGTACCACCGATAGCCATTACTTTTTTCCCCTGAGCAAAATCTTTGCTCAATTCATCCTCAATGATCTTTAAGTCTTCCAGCACATCCGATGATGGCAAATTCAAATCACCGGCATCCCAAACCGACGGATTCTCTTTTCCCTTTTCCGGAGCATACAAATTGGCTGAGGCTTTTCTGATCTCATTAGGCGCGCTCAACCTTCCTTGCCTTTCAGAGGTAGCACCAGCTTCGGTGGGTAGACCTCTTATTACATATTCGGCTTGTTCATATGAATGGGCTTTGACT
Source organism: Bacteroidota bacterium (assembly GCA_039819065.1). Taxonomy (GTDB): domain Bacteria; phylum Bacteroidota; class Bacteroidia; order Cytophagales; family Cyclobacteriaceae; genus JBCBSS01. The sequence continues at coordinate 20,459 of JBCBSS010000073.1, forward strand.
ATTTCAAAGGTCGACATCAGTTTTGCTGGTTAAAGAATATAAAGATCAGAGAAGGCTTATTTTCTTTTTAAGGTCATTTTGATACTTCCAAGTGGACCTAATTCCTGAGAAAGTATCATGCTATTCTCGGTGAGTTTTGCAATGACAAAGCTGCCTGCTGATTCTCCACCCTTATTTGCAAAAGATAGTTTTTTCTCATTCGCTTGAAGCGACCATGTTCCTGTTTCTAATGGCAAAGAAGATTGGTGTGCGTAAGCCCCGTCTGATCCGAAAGTATAGGTAGAAGATAATTGGCTACTCCGTACTGTATTGATCAATTGAGGAGCTAGTTCTTCTGTATCTACGTCGAAGGAGGTGACTTTCCATATACCGCTGATATTCTCTTCATTCAATTCTACCTCTGAGCTACCACAAGATGATACCAAAAGGCAGAAGATGAGTAATGTTTTAAATTGAAGCGTTTTGATGCGCATGTCAAATGATTAGGTCTGGAGATTTATTTGTCAATAAATCTAGGCCATTTGTGAAAATCCTCCAAAGCGTCATGCGGCGACATTTTGGTCGTTTGTTTTTTTTTGATTTGTAATTAGCTTGCGCAACCTGACGATAAACAAGTTGCTCATCGGAACGATACTGGGCAGAATGTGTTAACCATCAGTAGTAAGCCCAAAAACGATTACTATTTACCCATCATTATACAATGAGTGAAAAAAGAAAATTTGGTTTTGAAACCAAAATGCTCCACGCTGGTCATATTCCTGATGCCATAACCGGAGCGAGAGCAGTACCTATCTATCAAACCACTTCTTACGTTTTCGATAGCGCGGACCACGCGGCACAGCTTTTCGAATTGAAGCAATACGGGAATATTTATTCTCGTATCAATAACCCTACGACAGCGGTGTTTGAAGAGAGAATGGCTTCCCTTGAAAATGGAACCGGTGCCGTCGCTACGTCAAGTGGGATGGCCGCTCAATTCAATACGTTGATGACGTTGTTGCAACCGGGTGATGAACTCGTGGCTTCCTCACACTTATATGGAGGTACCTATACACAGTTCGAGCACACCATGAAAAAGCTCTCTATTACAGTACATTTCGTGGACCCGACGGACATCAAGAATTGGGAAGAGGCGATTACGCCCAAAACCAAAGCACTTTATGGTGAGACTATCGGTAATCCAAAAGGCAGTATCATGGATTTTGAAAAGGTAGCAGCATTGGCCAAGTCGCACAATATGCCCTTGATCATCGACAATACCATGGCTACCCCATATCTCTGCCAGCCTTTAGAATGGGGTGCTGACATTGTGGTGCATTCTGCTACTAAGTTCATTGGAGGACATGGTAATTCGCTAGGTGGAGTGATTGTAGAATCGGGTAGGTTTGACTACAGTGATTATCCTTCTATTGCAGATCCTTCTCCATCATATCACAATCTCAAATTCTACGAAAACTTTGGGTACTACGGCTTCTTGATGAAAGCCCGTGTGGAGACGCTTAGGGATACAGGTAGTAGTATTTCACCTTTCAATGCCTTTATGCTCATCCAGGGATTAGAAACGCTTTCTGTTAGAATGGATCGGCATGTGGAGAATGCTAAAGCAGTGGCTAAGTTTCTATCCGAGCACCCAGCAGTAGAATGGGTGAATTATGCCGGATTGGAGGACAACGAATTCCACGAATTAGCGAAGAAATATACACCCAAAGGACCAGGCGCTGTGTTCTCATTTGGATTGAAAGCGGATGGAAGCGACGCTCGCCAAAAGGGTAAAGACTTTATAGAATCACTACAACTATTCTCACACCTAGCTAACATCGGTGATGCCAGAAGTTTAGTGATACATCCGGGTTCTACCACCCACCAACAGCTTTCCGATGAGGAATTGGAAAGAGCCGGTGTCGACCCTGGTTTAATAAGATTATCAATAGGATTAGAAACTTTAGACGATTTAATATGGGACTTGGAACAAGCCTTTCATGCGATATCTCGATGAACACCAACCTCTCAGAAGAGGATAGGTTCAAATATCAAAACCCGGACACCATAAGAAATGTGCTGGGTACGCTTAAGACAGTAGCCGTAGTGGGATTATCAAGCAACCCGCAAAGGCCAAGTAACTTTGTAGGGTCATACCTACATGCGGAGGGATACAAAGTTGTTCCGGTCAACCCAAGAGAAACAGAAGTGTTCGGCCAACAATCATATCCAGATTTAAAAAGCATACCCTTTCCTGTTGATGTGGTAGATATTTTCAGACACCCATCAGCCGCTATGGAATTGGTTCAAGATGCTATTGAGATCAAGGCTAAAGTAATTTGGATGCAGTTAACCATCGTGAATAGGGATGCAGCAGAATTAGCCCGCGAGGCTGGCCTCACCGTGATCATGGATAAGTGTATGAAAATGGAGCATGGCCGCTACAATGGCAACCTCCATTGGGTAGGTATGAACACCGAGATCATTACTGCTAAGAAGGTATCGAGGTTATTCTAGGTTAGCTTAAAATATTAACGATAGCGCGGGTTTGTAACGCGTGGTTATTTATTTAAACGAACGCGTTGCAAACGCGCTCAATCAAGGATTCTAGACAGTTTAAAAGCTTTCTAAGATTGCCCGGATAAACCGTGCAATGACGCCCGGAATAAAGTTAGCATCGTCATTCCCCGGTTTGCGACGTAGGAGTAAATCCGGAGAATCCCCAACCCTAACGACCTTTCGTCAGGTCGAAAGACCTGACTACACCATACTTGCCCGCCGAAGCTTTAGCGCAGGCAGGCTTATTTATTTAAACATACGCGTTGCAAACGTGCTCGATCCAGGATTCTAGACAGTTTAAAAGCTTTCTAAGATTGTTCGGATAAACCGCGCAATGACGCCCGGAATAAAGTTAGCATCGTCATTCCCCGGTTTGCGACGTAGGAGTAAATCCGGAGAATCCCTAACCCTAATGACCTTTCGTCAGGTCGAAAGACCTGACTACACCATACTTGCCCGCCGAAGCTTTAGCGCAGGCAGGCTTATTTAAACGAACGTGTTGCAAACGCGCTCAATCAAGGATTCTAGACAGTTTAAAAGCTTTCTAAGATTGCCCGGATAAACCGTGCAATGACGTCCAGAATAAAGTTAGCATCGTCATTCCCCGGTTTACGACGAAGGAGAAAATCCGGGGAATCTCTAGGGTAACCGCGAGATCTCTACCTAATCCACCCCCAACCCCCGCCAGCGTGGGACAACCAGAGTTCCAGTGAGCTCTTTGTTTCAACTTGCTTCTATCTATTTCTACTTATTTCTTTTATCTGCCAAGAAGGAATAAGCGTGTCATTTCAAACCGACTTCTGAGACGCCCTTGTTTATCAAAAATCAAATTAATTAGTTTCGAGCTTAGCCCTTTTGAATAAAGTAGGCTTCAACACGCTTCTCCAACTGAACCCTTCTAGGATCAGTGCGACCAAAGGTAGACCGGCATGTGGTATTCTATACACCGTTTCAAAAGTCCATTGATGCAGCGTCTGTCCTGCGAAATTCATATCGAAATTCGCTACTATTCTTGCCAGTGAGGTCAATACACCCCAGATAACAGCATAAATCAAAGATACTCTTGCCGCATGGGGCATGAACATGCCAAAAGCGATCACGAAGTCCATGATACCCGCCACCATCAGGATGGTATGAGCGGCAGGTTCGCTTATCCCTAAAATGTTGATCACCATATCCACAAAATTCCCAGGCCGAGGGTAGAAGTTTACCGCATACAGACCATGGCAAATGAAAGTCAATGCTGTAGCTGTTTTGGCTATCAGTACAAAACTTCTGACTTTGATCTGACTGAATAGTGCCAGGTATAGCAATATCGGGCTCATAAACTGGGCCGAGTACTCGAAGAACTGCCCCACATGAAAGAATTTCTCTTTGCAGTATAAAAAAGCTAAAAACGCTAAGCAGAATGCGCCTACTAAAAGCATTCTGCCAATTGCCTTCATATTACCTTTGACGAATAAGGCCATAAAAGCCAGCATCAGATAGAAAAAGCCAAAACATCGCGTGATGCCTTGAATGTAGGCATCGGTCGTTTCGCTGGTCACATATTCATACCAGGACATGTTGGTCAATAACTCTATGACAGGTTTCAAGAGGCTTTCATCCCAGAGCAGGGTTCTGAAGGGAGCATCCCAAAACAAATGTTGCCAGGCACGACCGGCAAATACAGCGAAACATACAATGCGAAGAATGAGAATGATCTGTTGCCGGGTACGGCTGTCTGTTGAGAATGGCGTATTTAGTTCAGGCATTTTAGTACTAGCATGGTTAATTCTAAGGGTACTATGATTATACACCTTTTATATTACCCGAATATTAATCCATTGATAAGCTTACTTTATCAGCTGTGCTTCACACCCCTGTCGGAGTTATCTCCAAAAGGTCTGACAGAGGCCAGACGAAATGATAATTAGCTGGAGACAACTCCAACGACGGCAAAGAAGGACTATTTTAAAAGTTGCTCATTTTAACGCCAGAATAAACCTTTCTCGGGTTATCAGGGAGATAGATTTCTCATTACATTCGAAATGACTTTGAAAAAAGCTGTTGTAGTAGCCCCTTTTTTTATAAAAAAAATCGATTGGGCTTACAACCTTTTTGCTTTAACCCCTGACTTAGATAGTAAAAGCAAAAAAGTAAGTCATGAGCAACGAAAGATTCCTTAGAGTATTATTCATTTTTTGCGTCCCGCTATTGATATACGGATGCGATTCTTTAGAGCCTGATGTGTTAAATGTACCTGACGAAGAATTGGTAGAAAGTCAGGATGGGTTTTTCACACAACCGAACTCACCTTTATTGATCAACCTTTTCGCAGGATCAGAAGTGAGTACCATTTCTCAAATTTCAGTTGAGATTACCAAAGAAACCAGTCTTGGCGACCTGGAATTATTGGACAACAGTTTGGTTAAATACACACCTTATCAAAGTACAACCTCGGGTACCGACAGCTTTATTTTCCATGTGATCAATGCTAATGATCGTGTGGTAGATGCTGACACGGTGCAGATTATCATTGGAGACAGTATTCCAGACGGACAATGTCTGCCCACTGCAGTGATGGATTACTTTGCTGTGCTAAAAGACACAGAAACGATATTGGATGTGCTTTCTAACGACGTGTTGGGAAAAGACTCGTTAGCGATAGTAGAGCTAAGCGTTTTTGAAGAACCCACCAACGGGACTGCTGTGGTGGAAGATGGTAGCCTGATCAAGTACACGCCAGTTCAAGGTTATACAGGTATCGATCAGTTCATCTATTCTATTTCACTAGATCATAAAGAGCAAAATAGCGATAGCGTTTTTGCCTCACAGCTTTACGCGCTTGTACTGATCGATGTGAGAGAGAAAGACAGTACATGTTTCCTACTCAATAATGATTTCGCCGTTTACAATCAGAACTTTGCTGACACGCTGGTCATCGATGTACTTGAAAATGATTTCTTCTGTGATGAAGATAATTTCGGGCCAGTAGAAATCGTAGAGAACTCTCAAATTGCTGAAGCCTGGGTGGTCAACAACAAGATCCATTACATCAGCTTCTATGACGTACCCACCACCGATAGTCTAAAGTATAGACTTTGCAGCCAGGTACATGATGAATGCCAGACCGCTACCGTATACATCCAATTTGAGATAGAAGGTGGTTGTACCACTGATGCAGTAGACGATGTACTTATACTTTCCGATACGACAGTGAATGCTGGGTTCATTCCCGTAAGTGTGCTGAACAATGACACCTTATGTGACAGCGTTGGTTACGAGATGGGAGTGGTGCAAAACCCTGCTTACGGTACTGTGATGGTAGAGAATGATCAGGTGAAATACTTGCCTGACCCAGAGATATGGACGATGCCACAAACACCGGTTGACACGATAAAATACATACTGTGTGAGGGTAGTGAATGTGATAGGGCGAATATCATAATCAGTAAAGATTAGATAGGATTAAAAGTCATCATCATACACCATCAACCAAAAACCTGCATCTGAAAAGGTGCAGGTTTCAACCATTCTAAATGCTAACAGACAAGGAACTTGTAAAAGAATGCCAGCGCAATAACCAAAAAGCGCAGCGCCAATTGTATGAAAAATACAAGGGCCGCTTGATTGGTTTGTGTTTGCGCTATACCAAGGATCGGGAGTCTGCAGAGGATATCTTTCATGAAGCTTTTATAAAAATATATAGGGAAATCGGTAATCTCAGGAAAGTCGAGTCGCTCTACAGTTGGTTAAGGTCAGTCACGATTTCGACCGCTATTAACCATTATCATAAAAACAGAAAACACCAGGATTGCTTGGGTATAATAGATTTTGAGGAATCAAATAATGACTATGATCGCATTTTTAGTGATTTAAACGCCAAGGAATTATTGGCACTTGTTCAGGCACTGCCTGACGGTTATCGGGTGGTATTCAACCTCTATGTGATTGACGGCTATAAGCATAAAGAGATCGCCGAGATGTTGGATATCTCCGAAAACACTTCGAAGACGCAATTGCTGATGGCCAAACGTCAGCTGAAGAAAATACTTGAAGGTATGAACATTACTCGTTATGAAAAAATTAACTGAGGAGGAATTCAATCAGGTTTTTAAGGATAAACTGTCCCATTTTGAAGACGAAGCTCCTGCTAGTGGGTGGGATAACCTGACTGAAGAGTTGACTGCCGGTGAAAGCAAGTCAGCGCTAAACAAGTATGTTGTTCGTGGTAGCCTGCTGCTACTATTACTAGCAGGGGCGACGTACCTCGGGTATTTTTATGGTTTTACCAATCGAGAAGGCACTGCTGCTGACAATGAATCAATCGTAACGCTTGATACACAAGTTGGTTATACTCACCAGCAATCTGTTGATCCGGAACAAGACGATTGTCTCCCTAACGATTGTGCTACAGAAGAGCAGGTATTAAATCTTGCTAGAATAGGTCAAGAAGATAAGAACATATCTTTAGCAGCTACAGAGAAGTCGACTCTTGATCAGAAAGATGTCCATCAAACCAATAGCTTTTCAGAAAATCAAAATGACCAAACCAGATTAAATGTAGAGGATGGGGCAATCACAGGTAACGGAGGTGATGCTTCCTATCTAAAAAATAGATCAAACGAAACTAAGGAGATTAATGGAGGTAGAATCGAGAAGTTCGAGGATCAAAATCATAAACTGGGTAATCAAGAAGGTGTCTTTGCCCCACCTTGGTTAGCTGCCATGGACGGCAAAGCACCTCTTGCTTCTTCTGGGTTGTTGGCAGAAGTGGATATGAGAAAAGTAGAGTTACCACAACCAACTCAGCCGGGTATCAAGCCTGAAAAGGAGAAGAAAGACCTACAAGCTCAATTCTTCACTGACTTCATGGCCTTCGCTACCTACAATAGGGTTAAGCCCAATCAAGAAGATGATATTTTCATTCGAGAACTAAACACCAATACTTTCTCAGGACAACGACTGGGTTATAAATTATCCGGTGGAATCGAGCTTCCTCATTCTAAGCGCTTCACCACTTATTATGGGTTGAGCTTTTTACACTACACACAGTTTGTGCAGTATGCCTATTATGATGCTGTCCCAGATTCTTTCAACATAGTAGTGGAGGATAACCAGGTGATATTAGAACCGGTGCTTACCGAACAGTTTGGAGAAGTCCGTCAAGGAATTAACTCCCTCGGTTTACAAATAGGAGCCAAATACAGGCTTTATGGGAGCAAATTGAGGAGATTCATTGATGTCAATACCGAGCTTCACAGGGTGCTGAATTATAATAACATTGAGGGCAATGGTCAGGATTTTATCACCAATAATCAAGTGTTTATCAATGCTGCTTACAGAATGGAATACGACCTGAACCGCAACTTGATATTCAAACTGCAACCAAGCCTCGGCTTCTCATTGCTGGAACGACAAGCCGATACCAGCCCGTTGAGTGTGAGGCCATTTAACCTTGGTCTTGACTTCGGTATCATCTTTAAGATCAGGTGATATTTAAGGTACTTTATCGCGGTTAAAAAGTAGGTGGATTTGATCGAATTCACCTAATTTTGCCAAGCTTACAACGAGCAAATTGGTAATATTTTTTAGCCTTAAAGTATCCCCAAATGTCAAAAGTATTGATCATCGGGGCCGGCGGCGTAGGTCGTGTGGTTACCCAAAAGTGTGTTTCAGTTCCTGAAGTATTCACAGACATCATGCTGGCCAGTAGAACCAAGTCCAAGTGTAATGTTATTGCCCAAGAAGTGGGACAGGGACGTGTACAAACAGCCCAGGTTGATGCTGATAATGTAGCCGAAACCGTGGCATTGATACGTTCTTTTCAGCCAGAGTTGGTGATTAACGTCGCGCTACCCTATCAAGACTTACCCATTATGGATGCCTGCTTAGAGACAGGAGTCAGTTATCTGGATACGGCTAACTACGAACCGAAGGACGAAGCCAAATTCGAATACAGTTGGCAATGGGCATACCAGGATCGCTTTAAGGAAAAAGGTATCACCGCCATTTTAGGTTGCGGCTTTGATCCGGGAGTGACCAGCATATTCACAGCCAGAGCAGCCAAGCATCACTTTGACGAGATACACTACCTGGATATCGTGGATTGCAATGCCGGAGATCATGGCAAAGCTTTCGCCACCAACTTTAATCCTGAAATCAATATCAGGGAGATTACCCAAAAAGGCAAATACTGGGAAAATGGCCAATGGGTAGAGACTAAGCCTCATGAAATTCACAAAGACCTGAATTACCCAAACATCGGCCCCAAGCGATCTTATGTCATTTATCATGAAGAGTTGGAATCGCTGGTTAAGAATTATCCGACTATAAAACGCGCCCGTTTTTGGATGACATTTGGAGAAGAATACCTTACTCACCTGAGGGTAATACAAAACATTGGGATGGCACGCATTGACCCTGTTCAATACAAAGGAGTAGATATTATCCCATTAGAATTCTTAAAAGAAGTTTTACCTGATCCAGGAGGTCTAGGCGAGAACTATACCGGTGAGACTTCAATCGGCTGTAGAATCAAGGGATTAAAAGATGGAAAAGAACGCACCTATTACATCTGGAACAACTGTAGCCACCATGCAGCCTATGATGAAACAGGGGCGCAAGGAGTTTCTTACACCACAGGCGTACCTGCTATGATCGGCGCTAAGATGTTCCTAACCGATCAATGGAAAGCACCTGGTGTTTTCAATGTGGAAGAATTCAACCCTGATCCTTTCTTAGAGGATCTGGGTAAGTATGGACTACCGTGGAATGAGGAATTTGATGTGGATTTGGAGGTTTAATCTGTAATAACCCATCGGGTTTCTGTTACACAGAATCTAAGTACTTTGTAGCCAATTTTGATGAAGCCTTCTGACATTTTCAATAGCGACTGTTGGATTTTGTTTTTATGGTTTGGCAGAATCGGGATGTTGTCTTGTGTCCCAAACCCTAAGTATTTGAATTTCATTAGCCTCTACTCGATAGAAAATTTTGTAATCCTTACCACCTTGGAGTAGACGTTCCGGTAGTTAGTAGGTAAGCCTATATTAGGAAAGTTGGATATAAGTGCTACAGACCTTTCGAATAGCTGCTCAAGTTTTTCCGGGTAATTGTCAGATTGGTTTCGTTCGAGCCAGTATTTGTAGATGTTAGTTCGATCAACGATAGATCGAGTCGTCCATCTTATTTCTTTAGCCATTCTTTGACCAATTGGCTTGCTTCTGAGTTTGAGTGAAGTTTTCCGGAATCCGCATCAGAGATTCCTTCATCAATTGCTTCTTTTTCAATATCCGTTAGCTCGTCAATATGCTCAATCTCGTACTCTAGTTCAACGACTCTTAGAAGTTCATCTAAAAGTCTTGGATCCTTGATATTGTTAACTCGTTCCTTGATTCTTTCTTTGACGTTCATATCTTAAAGATAAGCAGTTGTAGGGAGAGTTGCCAGTAAGGAATGACACGTGAAGTCCGGCAAGAATGAATATATGACCCCGTTGCCAGTAGCATTAATATTTGTCTCTGTCAGCGTCTCATGATAGGTGCCAAGATACTCCTAACCGACCAATGGAAAGCCCCAGGCGTTTTCAACGTGGAAGAATTCAACCCTTACCCATTCCTTGAAGACCTAGGTAAATATGGGCTGCCGTGGCATGAGGAGTTTGATGTGGGTTTGGAGATTTAATCTTTAAGAATATATCTAATTCACCGTTTTATTGATGCTAAAATCGAATCTACTAAGAACACCGGATTGGTGTTGATTAGTAGACATTTATGTTGGTTGAGATACTTTGCAACTAAGAGGTTTGACCGAAGTAAAGCACCTTGACTAGATAAGAAGCAATCGTTCAAGAGCAGATTTTAAGGTATATGCCTGTAGCATATTGTTCTACATTACAGTTGGATTGGCTGGTATTTAAGAGCAGTTTCTACTATTTCCTCGGCGGTTGGTTCGTCTGTTAACCCTTCTTTTTCAGGCCAAAAAATCAAATCACTTACTCTTGGATGAGGAGTGTTCACCTTTAGGACCGATAAATAAAAGTCAGTGTGTTCATCCGCGTTGATAATTCTATTGACAATCTCTACAAGTTCATCTTTGGTAATAGTTGAGTCTTTTATTGGAGTAGGTTGTGCTGCGTCTCTGGCAAAATCATCAATACTTACAGCGCTCCAGTAAGAATGAAAGTAATCCTCATCATAGTTCTTATCAGTGAAATCGTTGAATTCATTGATAAGAATACTTGACTTATCAGCACTGCCCAGAACACTTTCAATCTGTTGAATCATTGATTTAACTTGTTCGATGCGCTCTTTGGTAGCAGTTGGAGTTAGAGACTCTCTTAGTTTCATTTTACCGTTTGCCAGCACCGATTAATTTCCGAGATAGTTCAGCTGGATTTTGTCTGTTATCCCAAATTAATACGATTCTCACATGTTCGGAATGGTTTAGATAAAACAATGACACTGACTTATGAACAACCAGTTTCCGTATGTCACTATCCTCAAAATTCGGGGCGAGTTCTGGATTCTTCTGAATCTGCGTAATCCGGAAGTTTAGTTGGTTTATGAACTCTGCTCGTACCTGTTCATTCCAAAGTTCCAAAATGAAATCTGAAGTTTGTCTTAAGGATCTCCTTGCAATGGGAGACCAGATCACTTTCTTCATTCTTCGTCCATGTCCAGAATGTCTTGAACAGAGGTATGTTCTATGCAGTCTTCCTCTTTTTCGGCAGCGGACAGAGTTAAGAGTTCTACGATCTCTTTAGGTAGCTGACTCAAAGATGTTTTACGAAATCCTTCAATCTGGTCAATTACAGCTTCATCTTCCAGGTTCGTTATCCAATGAATAAGTGATATTTTCTTCTGTTCAATTGTCATCATACAAAGTTAACAAATTTTAAGTTTTGAGGATGTCAATGCTCAATATAGGCATCTGTCCTGTTGAGCTTACTTCAGTATAAGCCTTACAGAATAAGTATGCTCAACCTGGCCGTCTTGTATCGAAAATATCAAATCATTTTACAGAGTCTAAGTACTTTATGGCCAATTTTGATGAAGCCTTCTGGCTTTTGCAGTAGCGACCGTTAGATTTCGTTTTTATAATTCGGTAAAATCAGCTTTATAAGTACTTATCTAAATATCTGACTCACGATTCGCGCAAAAGCTATGTATGCTTACGCTAGTTAGACTGATTATTTGAATTGCTGCGAACCACAAACAAAAAAACGCTGCTGTAAAAACCAATTGCAGCGGCGTTTTTTTAGAACTAGACCTTAACTAAGGTAAAATACAAACTCTGGCACATGACACTTGAGGGGCGACAGTAGGACATTGAGGTGGAAACGTAAAGCAATAAGGAGGCTCGGAAAAACCTCCCTTAGCGGTATTTGCCTGGTCGGCTTCTAAATCTGTCACAAAGCTTTTTACTTTTAATGTGTTCAGGCTTAACTTCTTCTTTTTCATTCTGATTGAATTTTAGTTTAATAGTAATTTTTATAAGTAGACATTGTGTTGACGAGCTTCGTCTTTTGTCTAACTCTCGAATATATAATTAAAAAACTATTTTATGTAATTAATTTTCTTTATTATCTATTTTTTGGTATTAATTGAGGTGTATAATTTAGTTGTTTAGGCACTGTCATCGTCTTAAATGGTACTCATTTTCCTTGCTTGAAAGATTATTCACACTTACTATTAATGCCCTCCTCGGCAGAAATAAGACCGATGTATTTAAAAAGTGATGCGTAATTATTTTGTTAATTTCGCAGCAAAATAATGACTGAAATTGGCGATAGACTATAATCAAATTCCCTCCCCAGCTTATGTGTTGGATGAAGCGCTACTAAGAAAAAATCTTGAGTTAATAAACCGTGTTCAGGAAGAGGCTGGTGTGTCAATCATCCTGGCTTTCAAAGGGTTTGCCATGTGGAGTGCCTTTCCTATGGTGAGACAGTACCTCAAAGGCGCTACGGCTAGTTCACTGAATGAAGCTAGACTTTGTTTCGAAGAAATGGGCACTAAAGCTCATACCTACTCGCCCGTTTATATGCCCAACGAATTTGATGAGTTATTGGCTCATAGTAGCCATATCACCTTTAATTCGCTCAATCAGTACCATCAATATAAAGATCAGGTTGAAAGGCATCCTCAGAAGATTTCTTGTGGTATCAGAGTCAATCCGGAATGGTCTGATGTGGAAACTGATCTTTATAATCCAGCTGCTCCAGGCTCTAGGTTAGGAGAGATGTTTGAAACGTTTGATGAGGGATTACCAGAAGGCGTTGAAGGGCTTCACTTTCATGTCTTATGCGAGTCTGATTCTCACAGCCTGGAAAAGGTCTTGCACGCATTCGAGACGAGATTTGGTAAGTTTCTCCCCCAACTCAAATGGGTCAATATGGGAGGAGGACATCTTATGACCCGAGAGGGTTATGATACAGCCCATCTTATTCAACTGCTCAAGGATTTCAAAGCAAAACATAATGTTGAGGTCATATTAGAACCTGGAAGTGCGGTGGCTTGGGAAACTGGGGTATTGGTAGCCACTGTACTAGATATATTTGAAAGCAGAGGTGTCAAAACTGCTATGTTGGACATATCCTTTACAGCGCACATGCCTGATACCTTAGAGATGCCTTATAGGCCTCGCATTCAAGGTGCTACCGACCCAAAGCAAGGAAAGCTCACCTACCGGCTTGGTGGCGTAAGCTGTTTGGCCGGGGATTTCATGCACGAATATAGTTTTGAGCAAGAACTGCAAATAGGGGACAAGCTCATTTTTGAAGATATGATCCATTATACAATGGTGAAAACCACCATGTTCAATGGCGTCTTCCATCCCCGAATCGCGATTTGGCGTGAGAATAATACGCTGGATGTGGTGCGTGAATTTGGTTATGAGGATTTTAAGGGGAGGTTGTCCTAGGAGGCTTACGCCTTTGATACAAGTGGTAAGCTAAACCATTGAGCAGGTCATTATGCCCTGTTTCGATGACCTCCAAGTCATAGTCATCTAGCTTCTTCAACAACCTGTCCATATTCTTTTGGGTGATGATCTTATCATAGCGGCCTAAATACATAGTCACCTTAATATCATGCTGATTGATCAGATAGGCTACGCGTTTCATATTGAACTTCAGCTTTCTAAAGATGACCCAGGCATAGTATACCCTTCTTCGCTTTTTCACTGTATTCATTTGGCTTTGGGCAAACCTGATGATGCCCTTATCCACCAGATTGAGTTTCAGCATCGTTCTGGCCAACCCTCCAAAGCGCTGTGGCCTGACAATTAGGCTTTTGAAGAACTTTCTAAATGCGACGGGATACGTAGCCAGACTGTAAAAGATGTGTGTTTTAATACCGTCTGGAGCAATGAAAAATATCTCATCTACTTTGTTTGGGAATCCTTCTAGAGAAGCTAGTACGAATTTACCACCCAGGCTGAAGCCACTCAATGAAAATCTATCTATGTCATGTTTAGCGAATAGCGCCTTCAGTATTTCTTTCCATTCTAGTTTAGTCAAAGGCGCTTCTCCTGACCGCCAGAAACTCTTACCGTGGTAGAATAGGTCAAAACTGAAAAAAGTGTATTCCTTCCCAAAGGCTTCGGCTAATGGCACCATGTGCTTACCCTCTAGACCAAAACCGTGAAAGGCCAGCATTACCTTTTCTCCACTGCCTGATATAGAGTAATTTAACTTTGCGCCTTCGTATTCTAGAATCTCCAACCTGTTATCTGCTTGCTAAAACGTCTTTAATACTAGCTAAAATAATTTTTTCAGGCTCATTCTACGACTATGAAAAAAATACAATCAGGTTAAAATATTTATTCTCCGATTGCGTCTCCTCATCTGAACGCATATTTCGTAAGTTGTATAATGACCCAAACGGACGCAAAGAAAATAGAAAATACGGTAAAACAGGAGCGAGGAAAACTCCTGAGCTTTATCCGTAAGAGGGTCAGCAACACGGAAGATGCCGAAGACATTTTGCAAGATGTTTTTTCTCAATTCGTGACTGGCTTTGAAGCCATTCAATCGCTAGAGAAAGCTACCTCCTGGCTTTTCTCAGTGGCGCGTAATAAAATCATCGATCGCTACAGAGTAAAAGGCAGGGAGCCTCAAAAGATGGATATAGATAATAGAAGTGATGAGGATGAAGGTAGCCTTAATCTAAGCGATATCATTCCTGATTTCACCAATGCGCCTGATGAGATATACAGTAGGTCGTTGATCGGTGAGATGGTAGATGAAGCGTTGGATGAATTGCCAGACGAGCAACAAGAGGTATTCATTATGCACGAATTCGAGAACAGAAGCTTCAAAGAAATTAGTGAATTGACACAAACGACGGTCAATACGGCTATCTCGCGCAAGCGATATGCGGTATTGCACCTTAGAAAAAGATTAAAAGAGTTATACGAAGAACTTTAAAGAGCTTAACATGGTACGCAAAGGATTTAAAATACTCATTTACGGCCTTTTCATATTGGGGTTTATAGCCATATTCGGCTATACAGTCATGCTTCTATGGAACTGGTTGATACCTGATATATTCCAGGGACCGGAAATTACTTTCTGGCAAGCAATCGGACTTTTGATATTGTGCAAAATATTGTTTTCAGATTTTGGCTCTAAGGGAGGGGGTAAAGGTCCTAAGAAACGCCACTGGCGTCGCAAAGTGGCTTCCAAACTTGAGCATATGGATCCGGAAGACAGGGAACGGTTTAAGCAAAAGCTCAAGGAAAAGTGGGGAATGCATTGTTTTAACGCCTGTTATAGATATAAACAGCCCCATGTCTAGTGGCGTATTCTTTTGTTATAACTCGCTGTAGTTTAATTCATTATGAACTTTTATACACTTCGGTAAAAAAAGTGGATAATCTCATAACTTTTCGAAAAGCTTTACGTTAGAAACCTCGGAAACTTTAGTCATTACTGAAGTTTCCTTGGTTTTTAACTACTGATATAAGGCGTGGAGATAAAAGAAAAAATACTGGAAGCAGCGGGTGAGTTGTTCGCCAAGTATGGTGTGAGAAGCGTGACAATGGATGACATTGCACGAAGTATTGCTGTTTCGAAGAAAACTATTTACCAATACTTCAAAGATAAAGATGAGATCGTGACTATGGCCACTCAGGCACATATGGAAGCAGAAAAAAAGGACTATGATAGGATTTTCAGCAATGCATCTAATGCTATCGAGGAGTTGGCTCGTGTATTGGTTTGTTTCAGAAAGCACTTGTCAGAAATGAACCCATCTTGGTTGTTTGATCTACAGAAATATCATCACAATGCCTGGAAAGTCTGGTTGAGTTTTAAAAACGGTTTTATACATAATTCTATAGAGAAGAATTTGAAAAGAGGCGTGGCTGAGGGCTATTTCCGCAGTAATTTAAATACTAATATTCTAGCTACCTTCAGGGTAGAACAAGTACAAATGACTTTTGATGATCGTGTTTTCCCCCGCAATAAATTCGATTTTACCGAAGTACAACTTCAACTTTTTGACCATTTTGTGTATGGCCTCATCACCGATAAGGGCCGAGAACTTTATGAAGAATACCAAAAAACCAATACAGAGAATTATCATCTAACCCAAAATGAAGCGACTCGACAATGAACATGATTAGATTTTCATTTTTCATGGTACTCTCCCTGTCCACAGGGATTATTTACGCTCAAAAGAATAGTACCGTTTCCAATTCATTTTCGCTACAACAGTGTGTTGACTATGCCATGGAGAACAATCCCAATGTCATTATTGCTACATACGAGAAGGATATAGCGGATACACAAATTAAGGAAACCTTGAGCCAAGGTTTACCTCAAGCAAATGTGGACCTGGGTATTAATTATAACTTCGAACCACAAAAGTCGCTGATTGATATAAGTACATTCGATCCTTCAGTTCCAGAAGGTACAGAGCAAGAGGTGTCTTTTCAGCAGCAATATGATGGAAATCTAAACTTTAATGTAAGACAACTCATATTTGATGGCTCATTTTTCGTGGGTCTACAAGCGGCCAATACCTTTAAGGAGCTATCTACCAAAGATCATATAAAAACGAAGATCGATGTAGTAGAGGCGGTTTCCAAGGCCTATTATACCGCTTTGGTTACTGAAGAACAATACAATTTGCTGGAGGTGAATTTCGCAAGGCTTGACTCATTGCTTTCTGAAACCCAAGCTATGTTTGATCAGGGGTTTGTAGAGAAAATTGATGTCAGCAGGTTAAAAGTCCAGCATAACAACCTCAAAGTGCAGTTGAAGAATACCAAAGAGTTGGCTAAAGTATCTTATGATCTTCTTAAGTTTCAGATGGGGATGCCAATTGCTACTGAAATAGAATTGACGGACGATTTGGAGGAAGTAAGCCTAGACATATTGGACGAACAAGGTTTTGATTACGGTAGCAGGATAGAGTATTCACAATTGCAGACCAACCTTGCTCTGATTAATCTGGATATCAAAAACAACAGGGTCCAGTACTTACCTAATCTTTATGCCAACTTTAACTACGGTTACAATACACAGGCTGCCGAATCCAATCAATGGTTTCAGACAAACAGGTGGTTGAGTTATGGTTTTGTAGGATTGTCCTTAAATGTTCCTGTCTTTGACGGTTTCCTTAAGAGAAGTCGCATACAACGAAACAAGATCCAACTAAGCCAGACGGAGCAATCTTTTAAGCTGCTTGAAAACACTATTGACCTCGAAATCAAGCAATCAAAGATTAATATGAGTACCGCGCTAGATAACATGGAAGCTCAAAGGACGAACAAAGAACTGGCGGAAGAGATTTACAATGTTACACGGCTGAAATATCAGGAAGGGATCGGTTCTAACTTTGAAGTAGTGGAAGCGGATGAGGATTTTAAAGCCGCTCAGACCAACTATTACAATGCACTAT
>JBCBSS010000074.1:0-37464 GCA_039819065.1 Bacteroidota bacterium
AAGAAGATATTGAATATTTCATTAGTCGTTATTGTCTTACTAGCGGCAATGGAAATCAAATAACTGGTAATAGTGAGATAGAACTATCAACATGATATTCCGGCGTAGGGTGAATGAAGAGCTTGACAGGCTGTATTCGAAGTACTTGTTTTCTAATAGATTGAGAGAAGGGTTAGAGAAAGAGGCTGCGAGTAAGACAGCCTCTTCGAGATAAGTTGGCTTTACATTTTAGCTTCTGTCAAAATGTTGCCGACAAACTCATTCAACGAGCTATCGATGAATCCCATGAATTGTTCTTTGGTCATTTGGGGGTTTTCCATAAACTGTTCATAGTTGGAGCTCCAAATGATCATGGCTTTATTGTAGCCGAGGTCTACGACTTTCCAGGTGTTTACCATTCCCTTAAAGGGCACGCCTTCGATCACAGAATAACTGAATGTTCGGTTCGTATCGTCGTATGCCACTATGTTTTCTTTGAAATAGCCCTTGCCATCAGGAGCATAACAGGTTCTGGAACCGCCGACTCCCAAGTTACCTTTCCATTCCAACCTGGCAATGCCGGATGAATACTTATCGACCTGGTCCATTTTCCTTAAAACAGTCCAGACTTCATCGGCAGAAACATCCACCACTTTTGTATAAACTTTCTTGGCATCTGCACTTTGTGCTTTTACCGTGTTGATACTGAGCAATCCTACTGCTAAAAGGCTCAGTACGAGCATAGAATTTCTAATTTGCATCTTATTAAATTTAATTGTTAACTGATTGGTTTATTGGTATTTAACATGATCATCGAAAAGCCCTTCTGCCAAGGGAGCAAAAGGTTCATCAACTTCCGTCAGGGCCAACTGGTTGGTCAGGTTCGACATGACTTTGACACCTATATTGGTGACAACTTCAATAGCTTGAGCTTTAGAGTACCCTACGGAGAGAAAGTTTCCCAATACTTGGTCTGATATTCGCCCTTTGTTCCTGTAAACTTCTAATGCGAATGACCTGAGCGCATCAAACTTGTCAGTTGGTATCGTTGCCTCGTTTCTAATGGCTTCCAGGTCTGCTTCTTCCGATCCAAAGAACTGAGCCCCCGCCATTTGATGACCTGAAGTACAATACTTACGTTGGTTTTCTACTGCCACTGCCATTTGTATAATGTTATGCTCTGCCGGAGAAAGCAGACCATGTTGTGACAGGGCCATTTGTGTAAGCCAATAAGCTCTTAAGGCCGCAGGTGCTGCACTCAGTACTTTAGAAAGGTTTGGCACAAAGCCGAAATTCTCTTTGTACCAGTCAAAAACTTCCTTTACAGCGGCTGGCTCATTTGCCAACTCGTCCATTTTGAACCCTCTTAATGTTTCTTTCATTTGGTGATATGATTTACCGTGTACTGATCTTTGATCTCTTTGATTTTGCCGTTTCCCGGGGTTACTTCCTCGCCTGTCTCGACATAGTGTTTGAGTCCCTTGAGGTTATTTTCCAAACTCTTCTTAAAGCTTCCCTTCATCATGCCAGTCATCATTGCCGGTTTTCCACGGAACTGCATTAGATAAGAAGCCGTTGAAGTGCCGTCTCCGTTATCTTTCACCCGATAGAATGCCTGAGTATTATCAGGATCAAGTGGAAATTTTGCACCGTCCAGAATGATGTTTCGCATTTCCATTTTTTGATCGTCAATTTCTGCTATTCTTTCATGTACCCATCGAGTACCATTGGCATTGAGATCACACTTGCGTTCAGCTCCTTTTATCCCTTCCAGAGAGCCATTTTCATAGCTGGCAGCATAGATATACGGTGACCAATTGGAGATGGCACCGTAGTCCTTAACCATCGCATTCCATACTTTTTGGGCAGGGGCGTTGATCTTTATTTCTACCTCCAGTGTCTTATGCTTCTTGTCCATTTTTTGCGCCATGCTTACCGGTCCGATGAGAAGTATAAGGGCATATAAAACCGTTCTTTTCATTGTCAATTTGTTTTGGGTCTTTAATTGATAATTTATCAAGCTGCCTTTTTAGCTGCTTTCTCTATTTCCCTGGCCTTCTGACGGCTAGGTTTACCTGTTTCTAAATAGACCTTGAAGTCACTGATTACGCCCGCTATCAGTTTGTTCAGGTTCATTTTCATCATAGGTCCCATGATCGCTCCCATAACGCCTTTGGTTTGCATTTCCATGTTCATCGTAACCAGGGTGTTTATTCCATTATCAACCAGTGACCAAGTATTGGTGGCCGAGGCTACAAAACCTGGAAAGCCCTGAACTACTTCATAAGACAGTATATGGTTCTCGTTGTCAAACTTTCGAATTACCTCCTGGATCTTACCGAAACCAGGAACCTCACAGGTGCGATTGCTAAAGGGAGCTTCCTCAAACACGGGTGCTCCATGACCTTCGGAGTAGTCAAGACCTCTTGCCCATTTGTAAGCATCAGCATACTGATGGGCCAGTATATCCCAGACCTGCTTGATGGGCTTGTTTACCGTAATCTCTTTTTTGATATTCATTGAGAATCTTCTTTGTTACGATGATTGGATGCAAAGCATGAGGGGGTGTTACAAAACAGGCATAAAAAAACCGCACGAATAACAATTCGTACGGCTTAAATATCTATAGGTCAGCTAGTTACCTCAGGTTATTGAAAATATTGCATCAAATTTTCATCATTCAATATCTCCTCAATTATGGTTTCTGCATTAAAGTTGTCCTTGGCTGGATGGTCTCTGAATAGATTAGTATGCTTTTCATAAACCGCTTCGGTAGACGCCTCGTAATTGGCAGATACAAAATCCATCATCTTAGCTTTGTAGCCAACATTAAAGGTCTTCTTATCCTCCGAGAGCAGACCCTTCTTATAAAAGTACTTACTCTTTTTTGCGCATCGACAGGGGTTACTTGAATTGATCAGTCCGCATTTGTTGTCCATGAAGTTGCATAGCTCCTTTCTTGCACGATGTAGTTTGACCCTAAAATTCTCTTTTGAAATATTGAAGATCTCTGCTCCGGTATTGTGATCAATAGCAAAAGTATCACCCAATATAAAAATAAGACGTTGCTCTCTGGTTAGGCACATGAGCATACCCGAAAGGCACCTAAACTGGGTCTCTTTTGCCAGCTCCTGAAGCTCAATTTCTTCTTCGGCGGTTAGGTCTTCTCCCGGCACCGCATCTAATCGATTGCCATGGTCTTCTAGCGTAGAAAACTGTGCTTCTCCCTTGCGGCGTTTAGTTTGTAAGAATTCGTTAACTACAATTCGGTACAACCATGTTCTAAACTGACTCTCAAAATTAAACTGAGATAATTTGGTTATCACCTTGATCAACACTTCCTGGGTAAGATCAAGAGCATCTTCCGGTTCCCAAGCCATTTTCCAGGCCACATTATAGATGAAGGGCTGATGTATCCTGACGAGCTTATCCAGCGCCTTGCGATCGCCATTAAGCGCTGCCTTCACCAAATCTTTATTTTCTTGTTCAGAATAGTTTTCGCTGAGCGGATTGATCATAACATTATTTTTTTAATGTTAGATGTAGCAGTTTGGCATGTGTTACAACAAAATTATACACAACTGACATAAGCAGAAAAAAAGAGTTATTAGCCATCCATTATCGTAACAGCATGCTCTGTGCTTTTGTTAAGAGTAGCATGACGTGGATTGTGCATAGAATGCTTACTTTTAATCGACCGAATAAAGCATAGATCATGCCCCAATTCTTTCCCACTCTCATCCCCTATCGTAAAGGTGCACTGTGGGGATATACTGACAGAGAAAAGCAAATCAAGATCGACATGCAATACGATCAGGCTTACCCATTCGTAGGGAATATTGCCAGGGTGATTAAGAACGGCTTGTCAGGACTGATTGACCGTAACGGTAACGAAGTGCTACCCATAGCATATGAAGAAGTAGGCAGTATCATCACCGGCACCTTCATGAATGATAATGGCACTTGTACTATCTATCATGAGGGTAAACACGGCCTGGTTTCGATCAATGGAGACATCCTGGCCGACGTAGTATTCAACTCGGAGCAAGAAGCGTTCGATCATGCCGAGCAGAACGGTTGGAAAGGCGCCATTCCTTTCGACCTCTATCCTGAAATGCCAGAAGATGTGGTTAAAACCATTGAGGCAACAAAACATGATTATAACCGCGTGGTTCCCTTCAAGTGCAATGGTCTTTGGGGACTGATCACAATTGAGGGCAAAGAGCTCTGCCCACCCCAATATGACAACATCGAAAATGCCGAGAATGGCTATTGGCCTTTCATGGAAAACGGTAAATGGGGATTGCTTGACCCGGAAGGCAATGAATTGATCACTGCACGCTTTGATCAAATCCGGGGCTTTTCAAATGGACAGGCCGCTTGCCGACTAAGAGAATCGTGGGGTGCTATTGATGTAAATGGCCACTGGATGATCACTCCTCAATTTGATGAACTGGGCGAACTGAAAGATGGATTAGTGGCAGCAGAGAAAAACGGTTTTTATGGCTTTGTAGATGAGCGTGGCAATACCGTGATAGACTTTCAATTCCGGCATGTCATGGATTTTGAGAATGAGGTCTGTATGGTGTTTGAAGATGAATTCATCTACTTTATTGATACTAAGGGAACACGCATAAGTATTAACTATACCAGAATATTCGGCCCTGATGCTCAAGGTCTTACTCATGTGATGACCGGAGATAAATGGGGGCTGGTACAGGCTGATGGTAAGTTCATTCTACCCATTGAATATGATCTTCCCAAGGCTATGGGGCAAGTGATCCAAACCATCGAAGAAGATAGAATCCCTATCAAAAGAGGAGCCCTGCTAGGTTACGCTGATATGCAAGGTAGGGAAATAGTCGCTCCCAAATATGTGGTTATCGACGCCTATTGCGAAGGTTTATCACTGGTTTCTATACCTGATGAACGATTGAACTTTGGTAAAACACCTGAAATGATGGAGGAAGAAGGAAGTATCTCAGGTGTGTTCAAGTATGGTTTTATTGATAAGAATGGCAAGGAGGTAGTTCCTCTGAAATATAACCTGGCGCACCGTTTTCAAAACGGTTTGGCTTTTGTCCAGTCTGTCGCAGGTAGTGCTGGCTATATTACCTATGATGGCACCGAGTACTTTGAAGATTCTTCCTATCTTTAGTCTAGAACTAAAGAACGCAAATACGTTCAACTAATGGCTCATTCTACCCCATAAAAACAAAGCAAGTCAATGAAATCACTTTTGAAGATCTTGTTTGCCCCACTTATCTGGTTGATCCAAGCTTGTAGTCCTTTGGGAAAGCCGGTAGATGCCAATATTTCAGATAGTTACTTCTATAACCCTTCTAGAACGGATGTGATCTACAGCTCTATGGGCAACTGGTTTGAGCTAGGAAAATCTCCTTTGAACGCGGATGCGGAAACGTTTAAAGTCTTCAACAGGCATATAGGAAAAGATAAGGACAAAGCCTATTACCAATGGCTGGCTGTCGATTACGCTGACCTTGACCTGGAAAGCTTTCACGCCAAAAAGGAGGATTGGATGTGGCACATAGGCCTGGACAAGCATAGGGTTTATGTATTCAACAGGGATGTCATAGACGGCGAATGGCAATTGATTACTAAGGTGATTGAAGAAGCTGACCCTCAAACCTTTATACAGATTGATCTGCACTGGGCTGAAGATGGCCAGCGTCGTTTCTATCGGGATAAAGTCATTGATGTCGATTACTCATCTTTTGAAGTGATCAATAATTTCTTCACTAAGGACAGTAGCCAGGTCTACCTTTATTATCAGGATCGTTTTGCACCCATAGCAGCAGAGGCAAAGAGTACTGAAAAGATAGATGATTTACACATCAGAGATGCTTCCCACGTATATGTCTTTCTCGACTACTTGAGAAGAGAGGAAATTGCGAAGCTCAAAACCATCCCATACACTGATTTCAATAGGGTCAAGATCTCAGAAAAGTACCATTTGGTGGTGGAAGATCGTGTCTACTATCACGGCGTGTTGGTTGAAGGTGCAAATGCTGAGGCACTAAAGGTAATTAGTGAACAATATGCGAAGGACGACCAACATGTATATTATGAAGGCCTATTGGTAGAAGGAGCGGATGCAGAAACTTTTCACTTTGACGAAGGTCAATTTATATACCGAGATAAAAATCAAAAGTATAGGGAAGGAAAGGTTTGGAATGAAGATAATGAAGAACAAGCAAGCCTCGAGGAAAGTGACCAAAAGGTATTAAAAGCAGGATTAATGGATACCGATGCTGAAAAGCCAGAAAGCTTCAAGGTGACCATCTCATCCGATAAAGAGGTCTACAAAAAAGGCGAGGAAATAATGATCTCCATGATTGTGGAAAACACAAGCTACATGAAAGACGAATTCTGCAATTATCATACTCCCTTCGAGGGTATTCAAAACAACATCTTTACAGTCGTAAGGGGTAATAAGGAAATACCCTACCAGGGCATGATGAAAAAGAGAATCCCTCCTACCGCCGATGATTATCAAAAGCTGAAGCCTGGAAAGTCAGTCAAATGTTCCGTAGAAATGGAAGGCTATGATATGGACAGAAAAGGCGATTACACTATTCAATTCACCGGTAATATGATCAGTGGTTTACCTGCTTCAAATCAGATAGAGATAAGCATTAAATAGCTCAGGTCAAGCGTATTTGTTATCAACTAGCCATCACCGATCGAGCGCGTTTGTAACGCGTTCGTATTCAAGGCACGCATTGCAAATGTGCGCCAGCTACAGTCATTCTGGAAGAATCTTAGTGGCTCACAGCGAACCATTAGTCCATGAATGCATTTCCGAATATCGAGGTTTGTACTATTCAATAGATGAATTAGGCAAAGAACTGGAACCTATGCTTTCCAATAAGATTCCTTCAGAAGGACTATGATTTTTGATTATCGGCTAAAGCCTTATCGCCTGCTCTACAGTTGCCACGGGCTAAAGCACCGTGGCAGTACTAAAGCGGCTGTTTGTTAGTGCAAAACTTGATCGAGCGCGTTTGCAACACGTTCGATAGCCAGAAAGGCACTCAAACGAACTCCAATTAATTGCCATTAGGCTTGCTCTGGGCTAAAGCCCAGAGATAATTAGCCATGCCTACAAAAGGCTTTAGCCGCTAATTATATCAAAGACCCCAAACACCTGTATTCTCCTTACTACACCCAAAGGGTTACTAATCTCCTACCCTGACATTAAAACTGACTTTAATCGGTGTATTAGCAATCTTTTAAGCAATCACCTCCATCGAACTTTAATCTTTAAACACCATGAAAAACCTTTACTTAGTGCTATTAGTGGCGCTGTTTAGTGCCTGTTCTATTGAAGATGACCAATTCATCAACGACCTCGACTCAACCAGCGGCGGCAGCCTCATTATGGCTAGCAGTTCTGCCAGCAGCAGTAACTACAACCACCGGTACGATTTTGAAAGAGCCCATTTTGTCACCAAGCATACCTGTGCCGTATCTATGAAAAACGGTCTGCTTGCTGTAGGCAGTACGATCAGAGGTTTTGTCGATATCCGACACATATCTCTTACCCTGGTCGATCCTGCCACTGGTCTTCCTGTGATACAATCTCAAGAATATAGAGGAGATGCCTATTCTACCATAGCCGCCGACATGGTGCCAAGCATGTCAAATTCGGATTATGTAGTGGTAGCTGGTAATTACCCACCCTATTCGCAGCCGAATATTGGTATAGTCGTTTTCGAAACTGATCCTAAATCTGGGTTCGTAAACTGGGCTACGCACTTTGGAGACCCAAATAACAACTTTAATTCTTATGCATTAGCACGCAACGAAAGACAGGGCATCTATTATCTGCTCGGTGAATACGATTATGTAGCAAACAACCAAGGTTTTAGGGAAATGTACGTCTGTGCTTTTGATCGAAATGGTCAGGCCTTATGGGAGAAGCATTACAGAGACCCTATCAATGAAGCCAACCAACAAAGCGCAGATATCGTGTACGACCCTGAAAAGAATACATTGAATATCATTGCCAAGATGACCAAGGGTTTCGACAAGCTAGGTGTAGTAATCGCTAACATCAGACCAGATGACGGCCAAGTCATCAATGCATTCAGAATAACTGAAATAGGTGGCAATCCTGACTTTAGGGTTAAAGACGCCATAGAATTGAAAGGCCGTCATACTTTGGTAGGCACATTGAATGAAAGTAAGAAAAGAAGCTTTCTTTTCCAGTTCGATCCTTCTCAAAAGCCTAATACATCAACCGCTAGCATTTATTCTACCGAAGGACGTAACCTTGACTTCATAGGAGTTAAACTGAATCATAAAGGACAGATCTACGCTAGTATGGATGTACAGCAGGGAGCGAGAATACCGGAAACAGGGTTGGCAGAGTTTACCAGTACTGGGCTGCTTAAATCATCTTATGTGTATCAAGTACCTGATTATGATATTTCTACCGGACTGTTTACCACTTACGATCAAAGCGGCATGATCTTAAAGGGTATCACCGGTTATCAGGAAGAAAACCATTTGCTCTCAATAGTAGGAACACGCACTCCGCTAAAGCATGATGAGGATATTTGCTCAAGAGATATCAGACTCATTGTTGACAAAGGCCATGAAGTAGAGGATTATGAACTCAAGGCCATTGCTTTGGAGACATCATACTCAACCGAGATGTTAGTCAATACGGCCAGGCCTTCGGTAAGAGATTGTGGTGGCGAATAGATTTGTGAGGAAGGACTGCGGTTTTTGATGATTGGCTAAAGCCTTGTTATTTACTGATTGCCACGGGCTAAAGCACCGTGGAAATGCTATGAACAGTTGATCAGTAGCTCCGATCGAGCGCGTTTGTAACGCGTTCGTTGGTTTATTGGCACAAGGCACTCGTTACAAACGAGCGCCAAAAGGATAGATACCTACAACGGTCATTTTAAAAGAGTCTTATTCGCTCACAGAGGGCTATTGGTGCAAGATGCATTCTCGAACATCGTGGTGCGCACTATTCAATGGATATGGCAGTAGTACAACGTACATCGCCTATTACCAATGGGATTCTTTCAGAAGGACATAGTGGTTAGACTTAATTCGTAATTCATCGTTTGGATTGCTTCGTTCCTCGCAATGACAGCCAGAACTCAGCGACGTACAACTTTCTTATTTCTTTTGTCTTCTGTCTTATGTCTTTCTTCTTATGTCTGACAACTCCCTACCCCTGCTTCTTCAGTATCTTATTGCCTAAATCACAAAAATCGAACTTCGATTTGTCTAGCACCGGGAGCAGTAAATCGAGAAATCCAATAATGAGCAAGCCTCCTGGTCTCAGACAGTCATAGAACTTGTCCAGCACTAGTTTTTTGGCGTTGCTGTCGAAATAGATCATGACGTTCCGGCAAAAAACGATATCATATTTACGGAGGGTCTTATCGGTGATCAAGTTATTCTTCCCGAAACGTACGTTGGCGGTCAAGGATGAATCCATGGTGCCGTATTTATCTTCTTTTCGGTAGTAGTCAGCCAGGGATTTACTGCCATTGTATTTGGCATAATTATGCTCATACTCTGCCAGCTTCATCATATGATAGATTCCCTTTTTGGCCTGTTCTACAGCATCCATGTTCATATCACTGGCATAAGACTTCACTGCGCCATCCAGCCCTAGTTCGCGTAGCATGATGTTAAAAGTATATACTTCCTCTCCGGTTGAACAACCGGCATGCCATACATCAAGTCGTCCACGTTCTTTCACGAAACCTGGCAGGATAGTACTCAGCTTTTCCCAAAACTGCGGGTCACGGAACATGGCGGTGAGACCGACAGAGAGTTCGTTGACAAAGGGATGGACAAAATCGGCCTCTTTCAGTATCTTCATCCAAAGCTCATGAATCGATCCGAGCTTAAACACCGAAAGTGCCCTTACTACTCTTCTCTTTAGGGATTTAGGTTCATAACTGGTGAAGTCGACACCATGGCGAGTCATAATGGCCGAAGTCAGCGAATTTAGCTCTTCATCTGAGATTTCAACTCGCATAGGCTATTGTTCAATTTTTATTAGAGAGGTTTCGCCCATCATGATCATCACTATTTTGACCAATTCGTCTTCCAGATTTCTAATAGGGCTAAATGTGACCCTAAAGGTCTTCTTGTCTCCGTCCTTGGTATTAAAGGTTAGGGTTTCGTGAATGCATTCCTCCTGCTCAAATTTTTGGATGCGTGAGGTCAGCCCTTTTTTGGAGGCAGAACTATCAATTAGAAAGTCTATTGGTTTTTGGCGTAGTTCCATCCGTGAGTAGCCGAACATTTCAAAGAATTTGTCATTGGCACTTTTGAATGTGCCATTGGTGTTGAATTCTACATAAGGTGCCGATTGCTTAAACGCATTGATGGTCTGGGTGAGGTTTTCTTTTTTCTCTTCGTAGTGGGTAGTAAATTGTGTAAACATCATCACTTTTTCCGGCTTGCCATCTTCTCCTAGAATAGGGTTAAAAGTACCGCCCAACCATAAAAACTTCCCGGACTTGGCCTTTTGCCTGAATTCCCCGGTGAAGTAATTTCCTTCCTTCAAGCTCATCCACATCATTTGTGTTTGTGGTTTCTCCAAATCTTCAACAGGCAGTAAGAAATCGTAATTGTTACCAACTAGTTCATGGGCTTCATATCCAGTTACGTCAAGATATACCTGATTGACATAGCTTATCTTACCATCCATATTGAATTCAAGGGAGGCAATGGTCTTATCGATAGTTTCCAGGTGAGACTTAATTTCCTCTTGTTGCTTTTTAGTCTCAACTTGAAGTTGGCGTTCCCGAGTGATGTCAGTAGCAAATTTGACGATCTTTATGACCTTACCATTGATGTCCAGAATGGGGTTGTAAATGCCTCTGAGCCAAACCTCCTTCCCGTGCTTATCCAGTCGTTTGAATTCCTTGTTAACGATTTCCCCGTTGGCAAGCTTCCGCCAAAACTCCTGATAGGCCTCTGTCTCACACTCTTTCTTGAGCAAGAACATCCGGTGGTGCTTACCCATTACTTCTTCCTTTTTGTATTTAAAGATCTTGAGGAAGTTATCATTGACTTCTAATATGTTACCTGTTGTATCAAATTCGGCAATGGCATTGGCTCGGCCTATGGCTTCAAGCTTGTAGTGATAATCGAGGGCTATTTTTTTGGTTTTGGTAATATCTGCCTGGATAGAAATGTACTTATCCACTTTGCCATTATCATCAAAGACTGGGCTGATAGCTAAGGATATCCAGTAGCATTGTTCCGATTTATGATAGTTTAATATTTCTTCGAAAAGGGACTCATTGTTCCTCAGTTTATCACTGATTCTTTTCACCGTTTCAGGATCGGTGCCAGGTCCCTGCAAAACGTCACCTGGTTTTCTACCCTTCATTTCCGCCAAAGTGTATCCGGTCAGTCGCTCAAATCCTTTATTTACATATTCTACCAGCCCGTCATTACAGGTGATAATCACCGAATTGTCCGTGTTATCTGCGACCAGCGAAAGGCTTTCAAATTCTTCTTCTTTCTGCCTCCTGGCTGTCACATCTGTGGCCAGCATGAGTACCTTTTTGAAATTCCCGACTTTGTCTTTTACGGGAGAATAATTAGCATCCAGCCAAACTCGATTTCCACTCTTTGACCATGTAGGAATCCTTGCACTGATACTTTCCCCGTTTTTAAGCCTGTCCCAAAACCGGTCTTCCTTCTCGGGAAGGATCAGGTTAGTTTTATACCTCAGTTCATCAAATGAATAATCGAACATACTTTGCAGTTGCTCATTGGCCATGAGTAGTTCACCTTCTTGATCGAACTCAGCTAGTCCTTGTGAGTTATCTAATGCGGAAAACACACCATCCAATTCGGTCTGCTTCCTTTCCATCTCGTCCTGAGTGGCCTGGAGTTCCTCCATGTTCTGCCGCATTTCCTCCTCGCGCGACCGCAATTCCTGGGACATCTCCTGCGATTGTGAAAGCAGGGACTGTGTATGTTCATTGATTCTAATTGTGGCTACGGCGGATGCTATATTCTCAGCTACTACTTTGAGGAATTCTATCTGGTAAGGTTCGAAGATCTTGAATGACGCCAATTCTATTGCCCCGTAGAATTCATCGTTGACCATTAGCGGCACAATGATCAGGTTAGTCGGCGTGGACTCACCGAGCCCGGAAGTGATATGGACATAATTGGAAGGAATGTCCTTGAGGTAGATGATATCCTTTTCTAACATGATCTCCCCTAGAAGGCCGTCGCCTTCTTCTACCCTCAATTCCACGTATTTCTTTCTATCGTAAGCATAGGAAGCAGTAAGCTCCATGTATCTTTCTCCATCTTCTTCATAAGCTACAAACAAACCCCCTTGGTTCGCTTTGACATACCTGACGAGGTTGCTGAGTATCTTGTGGCACATTTCATTGAGGTCTTGCTTATCCATGCGCAATATTTCGCCGAACTTGGCCAAGCCTTCATTTTTCCAATTTCTTCTCTCTTCTTCTAGCGCTACTTGCTGTTGCTGCTGCGCCAAGTCCATCAATACTTTTCCAACGCCTCCATTAGGGTCGATATGCTGGAACTCAAAGGATTGGCTGTTTTCAGCATTCACGAATGCAATGACCTCATTCATTTTGGCTCTTAGGCTTAACAGGTGTTTGATAAAGCCCTTATCCCTATGGCGTTTATCAACACTTAAATCTTCATCATTATTAGTTGCCGCTGCCAATTGGTTGATATAGGCTAGTTCTTTCACAATAAAAATGACCAATAGCACAGTAAGCACTATTGCCAGTGCACCGAGAGAAGCTACAAGCCAGGTACTGTTTTCTACAAAAATATTAATGCCAATAATACTGACTATCAACAGGATAAGCCCGATGAAGACCAGTTTTACATGACTTCCCAACAGCTTCAGATG
Organism: Bacteroidota bacterium; assembly: GCA_039819065.1. Taxonomy (GTDB): domain Bacteria; phylum Bacteroidota; class Bacteroidia; order Cytophagales; family Cyclobacteriaceae; genus JBCBSS01. The sequence goes on from JBCBSS010000074.1 coordinate 12,896, forward strand.
CTTCATAATTAAGTCGTTTGTACGCCGACCAGGTCAATTATCTTTCTATCTATTTCCCAAATGAATAATGGGGATAAGGCCATGAAACCTTCAAAAACGAAACGGTTGTAGAACAATAAGTAACAATCATCTTTGGTTTGGCTGGTAAGGGTGCGTTCATTGAGTTGATCGAGGTGCTCAAGCTGAAAAAGCTGAGGAACAGCGCCATAAACGTCGATGTCCAACCCTTCCGAAAGCTCAGTGATCACTGATGCTGAAATGATATTATCAATTTCCTTCATCACCGTCGGCTTATCAATAGAAGCTGAACCACCTAGCACGGCTAAGCCCATGTCTGCAATAGACTCAAATTCTGCCTTGTTAAAGACGAGATAACCACTTCCTGCTAACTCCCCTACTATATCGGTTCTGACTACCGTGAGTTCATTGACATGACGGTTAGTTTGATCGGTGATGTTGCATTCCAAAGACATGGAAGCGTAACCATTCACTTCTACCTGCTGTCTGGTGATGCCAGAAAATGCGTTAGCCGCATACTCGTAACCAGATGTCATTATTTCCTCAATGGAGGCTTGTATGTTTTCATCGATTGCGCTCATGAATATCAGTTTAATATGAAACCGTGTTTTTAAAACTTTTAGCAAATACCCTATTACATATGGAGGCTACGTTCAGTACGAGGCAAACATGTCCGTTGCCTGTAATCGTAACCCCGCTTATCATACTTATTTGATCCAATGGTTTGGCCAGTGGTTTTTCTACAATTTCTTTCTGCTGCAATAGCTTGTCTACCACAAAACCTACCGTTCTATCGTTGTAAGAAACGATCACTATATCAAGGTTCTTCTCCGGGTGCATCTCATCAAAACTCTTGTGCAGTACCTTTTGATCGTAGACTGATTGATCGGGTCTAAGCCCGAAAAGGTCTCTTAAGAAGACGACTGAAATGGTGTTGCCTAAGTGCGTGGTGATGAGACCGTTGCTGACTTTATGAATGTTCTTTTTGTAGATAGAAACTACGGCTTCGGTGTAGGACAAAGGAATGGCATAGGTTTCCTTTTCCAATTCAAACAGCAGCGTACCTTTGACTGCCATAGAAGATGGCAACCGCAGTGAAAAAGTGGTGCCTTTTCCTTTTTCTGTATGTACGGAAATATCGCCACCAATGGAATCTAAGGCCTTTTTGACGACGTCCATGCCCACTCCACGCCCTGAGATCGACGTCACCTCATCCATAGTACTAAAACCGGGCTCGAATATCATCAGTACAATATCATTGTCCGACATGAGCCGGGCATCTTCAGCCGATACGATACCGCGGCTCAACGCCTTTTTTCGTACTTTCTCTGCGTCGATGCCTTTTCCGTCATCTTTGATCTCAATCACCACGGCATCACTTTCACTGGCTGCACTTAAACTGATGCCGCCTTCAGCTGGTTTGCCTGCTTTCTCCCGCTCTTCCGGGGTCTCAACACCATGTCCAACCGCATTTCTAATCAAGTGAATTAAGGAATCGCTGATGATCTGAAGGATGTTCCTGTCAATCTCTGTTTCGGTGCCTTTTAGCTCCAACTGCACCTTTTTGTTCTCTGCACTGGCGGCATCCCTTACCACCCGGTGAAACTTGTTGAACAGAAAGCCGATTTGCACCAGGCGCACATCCATCACTGAGTATTGCAAGTCGGAAGAAATCCGATTCAATCGGGCATATTCATTAGAATCTACTTGTGCGGCATTGGCGGTGATGATCCTGTCCCTTTCAATGACCAATTCGCCTACCAAGTTGAGTAGGTTGTCAAGTTTGCGCACCGGCACTTGTACCAGGTCAGAAAAGGTGATTTTTGGATCTTCGCTCGGTTCTTGATCTTCAGGTTCTTCTAACGGAGGGCCATTTACAACTTCTGGGACGTGTTCTTCTTCTTTGACTTTTATTTGCTCTACCGGCTCAGCAGTTTCTTCATCTTTCTTAGCTCGTTTGGGGGTGGCTTTCTTTCTTGTGTTAGGTTTGGTGGTGGCTTTGGTTTTTAACTCAGTTTTGGCGGTTGTTTCTGTGGCTTCGTTTTTGGTATCTGCTGTTGCGCCCTCTTCCCTTGCTGATTTGAGCAGTACTTCCAGTTTGGTCTTGATACCTCTGAATCGAACGGTGTTCTTGTCCTTCACGGCATGTATCAGTTGCCCCAGGGTATCGACCGCTTTGAACAAACTGGTGAAAATAGCATCGTCAATAACCAGCCTTCCGTCACGCACTTCCCCGAAAAGGTCTTCCATGGTATGAGCAAATTGGGCTACATTTTCGAAACCCATTCCAGCAGCATTGCCTTTCAGCGTGTGCGTTATTCTAAAGATGGCATTTACCGATTTTTTATCGTCTGGCTTCTTTTCGAGGAGGGTGAGCAGGCGATTCAGCTCCTCATGACTCTCCAATGCTTCAGCCAGAAAGATTTCGGTATATTCTTGCTCTTTGGACATATATTAATTTTTAAAACCGACCTGAACAGTCATCCCGACTCGTCAGGACAAGAAATCTATCCCACCAACATTCAGAGTCTTAGTTAGAGATAGATTTCTCCTAACGTCGAAATGACATTGCCGTAAGGCATTCTCTTTTTCATTTTACATTTAAAAGCAACTCATCACAAAGCCAGGAATCTCTTTCAGCCCCACTACATGATCTACTGCCCCGATATTCACGGCTGCTTGGGGCATGCCATTGACAACGCATGATGCTGCATCCTGCGCAATGGTCAACCCACCCTTATCCTTTATCTTCACCATACCCTGACTGCCGTCTTTTCCCATACCGGTCAGAATAATGCCAATCACTTTAGCCCCGTAATGCTCAGCGATGGATATGAACATGCAATCGACGGAGGGATCGTTAAATTCTTTATATCGCTCTTCGGTGTATTCAAATACAATATCACCTGACCGATCTCTTTGTAAAGCCACATTGCCGTCTCCCGGGGTGATGTATATGGTACCGGCAGACAATTGCTCGCCCTTGGCTGGTACTTTCACCGTTAAGGGAATCAAGGCTTCCAGGCGTTCTGCAAAAGAGATCAAGAACCGCTCTGGCATATGTTGGGTGATGATTACCGGCACAGCCAGGTTTTCGGGCAATTGCGTGATGATAGATTCTATCGCGCTGGGCCCACCAGTTGAAGCGCCTATGGCAATGATGTCATATTGCAATTCGCCCTCAAAAGTGTGATGATTATGATTGGTCTTGTCGACCTGTTTACCGAAACGACTAGAATCCGAGCCAAAAGCTACTTTCACTTTTTCATTAAGGTCGGCTAGTGCCAGCTTAAAGGCTTTTGAATCCTTGGTGGCCGGCTTGTCTATGAAATCGAAAGCTCCTGCATTCAATGCCTCAAATACATCCGTACTTTCTCGTCCCAAAGAACTTAACAATATGATGGGCACTGGTCGCTTTTCCATAATGTGTTTCACCGCATATAGGCCATCATATTCGGGCATGATCAAGTCCGTAATCACGACATCAGGCTCCAGTTGATCTGCTTTCGCTACCCCATCCTTGCCATTATTGGCCGTGCCCACCACTTGAATGTGTGGGTCAGACCTCAAGGCATCGGATATCATGATCCGCATCAGACCGGAATCCTCAATTAAAAGCGCTTTGATCCTTCCTTCCTTTTCCAAGGTCAGCTTTTGTTCAGTGCTTCGATTAGTTTGTCGGCAGTAAACGGTTTTACGATGTAATCAAAAGCGCCTAAGCTCAGGCCTTCGCTGATTACCGAATCCTGTCCTACGGCACTTATCATAATCACTTTAGACTTCAGCCCTTCTTCACTGAATACTTTTAAGATGTCTGTTCCGATCATATCAGGTAGAATATTGTCAAGCGTGATAATATCGGGCATCAACTCAAAAGCAAGGTCTATAGCTTCTTCTCCATTCGCTGCTTCACCTACCACATTATACCCACCTTCGCTTAATGCATCTTTGATCAGAGTTCTCATATAGAGAGAATCATCAACGACTAGAACGTTCTTATTCATTTTGTTAATGGTTAAATTATAGAATGATCCTTGTATGTTTTGGTCGTTACGTATAACCTGCCGGCTGACATATCAAACCTGGCTTTACGCCCCTTGTTACCTCCAATACACTGATCTTGTATGGCAATTTTATGCTGCTCTAAATACTGTTTGATATAGGTGATGTTGCGCTTTCCGATGCTGAAACTGGACAGGCCCATGATGCTTGCTCCTCCTGCCAGGGAAGCTTTTATAGTGCTGATGCTACAGCCTGCGTTCAACATCTGCTGAATAATTCGGCTGAGCATGGCATCAGTCTCAGGCCACTTTTCGTCTCCGGGAAGCACGATGTGGGCACATGCCCCCACACGTTGTGATTTATCGTAGAGAAAAACACCGATACACGACCCTAAGCCATAGCAAATGATGTGAGCACCGATGTCAGATGTGACTGCGGTTTCTCCGGCTTTGACAATTAACTTTCTAGGATATGTGTCAATTGCTAATCTCATCCGCTACCGCTTTATCCAGTTCTTTTTCATTCAATACTTTGAAGACATCGATGAGGATGATCAGCCGATCGTCTAACTTGACAATGCCTTGTATATAGCCGCCATCCACATTGTTGTCCTGTACGATGTTGACAGACTGTTCTATGATAGAAGTGTTAACCGTAAGCGTATTGGGCACTTCGCTGACGAGGATACCCGCCTTGAACTCCTCGCTTTCAATCACCAGTGTGTAATTACTGGCCAGGTTCGCTTCTTCGGTAGTAGTGGTCTTTTCCAGCCCAAACTTCTCTTCGAGATTGATGATCGCGATGATATTACCCCTGATATTGGCCACACCCTTTACGTAGTCCGGTGTTTGTGGCATTTTGGTGATGTTCGGGGTGAGTACCACCTCTTTGATCTGGTCAATATGGATACCGTATTCCTCCTCACCCTGACGGAATACAATCAGTTGTTGGGTATCGTGTGACTCTTCCTCGGTGTGCTTCGTTTTATTCACAGCCATAGTTTTATTGCTCAATCACTTTGATCATCTCAGTTTAAATTGATTCACGCCAGCTTGTAGTTCGGTGGCTACTGCTGCCAACTCGTTGCTTGAAGCAGCCACATCCTCCATACCGGAATCCAACTCTTGCGAGCTACTGGCTACTTGCTGTGTACCTGCTGCGGTTTCCTCGGCTATTACTACGATTTGCTCTATATTCTTCACTACAATGTCAATCGATTGCTTTTGTCCTACCGTTGCTTCTCGTATCTGGGTAGAATAATCGAATACCTGCTCACTTAAAGAGGTGATTTGATGGAATATGTCCTCTGCTTGTGATGTGGCGCTTTGTCCGTTGTTTACGCTGGTCTCCATCGTTTCTATCGCTCTGCCAGCGGATTGGGTGTCTTTTTGTACATCGCCTATGATCTTCTCGATATCTACCGCCGATTTTCTGGAATCCTCGGCCAGCTTTCTGATTTCTTCAGCTACCACGGCAAACCCTCTACCCGCATCACCGGCCCTTGCCGCTTCAATGGCCGCATTCAATGCCAGTAGATTGGTCTGAGCCGCGATATCAGTGATCACGTTCAGCGTTCTGGCAATTTCGTCAGCCCGTTCTGTCAAGATCTTAATAGAATCTGAGGTCAGTTGAGCAGATGATCCGATTTTGGACATGTTTTCGACCAGGTTATTGATCACCTTAAGACCTTCTTCCGAGCCTTTCTTACCGTTTTCAGCCACAGTGTTGATGGCATCGGCCTTTTTCTCCATGTCCAAAGCAGAAGTCATCACATCCTCTACAAGCTTGGATGATTCGTCTGTTCTGGCTGCCTGATCTTGCGCTCCTTTGGACATTTGGGCAATAGCTGAAGCTACCTCGCTAGTATTGTGCTTCATTCCCTGGCTACGATCCATCATGCTTTCAGAAGAATCGGCCACCTGTTGTGCGCTTTGATCAATAGTCTTGAGTAGGCCGTTGAGGTTTTCCATAGCCTCATTGAGAGCTTCACCCATTTCGAGCACATAGCCTTCTGCTTCGGTGTCAAATTTTGGTGTCAAGTCGCCCTGGGCCATCTGGCTGATGACCTTGTTCACTTCCAACACCGGCAGTTTGACCCCGGAAATGTCTTTGGCTATTTCAATGACCTTTTGCGTCTCTCCATTGTCATTGGTAATAGGTGTGTAGGCCGCCTGTATCCATACCATTTTCCCGTCTTTGCTTTTTCTAAGGTACTCACCGTTCTTATGGTCACCATTGGCAATTTCTTTCCAGAATTGGGCATACTCAGCACTATTCGCATAGTCGGATTCGCAGAATATGCGATGATGCTTACCCACCAATTCCTCCATACTGCCATACCGCATGGCCTTAATGAAGTTATCGTTAACGCAAATGACAGTACCGTCAGGCTCGAACTCCGCAAAGCTCCAACCAGAGTTAATGGCGGTTTGCATTTGGGTAGCCGTAGTCCGGGCAGAACGCTCAGCGGTAATGTCTTTGATAAAGGCAGTGTACTGGATTTCCGTGCCAGTCACTACTTTGCTTAAGGAAAGGTTGCCCCAGAATTTACTACCGTCCTTTCTGGTCATTTCTAGCTCACGTCCCGTACCAGCAACCTTATTTATCCCTGTTTTAATGTTGTTTTCTACATAAGAATCATGATTAGCCCGATGTGACATGGGCACGATCATCTTCACGTTTTGACCCAATACTTCCTCTTTAGAAAAGCCGAACATCTTCTCTGCCGAGCTATTAAAAAAAGTAACGTTTTTATTGGAGTCTATGGTAATGATTGAGTCTATGGCTTGTTCGAGTGTTTGCTCAGTTTTGGATTTGAAATATTTCGTCTCTTCGAACTTGACGCGCAACTCTTTTTCTAGCTGCTGTGCATCTTCGAGGGCTTTATCTGCTTCTTTTTGTGCTTTCTTTTTTGCACTGATGTCGGAGCCCAACTTCACAATTTTCAGCGTCTTGCCATCGCGGTCAAGTACCGGTGCATAAGAAGCCAAAAGCCAGATTTCTTCTCCTGATTTACTGTATCTTTTGAATTCCCCACTTTTAAGGTCACCATTTTCCAAATCAGACCAGAACGTTCGGTATTCACTGGATGTGACGTAGTCCTTATCAACGAAAATTTCATGGTGCTGCCCGACTATTTCATCCAACCTATAGCCCATGGTATCCAGGAATATATCGTTAGCTTTGATAATGTTTCCCTTGGGGTCAAATTCTATGTAGGCAAATGCGCCATTGATGGCATTATGCTGGCCCTCCAATTCTACTATATGTAGATCATCAGTTTTTCCATTGCTACCAGCCTTTCTGGTCGATACCCGCTTTGTTTTTTCTCTTCCTACCGTTTCGACTTTTTCATCCTTGTCGGGGATCAGGGTGTCTTTACCCAGGTTTTTTCCAAGCGCCATAGTCCTTTTTAATTTTGATAATTCAGTATTTCTTTAGCCAATGCTTTATAATCTGCACACCCATTACTCTTGGGCGAATAACTCATTACGCTTTGAGCAAATGAGGGTGCTTCTGAAATGCGTACGTTGACCCTCACCTTACTTTCGAAGACGGGTACATCGTAGCTATTGGTGATATAATCATATACTTCACTGCTCAATCGCTTTCTTCCGTCCACCATCACCGGCAGTACACCCATCACCTCGAGATCATGATCCAAAGACTTATTAATCCTTTCTATCGATCCTAATATTTGATCTAATCCTCTCGCACTCAGCACCTCCAGTTGTAGCGGAATAATAGCAAACTTGCTGGTGGCCAGGGCATTCAATGTCAATAGTGAAAGTGCAGGCGGGCAATCGATGATGATGTAGTCATAATCATCCAAAAGGGCTATCGCATCACCCAGTAGATTGATTCTGTTTTCTAACTGCACCAGATTGAGCTCAAGGTCAGCCAGACTCAGGGATGAAGGGACCAAGTGTAAATTCTCCTTTGGGATATCAATGATGGATTGCTCAGCAGAAATGCGGCCTTCCAACAGGTCGGTCATCTCATACGCCGGATCAGTCACTCCCAGAGAATAGGATAAGCTCCCTTGAGGATCAATATCCAATAAGAGGACTTTCTGATCCAGGTTAGCCAAGGCTGCTCCTAAATTCAGTGTCGTGGTAGTTTTACCTGTTCCTCCCTTTTGGTTTACAACAGACAAGATCATAGGTTTGGACGCTTCTTCTTTAATTGCTCCATCTTCGGTGCTGTTTATACAATAATGAATTGCGTGAATTGCCCGGTGGTATTGATCAAGTTCGAAAGATCAATTTACCGAGTACAGGAATGGCTGGTTATCAGGGTATATTAGGCTGTGTTAAAGCCGGTCATCTCGATCCAGAAGGGTCAGTAGAGAAATCTCTCTCAATTTAAAAGCTGGTTGTTAGAGAGGTAGATTTCCCACCCCGATATATCGGGATGACATTTAATATATGCTTTAGAGGTAGTCCAGTGATTAGGTAGCCTACAAAAAACGTTACCAATAGGCTCTTGACTAAAAAGATTACTTAAAGCATCTTCTTTCTATGCGGGAATATCGCTAAGAAAAACTTGTAAATGTGTAAAGGAATGGACGTATGCAGGGTTTATTTGGTCACTTTTGACAAAATGTTTGTCATATTTTCTAAATATGGGGTAAAACGATCTGGTAATGCTGTAATCAGTTAACTATTGGTCTAACGACAAGCATTATTGCTAAAGCTTCATCACCTGCTCCACGGTAGCCACGGGCTGAAGCACCGTGGCAATGCTTTTACTAGCTCAGTTGTAGCCCTCTGATCGAGCAAATTTGCCTCATTGTCCTTCTGGAAGAAACTTAGTCGCTCACAGCGTTCTATTTGTGAATGGCTGATTTTCGAATATCGTGGTGCGTGCTATACATTGCATGCTTCAGTTGCAGAACTGAAACCGTCTTCTGCCAATAAGATGCTGCCCGGAAGGACGGTAGACAGTAGGTCTTTAGTTATTGGCTCATCACCTGCTCCACAGTAGCCACGGGCTAAAGCACCGTGGCAATGCTTTTACTAGCTCAGTTGTAGTCCTCGGATCAAGCGCCTTTGAAACGCATTAATTGGTGAAAGGCACTAGTTCACAACCGGGTGCTGGTACAGTGCCCTCATAACTTGCCCTGGGCTTTAGCCCAGGTACAACTAGCCATTCCAAAAAAAGGCTTTAGCCACTCACTCTGATTAAGCACAAAAAATTCCCTCATAGTCATTCTGGGCAGCAACTTAGTCGCTCACAAGGTCCTATCAATACACTACGCCTTTTCGAATATCGTGGTACATACTATACATTAAATGCTTCAGTTGCAGAACTGAAACCGCCTTCTGCCATTAAGATGCTGCGCAGAAGGACGGTAGACAGTAGGTTTTTGATTATTGGCTAAAGCCTCATCACCTGCTCCACAGTAGCCACGGGCTAAAGCCCAAGTACAATTAGCCACTCCTGAGAGGCTTCAGCCACTAATTCCTTTACTGGTTTCTTTAGTTTCAAGCGTTCCTAAATAGAAGCTTAACTCCATATTAGGATTCAAAACTGCTTTAAAAAAGTGACTTTGCAGATAAACTGCTGTTCCTGGAAGGGGGTTTCTAAGCTTTCAATACGAGAATCGTTAAAGACGAGATAAATGAATGACAATGGTTGATACTCCCAACTGCCCCTGATATTCCATCGCCCTTGCTGGTCGAAGCTGTTGTATTGGTAGAACGCAGAGAGCTGTATCCTTGGATTTAGGGCAAAGCGCGAACCGATAGTGGTCAAATGAGTTTCCAGATCAGTGTTTTCCTGACCAACACTTTTGAGGTCATTGTATTCATAGTCGACCGTCAAGGCTGCGTGTGGAATCGGTGCCAGACGGAATGAAGAGCGTAACGTATTTCTTCGACCATTATAAAATTCACCGAAACCGTAGCTGAAACTCAGCGACCATTTCTTCGACTGGTCAGTGTAATAGCGTATCAAATGACGTGTATAGAAATATTCTCCCTGAGGAATATTCAACCCCAGGGGCGAGAAGTCAAAGTTGATATTCTGCCAAGTCGGGGTCAGTGCCACTTCAATAAAGCTATCGTCTTTAAACCATAGATATACCGGGAAAATGTAGATACTGGCTTGTTGAAAACTAGAAGGGTCAGTGGCATCATGGTTGTAATTGACAAAAACACCGGGATCCCAACGTCTGATCCAATTGATTTTTTTAGGACGCCATATATAATAGCCACCTGGATTGTGACGAATCACGTTACTTTGCCTCACAAAACCGATACCGGGATTGTACTGATCATCTGTGTATTCAGTTACCCATCCGAAATAGTATTTGTTGGTCTGTCTACCGGCAAAAATACGACCCGCATAGCCTGTTTCATCGGTGAGCTGGTCATAGGAAGAAGTGAGAAGATATTGAATGTCCCATTCACTGGTAGGCCTTATCTGACCATCGATGGTGATGGTCGTATTATTGTTACTATTGGTACCTAGTACTTCACTACTTTCATCTGTACGATGTGTTACCATAACCCCGACGTTGTTCTCACGGCCATAGTTTCTCAAGTATCTTGCTACACCGAAATGTGCGCCCGGTGTTTCATTGATGGCGGATTGCCTGACGTAGAGCCCGGCAATGGCCTGTTTTTCTGTACGTTGTGTAAACCTGAGTCCAACATCAATAGGAGCTGGTTCTGCATCGAAATTACCCTGTAAGCCTATTCTACGGCTAAAAAAAGGACGAATAGACCTTTGCAAGCCTCCTGCCCAAATGCCTGAGTTCTCCAGGAAAAACTGACGGCGCTCCGGGAAAAATATATTGAACCTTTCCAGGTTGTTCACAGCACGGTCTACCTCTGCTTGCGCGAAATCGGTGTTAACGGTCAAGTCTACCACCGTTCTTGGATTCACGGCCCACTTTACCTCGCCTCCGACCTTGAAATCACCATCTGACGAGCTGCCTGATTCATCGTTCACATCTTCATATTGATAGAGCGTATATGGCTCTATACGAACATTAGCAGAAGGCGGAGGCACCTCGATTCCAGTCAGTTTAGCCGCATAGGTCATGCGGTAAGGCGTAAAGGATTGCGGTATGGCCGGAAATGACGAGACCTCAACATCACGCCTGGCATATCTCACCAAGGTGACTCCCCATTCTATAGGCTCACCGTCCTTAGGCGTATCATAGCGCAAAGTTTTGAAGGGAATGGCCAACTCTACCGTATATCCTTCCTCGGTTCTTTGGGTGCGTACTTTCCAGAGCGTATTCCAACCCGTATCGTTGCTGTTGCCATTGAAATTCTGGAAATCACGCTGGTTACCGTAGGGTGTAGTTTGGAAAGCTTGGGCATATTGCGCCAGGTTTTGTGGGTCAAGTGCTACGCCGAAAATATCATTTTCGCCCCAGCCAAAATCCCTTCGGAGATCCTGTACCCGAATGCCCTTGATACCGACAGAATCATAGCACCATGCTCCAATGTACAGGTATTTATCGTCATATACGAACTTCACTTCTGTTTCATACCGGATATCACCGCCTTGCCTTGGCTCTCTTCTGAAGAACCCTTCTATCAGTTTCCCTTGTTTCCAATCTACTTCATCAAGGCGCCCGTCTACATTGATCGCACCTGTTGATCTGTTAGCCTGTATTGTTGGTGCTTCTTCCGGTGGTGGAAAGTTTTGGTCGTCCTGGGCATGGGATATCAAACTAAACGTAATCAGAGATAAGATCAGCCCAAATCTTACCGTGTATGCTGCTTGAAAATCGAACATCCCCTTCTGCTTATTTAAGCATCGACCAAATGGCGGTTGAACATCTTCTCAAAAACCTCCCGTTTCAGTCCTCGGCCAATGAATACCAGCTTTCCTTCCCTATTTTCCTTGCTCTCCCATGGCGTACCGTCACTAGCAATGAAGGTACTTCTGGCTGATTGTAGAATGACCCTGTTCGGATAATGAGGAATAGCGATGAAACCTTTTACCCTATACACTTGATCGCGGTAGAGATGAACGATTCTATTCAGGTCAAGCTGCAAATGGTTTAGGTCCAATGGCTGCGGAAACGTGATCGTAAACGTGGTGATCTTATGGCTGTTGTTCTCATCATGACTATGTCCGTGGTCGTGATCGTGATCATGGCCGTGGTCGTGCCCATGTTCGTGATGGTGATGATGGTGGGTATGGGCAATGCTTTCTACAGTTTCGGGTTTAGTAGTACCCGTCGATAACATTTTGTCGATAGGAAAGACACCTTGCTGACCGGTCAATGTCAATGCATTAGGATTGATACCTTCGAGCAGCACTTTTACTTTTTCGAGCTGTTCGGGCGTCACTGTATCAATCTTATTGATCAGTATGACATCTGCCAGAGCAATTTGACGCAATGCCTCCTCTGCCTCATCAAGCCACTCTTCTACCAGCCTGGCATCGACCAGACAAGTTACCTGCGCCAATTCAAATATCCGTTCCACTCTAGGATCTTCCAAAAAGACCTGAATGATTGAAGAGGGATCGGCAATACCGGTGGTTTCTATCACCATTCGATCATATTGATCCCTTCTTTTACTGGCTTCTTCTAGTATATCCAACAAGCCGTCTGCCAAAGAGCAGCAAAGACAGCCCGCACTTAATTCTACCACCTCTTCCACTCCTTCCATTACCAGCCCACCGTCTACATTGGTGGCGCCACATTCGTTCTCAACCACGAAAATGCGCTCTGGTAACCGCTCTTTGATAAAATGATTGAGGAAAGTAGTCTTTCCACTTCCCAAAAATCCGGTTACAATATGTACTGGCGTTCTACTCATGTCTTTATTTCTTTAGTCTGTACTTAGTTGGCGCGCGTTTGTAACGCGTGCTCTACCAAATAGTCTTCTGAGCTTTTCGAACGCGTTGCAAACGCGCTCGATAGATTTATAATATATACCGGTAATCCACTCATATATCTATTCTAAAAATAATTCTTTTCTCGCCTAAATGACTAATACTGGGAGATCGGTGTACTATCCCCTTCACTCCACTATTTCGTTTAGGAACTTCTCCTTTCAGAATACCTACCTCGAAGGCATCCATACGCTTGACTTGCTTAGGGTCTTTGACGATCAGTTCGTTACTCTTCCCTAAACCTGACCGGTTAACAGCCTGTTCAGGCAGCCATTCGGTGCCTTTTCCATAATAGGTGGTGAACAGCCTCAGCGTATAACCATCAGTATGAAATTTAGTACAAGAGTCATTATCGATCACCTTGAGATGGATGGTACCTGATCTGTCATTGGCAAACGATAGAAAATCTCGCGTAAGCCGTGCTACATCTTCCCAGAATATATCGCAGCCATCGTCGTTATTGAGGTTCCATTCGCTTTTTGCGCTACTGATACTTGCATCCAACGTTTCCAACTGCACATGGCTGGTGATGGGCCTTGTAGGCCTTGCTAGCATCTTTTCCAGATAAGTCGTAATGGTTGGGTAAGCTGGTCGGTTCCAACAGAACAGATTGACATCTTCCGTCACAATGGCCTGTCTTTCCTCCCAGGAGCCACTCATCACCTGTCTGGGTTTTCTCAACCCGCTACGCATGAACGCCAGTGTATCAAGAATCGTCATATGGGCCAGTTATCTTTGAAGGTGATGGATTTCATCTTTTCAATTTCATCTTCGGTGAGCAAGCACTTGTCCAGATCAGCAGTAATGCCATCTTTATCCATGTCTTTGCCTATAAAGACCAACTCATTCATGCGGTCTCCCCATTTTTCATCCCATCTTGAACCTATCTCTTCCTGGGTTTCAAGATAGTCACGACTCATAGCCCTTTCTTGCATAGGTACACTATCCCACCAACGGCCATATACTTCTGCTTTCAGTGAACCCCCTGCTTGACTCCATAGAATAGCGTTATCAGGTCGGGAAGCTATCCAGAAGATGCCCTTGCTTCTGATAATGGTTGTCGGGAATTGACGGCCTACATAGTCCAAAAACCGTTCTGGATGAAAGGGCTTGGCATTGCGATAGACGAACGAGCCGATACCATACTCCTCCGTCTCAGGTTTATGCGCTATCCCTCTTTGTGCCAATTCAAGCTCATGCTGCCATCCGGCAGACTGCTCAGCAATATCATAGTCGAATAGCCCAGTATTCAGAATCTCCCTGGGGTCAATTTTGCTATGTGTAGTTCGGATGACTTTGGCTGTAGGATTCAGTTTATGAAGTGTCTTTTCCAACAGTCCGAGTTGCTCTTTACTAACCAGGTCCGATTTGTTCAGAATGATCACGTTAGCAAACTCCACCTGGTCCGTAAGCAAATTGACAATCGAACGTTGGTCAGCCTTATCATCGGTCATACCACGAGTCACAATAGTATCGGCACTTCCAAAGTCTTTGAAGAAATTGAAAGCATCCACCACAGTAACCATGGTATCCAACCTACTGAACTGGGTAAGGTCATACAACTCATCACCAGTGGCAAATGAAAAGGTCTGCGCTACCGGAATAGGTTCGGAGATACCGGTGCTTTCGATCAACAGATAATCGAACTTCTTCATCTTGGCCAATTTTTCTACCTCAACCATGAGGTCTTCTCTTAGCGTACAGCAAATGCAGCCGTTGCTCATCTCCACTAATTTTTCATCGGTACGAGAGAGTTTAGTACCGCTGGCAACCAACTTTTCATCGATGTTCACTTCGCTCATGTCATTGACGATCACGGCGACTTTTAACCCCTCACGATTATTGAGGATATGATTAAGCAAGGTGGTCTTACCCGCGCCCAAAAATCCACTCAGGACAGTTACTGGGAGCTTTTTACTTTTAAAAGGTTTCATTCTCTATTATCTGATATTACTCTTTATTGTCAATTAATCTATTGTAATGTTCTATCTGTCAATCATTAGCTGTTGCACGTTCACAACCTGGCTAGCGCGCGTTTGCAACGCGTGCCTTCTTACGAACGCGTTACAAACGCGCTCGATCGTTTAAGTATTCCATATTTCAGTCTCTTCTCAGCACTTTGACCGGGTTAACGAAAAGGGCATTTCTAAAAGGCACCAAAGTGGCCAGCAGTGAAACCAGCAGTAGCGATGCCGTCACCAACACATATATTGAAATATCCATGATGTTTACTTCGAAAAGAAAGGGAGCGATGAGTCTCAGGAGTATGGGTGACAATATGATCCCCAATACAATACCAATTCCCGCAATCCTAAGCATGTCTTTGAACATCAATTTAATGACGCTGCCATCGGTAGCGCCCAGCACTCTACGCAAGGCAAGTTCTTTTACCCTCAAGGTTAGAATGAAAGTCATCATGCTGAAAAGGCCGATGGCGGCAATGATGCTCCCAATGATTGCAATGGTAAGAAACAGAGTGCTAGCCACCTTTGCTTGCCAATTCTTCACCGCAACGATGTCAGTCAGCGGCATATATTCGAATGTCGGCTGGTTCTCATCGATGTCTAGAATGGACTGGCTCAAAGCAGGTTCAAGTTCTGACAATGGTCTCTTTGAATTGATTACATAGTAGGCATCGGTGGTTGTGTTGGCCATAAGCGAAACATAAACACTTGGGATGTTATCACCCATGATGCTCTGATGCTTCACATCATTTGTCACACCCACTACGGTGAGGTACGGTCTCTCCGATCCTGGGCCACCTAATTTGATGCGCTTTCCTAAAGCACTTTCTTTCGGCCACATTTTGTTAGCCAATTGCTTGTCAATAATGACCTGATAGCGATGCGCTGACGGATCGGCTTCGTCAAACGTAGCGCCTATATCCATGCTTATTCCCATCACTTCGAAGTAGTTCGGCGTCACTCTTTGCACACTGATAAAAGGGTTTTCTGACTGCTCTACGTCAGATTGACCTTCGGTGGTAAAGTTTTCCTGAGATTGAGTAGAAGTATTGACCATGTCAGACAAGGGTAGAATGCTGTTCATGGCTACATTTTCTACACCGGATATGGCTTCGATCCGTTGAAGGCTGTTCTCAAAAAAGGCTTTCTTCTTTTCGGGAGAACCATACTTGAACCATGCCAGTGCGATGCGGAAGGTCTGTTTATCTTCGGTAGCAAACCCAAGGTCAGTCTTGCTAGCTTCCATAAAACTCTTAAACATTAACGTTCCGCCAATCATCAATACGACACTGGCCAGAATCTGCGAACTGGCCAGCCCCTTTTGAATACCATGCTGCCTTTTGCTTCCGACGGTTTGCTGCCCTTCTTTGAGTCGTTTGACAAAACTGCCACCCGACAAGTGAAAAAACCATGGCAATATGCCCGTGATCAAACCCAATAGAACAGCGGTCAGCAGTGTGTAGAGCAACACGCTTTGATTGATACCTACGTTGACCCAATAAGGTAAGTACGGACTGAGCAATTCATAGGTGACTTCAATCAGGCTAGAAGCAATGAAGAGTCCACCGAGGCTTCCTAGCAAGGACAGGGTAAAACAATGTACTACAAAGTCAGATATAATAGCCACATTCGAAGAACCCAATACTTTGCGTACTACGGTTTCCTTACTCTTTCGAATGGCTTGATTGACGATCAGGTTGGAAACATTGATTACGGCTATGGTGAGCAGGAACAAGACGGCTCCTCCTAAAAGTAGCATGTAGCCATATATTTCTCCATAATAAAGATCTGACAACGGCTCTGCCTCGAATGTGATACCCAAATTGGTATCAGCATGGGTTTGCTCTTGCGACGCAGCGAATCGACTAAGCTCGTCGTTGAACTCCTTCAAAGTCACTCCTGGTCTCAGGCGTGCCAGTCCTATACAAGGACGGAACTCACGGGCATCTAATACGAAGTCAGCGAAGGCCATGGCGCGAAATGCCTCCGTTCTACCCGGGAAGCTGAACCCTTCTGGCAGAACGCCATAATTCAAATAAGAAAACCCATCTAAATTGATTTCCAGCATTTCGACATTCGGGTCGCTGCTAAAGCGTCTTTGCCAGAACTCATGGGCGAGCATCACCGTGTGAGAGGATTGTTCATCGAGCGTTTGAGGCCAGTAGCTACCGATAACCGGTTCAATACCAAGCACACTGAATAAATTACTGGAAGCAAAGGTGGTGGTAAGATCTTCAGGCGGTTGGCCATCACCACTGAGGTTATAACGACCGCCATCTCTGTAAACTGCTAAGTCTTCAACCCCTTCCAACGCCTTCTGCATATCTAGGAATTCCGGATAGGATAGTAGGCCTTTTTCCCCTCCCTTAATCGACTGAATGCGTACCAGCTTTTCGGAATCCTTGAAAGGCAATGGTGATAGGAGAAGTGCATCAAAGTAACTGTACACGATGATGCTGGTACTGGTTACAATGGCAAAGGTGAAAATGATCACTGCTGAAAACACAGGCCTTTTTCTAAGGCTGCGTAGCGACATCTTCAAACTGAACAATAAATTCATAAGTCAGACTTATTGAGTGTACAAATATTTGAGTTCTGATTTCTTCTACACTCTCTTCATTTCCTGTTTCAAAAGCCCTCGATAGGTAATCTACTTTCTAGTAGTTAATTAAGATAGATTTCTCTCCCGACTGGTCGGGATCGAAATGACAGTGAGGAGTGATTTTTACCTGTGCTGGCGCGCGTTTGCAACGCGTGCCCTATCTATCACAAACCTCTTAATTATTTGGCGAACGCGTTACAAACGCGCTCGATCGATTCGCGCTCGATCTTAGTGACTAATAATTACTTAAGCACCTGAATCAGTTTCTTCCTGCGCTTTAATACTTTCCATTAAACTCATCGCCCTCGTGTTTAACTTTTTAGCAGAAGCCTTTAGCTCCTGTTGAATATCGAAGATCATTTGTGGCGTCAGATCAGAAGAGGCATTGTGCGCATGATCATGATCGTGGTGATCATGGTCATGATGATCACCCTCATCATGTTCATGACCTGGTACTTCCACGATCGAGAACTGCCACTCAACAAAGTCTTCCTTTAAAACATCTAGTGAATCCTTCCATACGGAATGGGATGGAATCTCCACGCGATTGACCTGTTCCTCAATCTGGCGGATTTGCCAATCCACCTGTTTGCCTATTTGTAGGGCCACATTATGAAGTTCCATACTTTCTGCCAGTAGTTCCTCGTCCTTAGAAGACCCACAGGAGCAGAAAATCACAAGTAGCAAGATTATCGATAGTCTCATTTTTTTAGTTGCTATTGTATCAATCAGCATAAATAGTTCGTTAGCGCCCTTTACTTCGTTAGCGCGCGTTTGTAACGCGTGCCTCGTCGGTTCAACGAACGCGTTACAAACGCGCTCGATCCAATAATCTCATTTTTTTATCACCGTTGCGTCGGTCAGTATAAACACCATGTGCTCTAAATCGTAGGTATTGAGTTTCAGTTTGCCTTTGACTTGAACGATCTGATCTGGTTTCAACCTGGGCATATCCCCGGCGAAAAAGACTTCAGCCACCGATTCCGGTCCCGCTCCACCTCCACAAAAAAAGCACGATGCGTAAGGCAGTTTAGATATAATGATGCGGTTGCCCTCCATTTGTAAGGGAAGGTAATGTCCGGAAAGGCTCACTTTAGTACCTTCCAGTGCCCTTATTTTTTCACTAAACTTTGGAATTTGCACCTCCATACCGATGCGCTCGTCATACTCCCATTTGAAGCGAGTATCCGCAAACAATTCCCAACCAGCAACCTGCGCATTAAACGAAAGTAAAAAACTAACTAAAAGAAGCATTTCGTATCCTTTTTAAATTCTGAATGTGTGTATATACGATCATAACAGCGTTGCCTACCGAAAAGGTCAAATCTAACCATTTGATGGGTACCGCTCTCTATTGACCATCAACACAAAACCTGCCTAAAAAAAGTGCAGGTATTACCGATCTGCAATGTTTCAACAAACCGCGTGAAAAAGCAATCGCCCCAATCATAAAGGCCACACTAATCAAGGCTACCGCCAACCATACACTGTTGACATAATCTACTAACCAGTCCACGCCCATAATCAATGATATAGGAACGGATAAGCAATGTAGTAGGCATATCGTAGACGCACAAATACCTAACCTGTCTAGTGATAAAGTTGATTCCTTTTTCTTCACAATTGTTCTTTGAGTTTTAACAGATCATCCTCACTGAACTGCTCTCCATTGAATATACGTGCATAATACAATTTCTTTAAGTTATCATGGTAGTCATAGACATCTTGTACAAACGCCAGATGGCTATCTCTATCGGTTCTGGACAAATGCGATAAGCGTTCATGTACCAAAGCTGCCGGTGCTAACCACTCCCATTTGGTCATGATGTCATTGCGCTTCTTGACCTGTTTTTCGAACTGTGCTTTTAGCGAATCGGCCGTAGCATCGAGTAAGGTAAAGCTGGCATAGTACCACTTGCTGAAATTAATGGTGTCTCCGTCATTGTATTCGGGATAGGCAGCGTAGAATTTGTCTAGTACAAAGGTCTTGGGCGATTCCCAATTCTTGTCGTTTAATTCTCTGACCATGTGTATCATCTCAGAACGGTTCGGCGGAGGCTCATTGGATAACACAAATAAATTGATCAACGCTGGCGCTACCAAAGTAAACATCAGCCATATGCCCAGCCCTAACATAGCACTTAGCGCAGCACTTCTCTTGAGGCCAACAATAACCCCCATGAGCACAGCCCATATTAGGCAATAGCCCAACGTAATACCCAACCATTGAAAGAAGAGACCACCATTTTCTGTAAAGGACACCCCTTGTAATACGAATCCCAGTACCAACAAAATAGTGGCCAGTGACCATACAATGAGCAAACGTAAAAGTCCCTTGCTCACTAGAATCATGGTCAGGCTAGCAGGTTGTGACTGCAATAGCGGCAACGTGCCACCCTCCTTTTCCCCAGCATAAAGACCATAGAATAAGGCTATAACCAGTAATGGTAAGAGGAAAACGAATACATATGACAAGTCAAAGTTGCCTGTCAGGAGTTTCATGGGGTTGGCCAGTTCGCCCGAATTTACCTGCCTCGCCAAGTCCGTGACATTAAAGCCATAGTAGACTGGGAATAAGTCTCTTTGCCCCAAACAGAGTCCAGCTACAGCAGGAGCATCATGCGTCACATAGTAGGTGAAGTGTTTATTCCAACCTACACCGGTCGGTGATACAGCCCGCAGGTATTTTTCCTTGCTTGCCTCATCGACGGTATCCAGTTGCACCCATGTTAACAAGCTATCGAATTGGTGACGCTCGTATTGCTGAACCTGGGTTATTCTGGCAGCTTGCTTTTCGATCTCGAACTTGCCAAAGTAGATGCCATATACACCAGCACCTAACACCACGAGTATAAGCACTTTCAGGATGTTACTTCTCCAAAGCGATTTCCACTCGAATTGTATGATGTGAAAAAGCGTTTTCATAGTTCAGAAATTCTAGGAGAATAAATAAATGCCATAGCCAGTAGGACAACCATCCAAAGTACCAATGCAGTCACGCTTCTCCATTGATTAGAGAGAATGGTTGCCGTACTCGGAAGCTCATATTGAAATGGCCCAATGCTAGACCACATCTCTTCCCCGACGGAGTAGTCACCATAAGCCACGTCCGGTTTGTGGTTCAACTCCATATCCTTGTTCATTTTCTTGACAAAGGCTCGGCGGTAGTTTTCAGCCTCTTTGGCGAAAGTCACATGATGATAGAAATCGGTTCCGGCCAACGACATAGACAGGTTTCTAACCGCTAGAAAAGGATTGATAAACCCTGCCCATTCGGACACACGATTCTGGTAGTGGAAGATCCGTTCAATCTTAGCAAATTCCTGATCATAGACCTGATCGGTATACTCCTCCCCGGCTTGCATGGCTATGCCGCTCCAGTTGACAGGAAGCTCTTCGATGGTACTGACACCATACTGATCCAGCACCTTTTGTTTGAGTGAAGTAAGGCGTTCGTCTGACGGGTTGTGACCATCAATACCATTCTTCACCTTCTTTTTGATCGTTTTGGCAAATTCAAATTGAGACGGTGTTGGGTAAACCTTATCTGCAAAGTTGGCAGTGGCTTTCGGTATGATGATACATGATGCGATCCAAATACCGAGTAACGTAAGTAGCGAGACGCCTGAGTTCCTTGCAAAAGCCGAGATCAACACGCAAAAGAGTACAAATACAAAGAAGTATATAGCATAGCCCAGGGTCAGACTGATGAATTTTCCTGTGATACTTGCATCAAGTGTTGCTGACTTTTCATCTAATAGAAAGTAAGCCATCAAAACTAGTGGCACGAAGATCAATAACACCATGGTATAGGTACCAAGTACCTTACCGAAAAGTAGCTTACGCATGGATAGTCCTTGCGCATGAATGAGTCTAAGTGTTCCTTCCTCGCGCTCCCGGCTGAAAATATTGAAGGTCAGAAAGATAATAAGCAAGGGTAAAAGCACCTGCAATATCAACGCAGCAGTCATTTCACCAAATCGGGTCATGCCATTGTTATCTTGTGCTGCACTGAACAGCACTTCATTCTGCTTATGCGCCTCTAAAAAGACCGATACTCCGGTGTAGTTATCAAGTCCTACATCCAGAAAGCTCAGTACTGGTTTTGGTTTGAATGCAAATTGTCCATAGTGGGCTGCGCTATGCGGATGCTTGTTGCCTTGGTTAAGCCACTTGTCATACATCTCCGCTTGTGCTTTAGCACGCTCTTCTTGTATCAACTTTTGGCCCTGTCGTCCGACAAGTACGGCGGTTACCATCAAGGCTATCAGAATGAGACCTGACACCTGCAGCCTTACATCGCGAATCGCGGTGAGGAATTCTTTCTTAATAACTAGCCTCAGCATGACTTGGGGATTTCATGGTTTCCAAATACAGGTGCTCCAATTCAGCCAACGTGATGTCATCACTATTGATAGAATGAACCAATTGTCCTTCTTTCATAATGCCTATGTGGGTTCCGGTCTCTTTGGCCCGGAAAAGGTCGTGTGTCGCCATCAAGATCGCTACGCCATTATGCTTCATGTCCTGCAATAGTTCTGCGAAATCATTACTAGCCTGAGGGTCAAGTCCTGAAGTAGGTTCATCCAACAGCAGATTGCCTGCTTTTTTA
Organism: Bacteroidota bacterium; assembly: GCA_039819065.1. GTDB lineage: Bacteria > Bacteroidota > Bacteroidia > Cytophagales > Cyclobacteriaceae > JBCBSS01. Next base: position 34,959 of record JBCBSS010000074.1, read on the forward strand.
GCCTTAGCAATGGCGATGCCTACTTTCTGGCGCATACCTTTAGAATACTGCGATACGCGCTTGTGTACGGCTTCCTTCTGCAAGCCCACTCCTTGAAGTAATTGCTCTGCCGTATGCTTGTCTGGTTTATCTCCTCCCAAACCAGCAAAAAACTGAAGGTTTTCAAGGCCGCTGAGATTGCCATACAAATTGAGATTCTCCGGTATGTAAGCTAAATGCTTTTTGGTTTCAACCGGGTGCTGATTGACATCCTGGTTATTTACTTTGATCTGCCCTGACGTAGGGTTGATGAAGCTCATGAAGAGGTTGATCGTGGTAGATTTACCAGCTCCATTGGCTCCCAGTAGGCAAAATACCTCAGACGATGCCACTGACAGGTTAAGTCCGCTAAGTGCAGTATGTCCGCCGTACTTTTTGGTTAGGTTTATGGCTTCCAACATGGAAAGAGTAAGTTATGGTTTGTTATGACGCTTTAGCCGTACAGGCCGATTAATTGAAGCTGCGATTGTTGTCTTCATCACAGCCTTTAACAACTACAATAGTTGTACAGGAGGCCCTCTTTGCTCGTTGCAATAAGCAACGAATTGTTCCGAGGAACGCAATTCCAGTGTTTGGTAAGTATGATTAAAGCCAACTAGAGTCAGTATAGAATAAGTGGTGGCAGCACTTTGACTGAGGTATAAGTCACATAGATCATAGTCGGCTTCATATTCAGAAACAACTAGCTCTTGGTGGTGTGAAGAATCCTCATGCTGATGTTGAGAAGCGTGTAGTCCAAAGAGCAGCGGCAACAGCATAAAATATACTGCTAAACCTCGTCTGCCCCTTTCGATTACCTGCTTCATGATGCTATGTTAGGAAAACCACGATCTTGATGCAACTTAGTTGCATAAATTAGCTCATAAAATGTGATAAGTGGGAGTCTTTGTTTAAGCGAACTGGTTAGAATTCGGCATTGATTCCATTCTATGCAATATGAACGCACTCCGGCGGAGTGATCAGTACTTAAACTACTAACCCTAATTGGCACAAAGTACCTTCTGACTAACCATTTATAGACCCCATCACACAGTCATGCTGAAAGCTACTTATTGGCAAGTATCTATCGTCGCTAGTCAACGGTGTGCTGTGTTGACCAGCACGATCAAATGTTGCTTTCAATCGTGCAACTGCGTTTCATAGCCAATTAAGATTCTTGGCAGAATGACTGTATAGGCACTTTACTGCCCTTGTCGGAGTTGTCTCCGACAAGTTATTCTCAGGGTATTCAAGGTTCGTTGGAGACAACTCCAACGAAGGCATCAATTCGTGAAACATCCACCCCCTTACCCCCGCCAGCGCAGGGCTGTTGCATTCTAAGCGATTAGTTGGTTGATTGTTTTAATATCATTTGAGACAAGTCTTATGGCTTTAGCTATTTCATTCATTCCATGCTTTCTGAATATGTTAAGTATGCCATTTCTTAATGTTGATAATATTGATGGTGCTGAACCACTCATTATCTTGGAAGCATCTTCTTTTAATGTAACATCTTTAACCCAATGCAGACAATTTTCGATAGACCAGTGAGAACGGATACCCATGTTATAAGATAGCGCAGATACATCGATACTACTTATAAAGTAGGCTGTTTCCCTGCTCTGTTTGCCTTTTTTTTTCACTACGCGTTTGATCTGAACAAATTGTTTAGCGCCTTTCCAAAGAGAAGCAATCGCTCCGTCAAGCGGATAAACCCTTATCTCACGCCTTTCAAACCTACCTTTGTTACGTTCCATTTCAATACACCAACCTATGGTTCTTTCTTTAGCCTGTGCTTCCATATGGCGATAAAGAGTGGGTTGGTTTTTCTTCACTCCAATTACATAGTGGTTGCCACTGCCAATGATAGTTTCTACTGTTTTTTTTGGCAATGAAGTGCGTCCAATGTAAGTACCACATCCTTTATGTGTAACGCTTCAATTAACTGTTGAACCACGGGAATCTCGCTTTCCTTTGAGTTAATTACTTTAGCATTGCCCAACACCATTTTTTGACGGGAGGCGAAAATGCTAACTAAGTTGACAAAATCCTGATAGCTGCTCGATTCATCCTTGACCGTTCCTGCGATTGCTTTACCATCTATGCTTAGCCATTCCCCAGGCTGTAGGTTAATGTATTGTTTAGCCCAGGCATAAAATTGTTGTGAGAACTCATCAAAATCTATGTTCATCAAGACCCTCCTGACGGTAAAGAAAGTCGGAAGCCTATTCTTTCCAGGTTGTAAATAGATCAATAAATCTTCTCGATTCCTTTCTATAAAATCTCCTATGGCACGATAGCCATAATAACCACTCATCAAGGCCATTAATACAATCAATAAAATAGTTTCTTGGGAATGCCGCCGCCCGGCTCCTCTTCTCTTGTCTGTTAACTTCGATAAATAGTCAATAAGGCTTCTTTCTTCCATCTAATAATATTAAAGTTGAGCACTAAAGTAATTATTAATCTAGAATGCAACAGCCCTGCC
>JBCBSS010000075.1:0-8943 GCA_039819065.1 Bacteroidota bacterium
AACTGGTTGCAACAGCGCTATTCTAAAGCGTTGAAGGAACATAACATTACTATTCAGCAATACAACATCCTTAGAATTCTCAACGAGAGGAAGCCTAAACCTACCACCATAAGCATGATAAGAGAACGCATGTTTGAGCGCGAGTCGGATGTTTCAAGGCTGGTAGATAATATGAGAAAGAAAGAACTCATTTACCGCTACCATAGCGAGGAAGACAAACGTGTCGTACATGTTTTTATTTCCGAGAAAGGCAGTGAACTACTTGAGAAACTGAGTGAGAAGAGCAATTACTTTGACAACTTACTTGCTAACTTGAGCTCAGACGATATCAAACATCTCAATAGCCTGATTGACCGGGTGAGGGAGATAGAATAATCCTTCGGTTAATCATTGGCCGATTCTGCCCCAAAAGAATATTTTTTATTAGCCAATAAGTGCTTAAAACACTCTAAACTGTCAATACATAGACCTTTATTGTAGATACAATACACGAAACTTAAGATGCGGAGAATGGCTTAAATAAGCGTATTTTTTATTTATACAAATTCTAAATAAGTTGAATTTCGGGCTAAATCCATGAAATAAGGCGGTTTTACGAAAACATGGCTTCAGACGTTGCAGATTGACCGAATTATTTAGGGAAAAGGCTCCTCTATTATTGTTTGAAATAAAAACCCCGCATACTAGATTTGTGACGTACTTACAGAAAGTAAGGCACCTTTTTAAAGATATGAGCATAATGAAGCTTAGAAAAAAAATCAAACACCTTTCTCTTTCCCTAACTTCCGGTTGTTTTATTGTTGTTCTTGCTGTTTCCAGTGCTTTTTCACAAGGCTTGGAAATACCCACAGATGAAGCTTCAATTGCCAAGGGAAAAGCGACTTTCCAAGGTAATTGTAGAACTTGTCATAAGATACATGAAAACTATACGGGGCCAGCTCTTGCTGGTGTGTATGACAGAACACCTTCTATAGAATGGATTGTAAGCTTTGTTCAGAATTCATCGAAGGTGATTGCCAGTGGCGATCCTTATGCCAACCAGATTTATGAAGAATGGAATAAGGTGCAAATGCAGATATTCCCAACTTGGACTGAGGATGATATACTTCCTATTCTAGCCTACATCCAGGATGAAACTATAAAAGGGCCTGTGGTAGTCGGGCCGGACTCTACGCAAGTTACTGCGACTGGAGGAGGCTCAGGAGTGCCTTCTGAGTACCTTAACCTTATTATTGTAGGTTTGGTGGTTGTATTAGCCTTAATTCTTTTAGTACTCTTCTTCATTATGTCGGTGCTAAGAAGATTTGCGGCTGAGAAGAAAGACCTCGATGAAGCTGATGAAGAGCAAATCAATCAAGGATTTAGTTTTGAAAGAACTTTCAAGAGCAAACCGTTCATCTGGCTTGCAACATTCCTGTTCACTGCGGTGGTGTTTAAGGCGCTAATTGCAGGAGCGTTTAATGTAGGTGTTCAAAAAGGATATGCGCCTACCCAACCTATTGCATTCTCACATAAAATTCATGCGGGGCAATACGAGATTGATTGCCAGTACTGTCATACTGGTGTCAATAAAAGTAAAAGTGCCAATATTCCTTCGGCCAATATATGTATGAACTGTCATACGCAGATCAAGACTGAATCTCCACAAATACAAAAAATTTACGCAGCCATAGAAAATAATAAGCCTATAGAATGGATCAGAGTGCATAACCTTCCTGACTTAGCTTATTTTAACCACTCGCAGCACGTGAAGGTCGGTGGTATCGAATGTCAAACTTGTCACGGCCCTATCGAAGAGATGGAGGTAGTGAAGCAACACTCATTACTTACTATGGGATGGTGTATTGATTGTCACAGAAAGACTAATGTCAATACCAAAGGCAATGAATACTATGACAAATTGGTGGAAATACACGACGGACGCGGTAAAGAGCCTTTAAAGGTTGAAGATATAGGTGGCCTAGAATGTGCTAAGTGCCACTACTAATAACTTTTTAGAAAACGAACTGAAGCTTTCATCATATAAATATGAGTAATCAAAAGCAATACTGGAAAGGCTTAGAACAGTTAACCAACGATCCTGAATTTGTAAAGAACGCTGACAAAGAATTTCCGGCATTATCGCAGGAAAGCGAAGACAGTGGTAGCTCACGACGCGACTTTCTTAAAATGATGGGATTTAGTGTAGCTGCGGTCTCACTTGCCGCTTGTGAAGCGCCGGTGAGAAAAGCTATTCCTTATTTGAATAAGCCGGTGGACGTAGACCCCGGTATCCCTAATTACTATGCTTCTTCTTATATAAGTGGAGGAGATTACTGTAGCATAGTGGTAAAAACCAGAGAAGGTAGGCCTATCAAAATTGATGGAAACAACCTTTCTCCAATCACGCAAGGAAAAACCAGTGCAGAGGTTGAGGCCTCAGTACTATCATTATATGATGATTCAAGGCTAAGAGGTCCAAAAGCAGGCGGTACTAGCGTCACTTGGGAAGATTTAGATAAGCAGGTAGGAGGTAAGCTGGATGAAATCGCGGCCAAGGGCGGAGCGATTCGTATAGTGAGTAATTCCATTATTAGCCCAAGTACGAAAGCTGCTGTTGCACAGTTCAAAGCGAAATATCCTACTACGGAGCATGTAGCATATGATCCAATATCAGCGGCAGGTATATTAAAAGCCAACGAGGAATCATTCGGCCAGGCGGCAATTCCTGCTTATGATTTCAGTAAGGCTGATGTGATCGTAAGTATAGGTGCAGATTTTCTTGCCAATTGGATTTCTCCAGTTGAGCACTCTTTACAATACGCCAAGACCAGAAAACTGGGCGATAAGAAAAAGACCATGTCTAGGCATTTCCAGTTCGAGTCAAACCTTTCTCTGACTGGATCAAATGCTGATTACAGAACGCCTATAAAACCCTCTCAGGAAGGTTTGGTGGTGGCGTTGCTCTACAATCAAGTGGCATTAGCCACTAATGCCGGTTCGACTGTAACAGCGAATATCGGAGAGGTACCTTATATAAACGAGGCAGCTAAAGAATTAGCAGCCAATGCAGGTAAGTCAATCGTAGTATCAGGTTCTAATGACAAGGACGTTCAAGTGCTTGTTAATGGCATAAACCATATGCTAAGGAATTATGATAAAACCATAGACCTAGGTGCTGCTTCTAATACCAGACAGGGTGATGATGTTTCAATGGAGAAATTCATCGCTGATGCCGAAGGAGGTAGAGTAGGCGCGGTTATTTTCTATAACGCTAATCCGATATACGATCATCCAAAAGGTGAAGCTTTAAAAGCAGCACTAGGTAAAATTGAACTTTCTGTTTCTACTTCTTACAAAGAAGATGAGACAGCAGCTAATTGTTCACACTTAGCACCAGATAACCACTTCTTAGAGTCATGGAATGATGCTGAGCCAAGAAAAGGTCATTATAGCCTGGCTCAACCGGCAATCACTCCTGTCTTTAAAACAAGACAAGCTCAAGAGACCTTCTTATTATGGGGAGGTGCTGCCAATACTGACTATTTCGAATTCATCAAAGAAAATTGGAAACCACTTTTCGACGCTCAGAACGAGATCGTCGATTTCCAATACTTCTGGGATAAATGCTTATATGATGGTGTTTATGCCTCAAATGGTGGGCAAATATCGACAGCATCTGATGCGACGGCAATTGCAGATAATGTAGATGCACCTACTAGTGGTTTTCAAGGTGACGTTAATGCAGCCGCCAGCGCTATAGGTAGAAATTACAAAGCTGAAAATACAGGACTTGAATTAGCCATCTATCAGAAAGCTGGCTTGGGTAGCGGTACCCAATCTAATAATCCATTGTTGCAGGAATTACCTGACCCTATTACTAAAGTAACCTGGGATAATTACGTTACTATTTCTCAAAAAGATGCTTCAGATATGGGCATCAAAATGGGAGAGAGTAGCACACAGTTGGTAAGTCTCACTGCTAATGGTGTGACGGTGAAGGCTCCAGCATTGATACAACCCGGTCAGGCTGTAGGCACTATCGGTCTTTCTGTAGGATATGGTAGGACTAATGCTGGTAAGGTAGCCGATGGTATCGGAACTAATGCTTATCCGTTCGTGACCAAATTAAACGGTACACTTAGCTACAATGTGACATCTGACGTTTCAATTTCTGCTACTGGTGAACCATATCAATTGGCCAGAACACAAACGCACCAGACTTACATGGGGCGTGAAACGGTAATTCAAGAATCCACTTTAAGCGAATATAAAAAAGACCCTAGTGCCGGAAGGTATCAACCGAAAATATCTACTTGGCAAGACGAGGAAGGCAAAGTTAAACCAGGCGAAATATCACTATGGCATGGACACGAATACAAAAGCCATCACTGGGGTTTGACTATTGACCTTACTAGCTGTACTGGTTGCTCGGCTTGTGTGGTAGCTTGCCATGTGGAAAACAACGTTCCCGCAGTTGGTAAAGAAGAAGTGATCAACAGAAGAGATATGCACTGGATGCGTATCGACAGATACTACAGTAGTGATGCCCCTGCAGATGATCTGGAGGGATTAGAGAAAGCAGCTGCAAATCCAGAAGTGACTTTCCAACCCATGATGTGTCAGCACTGTAATAACGCTCCTTGTGAGACTGTTTGCCCTGTTGCTGCTACAACTCATAGCTCGGAAGGACTCAACCAAATGACTTATAACAGATGTATTGGTACGAGGTACTGTGCTAACAACTGTCCTTATAAAGTAAGAAGATTTAACTGGTTCAAATATCACGACAACGAGCAGTTTGCTCAGTCAAACCCTCAAATGAACACTGATCTTGGTAAGATGGTATTGAATCCTGACGTTACCGTTAGGTCAAGAGGTGTGATGGAGAAATGTTCTCTATGTGTTCAGAGAATCCAATATGGTAAGCTCGAAGCTAAGAAAGAGAAAAGACCAGTGAAAGACGGGGAAATCGTCACCGCGTGTGCTGCGGCATGTACAACCGGAGCCATCGTTTTCGGTGATATGAACGACGAGGAAAGCCGTATCTCCAAACTCTTGAAAATCAAGACTAAGAAAGAGGATAATTACAAAGTAGATAACAAGTACGTTGCTGAGCCTAGAGCTTATAATGTACTAGAAGAGATAGGGGTAAAACCTAATGTTTTCTATCTGACTAAAATCAGAAACAAAGACAAAGTAGAAGCTTAATTATTTAAGACCTTAAGAACTTAGATACTATAATATGCAAGTTGTTTCATCAATAAGAGAACCTTTAGTTACCGGAGGTAAAACGGTACATGACGTAACTGAAGATATCTGCAAGCAGGTTGAAGGCAAACCAACCAAATCATGGATGCTGGCCATGGCCTTGTCCCTGGGTACATTAGCCATAGGTGCCTATGCAGTATTCATGCTCCTTTGGGAAGGTATCGGAGTCTGGGGACTTAATAAAACCGTAGGTTGGGCCTGGGATATCACCAACTTCGTATGGTGGGTAGGTATAGGTCATGCCGGAACACTAATTTCCGCAATCCTATTGCTTTTCCGTCAGCGTTGGAGAATGTCGATCAACCGAGCAGCAGAGGCGATGACTATTTTCGCGGTAATCTGTGCTGCTTGTTTCCCTGGCTTACACATGGGTAGGTTATGGTTAGGTTTCTATTGGGCATTGCCACTACCTAACACGTTTGGTTCACTCTGGGTGAACTTCAACTCTCCTCTCTTATGGGACGTTTTTGCGATTAGTACGTATTTCACAGTATCACTTGTCTTCTGGTATATCGGTCTTATCCCTGATTTTGCTTCTATAAGAGACCGCGCAACCAATAAGATTTCTAAAATTGCTTATGGTGCTTTGAGCTTCGGATGGGATGGAGCCGCTAAAACGTGGATGAGATATGAATCAGTTGCACTAATTCTTGCAGGACTTGCTACCCCTCTTGTATTATCTGTACACACCATCGTATCATTTGACTTTGCCACTTCAGTAATTCCTGGATGGCATACAACCATATTTCCGCCTTACTTCGTAGCTGGTGCGATCTTCTCAGGATTCGCGATGGTACTCACCTTGATGCTAGTGACGAGGGCGGTGTTCAAACTGGAAGATTACATAACGATATACCACATAGAACTGATGAACATAGTGATTATCATCACCGGTACTATTGTAGGTATAGCGTATATAACGGAGTTCTTTATCGCTTGGTATTCTGGTGTTGAAGCTGAACAATATGCTTTCATCAATAGAGCGACAGGGCCTTATGCGTGGGCTTACTGGTCAATGATGACTTGTAATGTGATCTCTCCACAATTATTCTGGGTCAAGAAAATCAGGACAAGTATCGTAGCCACTTTCGTACTGTCTATCATTGTGAATATCGGTATGTGGTTTGAGCGTTTCGTAATTATTGTGACCTCACTACATAGAGATTATCTGCCATCAAGTTGGGCGATGTTCTCACCTACTATGTATGATGTAGGGGTCTACCTCTTCACATTTGGACTTTTCTTTACAGCCTTCTTCTTGTTCGCCAAGTTCTTCCCTGTGATCAACATGGCTGAAGTAAAGAGTATTGTGAAAGCTACGTCTTTGAAATCAGATATCAAGAAAACCGATTCTGCCGTTCAAGCTGAGTCAGCAGAAACAGAAAACGCTTAATTAGGAATATGGAAAGCAATAAAAATTTCGTAGTAGGCATTTTTGATGACGAGGATATACTCTTGTCAGCCGTTCGAAAGGTGCGTGAAAATGGCATCAAAATACACGAGGTATTCACTCCATTTCCTGTTCATGGTCTTGAAGACGAGCTAGGTTATAGAAGAACCCGTTTGCCTATAGCGGCATTCATGTTCGGTTTACTGGGAACTACACTAGCAGTGACTATGCAAGTGTGGATGCTAGGCTTTGACTGGCCTATGATTATCGGTGGTAAGGATTATATCTCTCTCCCTCCGTTCGTGCCAGTTACCTTCGAGTTGACTGTACTACTTGCTGCATTAGGTATGGTAGCCACTTTTATGATTGTGAGTGATTTAAAGCCTTACAAAAAGCCTCGCATTTTCGATATCAGAAGTACCGATGACAAACATGTGATGGCGATCGACTTGGCGCTTAATGAATTAAATAAAGAGGAAATAGGTAAGATTCTGAAGGGAAACGGCGCCTCTGAAGTAAATGAAAAGAACTTTGATCTATAAACAGTTACCAATGAAGATATTCAGTAAGAATATTGTCTATTTTTTCGGGTTGTTAATAGTCCTTATTGGCTGTAAAGCCAAAGATGATTTTCAAGGGCTAGAATATGCTCCCAATATGTACCATTCGGTACCCTATGAGCCCCTATCTCAAATCACTGATGAAGATGAAGGAGCATGGGTTAGCTCATTAGATAATGGGGTGGGTGAGTATTATAACTCAAATCCTCTTAATGCTAATAGAATGACAATGAGGGAACCGGCTCCTAATACTGTGAAAAGAGGTAAAGGTGGTTTCCAACCTCATAATCTTCCTTACACAATACCAAAGGACAGTATTGATCTTGCTGGTCGAGTTATGAAAAACCCATTGGATTCAACTGATGCCATCATAGCTGAAGGTAAGATTCTATATGAAAGCTATTGTGATCATTGCCATGGATCTAAGGGAGTCGGCGCGGATGAGGGTTCGGTAGGTGATGTTTATGGTGGTGTTACATCATACAAGTCGGCTGCGGTAATCAACAAACCCGGAGGCCACATCTTTCATGTGATCACTCACGGAAAAGGTAGGATGGGTGCTCACGGTTCTCAAGTATCTGTTGAGGACCGATGGAGGATTGTTAGATATGTTCAAAAATTACAAAGGCAATAATTACAACGCTATAATTATTCATCATGGCTGAAGAGCAATATATTTTTAGACCTGAAACCAAGAGAAAAATCTTTATAACTCTTGCTGTCGGTATCATTCTATCTATCACAGGCATTTTTACCAGCATGAACTCAGGTCATGGCGATGGACACGGAGAAGGTGGAAAAGAAGGACATGGTGAGGAGCACGCAATGCTTGAAACTTCTGAGGACATGACGGCCAGCTCGGTTGTTATGGTCGCTGAAGACGGAGGAGATCATGCGGATGCCGGTCACGGTCATGGCGGTCATCATGGTAGTCCGGTCTGGCTTAAAAGACTGTTTACAAACCTATGGATTAATAATATCTATTTTGTAGGTCTAGCCATAATTGGGGTTTTCTTTGTGGCTATTCAATATGCTGCTCAAGCTGGATGGTCGGTAGGTATGTTACGTATTCCGACGGCTATGGCTAGCTGGTTATTGATTGGAGGAGTATTAACATTCGGCTTGTGGTGGCTTGTAAAAGGTGATGTTTTCCATTGGACACATTCAGATCTTTATATAGAAGGAGGAGAGAACTTTGATAAAATAATTGATGGAAAGAAAGGTTTCTTTTTCTGGCCACTTACCGATAGCCCTTCATTGCCGGTTTTCTACTTGGTAAGAATGGTGGCTTTCTTCGGAATCTGGTGGTTTTTATTTAAGCAGATCAAAAAGCAAATGTTTGCTGAAGATCTTGAGGCAGATACTAAATACTGGTACAAGGCCAGAAAGCTTTCTACTATATTCTTAGTGATATTCGGTTTCTCATCTTCTGTGGCAGCTTGGGACTGGGTAATGTCGATCGACACACACTGGTTCAGTACCATGTTCGGATGGTATACTTTCGCTAGTTGGTGGGTGACAGGATTGGCGTTCATCACTTTAATGGTCGCTGTACTTAAGCAAAGAGGCTATCTTAAAATCGTTAACGAAAACCACATTCACGACATTGGTAAATTCGTTTTCGGATTCAGTATTTTCTGGACGTATATATGGTTTTCTCAGTTCCTCTTGATCTATTATGCCAACATTCCTGAAGAGACAGTTTACTTCGATCAAAGGTGGCATGTATCCAATTATTCTTGG
>JBCBSS010000075.1:8953-37383 GCA_039819065.1 Bacteroidota bacterium
TACCAATTTGATCATGAACTTCTTCCTTCCCTTCCTGTTGTTAATGACAAGAGATTCAAAAAGACATTTGTCGATCATACAATTAGTTTGCGTCATTATTTTGATAGGACATTGGTTCGATTTCTATCAGATGATAACCCCGGGAGTGATGCAGTACGATGGAGCGTTTGGATTAATGGAAATAGGTGTTACAATGGTATTCGGGTCGTTATTCATGTATGTTATGCTTAACAGTTTGGCAAAGCACCCATTAATTGCCAAGAACCACCCATTCTTGAAAGAAAGCCTACATCACCACATTTAGTATTAAAGACTTAATAAATTAGATAACAATGTTTGAGGGACTTATAGTATTTGGCGTTTTACTAATCATAGGGATTCTCATCTCTATGTTCAGAATAAACACACTTCTAAACGTCGTAAAGGGAAGGGATAAGAAAATAGCAACTGGGAGCAACAAAGTGAATGCAGCATTGTTTGTTTTGTTCTTTCTGGGAGGATTTGGACTATTCTTCTGGTACTCTTTTGCCTATTATGACGACTACACATTGCCAGTAGCTTCTGAGCACGGCGTAGTTACTGATCGTCTATTTTGGATCACCACTATACCTACAGGATTTATATTCGTCTTCACCTCAGCTTTGCTGTTTATATTCCCATATAAGTATCAGTATAAAGAGGGTGCTAAAGCTCACTTCTTCCCTCACAATAATAAACTGGAAGTAATATGGACCGTAGTGCCAGCCATTGTGTTGTCTGTACTAGTGTTCATGGGTTTAAGAACTTGGAATGATATAACGAGCGATGCTCCTGATGATGCAGAGGTGATTGAGATTATGGGATACCAATTTGCATGGGCGGTGAGATACCCCGGTGCAGATCCTGGAGACAAGTTAGGTTCGTATGATTATCAACTAATTGATGCGAGTAATAACTTTGGCATTGACTTAACGGATGAAAATGCATACGATGATTTCAGCCCGCTGGAATTACACGTTCCTAAAGGAAAGACTGTATTGTTTAAAATCAGAGCAAGAGACGTATTGCATAGTGTATTTGCTCCTCATTTCAGACTGAAGATGGATGCAGTACCCGGGATGCCTACTCACTTTAAGTTTGTTCCAACCAAGACGACCGACGAAATGAGGGCAGAGCTAGATGATCCTGAGTTCAATTATGAAATAGCATGTACTGAGGTATGTGGTAGAGGTCACTTTTCTATGAGATTACTAGTGGTAGTTGACGAACCGGAGGACTATGAGGCGTGGAAGAAAGAGCAAATCACATGGCTTAAATTAAATGAAGACTATTTAGATAAGGTTCCTAAAGAGTTGAGAGAAAAAGCCATCATTGATTCGGGCATTGAGATTGGAGAGCCTGATGTAGCAGATAGTGACACCGAAGAGGTGATAAAAGTAGACGAGACAGAAGACATAGCTTCACTTTAATTTGATTGAGTACAAAAATTAAGATATAAAAATGGCGACAGCGGATATCCATTTAGTTGAAGAATCTCATCATGATGATCACGAGCACGATCACGAGCATCACGAAAATTTTTGGACAAAGTACGTTTTTAGTATAGACCACAAAACCATAGGTAAGCAATTCCTGATTACAGGTATTGCCTGGGCTCTTATTGGTGGTATAATGTCAGTAATATTTAGGCTGCAATTGGGTTTCCCGGAGGCAGATCTATCCTGGCTGAAGCCGATAATGGGGAAATGGATTGATAGTGGTGGTAAACTTGATCCTGAATTCTACCTCGCATTAGTTACCATGCATGGTACTGTGATGGTATTCTTTGTATTGACGGCAGGATTGAGCGGTACTTTCAGTAATTTCCTCATTCCACTACAAATAGGTGCCAGAGATATGGCATCAGGTTTCATGAACATGCTGTCATACTGGTTCTTCTTCGTATCCAGTGTGGTTATGTTCGTTTCATTATTTATAGAAACCGGGCCTGCTTCTGGTGGATGGGTAGTCTATCCGCCGTTAAGTGCGCTCCCAGAGGCTGTAAACGGATCTGGCTTGGGAATGACACTCTGGCTTGTCTCGATGGCGTTGTTTATAGTGTCGTCACTGCTAGGTGGTATAAACTATATCACGACAGTAATTAACTTGAGAACAACGGGTATGTCCTTTTCCAAACTTCCGCTTACGATTTGGGCATTCTTTTTAACTGCAATCATTGGGTTACTTTCATTCCCAGTACTTTTCTCTGCAGCATTATTATTGATATTCGATAGGAGCTTTGGAACAAGTTTCTTCTTAGATGATATATACTTAAATGGTGAGGCACTTCCTAATGATGGAGGAAGCCCGATCTTGTTCCAGCACTTATTCTGGTTCCTTGGACACCCGGAGGTATACATTGTACTATTACCGGCATTGGGAATCACGTCAGAGATTATTGCCACAAACTCCAGAAAACCAATATTTGGATATACAGCAATGATTGGTTCGATGTTAGGCATCTCAATACTTTCTTTCATAGTATGGGCACACCACATGTTTGTGACGGGTATGAATCCATTCCTCGGATCTATATTTATGCTACTGACATTGATTATTGCTGTGCCATCGGCAGTAAAAGTATTTAATTACCTGACTACACTTTGGAGAGGTAATATCGTATTTACACCGGCCATGCTTTTCTCTATTGGTCTGGTATCCTTCTTTATATCCGGAGGTCTTACAGGAATTCACTTAGGTAACTCGGCCATCGATATTCAATTGCACGATACTTACTTTGTAGTGGCACACTTCCACTTGGTGATGGGTAGCGCTTCATTCTTCGGTCTTCTGGCTGGAATCTATCACTGGTTCCCTAAGATGTTTGGTAGAATGATGGATGAGAAACTAGGATACATTCACTTCTGGTTGACGTTCGTGGGTGTTTACATGGTATTCTTCCCTATGCACTATATCGGTATAGCAGGCTTCCCAAGAAGATATTATTCTTGGACTGGTTTCGAAACGTTCAACTCCTTTACGGACCTGAACAGTTTCGTTAGTATTGCTGCTATAGTGACGTTAGCCGCGCAATTTATATTCTTATTCAACTTCTTCCACAGTATGTTCCGTGGAAGGTTGGCTCCAGCAAACCCTTGGAAATCGACTACGCTTGAGTGGACAACACCGAGGAACCCAGGTCATGGTAACTGGCCAGGCCCGATACCAACGGTATATAGATGGCCTTACGATTACAGTAAGCCAGGTGCCGCTGAGGATTTCATACCACAAACAGTTCCTTTTTCAGAAACACCTGAATCTAACCTCCCTGCGGAGAATGATTTGATCAAACTGGAAATGAATGGTGACGATGGAGCCATAGTAGTGAATGAGCCAGAATCAGAAGAATAGAGCCAACATATTCAAACGATTAAGCTTAATAACATTATGTGCCGTCTACGTACTTATACTTGTAGGCGGCATTGTTAGAGCTACGGGTTCCGGCATGGGATGTCCAGACTGGCCAAAATGTTTTGGCCAATGGGTGCCACCTACGGATGTAAGCCAACTTCCTGCTGATTACAAAGATGTTTATGCGCAGAAGCGAAATAAGAAGAACGAGCGTTTCGCCGAGTATCTTACAAGCCTTGGTTTTAAGAGCACAGCAGAAGATATCCTTCAGGACGAATCCATTCTTATTGAAGCTAGCTTCAACAAATTCAAAACCTGGACTGAATACATAAACAGACTGGTAGGAGCTTTAATTGGCCTGTTGGTGTTTGCCACTTTCGTATCGTCGACTGCTTATTTAAAGACTTCAAAGAAAGTGTTCTTCCTGTCATTATTTACGCTGTTCTTAGTAGGGTTCCAGGGATGGATAGGCTCGATTGTCGTTTCGACTAATTTATTGCCGTGGATGGTAACAATTCATATGCTAATAGCATTAGCCATAGTAGCACTGCTGATATACTTGTTTTATGTAACTAGTCGAAATATAGAGGTGAAAAAGCAGTTGGATCAGCACAAGATGGCAATGGGCATCTTGGTGGTTTCAATGTTAGTACTCATCATACAAATAGCTCTGGGTACTCAAGTGAGAGAAGCGGTTGATAGTATTGCTGCATCATTATCATATGCAAATCGAGAGTCTTGGATTTCATCACTCGGTTTGGATTTCTTGATACACAGATCACTTTCTATCTTGGTGCTGCTTTTACATGTAGCCCTTACTTTTGTATTGATGAAGGCTTACGAGCCAGATGTATTTCTGGTCAGATTGGCTAAAGGACTAGTCGCTGTAATACTGGGAACAATTATTAGCGGTGTGATATTAAGTTATTTTGCTGTGCCTGCTTTTGCACAACCCATACACTTGTTTTTAGGTACGGTATCTTTTGGTCTACAGTTTATGGTTTGGTTAAGGTTGAGGAGTTATTCAACCAAGGCTTCGCTAAGTTTTAATTGACAATGTTAAACAATAACGTACAAAGCTTAAGTTATAAGGATTTAATCACTTTCAAACTGAAAGGATACTTTGATCTTTTGAAGTTCAGACTTTCTTTGCTAGTCACCTTCTCCAGTGCTTTCGGTTACGTACTGGGTCATACGGGGGCTTGGGTCTGGGGTGATTTTCTGATGTTCTGTTTTGGTGGGTTTCTAATTTCTGGTGCTTCGGTTACTATTAACCAAATCCTGGAAAAAGATTTAGACAAGTTAATGTCTAGAACTCAGAACCGTCCTCTTCCAACAGAAAGAGTATCAAAAGATGAGGCTATATTCTATACTATCATCTTGACGATAATCGGGTATTTCATTCTTTGGAATTATACCAACCCGCTCACTACAGGATTATCATTGTTATCCATGGTGCTTTACAGCTTTGTATATACGCCGTTAAAGCGTGTCGGGCCTATCGCTGTTTTTGTTGGTGCCATACCCGGTGCATTGCCTCCATTACTCGGATGGGTGGCAGCTACAGGACAGATAACCCATGAAGCATTAATTATCTTTGGTATACAGTTTATTTGGCAATTCCCACATTTCTGGGCCATTGCCTGGGTGGCTGATGACGATTATAAAAGAGCTGGTTTTAAGCTTCTACCGTCTAGTGGTAAGAAGGACTTAAATACCGCTATTCAAATAATGATTTACACACTATTCCTGATACCTCTTGGTCTATTGCCGGCTAAATTCGGAATAACCGGAATAGATTCGGCCATTGTGGTTTCGGTATGTGGTGTATTGTTCTTAGGCCAGACCTTTCATTTAATGAAGACTGGCACTCGAAAGTCGGCATTGAGAATCATGTTCGGCTCATTTTTATATCTTCCAATTGTGCAGATTGCTTATTTACTCGATAAAGTTTAGGGATATGGAATCAAATATGAGAATTGTTGAGGAGGCTAGGAAGCCGGTAGCTATGAACCCCAAGAAGTTCGCTCTATGGCTGTTCATGGGTTCAGTAGTAATGATCTTCGCGGCATTCACCAGTTACTACATTGTTAGACAAGCTGACGGTGGATGGACACCGGTACAATTACCGGATACTTTTCTATACAATACGGTTATCATCATATTGAGCAGTTTGGTATTGCATTGGGCGTATATTTCGGCCAAAAAGAATGAACTGGGGCAAGTAAAAATAGGAGTGATATTAGCTTCTGTTCTAGGAGTGGCCTTTTTAGTGGGACAGTTTTGGGGCTGGAGTGATCTTGTCGCCATTAATGTACACTTTGTGAGTTCAGACTCACTACACTCTATGATATACGTATTGACATTAGTGCACGGCGCTCACCTGGTTAGTGGTGTTGTGGTACTGGGAATATTATTAGTGAAAACCTTAAGATTTAAGATACACTCTAAGAACATGACCACAATGGAAATGTCGGTTACTTACTGGCATTTTTTAGGGGGACTTTGGTTATATTTGTTCGTGTTCTTATTAGTGAATAATTAGAAACCTGTAAATTTTATTTTTATGTCTACTTCCACGGCTACTACAGTGGCTACAGCATCTAAAAGAGGTCTATGGGATGGGGGACAATCTCCTCTCAAAGCCAGCTATGGAAAACTAATGATGTGGTTTTTCCTTCTTTCAGATGCCTTCACTTTTTCAGCGCTCTTGATTGCTTACGGACTAGTAAGATCAGCACACACAGCCTTTACTGCAGATCCCGAAACATTCTTGTTCTCCCAAGAATACTGGCCAATACCTGAGAAGGTATTTGAGGCATTCCCTGGAATGCATGCCTTGGGTATAGATTCAGCACCACTGGTTTTTGTAGGTCTTATGACTTTCATACTCATCATGAGTAGCGTTACTATGGTATTAGCGGTAGAGGCAGGGCATAGAATGGATAAAGCTGCGGTCACTAAGTGGATGTTATGGACTTTACTTGGAGGTCTTACTTTTTTAGGATGCCAGGCATGGGAATGGGCGCACTTCATTCATGGAGTACCAATGGATGGCTTTAATGCAGAGGGAAATGAGATTATAGGTGCCAGTCTAACCGAAAATCAGTACGGCCCGAAGAGTTTTGCAGGATTTTTCTTTTTCATAACAGGGTTTCACGGTACACACGTTTTTAGTGGTGTATTACTTAATTTTTTGATATTCTATAATACGGTAACAGGGGTATACGAAAGACGAGGCCATTATGAGATGGTAGAGAAGGTTGGTTTGTACTGGCACTTTGTAGACCTTGTTTGGGTATTCGTTTTCACCTTTTTCTACTTAGTCTAAAAACATAAAGATATTAATAATGGCAACTGAAGAAACTTCGAATATAGTTGTACAGCCCGCAGACAAGGCCAAAATCAAAAAGCTTTGGATGACTGCTGGGTACCTGGGAATTATTACAGCCGCTGAGTTTGCTATAGCTTTCAGCCTTCCCTATACAATGCATGATTTAAAGGTGGCGATCTTCATCGCTATGACGATTGTGAAGGCATTCTACATTGTAGCTGAATTTATGCACTTAAAGCATGAGGTGAAAGTGTTGATATGGTCAATATTGATTCCTATGATTTTTGTCGTATGGTTGTTGATTGCGCTGGTTTACGAAGGCGCAGCCATCCACGAAGTACGGCCTCAATAACTGAAATAAACCATTTTGATATAAAGGCTAAGGTGCAAACTTTAGCCTTTTCTGTATGTTCTAAATTACGTAAAACGTAGTATGAGCAAGTATCTAAAAATCATCTTTCTATCCCTCACCATAGCAATACCTGTTTGTATTTTCTTGTTTCTCAAATACTTCGGATCGAATCATTTTCAGATTCCAATGTATTATGAGAACGGGGTAGATACTACGTTTACGGACTGTAGTTTTAGTAATATTCCACACACTATTCCAACCTTCGGCTTCAACTCACTGGATAGTGTTCAAATAACCGATGAGGTATTAAAAGACCGAATCACAGTAATTGAGTTTTCAACAGTGGAATGCAACATACCTTGCGCGGAGCGCAAGAACCAGTTAAGCCGCGTTTTAGATAGATTTAACCCTGGTGAGATACAGTTGATCTCACTGTTTGATCTTGAAAGCGGAAAGCTGGCGCATGAGTTGAAAAAGGGATTCAACGCCACAGAAAATTGGCATTTCCTTGCTGGGAACAGATCTGATGTGCAAGAACTGATGCAATGCGGTACGGTGATGAACAGTATTGATCAGGTGGTGCTGATAGATGATCAGTTAAGAATTAGAGGCTACTATACGGCCACTGATATCGAAGATATAGACAGGTTAATTTTGGAGATTAAAATTTTGATGCATGGCTGAAAGCATAGGACATACACCACTAGACGAGAAGTATAAAAAATTAATCATTGCCCTGTCGGTTATTATTCCATTGGCTGTAGCGGCGTTATTTGGTATCAAGATCGATGGCTATGATTTTTCTTTTCTACCACCCATCTATGCTTCAATCAATGGGTTAACAGCTGTCTTATTGGTAGCAGCGGTGATAGCCATCAAAAACAAGAATTTGAAGCTGCACAAAAACCTGATGCAGACCTGCATTGCTTTATCAGCTGGCTTTCTAGTCATGTATGTTATATATCACATTACCAGTGAAACGACTAAGTTTGGTGGAGAAGGTACTATAAAGATTGTATATCTTTTCATTTTAGTGACACATATCATACTATCAATTGCCATTATACCACTAGTTTTGTTTACTTACGTCAGGGCACTGGCAGAGAAGTTCGACAAGCATAAAAAACTGGCTAAGATCACCTTTCCAATATGGCTGTATGTGGCTGTAACAGGGGTGGTGGTATATTTGATGATTAGTCCTTATTATGCCTGAAAACAAACCTGTATTAAAACGTGTTATGAACTAAATATCCCATAAGGAGGGTCAACCAATGAAAAAATTAGTTCTTCTTATATGTGTTTTACTGGTCAATGCCAATGACCTCTTGGCACAATGCGCTATGTGTAGGGCTACGTTAGAAAACAACGTGAGCAATGGCGAAATCGGCGTAGCAGCACGCATCAATTTTGGTATTATGTATCTCTTTGTAATGCCATACTTGTTAGTGGCTGTGGTTGGATTCCTTTGGTATAGAAAAACTAGAAGCAATAAGAAGCATGCCAAAAAAGCATACCTCGCGCATTAAAGCTATCGCCACGGGCAGATGCCCGAGGTGCCGCCAAGGCAAGATGTTTACTTACCCTCTCGCCAAGGTGAGTAAATTCACGGTGATGAACGAAACCTGCCCCTGTTGCCAACTCAAATATGAGGTTGAACCTGGTTTCTTTATTGGCGCTATGTACATCAGCTATGCGATTACAGTAGCTTTGTTGATCACTTTTGGCGTACTGCTTTTCTCTTTGGGCGAGCCAAAATTATGGGTGTATGTCTCACTGGTAGTGGGCACATTAATCATTTTCCTTCCCGTTATTTTTCGTTATTCAAGAATTCTATTCCTGCACCTCTTTGGTGGCATATCTTTTGATGATTCTTACAAGTGTTAATTCAGAATTGCTAATTTTAGAGTAACTACTGAGTAAATACGCTGAAAACGGCCTTTTGGGGTTGTCAATAGACATGAAATGCCCAAAGGCCAACATCTTTTACTTTAATTGATCCAAAGATTTGAAGTTCGTAAGAGAACACATTCTCGCTATACTATCAATCGCCTTTCTTGGACTAGGTGGCTTATTAACAACAGACGATGAAGCCGAGCGCGTAGACGCCTCAAAACTGGTTACAGATATTACAGCAAAACTAGAGCGCGAGATCCAGCTGGTTGAGAGTGAAATGAAACCAACGCTGGAACAGATCAAAGGTGCGGATAAGGTAAATTTCAGTACGCTCAACAAGAACCTGAAATATCCATTTTTCCTGTATAAAAACGAACGACTTCATTATTGGTCGGATTATCGATTCGTCCCGGAGTACCGCGAAGTTCGCGGAGACTACCAGCTGAAATTGATAGAATCGCCTCATGGGCATTTTATTGCCCGTAGATGGGAAGTCAATGGAGAGGAGGCAGATGATAAGCTGGAGTTATTCTCCTTTATACCCCTCAGCCAAAAGCATAAGATCAGGAATAAGTACCTCGACGCCGGCTATAATCTTGAAATTCTACCGGCGGTTGAACTCACCATACACGCTTTCCCATTTGTCTCGGAGAATCAGGTTTGCATTAATGAAAGCAACTGTTTGTTTGCCTTAGATTTCAAAGGGACACTACTAGAAAGCAGCCAGGAAAAGAACCGGTTCAGCATTGCTCTATTTACGCTATCTCTGGTTTTCTTTCTTACTTATATGCTATGGAGTGTGCGGGCACTGGCGCTTAAGGGACATGTTATTTATGGGTTCGCCCTTTTGTTCACCGGGCTTTTGGCACTTCGGTATTTGATGGTGCGATTTGACTTTCCGGCAGGCATGGTGGATATGCCACTCTTTGATAGCAGGTACTATGCGTCATCTACTTACAATGCCTCTCTGGGGGATCTACTTATCAATGCTTTTATTGTATTCCTGTTATGTTTCTACTTTTTCATCAATTACCACAGGTCGCACAGACTAGTGGCCTTTTTGGTGTCTAATAACCCTACCAAGTATATTCTGCCAGTAATTTTGATAGGCCTTGGTCTTACCGGATTATTGTATTTTTTCCTGTTCTTCAAAACCATCTACCACAACTCGCAAATAGTGCTGGATATCACCAGTTCAATTAGGTTTGATCACCTTAGAATTGTCACTTTCACTATTTTTCTACTCAATTCCATAAGCATTTTCCTCCTCTTCCATGTCATAGCCAGGGTGGTCTATAAGACTTGTGATGGTGCTTATGTGCGTATGGCTATACTGTTTCTGATCACTGCTGTTATTTTTACTATCATTAGTATTATAGAAAGGCAGGATTTTGTGTTTGTGCTGGTGCTGGCACTGTTATACTTCTTTGTATTGTACACCTTAAAACTATCTCACTACCTATCGCGGTTTCGCTATATTTCATTTATATACCTTTTCCTGGGCGCATTCAGTAGCTCCTTAATGGGCGCATGGTCGATCTATTTTCTAGAAGGAGAACGTGTGTTGAAAAACAAAGTAGCCTTCGCCAATCAGTTCTTTATTGAAAGGGATGACTTCGCTGAATTTCTACTATCTGAAGCCATTCAAAAGATAGAAAGTGATGGGTTTATCAAGAGTAGAATGACCAGCATGTTCAGGTCTAAGGATGTGATAGAACAGAAACTCAGGCAGATATATCTGAATAACTACTTCAGCAAATACGATATAAACATAGACATCTACAACGCCAACGGCGATCCCTTTAAAGTACAAGAAAGTAGTTTAGACTATAATAGCGTTAAAGCACAATATGCATTACCCCGCTATTCTACTTCTTACGATGGTCTGTACTTTGTCAGTAATGTCGATGCCGGCCTTTCCAAAAGGTATTTGGCTTTCATAGAAATCGAGCGCTTCGGCGTTGTATCAGGGCATATACTGATCGACCTTCAACTCAAAAAGAATATTCCACAGAGTGTTTATCCTGAGCTTTTGATTGATGATAGTTTTCAACGGCCGTATCAGGGTGATAATTATAACTATGCCGTCTTTGTTAATGAGAAGGTGATCTACAGCTCGGGTGACTACAACTATAAGCGGAGTTTCGATAAGGCACTGCTGCAACAGGAAAAGCTATTTAAGGAAGGTATCGCAGATGAAGGTTACGAACACGTTGCCATAGCAGATGAGCAACGGATTATTGTCATTAGCTCTGAAAGCTACACCTTCGGCTATATGCTGTCGAATTTCTCTTTCCTGTTTATGATCCAGGTATTCGTGGTGGTGATTATTCTTAGTGCTTTATCTCTCTACTATTTCGTCAAGAATAGAACGCTCAATTATGCGGCTAAAATCCAGCTATATCTAAACCTGGCCTTTTTCCTTCCTCTGTTGGTGGTGAGCCTCACGACATTAGGATTGATCAACTCTTCTTCCAAGCGACAACTGAGAGGGAATTATTTAAGAAAGGCAACTAATGTCGCTAACAACCTGTCTAAGGGTTTGAACAGTTACTTGACTTCCCCTCAAGCAGAGGTTGAAGATCGGCAGGATGACTTTGCACGTCAGCTGGCCAGTATGTCTGAATTTGAGCGTGTAGATATCAACATATTTGATCTGGATGGGCACTTGATTGATACTAGCCAGCCATTGATTTACGAAAATGACCTGCTGTCCAACTATATAAACCCAGAAGCCTTTGCCTATATCAAAGAGCAAGACCAGGGGCGCATCATTACCAATGAATCAGTCGGTGAACTGAACTACAATTCTACCTATGTAGAGATGCGTGGGGATGCGGATCAGCTCATTGGCGTATTGAGTATTCCGTTTTTTGAATATGAGAAACGACTGGAAACACAGCAAATTGACGTGTTATCGACAATCATGAACGTTTTCACGGTTATTTTTATCATATTTTTAATTGTCTCCTATTTTGTGTCCAAATGGCTGACTTTCCCTTTGAGGTTTATTACGCAGAAGTTGCGGAAGACAACACTGGCTGAATTTAATGAACCGCTTAATTGGGATTCTGCCGATGAGATAGGTCTCATGGTTGGTGAATATAACCGTATGGTCAATAACCTTGAGCAAAGTAAAAGGGCGCTGGCTAAGAGCGAGAAGGAAAGCGCCTGGAGGGAAATGGCACAACAAGTGGCCCATGAGATCAAAAATCCGCTTACGCCGATGAAACTGACATTGCAACAGTTGGATAGAATGCTTAGAGATAGAAGTGAGAATGGTGAGAATCTGGCTACTAAACCAATCAATACGCTACTTCATCAGATCGAGACGCTTGATGGTATAGCTACTTCTTTCAGTTCTTTTGCTAAGATGCCGATCCCGGAAAACGAGCGTTTCGAACTGGTAAGCCTGGTCAAAAAGACCGTTAATTTGCATAATAATACCGTCAGTGCACCGATCAAAACGGATATTGAAAGAAGCAAAGTCTATGTGAGAGGGGACGAGAAACTGACTGGCAGAATTCTTTCTAACCTCATTATCAACGCCTATCAATCGGAAGAGGAAAACAAAGCGTTACAAATCGATCTTATACTTTCAGTCACTGCCAATAGGAAAGTGCTGATCGAGGTACGCGATAATGGCTGTGGTATTGATGAAGAACATCGGAATAAGGTGTTTATTCCACAGTTCAGCACCAAAGATACCGGGTCTGGCATTGGGTTGGCCATTGCAAAGCATGGCATAGAGCACGCAGGGGGAAAAATCTGGTTTGAAACAGAAACCGGAGAAGGTACCTCATTTTTTGTAGAGTTGCCGTTAGTAGATTAATGCATAAGAAATTACTATTTCTAACCTTATGTACAACACTCTTTGTTACTGATTCATTAGCACAAACTTCCAACAGTAGGTGCAAGTGGGTGAAGGACTTCGATCGTAATTTGTTGATTGACAGCCTCTCAGTAGTGCCCGGGTCAATCAAAATAGAAGCGGTTGACGGTGTCAGTGTCAGTTTTGAGTATTTCATCAATTCCGGTGAGATCATAGTGCACCCTTCTTCCAGCCTTGACTCAGTGCAAGTCTGCTACAAGGTTTTTCCCTATGCCTTTCACAAGGAGTACTACAACCGTAGCCTTGACCAATACGATTCTAATGCCGTTTTCAAGGATTTGCGACTGAAGGATAAACAGGTATTGTTACAACAAAGAGATGAATTATTCACGACTGAAGACCTGAGTAAAAGCGGTAGCATTAGCAGAGGTATATCTTTTGGTAATACACAAAGCGCGGTTGTCAATTCTACCCTTAACCTTAACCTGGACGGAAAACTAACCGATGACCTCAATATCCGCGCTGCTATTACGGACCAGAATATACCTTTTGAGCCAGAAGGAAATACCCAGCAACTGCAGGAATTGGATAACGTATTTATACAGTTGTACAACGACAACTTTTCGCTAACCGGTGGTGATGTGGTGCTTCAGAACAAAGAATCCTATTTTCTGAAATACTATAAAAACGTGCAAGGAGGGAAGGCAGAAGTGAAATATAATGTTGGTGATAGCTCAGAAGCCGTTACCAGTTTAGGCATATCTGTGGCCAAGGGACGATTCGCTTCGATTTTTCTGGATGTCGAGGAAGGCGTATTGGGGCCATACCAAATACCAGGGCCTAACGGAGAGAATTTTATTATCATTCTGGCTAATTCTGAAAGGGTCTTTCTGGATGGAAAAAGACTAACCAGAGGCTTTAATCATGACTATGTAATTGATTACAACCAGGGTGAAATCACCTTCACCAATAATATTCTGGTCACACAGTTTTCAAGGATTAGAATTGATTATGAGTTTTCAGATCAAAACTATAGCCGCACCATCACCGCAGCCAGTCACTACCAGAACGCGGGAAAGGTTGACTTCTTTCTCAACGCGTATAGCGAAAGAGATAACCCCAACAGACCTCTATTATTCGACCTGACCAATGACCAGCGTCAATTGTTGAGTGAAGTAGGTGATGCCACTGACCTTGCTGTCATTCCCAGTGTGGATAGCATAGCATTTGATCCTAACCTCGTACTTTACGAGCGAGTGGATACAGTCGATTTAGATGGCAGGAGCCAGAGCATATTCGTTTTTTCTGCCGATCCCGAGGCAGCATCTTTCAACCTCACTTTTTCGAATGTGGGGCAGGGCAATGGTAATTATATCCAAGCCAATAGCATAGCCAATGGACGTGTATTCGAATGGGTGTCACCCATTGATGGTGTGCCACAAGGTAGCTTTGAGCCGGTTGTGGCGCTACCACCGCCTAATGAAAAACGCATGTTCAACTTTGGCGTGGCCTACCAGGCCACGGAATATGACAGGTTCTTTGGAGAACTGGCACTGACCAATCAGGATGTGAACTTGCTATCTCCCATTGATGACGAGAATAACGATGGAGCGGCTTTTAAGATCGGCTATGAAAGCAGAAATCGTCCCATTGATCTGCTGAAAGGCTATAAGCTTAGTGCCTTTGCCGATGTAGAATTGGATAATGAAGACTTTGTTCCAATCGACCGATTTCGCTATATAGAATTTGATCGTGACTGGAGCTTTGACCCGACCATACAGACGGAGCGCTTTAGTGATAACATCATTAATGTTGGATTGGGGCTCACGAAAGACAGTAATCATAAACTCAACTATAAGCTGGTGAGAAGGAAGCGGGGAGATCAGATTGATGGCTACCAGCACTATGCGAATATTGCCCATGATTTTGGCAAGCTACGTTGGAGGACTGATCTTTTCGTATTGAGGAATGACCAATCCACTTTGAGGTCTGACTGGGCGCGATATAATAGTGACATCTCATTTCAGAACAAGACACTTATACCTGGCTATATCTACAGGCTGGATCGCAATGAAGTATTTGTTTCCGCCAGTGATTCTGTGATTTCGACTGCCATGAATTTTGAAGAACACCTGTTCTACATAAAAAGCGCCCCTAAAAATAAAACGCAACTTGAACTCAATTATAGCCTGAGGGAAGACCGGTTGCCGTTTGAGGGTGAATTGAGAGATAACAACCAGGCCAGAACGGCCAATTTGATCGTTAGGAAAGCTTCCGATAATGGAGGACAATTGAATGTGATTTTCACCTACCGTAATCTTGAAAACCTGAACACCCCGGATAACCCTAATGACGAAACCGTTTCGGGGCGGGTGGATTGGGTGGCTAACCTATTGGATCGGCATATTAAAACTGAACTGAACTATTCCGTTTCGAACAGTCGCGAGATAAGACGTGAATTTGTGTTTATTCGGGTTCCGGCAGGAGAAGGAACGCATACATGGAGGGATCAAAATGAAAACGGCGTTCAGGAATTGAATGAGTTCTTTCTGGCCATTAACCCTGATGAAAGAAACTTCGCCAAGATCTTTGTGCCTACCAGTACTTTCATTTCTGCCTTTGACAACATCTTCAATTTCAGGATCAATATACTGGCACCAAGAAAGTGGCGGTCTGCGGATGGGCTTAAAAAGCTCATTTCGAAGTTTTCCAATAACACCAGCTGGACGGCCAATAACAAAATCACGGATGACAATTTGAGCAGCCGTTTTCTTTCATTCGTAAAACAACTGCCAGATGCTGATGTGCTGTCAACACGTGGTGCTGTACGTTCCACACTTTTTTTCAATCGGGGAAATCCTAAATACGGCTTTGACCTTTCTTACCAGAATACGCAGCGCAAGCAACTGCTAACCAATGGCTTTGAGACCATAGAGAATGAAGAATTCAATTTCAATACCCGACTCAATATCGGCAGGCTGTATAATTTCAGGCTACAAACACAAAAGGGAATGAGGGTGGCTAGCTCCGATTTTCTTACGGGAAGAAACTTCGCTATTGATAACTACCGAGTACAACCAGAGCTTTCCTGGCAGCCCAAACGAAACTTGAGATTGACAGGCAAGTACGCCTATACTGATAAGCGCAATAATTTAAGTGCAGAAGCTACAGAGAATGCCATCTATAATGAAATCATCACTGAGTTGCGCGCTACCAAAGCCTCAAGCTACACCCTTTCCGCTACCTTTAGAATTATCAATATTGCTTTTGAAGGTGAGGAAAATACACCCCTCGGCTATGAACTACTTAATGGGTTAAGACCGGGCCAGAATGCCACTTGGGGCATTAACTTTCAGCAAAAACTGGCCAGCGGTTTACAGATCAGCTTGAGTTATGATGGGCGCAAATCAGAACAGTCTGAGGTAGTCCATTTGGGGAGAATGCAAGTCAGCGCTTTATTCTAGGTGAGTAAAACCTTTCGGCTTTCAGGTGAACAGTTGTTTTGATATGTTGACAAAAGTAGTAGTTTTGTCGATAGATCCTACGTTAACTAAACGTAGGAATCTTTAATCATTAACAACCTAACAACTTAATTCAAGATTTATGAAACTTACCAAGTTCTTTTTGCCAATTATATTGGCAGTACTATTCTTTTCATGCTCGGAAGATGATCCTACGCCAGCCGGTGAAGGTATTCCAGGTACATGGAACCTTACCGGTATAGAATACACCGGTTCTAATACAGTTTCCGTGTTAGGTATTCCCGTTACTACCATCCCATTTACCGGGACCGGGCGTGACCTTGATTTGGAAATACAATTCGTAGAAGATACCAATGAATTCGAGGCTTCAGGGACTTACTCCATTGACTTAGCGTATGAAATAGAAGGAACGCCTCTTTCGTATACTTTAGAAGACCAAGAGTTCATCGCACCAGGTACATGGGTACAAGACGGTGATATTATCACCATCAGCTCTCCCGGACAGTTCGATCAGGAATTGCGTGTGGTAGAAATGACAGAGAACACGGTTGTCATGGCTTGGGACTTTGAAGAGTCGTTTAATCAGCAAGGCACAATCAATGCGGTTACCCTGAACGGAACCTATACGTTCGAGAGAAAGTAATCCGTAGTATTTTATAAAAGCAAAAAGGTGCCGTTTCTATTGAGACGGCACCTTTTTCTTCTACTAAAGTGTTAATCATTAGTCCTTTAGCTGAATTTTGAAATTTCCACCGGAAAACGATGACAAGCCGATCAAACCGTAAGCTGTTTCTCCGTCTGCAATCTGTTTGTCAAGAATATTATTGGTACTAAGCTCCATCAGCAGTTGTTTGTTGGCCGACCCAGCGATCCCTAAATTGATCAAGCCAATACCAAAACCAACTGGTAGAGGAGTGCTTGAACAATCCCCGTTATCACAATTGTTAATGAATACCCATAAGAGACCCCACAATAAGTATAAAGGAGCAGGTTGTTTAATTTGTTGTTGGGTGACTTGAGGGTCTAAGGGGAACACACGTTGACTCCCAAGATAAAACTCCATGTCATCCCTTGGGTAAATTGTTTTGCCTGTGTTATTTTCAATCTTAACCGCGATAACCTGAACACCTTTTTTCTTCGCCTTCTTAACATACTTTTTGTTTCCTGCTTCTGCTAGCACATCATAGCGATAAGAATAATTAAAGCTATCGTTATTACTACTTTGTTCATAACTCAAGTTAGTGGGTGTGATAGGTTTGTAAGAAGCTGCACAAGAGCATAATACGGCACATAGACAGACAATACTGAATGTTTTTCTCATTTGTGATTAGGGTTAGAAATAAAACTAGATTGACTTCACACTCTATCTATAGAATGCAAGTGCCAAATGTAGTTTTTAGAAGGCTAAGTTAAAAGTGAAGTCTATAGTTTTACGGTTGATCTTATCGCCTATTCGAGATCGTAAGTGACTCACCTGGCCGGTTGAAGTTCGAACTGAAATGTGTTGTCAATGTTCACCAGTAAATTGGCACTGTGTTCTGGTATGTGGAGATTGACCTTCTTAGAGCTACCTGCTCCAAAAAAATCATAAAGATTAATAGTCTGCTTCAAGTTAGCACTTCGCCCTTCGAGGTGGCCGGTAACCTGAAATACTACTGTACCGAGGTAAAGCTGATCTAATTTAATGAAGTTATTGTTTTGCGTCACGCGGTAATAACCACCGGTTTGATCTGTGTAATTACCAGCTATGTTGATAATCTTAGCCTGGTTTGCTTGCTCAGCATGCTTCATCTCCTCTTCCAGGCGATCCAGTATGTCATCGTCTGTTTCAGATGCTGCCGAAGTCTGCTCGTTGGTTTTGGAAGGTTGCTCTACGAACTCGGTATCATCACCCACAGGAATGGGCTTATCATTTCGGGAGTCACTTTCTAACTTAGATATTTTTTGCAAGAGCCCGGCTTTTTCTCGCAGCAGTTCTACCTCACGTTCGGTCAGTTGATTGCGTTGCTCTTTGCTGGTATCAAAATAGGGCCAGGCGACTAATACCAAGCCTAGTAGGCCCAGCAATATTTGCCTTCCCTTTTGGTGAATCAATGGAATATCAACACCAAAAGCCTTAAGGCCTCCGCCAACAATACCAGCAGCCAGGAAAACTACACCTACCTTTTGTATGTCATCCATGGTTTTACAATTGAGTTGATTTCTTGCTCTATTGATATATTACCACTATAGATAGTGGGCCATAGTCTCTCTTAATGACTAAGAATTCTTGAGGTAAGCTTATACAATTAAAGAAAATATGAGGTGAATGTAAAATCATCGTAACATAATTTGGGCCTACAACATGGCTTCAATAACCAGAATTGGCTATTTGTTGAATAAGACTACCTTTGTTTATGACCCTATCTATTCTGACCGCTAAGCTTCTGATCATACCCCAAAAGAGCATAGTAATAATTACCCTAATGCTGCTCACTTTCGTTGGCACATCCCAAGCCCAGCACCTTCAGTTATCAACACGTTCCGACTCATGCGTTCATTACTATTATGAAGGTTGGCGGCAAGTAATGGATCAGGGTAACTATACAGCGTCAGCGGTGGCCTTTAGAAAAATGGCATCTTTCGATAGCGGGTTTTGGATAGGACAAGCCCTGCTAGGCCGTATTTCGGAGAACCTTGAAGAGCAGGAAACGATACTGGAAAACATCGAACAGCATAAACGAAATGTAACAGGAGACGAAAGATTGCTACTCGATATATTTACAGAACTGTTAAAACTGACCATTCTGAGGCAGAAAGATCCTTCCAGGGCTACAGAACAGTTGAAGAAAGCTTTACAGATAGGAGAAGAAAACTTTCGCACCGTTGTACATAAATATCCTGGCGAAGTGTACTACAAATCGGAGTACATTGAAGTACTCAACTATAACCATGGCGCACAAGTGGCTTTGGATTCTCTTTATGCGCTCACTTCAAAGCAACAAAAGAAGCAACCCTTTCTACTTGGGTTCGCAGCCCATCTTGAGGCAGAACTAGGCAACATCGATAATGCCAAAGAAAAAGCCCGTATGCTGGAAAAGGTAATGGCCGATCAAAAGGCACCAAAGCCATATGTGGTGTGGGCAGATGTGCTCTATGCAGCCGGAGAATATGACAAAGCCATGGAATGCCTTGAAAAAGGGCTTGAGATTGATCCCGGTAATCTGGATGCGATCAGATTGAAAAGCAAGCTTGAAAGTAAAAACTAAAAAGTAATCCAGTCGACGGCATGGTTGGTATAGGAGGTAGTAAATTGTCTCGAGCAGATTACTTCTGAATAAGTCAATAAATCACATCAATATGCCTTGTAACCTCACCATCGGAGATACCTTTCCTGACCTTTCCTTACCTGATCATACCGGAAGAACGATAAAGCTTTCTAAACTCACACACTACAGTCAAATGGATGAAAGGCTTGGTTTCGAGGATGGCTACCCGCTTATCGTCATTTTCTACCGGGGTTTTTTCTGCCCTCGTGATCAACAGCAGATGCGCATGTTGTGTGAGTTTCAAGAAGAACTCCGCGTCAACTTTTGCAAGCTGGTGACCATCAGTGCAGAACCCTCTTTGGTGCAGGCTGCGTTCAGAGGAGGGCTAGGAGCCAATTGGCCGTTTCTGTCTGATGAAGATAGGGAAGTAGTTAAGAGTCTTGATATCCTCGATGAGACAGAAGGCGAATATGCTTATAAGGCCCTGCCCTACACATTCGTCCTTAAGCCAGATCTGACCATCCATAACATCTATGATGGCTGGTTTTTTGTAGGTAGGCCTACACTTGAGGAGTTGAGACAAGATTTACGCACGGTAATGAGCGAGTTGTCTTATTATAGTTATGATGTATATAATTCTGACCATGCCAGACAGCTCAGAATTCCGCAGCAAGAATGGCTCCATGGAGCCCCGGAACTTGGGGCCAATGGATTACCAGTGCTGGAAGGTGCAGTGAAGATGTTCAATCTGAATTCAGGCAATGGCACTATTCTCAGCGATGATGGGAGAGAGGTCTTTTTTAATTTCACCGCTATACCCGGTGAGGGTTATCGTACCGTTAAACCAGGTCAACGAGTAGCTTTCGAGTTGGTAGAGACGTTTACTGGTTTAAGTGCCCGCAACGTTCAGGCAAAAGACTAGGAATGCGGTTTCCGGTCTTACAAAGGGAATTCTAATAACGTGAATATTGCTTAAGAAAGGCGCAGGATAGTACCTGAAACTCAAAAAAACCTGTCTTTTCGAGTGTAACCTGCCTTTGTCGGCAGACAGGCGAGAAATCTTTCTCACTGAAAAAGCTGTATTTGAACACTTTCGATGCTTCGAAAAAGAGAGGAGGGTGTCTCAAAAGCTGTCTTTTCGACCATCGGGAGAAATCTTACTCGACTCAAGGTGTTGATTATCAGGGGAGTAAGATTTCTCATCCCGATTGATCGGGATGACATTAAAACGGGCTTTTGAGACACCCTCGACAGTTTTTTTTGAGTTTCTTATCCGATATTAACATTAATTGCCTCTGAAGTGGTTAGAGGTAAAATGGTAGCTATGCTTGGTTTCTAGCTTCTATCGCTTTGGTAGCACTACCCAAAAGCGCCCCAACCTTATTCATAAGTTGTAGCAATAGCTCGTTAGGTTCTTCAGCCTGTTCTGAAAAGAATTCAATTACTGCTTTCACTTTTCCACCACTCAAGACCGGAAATGCAAACGCTCCTTTTACACCAGATTGTTTACAGACCTCAGCCCTTGGGAAGTTGTCGTCTAGGGTCACATCTTTGATCCAGCTCGGTTTTTTAGTCTCAAAGACCCTTCCTGGTAGACCGATGCCAATTTCAAAGTTGATTTCCGAAGTGGCTTGTTGAAAATCCGTATGGGCATCGGGGTTAGTTAAATGCCAAATATTAGAAGGAACTAGCAGCTCTTCACTTTCGGCTAAATATATGTGGCCAATGGGCCAGTTATGGAACCAACCTACTTGAGATAGGGTGAGATTATAAGCTTCTTCAACTGTTTTGGCGGCGTAAAGCGTACTGGATATACCCAATATGAGTTCAAGGTCCGCCGCTTTTTGTTGCGATTCCTTGAGCACTTGCTTCATTTTATCGTTCTGCGCTTCAATCTCTTTCTGCTTGACCTCGATCTCTGCACTCTGTTTTTTCTTATCGGTGATATCGTAAGCCACTTTAAGTACTTTCCGCAAGCTGCCGTTCACCATGATAGGGGCGTAGCTGGCATTGAGCCATAGGGTCTTACCGCTTTTCGTGAGTCGCTTGTATTCTCCGGATTGCATTTCTCCCGAGCCAAGCTTGGCCCAAAATTCTTTATACTCTTTAGAGCCTTTGTAACCAGGGTCGACCAAAAGCGAATGGTGCGATCCTACTAACTCGTTTTTAGCATATTCAGTAAGATCCTGAAAGTTTTCATTGACGTCGAGTATATTGCCTTCCAAATCGAATTGTATGGTGGCCAGAGAAACGTTAAGTGCATTGAAAGTACCTTCGGCTTCCTCTTTCTGTCTTTGCATTTCCTCTTGTGTACTCTGCATCTCTTCCATATTCTGCCGCAATTCCTCTTCCTGGCTTCTGAACTGCTCACTCAGCGCCTGAGACTCTTCTAGTAACACCTTGGTTTGCTGGTTTATTTTTACAGAAGAAACAACGGAAGCAATACTCTCGCAAAGCCTTTCCGAGAATTCTATTTCGTGAGACGCGAATGGGTTAAATGAAGCCATTTCAATCAAACCATATATTTCTTCATTTACGATCATCGGTGTGATCAATAGTGATCTTGGAGGTGCATCTCCCAGCCCGGAAGTAATTTTTATATAGTTTTCAGGTACCTTCTTGAAGTGAGCAGTTTCCTTTTCCAGTATCACCTGACCTAGAATACCTTGCCCCACTTCGATACGCTTCTCTATAAACTTCTTTTTGTCGAAGGCATAGGTGCTCACCAGCTCAAGGTAGGGGTCGTCTTCATTATCCTGAAGTAAAAAAATGCTCCCTTGATTGGCATTGAAGTATTTTACGTAGTTTTTGACGGTTTCATCGCAGAGCTTTTTAAGATCATTGTTGTTGGCTCTTAGAATGTCACCGAATTTGGCCATCCCTTCGTTCACCCAGCGTCTGACCCGATCATCTTCTTCATTCTGCTGAAGATTATCTCTCATTTTGAGTAGTTCATTGCCTAGAATGTCTTCTTCGCTTTGCGCGTTGAAGGCATAATCAAGGTTGCCTTCACCAATTTCTTTAGCAAAGCTTACGTATTTTTCATTGCTTTCTACAAGGTGGTTGAAGGCAGTTGACATAGAACCTATCTCATCTTTGACCTTTACGTTCATCCGATCCACTCGCTTACCCACAGCCAACTGCTCTAGTTTTTCCCTAATCTGTGTGATGAACCTGGCCAGATTGGCTGATAACCCATAGGCCACAGCCGTACCTAACAAGATCACGGTAGCAGCCACCCCGATCGTAGTCCAGGTTAAGGTCTTAATTTGGTCGTCTAAATCAGGGGAAACGGAGGTGTCAACGTTGTTTAGACTGATGATAACAATGGCACAAAAAGCTGAAACGATAACCAATAAGGATACCGCAGTTAGAAGCGATACTTTTAACCTAAAGTTCATAAGTGTCTAATTACTAGTGTCTTGATGTCTTCGAAATCAATCTGAAATTAAAAAAAATCTCGCTCTTAGTCAGGATAGGGATGAGAAGAATAATTAAAAAAATATAGCTCAACACTAATATAACAAGTTGTGTTGAATTATGTTAACGTTTGACAGAAGACATCAATTTATTGGCAAAAACGAAGGCATCAAGCTCCTTTATACCAGAATGGACGATGTTGTCGCAGTCACCTTCCCAAAGCTTGTGCCCTTGGTGAAGGAACATGATATACTCGCCTATTTCCATTACCGAGTTCATGTCGTGCGTCACGACAACAGTGGTGATATTATACTCTTTGGTGATTTCCTGTATCAGGTTATCTATGATCAAGGAGGTTTGAGGATCTAATCCGGAGTTTGGTTCATCGCAAAACAGGTATTGTGAATTATTAACGATAGCCCGCGCGATGCCTACCCTTTTCTTCATACCCCCGCTTATCTCTGAAGGCATTTTTTTGCCCGCATTTTCCAGACCTACCCGTTTCAGTACGAAATTGACCCTATCACGTTTCTCATCCAGCGATTGCTTGGTGAGGATGTTGAGCGGGAACATAACGTTTTCTTCTACCGTTTTCGAGTCGAATAGTGCGCCCCCCTGGAATAGCATACCGATTTCCCGGCGTATTTCTGTTTTCAGGTTTCTATCAGCGTGAGTGAAATCACGATCGTTGTAGTAAACTGTACCTACATCAGGTTTAACCAAGCCGACAATACACTTGAGCAGAACACTTTTACCAGTACCACTCGCACCAATGATCAAATTGGTCTGCCCCTGTTCGAATACGCCATCTATCCCTTGTAGAATAGGCTTATCATCAAAAGACTTATAGATATTCTCAATTCGAATCATTCCCTATTAGATCACTAGCTCGGCCAAAAGATAATCTGCTACCAGAACGGCAATACAGCTGTTAGTCACAGCACTGGTACTGGCCTTACCTACTTCCAATGCACCGCCTGAAGTATAATAACCCTTGTAAGCAGATATAGATGAAATCAAAAATGCGAAAACCACGGCCTTGAGCAGCGCGAGGTAAACGTTGATGGCCAGGAATTCAGCCCTGATCCCGTATACATATTCTGGTTCTGTGATCACTCCGGTATAAACACCGGCCACATACCCACCAATGATTGAAAGTGTACCGGCCAGAATGACTAATAGTGGGTACATCAATACGGCCGCTACTATTTTGGGTAGCACCAGGTAGGAAATACTATTGAGCCCCATTACTTCTAAAGCATCTATTTGCTCAGTTATGCGCATGGTGCCTAACTCGCTGGCAATATTAGACCCCACTTTACCAGCGATAATGATCGCAGTGATAGTGGGTGCCAATTCTATGACCGTCATATCCCTTACCACAAGCGCAATCACATAATCCGGAATGAAAGG
The DNA here is from genome assembly GCA_039819065.1 of Bacteroidota bacterium. Taxonomy (GTDB): domain Bacteria; phylum Bacteroidota; class Bacteroidia; order Cytophagales; family Cyclobacteriaceae; genus JBCBSS01. The sequence goes on from JBCBSS010000075.1 coordinate 33,297, forward strand.
ACTGATCAGGTTGTGCGCTGTTTGTATGGCCGTTACAGCACCTATGAAGACTGAAATGATGGTAACGATGAAGATAGAATTGATGCCAATCGAGACAGATTCGTCGATGGTTAACCTGAAGTAAGTTCTAAATGACTCACGGTTAGAAAATAATGCTCCTAGAAATATGAAATACTTACCGATTGACTTCATCTATGCTCAAGTACGCCTGTCTCTGCTCAATATTGCGAAAGTTAATAATAATTCTTAAAAATAAATTTGCCAGAACTTCAATGTAAAGCAAGGTTGGTGCAAATTTGATCTTTTCAAATAAACCGGACTATCTCAAACCAACTCGTTCATTCAGAATACGGGTGGTTTGTACTTTGAGATGGTCTCTTTTTAGTTTTAAAAATACTCACTTACATAAATATGCAATAATGAGCAAATTAGCTATAGTCACCGGAGGAACAAAAGGTATTGGTAAAGCCATTATAATGAAATTTGCCCAGGCAGGTTTCGACATTGTCACTTGCTCACGCCATCAGGATCAACTTAATGAACTGAAAACAACCGTTGAAGGCCTGTATCCACAGGTCAAAGTTCACGCTCGTCAGGTAGATATGTCTGTAAAAGCGCAAGTGCTGGAGTTTGGTAAATTCATTCTATCTCTTGGTGAGCCCATCGAAATTTTGGTAAACAATGCAGGCTTTTTTATGCCGGGACAAGTTCACGCCGAGGAAGATGGTAATATGGAGAAGATGGTCGAGGCTAATTTGTACAGTGCATACTATATGACCAGGTCGGTTATTGCTCCTATGATCGAACGCAAGCAAGGATATATATTCAATATATGCTCTATTGCCAGCCTGGTGGCATACCCGAATGGCGGCTCTTATTCTATCTCTAAGTTTGCCATGCTCGGTATGTCCAAGGCTTTGAGAGAGGAAATGAAAGAACACAATATCAGAGTGACATCCGTTATGCCCGGGGCGACGTTAACTGCCAGTTGGGAAGGGGTAGACCTGCCTGAAGAACGCTTTTGCAAAGCGGAAGATATAGCAGATGCTGTTCATGCTGCCTACGCACTTTCTACCAATTCTGTAGTAGAAGAGCTGATCATAAGACCGCAATTGGGGGACATTTAGTCTTAGTCTGCCAGCTACCTGCCATGCGATCCCCTATTGAGATATTGAAAGAAATATGGGGTTACGATCAATTTCGTCCTCTGCAGGAGGATATTGTCAATGGTGTATTGAAGGGCCATGATGTGTTGGCGCTACTACCGACTGGTGGAGGTAAATCTATATGCTTTCAGGTGCCAGCCATTGCCCTCGATGGCATCTGCATTGTGATATCCCCGTTGATCGCGCTCATGAAAGATCAGGTAGAACAACTGAACAAGAGGGGAGTGGCTGCCATTGCCATTTATTCTGGCTTAAGTGCCAAAGAGATAGATATCGCACTGGATAATTGTGTGTATGGTAAGATCAAATTCCTTTACCTCTCACCTGAGCGTTTGCTTACGGAAATGTTCAGAGAGCGGGTTCAACGAATGAAGGTAGGCCTGCTGGCCGTTGATGAGGCACACTGTATTTCACAATGGGGCTATGATTTCCGGCCTCCGTACCTTCAAATAGCTGAGCTACGAGCGCTTTTGCCCGATGTAAATATCATTGCCCTGACGGCTACCGCTACGAAGGAAGTGAGTGGCGACATTCAAGAAAAGCTCCGCTTCAATAATGCCCAGGTATTTCAAAAGAGCTTTGCTCGACCCAACCTCTCTTACTCAGTCAGGTACGTAGAAGACAAGGAGAAAAAGCTTTTGGAAATCTTGCGGAGGGTGCCCGGTACGGCAGTGGTCTATGTACGATCCAGACGGCGTACCAAAGAAATTGCTGTCTTTCTGAGAAAGAACCGCATCAATGCCGATTTCTACCATGCCGGTTTGTCTAATGAAGAAAGGGCACACAAGCAAGAAGCCTGGATCAATGATCAAACCCGGGTCATTGTATCGACTAATGCATTCGGTATGGGTATCGACAAACCTGATGTTCGTGTAGTCGTACACATGGATTTACCAGATACCCTCGAAGCCTATTATCAGGAAGCGGGTAGGGCAGGTAGAGACGAAAAGAAAGCATTTGCCGTGGTGCTTTATGATAGCCAGGATACAGAAGATTTAGTATCACGCGTCACCAAGAGCTATCCCGATATGCAAACCATTCGGAAGACCTACCAAAGCCTGGCCAACTACTATAAAATCGCGGTTGGTAGCAGCGAAGGGGAGAGCTTCGATTTCGATATTCAGGATTTTGTCAGTGCTTTTAACCTGGATTATACCGAAGTGTACTTTTCACTCAAAAAGCTTGAAAGTGAAGGGTTTATACAACTTAATGAAGGCTATTATAACCCTTCGAAAGTGATCATAGCCGTGGACAACAAGAAGCTTTATGAGTTTCAAATTGCCTATGCCCGGTTTGATAGCCTGATAAAGGCCCTGCTACGCATTTACGGCGGTGAGCTATTCACCACTTACCTGAGGGTTGATGAAAAAGCATTGGCGCAATACTTGGGTACAACAGAGAGGGATATTTATGAGCAACTCACTGCCATGGACAACCTCAAGGTGATCACCTATGAGAAAAGGAAAGATAAACCACAACTGACCTTGCTCACCCATAGGTATGATGCCAGCAACCTGCCCTTAAATGAAACCCATCTGATGGCCATGAAAGATCGGGATATCGCCAAAATGAAATCGGTGATTCAGTATGTGGAGAATGACCATAGATGCCGCACACAGCAGTTACTGGAATATTTTGATGAAGTATCGTATGAAAGGTGTGGCGTGTGTGACTATTGCGTAGACCAAAGATCTAAGGCCCATGAGATTGATATGCATAGTATGCATGAGTTGGTGATCAAGTTACTTGAACAACATCCGCTACCCATCGAGGAGTTAGTGGATAAGATCGATCCGAAAAACAAAGAAGAGTTGCTGGAGGTAATTAAACTGATGGTCGACAGCGAAGAGCTTTACTACGACAACCAATGGACGCTGCATGTAAAAAAGGAGCATTGATGTGGGTTAGGCTTAGATATAGAAAAGCCGTCCTGCCTTACCCCAGACATCATCTAACATAGTTATGTTGTCTTGATCATAACTAGCTACGTATTGAAGATATGACCCTTAATTTTCATTTTATTTCGATTTCAAAAAGGAGCATTTCATTATTAGATTCATCTTCCTTATAGTAAAACCTCAAAACCGAACTCTTATTTTTAAAAGCTAGAGCTTGTAAGTCGGTCGTTTTAACATTAAAATCATAGTTGGAACTTGAATTATTAATGGTTCTAATGAAGATGTCATCTTGTGTTTTAAGTATGAGGCTAGCATTACAATCAAAACAAGGAGTGTCATCAAAATATCTTACATTAAATGTATCAATGGCTCGAATTTCCCCCTTAGTCAAAACAATTCGGTTGTTCTTGCCAATGGCATTAAATGCCTTTAATATTTTGCCTCCATTGTAAACTTGCCAATTTGGAATCGTATCCGAAACTGTACTCGCCCCTGCAAATGAAGAGACAGAGTAAGTCAATAATATGATGGTTAGGATATTTTTCATTCCTCTCAATTAAGCACAACAACACTATATGTTGCGTCCGTTTTTGGTAAATCTAAAATAGCCAAAACGAAGTTTTGGCAGGGCTTCCAAAATCTGCAAAGATTACTCTAGCACAATATCAAGGATGCTATTATATAGCGTGTTATGTTCTGCTTTCATTCACCTTCGGCTTCTCCAAGCAGTCCATTCAAGGATTGAGATCTAGTGATTTCAAGAGATTTTATAATAGATGTTAGTTCATTGTTTGGGTTATTATATTCATGAGTCAGCATAATTGAAACATATTGTCCCATTGATGAAAAACAATATTGAGATTGTAAAAAGGTCAAAAACTCGCCTTGAACTTTGTATTTTATGAGTTGAAGTTCTGTTCCGTTAATGAATACAGGTTTGAAATCCTCTTCTAATGAAATTTCTTCCTTATTTATCTGGTTTTGTTTGAAGCCTTCAAGAAATTGCCCAAAAGATGTTATGCC
>JBCBSS010000076.1:0-37188 GCA_039819065.1 Bacteroidota bacterium
CACGAAAGAGTTTCACGAAGTCTGTGTGGCCTTAGGCAGTACTGCTTTTGTATATGAAAAGAATGATAGTGGGTCAGAAGAGAAGCTTGTAAAGTGGATGACTTTTGAAGAGGCTGTTGAAAGGTCTAAAACAGAAAAAAGGAAGATTTTCATCGATGTATACACCGACTGGTGCGGATGGTGTAAAGTGATGGATAAGAACACATTCAGCAAGGAAGGAATAGCACAATACCTCAACGAAAACTACTACCCAGTTAAGTTGAATGCTGAGCAGCGCGAGGATATCCAGTTTAAAGGCCACACCTTTAAATATGTTCCCGAAGGACGAAGAGGTTATCACCAACTTGCTGCTTCGTTGCTACAATATAAGCTAGCCTATCCTTCCGTTGTTTTTTTAAATGAAAATTTTGAGGTTATTCAAATAGTCCAGAGCTATCTTAAACCGGATGTTTTCGATCCTATGATGAGATTTATAGGAGAAGATGTAGGTAAGGAAAAGTCGTGGGCGCAATTTCAGCGTGAGTATCAATCGCCCTACCAAGACTAATTCTCAATACCAAATTGAGAGAATAGGAAGAAGAAGAAAATGATCTTTTTCCATTCTTCGTCTTTTTGATATTTGAGAAGTTCATCATTGTGTTTCTTCTCTATCTTCGATAATTCCTCTACCACATAATCTAGCAGATTCATATTTTGGGGCGGATAGGTCAGGCTCATATCTATAGAAAGCCGTCTTTCTGGCCCCATTTCATTGCCAAACTCGCGAAAACCGGAGTGGATTACCTGGTGCATTAAATTGCCCGAAGGAAAAGTGCCGTCAGCCTCACAATGGCAATCCTTATAGAATTTACTCCACCACATATACACTTTTTCTCCCTGATCCTCGGTGCGAAAGGATGCTCCCGCAGCTTCAATGACCAATTGTTCTAATAGGGACGGAGTATTCGGTTTTCCCTCGCCCTCCTTGGTTCTGGCAGCATTACATAATGAATAGACAAAGGACTGTTGCAGGACTGTATCACCATTTTCAATATGATATATGTGCTGAATGGGAGAAGTTTGTCCAACAGCTAAGCTGGCAATTAAGGAGTTGACTAATACAAATGATATTCCAAGTAACCTACTCAGATAGGCGTTCATCCACTTGCTCAATTTTCTCTTTTTCAATGGCTGCATTTCCGTCTTCCTCTGCAAATAACAGCATGAGTAGGAACAATATAATAATAACGATGTAGGCAAGCTTACGGCGATCATGATAGAGCATTTGTCTAATACCCCTGGTGGTATAGTATTTCTTATAACCGTCTAGAAAACTATCAAAGTTCTTGTACTTCCTAATGGTATCATAGGAAGGCTGTGGTGCGTTGATCTTGACCTTAAGCTTTGCCATTATCAAGTCTTTGTTTAATGATACTTAATTTGAGCCGCTATAGTTCTAAGTTTCTTTAGAATTCTGTAAGTCTTGACTTTTGCATTAACCTCACTTAATCCCAGTAGATAGCCCATTTCCTTAAAAGAACAATTCTCAAAAAAGCGTAACTCCAGAAACTGTACCTCTTGATCGCTCAACTGTTCTAGCAGAACAGATATCAGAATATGGCGGTCGATTTCAGGTTCAGTATAATCTATCTCTTCAATCAGAATATCAATGTGCCCTTCATCTAAACTCACAGTACGTTCAGTCTTATTCTTTCCCCTGAAATACAGATTAACTTCGTTGATAGCAATCTTGAAGAGCCAGGCCGAAAATGGAACGCCTTGATATCGGTACTTTCCAATATTTTTTAAACAATTGTAGAACACGCGAGCAGCCAAATCTGCAGTCACTTCTTCTTCATCTACTCTTTTATTAATGAAAACGTATATCGATTCATAATACCTTTCATAGATAGGAGCGAAGTGCTTTGGGTCTTTCTGGCACTTCAATATGATTTGATATTCCTCCTTTATCTCATCCTCGGATCGATGATATTGGGAAACCTCCTTGATAAAGGAAGTAAGCAACTGCTGAACCTTACTGATCAGGTTGAGCCACACTAGCGCATAACTTGCTGGTAGAATGCTTGGTCTATGATGATAAGTTAATGCTGTCATGTTTTCAAACCTTATTTAAAATACGAAATCCGCGCTTAACCATTGTTATTGTTTCTATTTTTAACTTCTTGTTAACTGAATTCTATCTAGAAACCAAAAATGAACACCCGGCCAGTTGATCGACAACCAGCCAGGTATTCTCCGCCTTCACCTATCCAAATGGTTTGTCAATTGATCACATAATTGACTATGATAGGTTCGATGTCTACATCTTCTCTTTGATTTTCGAAGTTTATTCTTTGTACCTTATTAATCTCTATCACCAATCTTGTGCCTGGTCTTGCCGCTTGTCTCAAATTGGAAAGATCAGCAGATTGCCCACGAGGCTTGATCGGATCTTTTTTCTGTGTTGTTCCAGATGCCAGTGTAATAGTCCAGTCAGTTACCCTGTATTTAGCATCACGAGGTAAGAAAGCGGCAAAATCACTATCAGGTATCACTTTTACATTTAACCTTCTCGGCAGTCCTTTACCATTTTTAAAGTCCAATGGGCGATTGCCGTCGAACAGTTTTACAGTCGGAAGTGGTACAGAACGTACTCTGAATTTCTCTTGGCCAATGGCGTATCCGTCATTCTTTACGGAGATGACCATATTGTTTTGTTTGGGAATTGCCGTGATCAACCCAGGAGTACCGCTGGTCCTGATTTCACCTCCTCTAGCGGAGAAAGATGGATTGTAATTTGCGCCCAGTTCTGGTACCTGAACATTGAGCTCATTCCCGCAATTTCTGTATAACACTTGTACTGCCGCTGATCTGAATTGCAAAGCAGGCTTTCTCACCAAGTACTCTTCCTCAACTTCGAATACTTGCTCGCCCTGTGGTGTTTGCAATCTGATCTTACCTTTCCACACTTTTTTGGCCAGTCCATTTTCATCGAAGTTGTTGGCCGAAGCAATAAACTCAAGCTCCCCCTCACCATCATTGTTCACACTCACTTTGCCGATATTGGCTTCTACTTCAGGCTCTGCCACAGATGATGAGGCGGCAATGTACATTTTGGCTCTATAGGGAGCACCTGCAGGAACCACCCTGGATTCTGCACTTACCTTTGCCACCAGCCTATCGAGCGAGATTTCTTCTACACCAATTTGATCTCTGATTTTATCGAGCGCTTTTTCTTCCACTTTCATTACCTCATTCTTCATCTCACTCAGTACGGCTAGCGCCGCAACCATTGGTGTATCCTCGAAATTGAGCTGGGCAAAATCCTTGTTCTTGTGGTCGGAGTTCTTGTAAAGGTCTATTTCGCTGGCATCTAGTGCTAACCTCGGAAGGTTGAGATCTGGGTATAGCTTGTTCATGTTAGCCACATATTGATCGAGAAGTGATTTTAATTCGTAGGCTTCACCATTTTTTGAATCACCTCCCCCAAGAGCAAAATTGGCTATCTTCTCTGTTTCTGCAGCGCCTTTATATTGCCCATCGTCATTGACGCCACCAGTGATCGAGATGATTTCATTGCGCATGCTTTCGATCTTTTCAATCACTTTGTCGGTTTCTTCAATTACTGACATGGCGTTCTTTACCAAAATTTGGTCTTCCGCTTTGTTACCCCGATCCAGTACACCTTTCCTGATCAGTTGTAACAAGCGGTCGTTGTCTTTTCTTGAGATTGATGCCGAGTTCTGAAGGTTGTCATCGATATGAGAAAACTTGTCCAGCACCGTACTGTTGACCTGTAGTGCTAACAAAGCTGTTAGCACCAGGTACATTAACCCTATCATTTTCTGCCTTGGAGTTTCGTTCTTTCCTGCCATTCTGATTATAAAATTTTGTTGTGTTGTTATTGGTATTCATCCTTCATAATACACCCCTCCTAAAAGGGTACACTTCTTTGCGAAGTTTTTTCTTTCAGGGGGAGTTAATAGTGGCTAGGGCTTATGACAACACCTCTTTTTATACTGGCTATCATGGCTTAAATTTGACCTATCTTGAAAATCAAGAACTTGTTTCGACGATACTTATTTAGATCCGTCCATTTCATCTAATTTCCTCACCGTCAATTTCCGGTCGTATTTTTAGATAGAGGGGTATTATCATTTTGATAAGGACAGTCTTCAAGTACTTAAAATCATTTAATAAGAAGTAATGTCAACAGCAAAAAAAGGTGACAAAGTAAAAGTGCATTATACCGGCCGTCTTAAGGATGGTACTGTGTTCGATTCTTCGGAAGGCAGAGATCCTTTGGAATTTGAAGTAGGTGCGGGAATGATGATAAAAGGTTTTGATAGTGCCGTTGATGGTATGACAGTGGGGCAAAAAGTATCAGTAGATATTGAAGTAAATGAGGCTTATGGGCCTGTGAGAGAAGAAATGTACATTGATGTACCTAAAGAACAATTACCAGCAGACCTTCAACCGGCTGTCGGTCAACAATTATCTATGACACAACCTAACGGTCAGCCTGTTCCTGTGATGGTGAAAGAAGTGAAAGATACTAGTATAGTACTAGATGCCAATCATCCGTTGGCGGGTAAAGACTTAGTTTTTGATATTGAGCTTGTAGCTATAAATTAAAGAAAGAGAAGCCGGGACTTAAGTGCTTCTGGCTTCTTATTCTCCTTCCTTCTTTTCCATTTCTTCTAATTCCTCGTTCTCTTTTTTGGTTTTAAGAGAATCCAAGTGCCCGACGGCAGCTACAAATCCGGCTATTACAGCTACGATGGTAATGAATAAATTGGCGCCGTCTCCTACATACGTTTCAAACATGAGCTAAAAAATTTAAGTCTTTTTGGATTTAACAAAGGTATATCAAAGCCTCTGAAAAAGGAAATATTTAAAGATTTCATAATGCGTTTGACCCGCCTGGAATGAAGGTCAAGCCATTTCTACTTGCGCATCTCATATGCTTGGTTTTGATTTGAAAGTGATATTCTAATTCCAGATTTAACTATGACATCCGAAGAACACTTTAGAAAATTAGAGCATATGTACATTCATAGCGCTCCTATCAACCAGTTCTATAAGCCCACCCTCAATATATCAAAGGGAGAGGCTGAGATCATCATTCAGATTGATCAAAAGTTTTTTCATGCCGCCAATGCCGTTCATGGGTCTGTCTATTTTAAAATGTTGGATGACGCCGCTTTTTTTGCTGCTAATTCTCTCGTCCAAGATGTATTTGTGTTGACCAGCAATTTTAATATTCAATTGCTTCGCCCTGTGGTTTATGGAAAGCTGACAGCAGTTGGTAAAGTAGTCTACAACGCGCGAAAGTCATTTGTGGCTGATGCGATATTGTATAATGAACAAGAGAAAGAAATCGCCAGGGGTACAGGGAATTTTGTAAAAAGTCAGATAGCACTCAACGAAGAAATCGGATATAAATAAAAAATATAGATGACTTGGCAACCTTTGAGGTGCTTTTTACATCTTTAAGAAAACCAAAGACAAAACTCGTGATGAAAAGGATAACTTTACTCTTGTTTGTAATCATACCAACACTGGCATTCTCGCAAAAAACCGAGCGTCAATTACCCTCATTCTATGCTATATCAGCCTTCGGACCGTTTGAGGTAGAACTCATAAAGGGTGACGCAAATGCGGTAATACTTTCCGGAGGTGAGTGGGATCATGATCGTGTGATTACAGAAGTGCGTGGCAATATTCTCAAGATCAAAGTAGAGAACAAAGCACTTTGGAATGATACTGATCATAAAAGGCCAGTGAAAGTATACCTTACCTATAAAGAGTCACTGGAATGGGTCAAATCCTCTGCTGGTGCTTTAGTGTATACCAAAGAAGTGATCAAAACAGATGATATTGAATTGGAAGCAACAGCTGGCGGTGAAATGGATTTGAGACTGGAAGTAGAGAACCTGAAAATGAAGGTCACTAGTGGAGCTATTGTTGAACTAGAAGGACTTGCCAAGTACCAGACAGTCACTGTGAATACTGGTGGAGAGATTTATGGTTATAACCTTAAGAGCAAATATGCTGATGTGAGGGCCAATACTGGTGGTGTTGTTGACGTAACTGCTATTAAAGAATTAGATGCATTCGCCGGCCTCGGAGGTGTAATAAACTACAGGGGAAATCCCGAAAGATATGACATTGATACCAGCCTTGGAGGCGAGGTATATTCAAAAAAATAATCGCCCGAGTGCGATGAACTCAGGTACATAGGCACTTAATCATTCAATAATAACACAAACCGGCTCAATTAATGGGCCGGTTTTTTTATGGATAGCACTGAATTGCGAAAAACGAACATACCACCAACACTACATGTTCTATCCCGTATGTTTTCTATTGACGCTAAATGAGAAGTGGAAATGCAACCTCTTGATATACAGGAGCTAAACGTCAGTAGATTTACTTAATTTTACCAGTTAATTCATTATTATGGTGTAAACCCAGTGAGGTGGTTTAAACACTTTAACCTTTTTGAAGTTAATTTTTCGTAACCGTAATTTTTTAATTGAAAGAGACAAAAGGTAATATTCTTAAAGCAGCTCTCAAGCTGTTTAATCAAGATGGTTATGTCAATGTACGGCTGCAGCATATCGCTGATGAAGCCTTTGTGAGCGTAGGTAATCTTGCCTATCATTTTGAGAATAAGCAGGAAATACTATTGGCTCTATATACGCAGTTGGCTCAGCATCAAGAGAACTTATTGAAGGAATTGAACATTGTTCCTCTCTTTGAGCACCTCGATCGTCATTGGGACAATGCTTTCGAGATACAGAAGGCCTACAGCTTTTTTTATATAGATGCGCTGGAAGTACAGCGTAGTAATAAGGATATCGCTGATAAGCACCATAATCACATTCAATGGCAAACCCAGCAACTGAGACAGCTTTTGTCTTTCAATATATCGAGGGGTTCTCTTAGAAAGATGAATGACGGCACACTTAATGGTGTGGCTGATATGTTGTGGACTTACGAGAATATGTGGTATCACCAATCTTTAGTGAAAGGCCTGAACCTGGAAGATCAAAATGCTGCCAAAGCCCATTTATGGTTGATTATAAAGCCTTACTTCACCGAGATAGGGCAGCAGGAATTCGATCAGTTACAAGAACTTAAAGACATTACTTCGGGTGTTGAATAAAGAACGAACATATATTGATCAGTCATGTTATGAAAGCCTTATGGATTTCATGAACATGAATCATAATGATGATCAGGCCGGGGAGATTTGGGATCTTGAATTATTTTATAATGATTCTTGGCTACTTGATAGTGCCGTGATCGATTTCGTGGTCTGCAATAAGGGTAACTGGGATATTCACCTGGTTTTTGCTGATACCAAATTTCCATTGCGATTGATCAAGCGTAAAATTACAAAGTGTATAACCTTGAGAAGAGCTCAGGTAGCTGCGGACAGTATGAGGAGGTTGGCGGCAAAAGATCAACGTGGTACCCTGAAAGTTGATAAATCAGACTTTGAACACTGTTTAAATTGAAAATGAACCTCAGCCCGACTAAACAAAGGATCATAGAAGCAGCCATTAGGCTGTTTAATGAGGATGGTTTTGCCAATGTACGCCTTCAGAGTATAGCGGATCGCACAGGGATAAGTGTGGGCAACCTAGCTTACCATTATAAGAATAAGGAGGCCATAGTCGAGCAAGTTTATGAAGTTGTGGGTCAGGAGTTGCAGCATGTGCTCGCCGATTTTCGTCAGCATCCAAGTTTGCTTGACCTAGAACATCAGCTACATGGTTTTCATAGATTCATTCACCGTTATCCATTCTACTTTGCGGATGTTCTGGAAATCAAAAGGTCATTCCCTTACTTGCATGAAGAGAGGCAGCGCTTTGCTAACAAGATCGTGTTGCAAATCAGAAAGCGTTTCGAGTATAATGTAAATCGCGGTGTAATTATACCAGAACCGGTCAAAGGGCAATATGAATTAGCCGCCAATACGATTTGGATGCTGATCACCTTTTGGGTCAGCCAAAACCAGATCAAAGGAGCTGCGGTGTGTAACATTCAGGGTTTCAAGGCATCCATATGGGGGCAGATCATCCCATACCTAACTGAAAAGGGAAAGGAAGAGCATAAAAATCTCATTCTAGAAACCACACTTCAGGATTAGCACAGGCGCTAGTATTGTAACATACCCATCACAACCTGTGAAAGATATTCAGTAACGTCGTATCTCCAGAACTGAAACCACCTCTTCTTTTGGTGGAAAAACGCTCCTTTTTAAATCATTTTGCTGTGCCTTTACCACATCTTGCTACTTTTTAGAAAACTTTTTCTAGAGCGGTTAGAAATCATTTTCTAATCTCTGTCAAACGGTTATATTATGAAAAGTTGAAAAAGTGGGCCTTTGAGCCCCACCGATTTAACAAACTATTAATTAACCGTAACTTTTTTTAAAAATGGCAAATTTACTATGGCTTCAAGGGGGTGCATGCAGTGGCAACACCATGTCCTTCCTGAACGCGGAAGAGCCTACCGTAGTAGAGCTTGTCACTGATTTTGGTATCAATATCCTTTGGCATCCTTCCATCGGTCTTGAAATTGGTGAACAAGTATCTGACCTCCTCAATGACATCCTATCGGGAAAAACACAACTCGACATTTTAGTTTTTGAGGGATCGATCATCCAGGGACCAAATGGAACCGGAACTATGAATTACTTTGCTGATCGGCCGATGATGGATTGGATGAAAGAGCTGGCGGCGGTTGCTCAATTTACAGTGGCCATAGGTGACTGTGCCACCTGGGGAGGTATTCCTGCCGTCCCACCCAACCCAAGCGAATCGACGGGCCTTCAGTTCCTTAAGAAAAACAAAGGTGGACTACTTGGCGCTAACTATGTTTCCAAAGGAGGCCTTCCAGTTATCAATATACCAGGATGTCCGGCACACCCGGACTGGGTTACACAGATACTGGTCGCGGTTGCTACAGGTCGTATTGGGGATGTATTAGTCGATGAGTACCATCGCCCTAAAACATTCTTTACTGATTTTGTACAAGCTGGTTGTCCCAACGTCAGAAACTTCATTCAAAAAGAGGATGGAGGATTTGGCAAACGGGGAGGCTGTTTATTCTATGAAGTAGGCTGTAGAGGGCCGATGACCCGCGCCAGTTGTAACAACATTCTTTGGAATCGCCATTCTAGTAAGACGCGAGCCAACCATCCTTGCCTGGGATGTACAGAGCCAGGTTTCCCGCATAACGACCTGAAAAAAGGAAGTGTGCTTAAAACCATGAAATATCTCGGTGTATTCCCTAAAGAAGTCCCTACCGGAGAGAGCAAACTGATGTACTACTTCAAAGCTGGTGTGGGTAAAGTATCCCCTAGCAATAAAGTTTTATTAGAACAATCTAAATGATAATGGCATGTCAACAAAAGAATTAAACATATCACCGGTTGGAAGGGTAGAAGGCGATTTGGATGTTAAAGTTTTTATGGAGAATGGCGTCGTAACACGCGCCCATACTCAGGCAGCCATGTTCAGAGGATTCGAAAGGATCATGGCGGGTAAAGACCCTCAGTCCGGACTGATCGTTACACCTAGAATATGCGGTATATGTGGAGGCTCTCACCTATACTGTGCCTCATCTGCACTAGATACAGCATGGGGTACCAAGCTTTCACCTAATGCTTTGCTGCTCAGGGCGCTAGGCCAAGCCACTGAAACAATCCAAAGTATTCCGAGATGGTTCTATGCCATTTTCGCCACCGATATGGCCAATAAGAAATTCGCCAGCAAACCATTGTATGCTGAAGTGGTAGAACGCTTCGCTGCCTACACCGGTACTTCCTTCCAAAAAGGTGTAACGGCCAGTGGTAGACCAGTGGAGGTTTATGCACTTTTCGGAGGACAATGGCCTCATTCTAGCTACATGGTACCAGGTGGTGTAATGTGTGCTCCTACGCTTAAGGACATTACCAGGGCACACGCCATCATGAATCAGTTCAGACTAGACTGGCTAGAAACCGTTTGGTTAGGCTGCTCTATTGATCGTTATCTGCAGATCAAGAGCTGGGATGACTTGATGGCCTGGGTTGAAGAGAACGAGTCACAACGCAATAGTGACCTTGGTTTATTTATTCGTGCTGGACTTGAATTTGGCCTTGATAAATTTGGTCAGGGTGTAGGCAAATTCCTAGCCTATGGTACCTATTTACATAAAGACAGATATAATAATCCAACCATCGAAGGTAGAAATCAAGCACTTATTAGTTCAAGCGGATTCTTTGATGGACAGAATTACCATGAGTTTGATCACAAGCAAGTGATCGAGCATGTGGATCACACATGGTTTGAAAATGAGCCGCCAGCTCACCCGTGGGACGAGCCTTTGCCAACACCGGTACCATCTCAAAACTTACTGGATACCAACTTCGATGAGAAGTATAGCTGGTCTAAAGCGCCGCGATACATGAATGCGGCTGCTGAGGCAGGGCCACTCTCGCGAGTGATTATGAACGCCAATCCATCCAATTTGGATCACCAGATTCAAGATCCTTTGTTCGGTGATATCATCCAGAAGCTTGGGCCTAACGTGTTTACCAGGACATTAGCCCGTTTACACGAAGCCCCTAGAATTTATCAATTGATCGATAAGTGGTTGACTGAGATTGATCTTGATGCAGAATTCTACATCAAACCAGAAGAGAAAGATGGCAAAGGCTTTGGCGCTACTGAAGCTGCCAGAGGAGCCCTCGCACATTGGGTAGAGATAGAAGGAGGCGTGATCAAGAACTATCAGGTTGTTGCACCTACCACTTGGAATGTCGGCCCTAACGATTCGGAAGGAAAATCCGGCCCGATAGAAGCCGCACTGGAAGGTACCGAAATTGAAGATCCACATGATCCGGTAGAAGTAGGTATGGTAGCAAGATCATTTGATTCTTGCCTGGTATGTACTGTACATGCCCATGACCAAAAGTCAGGCAAAGAATTGGCAAGATTTAAACTATAAGCGTCCAGTACTTAAGCGCCGCCGTTTGTGTCTCACAAACGGCTTCGTGCCTTTGCCTTTGTTGGTTTTATCTCCAACAAATAAGAATTCAGATACTTGTTGGAGAAAACTCCAACAAGGGCAGTAACGTGTTCGCTGGAACTCTTAGGACACGGTAAGTAACTAGATTACTCAAAGTAATCTAGTTACTGTAGCTAACCTCCGATAGAGCGCGTTTGCAACGCGTTCGTAGGATTCGGAATTAGACCAAAGATTGAAGGTACGCGTTGTCAACGCTCGCCAGCACATAAGTAAAATACACAGGTTACCCGAAGCCGTTGGTGTCTCACGAACGGCTACTTAATATACCTGGTAGACACTGTCTCTACGCCTTTGTTGGTGTTGTCACCAACAAAAAGAGTTCAGATACTTGTTGGAGAAAGCATCAACAAGGGCAGAAGAGGACGCTTAGGATACGGCGAGTAACTAGATTACTTTGAGTAATCTAGTTACTGTAGCTAACCTCTGATCGAGCACGTTTGTAACGCGTTCGTAGGATTTGGAATTAGATCCAAGGATTGAAGGCGCGCGTTTGTAACGCGTGCCAGCATAAGATTAGATTTTTATTACTAGAACAATTTCTATGAAAACAGCCATAATGGGTTTTGGCAATCCAGTCCGCAGTGATGACGGCATTGGTATTTATGTCATTGAACGCCTCAAAGAAATAACCGAAGGGCTTGATGATATCACACTGTTTGATATGGGAACATCGGCCTTCGAGGTACTTTTCAACCTGAAAGGGCACGAGCGCATCATTATTGTGGATGCTATTATCAACACGGGCGAATCTCCGGGTACTTTGTTCAAAGTGCCGGCAGAAGAAGTAATGAGAGCTCCTGAAGATGACCCTATGGTTTTTCTACACAGCCTGAAATGGGACCAGGCGTTATCCTATGCCAAAAAGATTTTAATGGATGAGTATCCAGATGATATACAAGTCTACCTTATCGCTGTGGACAATATTCGGCTGGAAGTTGAACTCTCTGAGCCTGTCAAAGCAGCCGGAGACCGTGTTATTGGGCTGATACAGGAAGACCTTAAACTCCCCAAGCATGTCTGAGGAAGTTAGGCTCAGTTCTTCGCACCTGGTGATCGCTCCGGAAATTGCCCGTCAACTCTTCGATGATACTAACTCAGCTTACATTAGCTATAAAGAAGATCAGCATACCTTGCTCATCTCTCCCGCTACCAATAGCTGGTTCCCTAAGCTACATGATGCCTGCCAATGCCTGCTCAAGGATAAAGACTTAGCAGGGACAAAAAGTATCGTGATCAGGGATATGATCATCGACCACGACCTTCCGGACGAAAACCGGTCATTGTCCTTTCAGATCAATCAGGACAAACGTTTTATGAAAGTAAGCATTTAAGAAAAGCATGCTCTACCTATACATCGACGATAGCGCTTCCGATACTCATGACATCATAAAGACTGTGGAGGGTTTGGAAGATCACATTTCTATACTGGCAGATGACGATGCCGCCAAGCAGGTACCGTATCTGCGGATATCTGATGGGATGATTTATTGGCCTGCCAATTGGGTTAACACCGAACCGCCTTTACTCTTTCCTCCTACACCTTTCAATACGCAAAACTTACTGGCCATTATCCTGACCAAGCTTGGTCACTACGAGTTGGCCTTGTCTTACGACTTTAGAAATGACTTAAGGTGGATTGTAGAAAGCTACGGTAACCTCATTGAAGGAAGTTGGATTACGACTTCTCCAGAGGAAAATACTTATTACACCTTACATAACAAAGCCATATTGAGACACTACAATGGCATGGAGGACAATGGTTTGTCGCTAGCCGATATGTACAAGAAAGCTTTGGATATGGCGCCAGATGCAGATGCTCGAGCATTTACGGCCAGACAATACGCTACCTATTTGTCTGACGGGCAGCAGGTAGAACAAGCCGAGCAACTGTTAAGGGATAGTCTGGAAGCATCAATTACTGATCAATCCCGATACGCTATTCAATTGGATCTAGCGGGTCTTTTAACCAACCAGATCAGTATCCCTTATGATATGCAGATGGTGGAAGAGTTGAAGGGAATCATCCGGGATACTTTACAGTATTACGAAAACATTGAAGATGATATCAATGTGGCCATGTTGCTGGTACATGCTTCTGAGGTAGCCAACGTAACAGGTAGCTACAGCGAGGCTTTAGGCTACATCAATAGGGCCATTGAGATTTATTCTACGGAAGAAATTACTGAATTTCTAGCCAATGCATACCTGCGCAAAGGCATGCTCCTGTATACCTGGGCTCAAGACGGTAATCCGCAATTCTACAAGACTGCAGTAGAAACCTATCAGGAAGCATTGAAGATATTCACCAAGGAAGAGGCTCCGGAGATATTTGCCGAGATACACCATTATCTTGGGGTCATCTACGCAGAAATGCCCACCGACCCGGAGAAGAAGGCCATTTGGTCGGCTGTATCAGCCTCCTCTTTCAAGGAAAGTCTGGCCTATTTCGATCGCGAGGAATACCCATATCAGCATGCACTCATACTCAACAATTATGCTAATGCACTGATGAAGTATCCCGAATCCAAGCATTCTGACAACTATGAGAAAGCGATCTCTTACCTGGTGGAAGCGCTGGAGATCAGAACACCGGAAGCCTACCCGCTGGAAAGAACGCACACGCTCTTAAACTATTTGGAAGCTTGCTGGCGTGCCAACAACGTCAACCAGAATATGGAGAGAGTAAGGCACAAGGATATGATGAAAAAGGCCAGGGAAATCATGTCTCTGACAGATGACGATGAGGTCATCAGCCAGGCTGAAGGACATATCTCAAGGCTTAAGGCACTGGGCAATACATTAATGGTTCTATAACAATTACGATGCACGAGATATCACTAGTCAGAAATATATTCAGAACACTGGAAGATGAGTTTGGAAGCGAGGCACTTGAGCAGCTCAAAGGCATTGATCTCAAGGTGGGTTTACTCTCCAATGTACAACCTATTCTCATGCAGAGTGCCTTCGAAGCGGTTGTGCAAGATGAGGGCCGTTACGAGGATGTTAAGCTGACCGTAAACGTTGTACCAATCAAGATAAAATGCGAGTTGTGTGGAGAGGTGGCCGAGATTAAAAACTACGTATTTAAGTGTTCCAACGGACATCCCTCTCGTAACATCATTCAGGGGGAAGAATTATTGATAGAACGCGTCCATTTTCATGATAAGGAGGTTGTTTGAAAAGCTTGTTGCGAAGGTCATTTCGATCAGTCAGCCGACTGAGAGAAATCCATCTCCCTAATAATCAAAGCTTTAAATCAAAAAAGACTTCTCTCCGACCCGTCGGTATCGAAATGACAGCCTTTCAACTTAATCACTTTCACCGTTACAACAGATTCCAAAACACACCACTTTAGAAATAATTTTCTAAAGCTTAGAAAGCCTTTTCTAATTTGAAGCTTTTACATACCTTGATCGAATTAACCTAATTGAAATAATCATGGCTGTAGATAAATCCACCAAAGCTGCACGAGGTACTGTGCAATGTGAAAACTCATCTTTCAATCTTTTGAAAGCTAACGACTTTGTGGCTGAGAACATCCGCAACAATATGCGCGATCGCAACATCACGCTGATCAATGTCACCTCATCTGCGGGGAGCGGTAAGACTACCCTGATGCAGGAGACTGCCAAGCGCATCAAGGACAAGGTGAAAATGAAGGTATTGGTAGGCGATCTTGAAACAGAGAGAGATGCTGACAGGATCAAAGAGACCGGAATCGATGCACTTCAAATCGTAACGGGTGGCATATGCCACCTAGAAGCGCAGATGGTTTGGCAGGCGATGGAGCAAATAGATCTTGACGGTGTAGAACTGTTATTCATAGAGAATGTAGGGAATCTTGTGTGCCCGGCTTCTTTTGATTTGGGCGAAGATTACAGAGTGACTTTGATGGCTACCACAGAAGGGGATGACAAACCCAAGAAATATCCGCGTATGTTCCTGACCAGTGACCTCATGCTGGTTTCCAAGGCTGACCTTTTGCCTCATTTACCATTCTCGGTAGAAGCGGCGACCAAGGATGCCACCGATGTCAATCCTGAACTGGAAGTGATGCAGGTATCTGGTGTTGACGGCACTGGACTAGACCAATGGTGTGATTGGTTGCTGGATAAGGTTGCAAGAAAGCAAAAAGAATCTGCCACGGCACTGGCTTAAGCTTGCCCACTTTTCATATACATATTACTGGATGCGTACAGGGTGTAGGCTTTAGACCGTTTGTCTATAGATTAGCTCATGACCATCATCTAAAGGGCTGGGTCAATAACTCTGTGGATGGCGTGCATATTGTTTTTAATGCTTCTGCCCAGGAGGCCGATGCATTCTACACAACCTGTATTGATCAAAGTCCTCATTTGGCTAGAATAACTCATCACCGAATGGAGGAGATTGAGCCAGCCGATTTTACCGACTTCAGTATCGTAGAGAGTGATCAGGGTACCGATCTGGATATGTCCATTACACCTGATTTTGCCATGTGTAAAGATTGCAGAACGGAGTTGTTCGATCATAATGATAGAAGGTTCCAGTATGCTTTCATCACTTGCACACATTGTGGCCCTAGATACTCCATCATGGAAGGGCTGCCTTATGATCGCCCCCAAACCACCATGTCTGAGTTCGATTTCTGTGATGATTGCAGTTTAGAATATAATAACCCATTAGACCGGCGGTATTATTCACAGACCAACTCATGTCACGAATGCGGAGTTACAATGCGATTGATTAACGCTGCTGGCCTCGAATATACTAACGAGCAAGACATCTTAGAGCGCGTTCAGAATGATCTTGCCTCAGGCGCCACAGTGGCGGTGAAGGGGATCGGAGGTTATCTTTTGCTCTGTGATGCTACATCAGAAGCTGCGGTAATGCAACTTCGTGATAGAAAAGGCAGGCCACATAAGCCCTTCGCGGTGTTATATCCCGATCTCGAAATGCTTTCTGGAGACACGCGATTGTCCGACAAGGAAATAGGCCTGTTAACTGGCCCTGTAGCTCCCATTGTATTAGCAAGGTTGAAAGACGAGCTGAAAACAGGTGTATGTCTGGAAGCTGTAGCGCCTGGACTTAATCAACTCGGTGTCATGTTGCCTTATGCACCCTTGCTACAATTGATTGCCACTCGTTTCAACAAGCCATTGGTGGCTACAAGTGCTAACCTGAGCGGGTCACCAATTGTCTTTCAGGATGACGAAGCACGCAACGCGCTTTTCGCCTTCGCTGATTTGATACTTTCGCATAATCGCAGGATCACCACCAATCAGGACGATTCTGTCATGAAATATACCGCCCTGGCCCGCCAACCGATCGTGATCAGGAGGTCAAGGGGGCTGGCGCCTAATTATTATCATTCATTAGATATCACTGATCGTACCTCAATTTTGGCTTTAGGTGCCGAAATGAAAGGAAGCTATTCGTTCAATGTCGGTAGTAATCTTTATGTTGCCCAGTTTCTGGGCAACCTGTCCAGCTATGAGTCGCAGGTCAATTACCGTCAAACTTTGGAGCACTTTCTGTCCTTGACCAAATGCAAACCTGCCGCGATCATTGCTGACCTTCACCCTGAGTATTTCACTTCTTACCAAGCCAACGACCTGAGCAAATCGTTCCAGGTGCCTGTGCACAGGGTTCAGCACCATGAAGCACATTTCACAGCCGTACTGACTGAGAATGACCTGCTTGATACGCAGGAAAAGGTGCTAGGTATGATTTGGGATGGTACGGGCTATGGACATGACAAACAAATTTGGGGAGGAGAGTTTTTTGCTTACGAAGACCGCGCCATTATCAGAAATACCCATTTCGATTATTTCCCGGTACTGGCCGCAGATAAAATGGCTCTTGAACCACGACTTTCAGCATTCTCAATTACTTCAGGTCATGAGCGACTAGAGGGGTACTTTACAACCCAAGAATGGTCATTCTACCATAAGTCTATTCTACAAAAGGGGATACAGACCTCCAGCATGGGGCGCATGTTTGATGCCATTGCTTGTTTGTTAGGGCTTTTGGATAAAAGCACTTACGAAGGACAAGCGGCCATGCTATTGGAGCAGGCAGCCGGCGAGTATCTTGAAGAGCATTGGTATAAAGTAGAGCCTTATGATCTATCCATTTTAGATAGTATTCTTTCTGTAAAACCAATGTTGAATGCCATCATTGATGACCTGGAGAACAACGTGTCAGTAGGAAAGATCGCTGCGCGCTTTCACCTTACTCTGGTGAGGGCTATAGAGATGGTGGCCGAACACGGAAGCTATCAAAAGCTGGCCTTCAGTGGAGGCGTTTTTCAGAATGGCGTTTTGGTCGATCTTATCAAACTACATCTGGATGATAAATACCAACTCTACTTTCATAAGCAGTTATCACCTAACGACGAGAATATTTCCTTCGGCCAACTGATGTATCATTTGCATGGCCTGGGGCATAATAGAAAATTGAAAAAAGAACATTCACTAAATCTGGTTTGACATGTGTTTAGCAATACCCGGAAAAATCAAGTCTATAGAAAACCGGCATGACGGCCTGGTTAGAATGGCTAAGGTGCAATTTGGTGGGATCACCAAGGAGGCTAGCCTTGAAATGGTACCACACGCACAAGAAGGAGACTATGTGCTGGTTCATGTGGGGGTAGCTATCAGCGTGGTCAACGAAGAAGAAGCTAAAAAGACTTTCGAATATTTAAGAGAGGCGGGAGAGCTGGATGAACTGGAGCCTGCTTCCGTCGATCAACTAAAAGACGATGCGCCATGAAGTTCTTGAGCGAATACAGAGACCCGGAACTGGTAAAGGATTACCTGGAAGAAATAAAGAATACCGTCACGCAGCCATGGACGATCATGGAGGTCTGTGGCGGCCAGACGCATAGCCTGGTCAAAAATGGTTTGCTTAACCTGCTGCCTGACGAGATCACGATGGTACATGGCCCGGGATGCCCGGTTTGTGTCACGCCATTGAACCTGATCGATAAAGCAGTTCATCTGGCGCTGGACAAAGGTGTGATTCTATGCTCTTTCGGAGATATGTTGCGCGTCCCCGGTTCAGAGAAGAGCCTTTTGCAGGCCAAGGCAGAAGGTGGCGATATCAGGATATTATACTCTCCGCTAGAAGCGGTGAAAATCGCGGAAGAAAACCCCGACAAGCAAGTAGTATTCTTTGCCGTGGGTTTCGAGACCACCGCTCCAGCCAATGCCTTGTCTGTTCTACACGCTCATAGAAAGGGATTGAATAACTATTCTATCCTCGCCTCACATGTACTGGTACCACCGGCCATCAGTGCTGTAATGGCCGATGAGGACAATGTGATTCAGGGCTTCCTTGCAGCAGGTCATGTCTGTACCATCATGGGCATCGAAGAGTATTATCCTATTGTGGAAGAGCACAAAATACCCATAGTAGTCACTGGTTTTGAACCGGTCGATTTACTTCAGGGCATTCTAATGGTGGTCAAGCAACTCGAAGCTGGTGTCCACAAGCTTGAGAATCAGTATAGTAGAATGGTGGAGCCGGAAGGAAACCCGGAGGCTATCAAGGTGATCCGATCTGTATTTGACATCCACGATAGAGAATGGAGGGGTATTGGAAACATACCCGAAAGTGGTTACGAGGTGAAGCCAGAACTAGCTCAATTCGATGCCAATATCAAGTTTGCGGTAGATATCACTGCGGCGGAAGAGAGCAAAGAGTGTATTGCGGGAGATGTACTGAGAGGCATCAAGAAACCACACCAGTGCCCGCAATTTGGTAAGAAGTGTACGCCTTCTACTCCGCTTGGCGCACCGATGGTTTCGTCCGAAGGAGCATGCGCGGCCTATTACCATTTCTCGAATGCGAATTTAACTGAAGAACTCGTTTAATATGGCTCTGAAAACCGACTGTCCCTTACCCACCTTAGATTTCGACGTAATCACACTCGGGCATGGAAGCGGGGGACTACTTACACATAAACTATTAGAAACGGGCGTTTTCGACCTCTTAAAGAACGAGCACCTCGATGCCCAGCATGATGGAGCCTTTCTGGAATTAGAAGGCAAGACGGCTTTTTCTACCGATAGCTTTGTCATATCCCCTATCATTTTCCCAGGTGGAAATATCGGCGAACTGGCTGTCAATGGAACGGTCAATGATCTGGCCATGTGTGGTGCTGTGCCCCAATACCTATCACTTGGCTTCATCATCGAAGAGGGGCTGACCATGGCAGAATTCTGGGAAGTGCTGGTCGGTGTGAAGTATGCCGCCGAAAGGGCAGGAGTGCAGGTGGTGACAGGAGATACCAAGGTAGTGGAAAGAGGCAAAGGAGATAAGCTGTTTATCAATACCACCGGTATTGGTAAGGTACATGCCAAGGCCAATATAGCGGTAAATAGAATCAAAGAAGGGGATAAGATTATCGTAAGTGGCGAGTTGGCTACCCATGGTATTGCCATCATGTCTGTGCGAGAAGGCCTTGAATTCGAAACTGATATACGAAGTGATACGCAAAACCTCAATCATGTGGTCATTGACCTGATAGAGCGTTTTGGAGACGATATACATGTGCTTCGCGATCCAACCCGTGGTGGAGTAGCCACAGTGTTGAAAGAAATGGCTACCCAATCTGCTTTGGGAATGACGTTGGATCACAACAGCATACCCGTGAATGATGGTGTAGAAGGTGCATGTGAAATGCTCGGACTTGATCCGTTGTATGTAGCCAATGAAGGACTGTTCATCGCCGTAGTAGATGCGAGTAGAGAAGCTGAGTTTTTAGCCAAGCTTCGGGAGACAGAAGAAGGTAGTAATGCGGCTTGCATTGGTACGGTCACTTCTCAGCATCCCGGACAGGTGCTTATGACCAGCGCCATTGGCGGACGCAGGGTTTTGAATATGTTACCGGGGGAGCAATTACCTAGAATCTGCTAATCATGGAAGTGACTGCTAATCGACTGCTGCAAGAAAGCCTAGTTTTCAAAGGGTCAGAGAACAACCCATTTCTGGCGCCTAGGGGAATCTGGATCACGGAAAATCAACTCTTTGTTTCGGATACCGGTCAAAACCGGGTTTTCATTTGGAACAACATACCGACGAGCGAATTCTCAAATCCAGATATCGTACTGGGACAAATGGAAAAAGCCAATACCCAGCGTAACAGCGGTGGTGTCAGTGCCCATTCTTTACAATACCCTTCCGGAATCTGGTCAGATGGCACTCAATTGATTGTTGCCGATGCCTGGAATCATCGGGTTTTGATATGGTCAGAAATGCCCTTTCGAGATGGTCAACCTGCTGATGTGGTGCTTGGTCAACGCGATTTCAATGGCAACGAGCCCAATGTATCCGGTATTGGTGCGGAGCCAACCGCCAATACCTTAAACTGGCCTTATGGTGTCCATTCAGATGGAAAACAACTTTGGATAGCTGATACCGGTAATAGACGTGTACTCTACTACAGCGAAATTCCGGATCAAAGTTTTGTACCGGCCGACCGGGTGATTGGGCAAGGCAGTTTCAATGACCGGGATTATGATCATGAGAACGCAATATGGCCTTATTCTGTCAGGGTAAGCCAAAAAGGAGAGCTAGCCATAACAGATACGCAGTACTATCGAGTACTCTTATGGCAAGATTGGCAGAAGGCTTTCGAAGAAAAAGCAGATGTCATCATCGGGCAGCGATCCTTCACAGAAAACGGACAGAACCAGTTTCAATTAAAGCCATCTTCCCGATCGCTCAACTGGTGTTACGATTCTTTCTTTGATCAAGAAGGCATCTGGGTGGCGGATACCGGCAATAGCCGGGTGTTGAGGTTTGATCAGTTCCCCAGAGAAAATAGTAGTGAAGCCGATGACCTGGTAGGTCATGATGATTTCGAAACTGGGAGCGAGAATATGGATACCATCATGGGTACAGAAAGCTCATTGTATTGGCCTTTTGCGATATGTACGAATGCGCAGTATATGGCAATTGCAGATACCGGCAATCACCGGGTGATTCTAAGGCCCCGAACAAAAATTGTATAAACGCAGATTAAAACAGACTCAAGGATATGACTTTACCTTTACTACTAGCTGCTGTTGTAGGATTCAACCATGCTTTTGAAGCGGATCATGTATTGGCAGTGGGCAATATCGCCAACCAACGCAATAACCTACTCAAAGCGGTAAGGGACGGTATGTTTTGGGGACTGGGGCATACCTCTACCATCTTTGCCGTAGGTTGTTTGATCATATTAGGTAGATCAGCGCTTGAAGACGTGAACTTCGAGCTCTTCGAGGCGATCGTAGGTGCTACCTTGATCGTATTGGGCACTTACCGATTGATGAAAGTCAAAGGCGGTAAGCGTGCATACACCGGAGGAGTGGCACATGATCACAAGCTGGCATATTCTGTCGGTTTGATCCATGGACTGGCCGGTAGCGGTACTGTGATCTTGCTCGCGATGACCCAACTAGAATATACTTATCAAAGCCTTTTATACTTAGTTATTTTCGGTTTCGGGTCGATTCTGGGTATGATGGTGGTAGCCGGAGTATTTAACCTTCCATTCTCCAAAAGAATCCGCGTCGGTAACACATTTCAGTTTGTGCTGTTAATACTGTCAGCCGTGTTGTGCATGGGGTATGGAGGTTGGATTGTCTACGGTTATTTTAGTTAGTAATCAATGGAAGAGGTCGAATTAAACATAGTGGCTCTAACGACGAGCCAGTCTCAACCGGGCAACTTTGCCCTGATTCTTGAGGATATTAATAAAAACAAGCGTATCCCTATCATCATTGGTAGAAACGAGGCGCAAGCCATCGCTGTGGTACTGGAGAAAATGCAACCTGTTCGGCCTCAAACACATGACCTCCTATTTGAAACCATCAAGGCACTCAATGGAAAGCTAGAAAAGGTGGTAATCACCGAAATGATCGATCAGAAATACCATGCTTCGCTCTTCATCAATAGCAACGGAACGCTGGTGGAAATCGATGCCCGCACTTCTGATGCCGTTGCCATGTCGGTAAGATCAGAATGCCCTATCTATTGTGCACAAAGCCTAATTGCTTCAGTTGGATTCGATGTAGACGATAAGGTCATCACTCCAGACAAAAGAGGCTCATTCATCAACTACCCCATGGAAGAGCTTGAAGAACTTCTTGCCAAAGTCGTTCAAAAAGAAGACTACGAGAGCGCAGGCCGCATACGCGACGCCATCGCGAAGAAGAAGATGCGGGGAGAATAACTTCTTATCTGTTAAGGCATGTCCAATGCCATTTATTTTAGATTCCTACTCACCCAACTAATTGGTCACACCGATTTTCATAAGTGTTGATATCTGAATACAAATACTTGTAGTTTTTAATAATTTGTTACTATTAAATTATTATTTACATTTTGAGTTGTATATAAAAAAATAAATATACTTAATAAAGTATTTATAGTATATTTAATAGAAGAACAATAAGCGCCGTGCACGCTACTTATAATGTTCTATTCGATTGAGTTCGTAATCAAATAACCAATAAACCAAAAGAACATGAGTATTATGAAAAAAGTAAAAATTACATTACTGGCATTTATGCTATTAGCTAGCTGCAGTTTATACGCCCAGATTAACTATGATCCATTTATCGAAGATCCAGATGAACCAATTGACGCCCCAGGACCTAAACCCTTTAGATCTGGATCTCTTGGTGGGCCTTCTTCAGCAAATTGCGGTGATTTAGCAGAGTTCAGTTTTTCACCTGGATTTGGCGTTTTTTGTAGTTCCTATACATGGTCTGTCATTCATCCGGATGGAAGAACAGAAACCCTTTCTGGCCAGACAATTGATATAGCACTAGGTTCGACCCCAGGTGTCTTGATACTATTTGCAGAAGCTAAATCATGCACTACCCCTTACAATTATAATAGTGGCAAAACAGTAGATGTAGGAACATTTATAACAAGACCGTCTGCCTTAAACGGACCTAGCTTTTTATGTAACTCAGAAGCTAGGTCATACACTGCCTCTCCGGCACCAGGAGCAAGTAACTACACTTTTACTGTTCCCTCAGGTTGGAAAATTAACGGTGTCACCAGAACTTCTTTGACTATAAATTCTCGGACAGTAACTATTACTGCCCCTTCTTCCGGTAGGGGTACAGGACAAATTCGTGTAAGAGCAAATAAGACTAATGTGTGTGGCTCTGCCAATAGCTCATATAGAACAAAGACAATTACCTACGGAAGGCAGTATCCAGTCATATCGCCAAGTTCCGCTACAGTAGGCAGAAATAGCTTTGTGACCCTAAATGCAAGCGGCATTGCCCTGTCTAATTATAGATGGATCATACCCAATGGGTGGTCAGCCGTTACGGGTTTAAATAGTTCAGAACTAATTGCTATCACGGGTAATACATCAGGTTCTTTTCATGTAGAAGTGGCAGCTCTAAGTTGTGGGATTAACGTTGGAGATTATGTTAATGTAACCGTTACAGGTGGAGGTGGGGGATTCTTCGGAGTTGCTCAAGACGGTGAGTTAACAGATTCCGAAACCCTGAATGCAAGCAATCTCACAAAGGAGATTACTATTTTTCCTAATCCTGCTAATGATAGACTGAAGTTGACGATGCCCAATGAAGGCACGAAAATAGTTTCCATTTCTATGGTTGATGTCTCAAACGGAAAACAGGTGTTGAATCAAAAAATGAATGATAACTCTTCTATAGATTTAAGCAACGTCGAAGACGGTATTTATATACTCAATATAGTCACCCTTAGTGGTGAAAGGATACAAAAAAGGGTAGAGATTAATCATTGATATACCTTTTATACTTTTTCAAGAGGCTGTCTCAAAAGCCCGTTTTAATGTCATCCCGATCAATCGGGATGAGAAATCTTACTCTCTTGAGAATCAACACTTTGAGTCGAGTAAGATTTCTCTCTACGGTCGAAAAGACAGCTTTTGAGACAGCCTCTTTTTCGTTTACACCAAAAACAACTAGAAACTATTAGGTCTAGTCCTAACAATAATCCACGAAACAAATTTTAGTTAGTGCCCAATCAAAGCTTTGCCACCGAGAACCAATTCAATCCCTATGCCCACAATTCATTGAATGCTTAAACGAATCCCTTCGTTATGCGTACTTTAAAAAGTACCTAATGGCAAGCTTAAATAGTGGAGATAAACGAAGTAAAGACAAACAGATTACCAGTGTTAGACGGTAGTAAAATCAAATCTGCCACTTTTATTGATAAAGAATTTCCCTTCCATATTCATCAAAAATAAAACGCTAATCTAAAGTATGAGATATTACAACTTTGCACTTTCGTTGCTTGTATTACTGTTGTTTTTAAACGCTTGTAACCCCGAAAAGCAGCACTCGAAAGTTTCTGACTCACCAATTATAGAAAACCCTTATTTTGGACAAAAGCCGCCAGGTTCGATTCCTGAAATGTTTGCGCCTGACATTGTTTCACTCAATGGAAGGTTTGAGGGTGTCGTCTCGTTTTCCCCCAATTTAAAAGAAATGTATTTTGAAGCTGAGTATGAAGGCGAAGGAACACACATCTATTGCTCAAAATTCGAAGACAATAAATGGACTCCCATTAAAAAAGTCAGTTTCACCAAAGGGAAAAAGAATGAAGAATTGCACCCTTTCGTCAGCCTTGATGGTAAAAGACTCTATTTCACCGCTTTGGACTCTGTTTTTGTGGATGAGAAAATTTGGTACGTAGACCGTTTAGAGGATACTTTGAGCGATGCAAGAATGCTTGACTCACCCATAAACGACGACTTGGTGTTTTTTCCTAATCAGGCAAAAAATGGAGACCTCTATTATTTCAATTTATCAAAAATGAAGACGTATTATGCACCTAATAAAAATGGCGAATTTCCGGAAGTACTGGAAGTTGAGCTTGAATTTGGTCATCACGCCTTCATTTCTCCATCTCAAGATTATTTAGTGTTGACTGCTCGCAACATAGAAGATGAAGGAAGAACAGATAATGACGTTTATGTCTATTTCAAGCAGCAAGACGGAACATGGACAAAGCCTATCAACCTTGGAAATGAAGTGAATTCTACTTTTAATGAGAAAAGCCCCAGTATTACCCCAGATGGCAAATACTTATTTTTTGGAAGGGCGGAAAGAGAAGGAAAAATTGGGTTGGCCAATGTCTATTGGGTAAGCACAGAAGTTATTCATAAATTGAGACCTGCAGCTGAGTAAATCAAGACTATCAGGCCAAAAGACCTGATACCATGCAAGACGGGCGATCCAAGTAAATCGAAATCAAAATATGATGCGCTTACTTTTACGTCCAAGCACCAAATGTGGCATAATGGACAAATTGCAATGATCAAAAGAATAACAAAAAGACACTAACTATGGCGACAACTCCGGAACATGATGAGAGAATAGCAAAGTTGACCTTTGCTTCTGTATATCCACATTACGTAACAAAAGTCGAGAAAAAAGGAAGGACATCAGAAGAACTACACGAAGTAATCAAATGGCTGACCGGCTTTGACAAAAACGATCTGGACAAGCTAATCGAGGAAAAAGCCACGTTTGAGACATTCTTTAAAAAAGCTGATCTTAACCCCAATGCCGAATTGATTAAGGGTGTAATCTGTGGATACCGTATTGAGGAGATTGAGACTGCTCTGACTAAACAAGTCAGGTACCTCGACAAGGTGGTAGATGAATTAGCCAAAGGCAAGAAAATGGAAAAGATTTTACGCCAGGCTTGAAAATATGAATGTTAAATAAAGCAGGATACACTTACATTGAATAACAACTACTCAATAATATTCTTTGAATCGGTATTATTCTCATCGCCTCACCTGCGGATAGGATTGCTTCATAATGGCCGGTAAACTAAGAAATAAGGTGAAAACCTATATCTTGGATACCTTTTTATCTGATAGGTTAGCTATCCTATTTTTTATAGTTGCTTATCATTGAATTTAAGCACCCATAAACCTTATTCAGTTGTGTCAATTAGTTTATATTACAGCATTCAAATGGCTAATCAAAAGCTATGTGGATTTCATAAAGTGCTTATGGTAGGTTTGATAGGTAGATGACGCTCGTTGTCTATGGTGCTGATAGTTTTAGGCTTGATAAAACTTCATAATAAAATGACAAAACTGAACAAATATTCATTATCGGCGATCCTAATGACGATAGGCTTAAACCTTAGTTATCAATGCCTTGGTCAGAAACATTACCAACCAATTGATGCTGATAAGGAATTGGTTTTCGAAGATAATTTTGACAAGGACGAGGGACAGTGGATTCCATCTAATAAAAAAGTTAAACTGGCAGTAAAAGATGGTCAGGCTACAGTGAAATCCACAGGCCGGAATTACACCGGTTGGAATTACTTAGTAGCCAGTAACAGTGTTGAGACACCCATTAATTGGGAAATGGAATTTAGTTTTAAATGGACCAAAGGAAGTAACTATAACAAACTTAGTCCTGAATCAAAAATAAAAGTCGAGCGCATAGGAATACGATTAGATATATCTAGCAATAGTGATAAACTCGGAGGGTTAGAAGCTAAATGGGGTATCAGGCCATCCAAATTAAGCAAAAACCGGATCTATGTGCTTAGGATTGTACAGTTCAATGGAGTAATTACCGCAGTTTTAGGCCAAACCGTAATATACACCGGTAAAGGTCAGTTTTCTCCTAAAAAAATTGCCATTGGTCTGCCAAACCCTAAGATAGGTGATTTAGGAGGTATTAAAGTGAACGAATCGGGTCAACTGGAATTAAGGTATTTAAGAATATTCAGGTATTCAAATAATTCCTTGTATGAAAATGGATACAACGCTCAAGTAAAAAGCGCAAGGCTATTTGATGAGAATCACATCATAAACAATACTAGTAAGGGAGGTATTCTAGAGCTTTCTTTAACTAACCCTTCTAGATGGAATAAACTGAACTACGAGAAGATACTGGTAAAAAGCATTCCTGGATTCATTAATAAGAAAACTCCTTATGGGGACGAAAGGTGGTATTCACGGGCTCGTGATGGGGATTCATATCCTATTACTGTAAGAGCAAATATCACTTTACAAAAAAGACGTATACCGGGTGCAGGCGATATAAATACATCTATAACTTTCAAGCTAACAGAGGAAGAAACTGAGATAGTCAATAATGAAAAATTGAATTTAGAAGATTATAGTCTGGAACCGACGGGATTTGATGAAAGTAGATACAAAAGGTTTGTAGCACTTGGTGATGATTTTTACAAAAATCGAGGAATGTACGATAATGCTTTTAAAGCATACAATTATGCCAACTTAGTCGGCTCCTTCGGAAACCAAAACTGTAATCAGAACATTCTTGATGCTGCAATGAGTTTGGTATACTATGGTTATGATAGCGATTTACTTTTTACTACTCTTCGTGAACTAAATGCTTCTAATACTATAGAAGTTAATGCCAGAGATCATTTGTTAATACGAAGATACTGGTTAATGAACGATAGATCTTTTCGGAAAGATGCCAAGGAATTATTACAAAAAAACCCTCAATCTTTTTCTAAGGCAACGGTTGGGTACTTAAAATCAATATCATCCCTTGATTCAAAAAAAGTCCAACGCATATTCGATTTAGAAACCTTAGAAAATATTGCATTTCAAGCTCAAGAATTTGAGGCAAGTGCAACTTTATTAAAAGAGAGAATTGAGAATAGTTCAGAAAAAGTCGGTGCGTACGATAAGTTCAAGCTTGGCACTTTTATGAAATATGGTATTGGTTTTGAGAAGAACTTGAAAAAAGCTAACGAACTCCTTCTTGAAGCTTGCGCCGGAGATGTTTATGAAAGTTGTAGGATACTTTTGGAAGAAGACAATCTAGATGCAAAATATATTATTGCTTGGGACTTCGATGTGAATTATGACCAAGAGGAAGCTCAAACATTCTTCTATAATGTATTGCGAGACTATGACCAGAAAAATTTGAATCATGATAGTAGGTGGTCTAAGGCCGAAGAAAGAGAGAAGTATCATAGATTGTATTCATATGAAAATGTGACTTACTCTAGAGAAAGGAGAAGATCTACTCAAGAAGCTTTCGGGTATGAAAGTGGTAACTATGTTTACAAGACTGAGTCATATTCCCGAAAGGAGAGTATACTAAGGAAGAGGCCACTAAATCCTTTAGCGACCACTAATTCCGGGCTCCTATCACTTTATATAGATTTCCACAACCTTAATAATTCTTCAACAAAGACTGAAGTTCAAAAGTATCTGCAACGCAAAGACTAATACTTCTGACATAAGGTAAGCTCAACGAGTAAAATAAACTGTGATCGAATGTTCAAGACGCTGTAAATTAAACAAAAACTGTCAGGTCTTTCGGCCTGACAGCACTACAATTTGACTCAATACTAATTACTCACTACTCACTACTACCACCTCAATTAGCATCGATCACATTGCCCGACCCACTGATATTTCTTTCGATGGTGGGATTGCCTCGGTACCTGATATTACCACTGCCGACTATGGTAGCGACAAGTGCATTTACAACATTGACATCAGCACTTCCTGAACCACTGATATTGACGCTACTGGTCTGGGATTCAAGGTTGAAACTTTGAACGTTGCCGGAACCAGCCACATTGATGATGTGGTTGTCTACATCGCCAGAAAGCACAATACCACCAGATCCCGATAGGACGGTGTTGATCTGATCGCTGTTGTCGATAGTAAAAGTGATATTGCCAGAGCCTGAAAGCGTGATTTGCATATTGGCTGCATCGAATGGCGTTTGTCCTATGATATTACCAGAGCCAGATAAAGCGATACCATTAAGGGAGTTGACAGTAATGAATATCTCCAGCGGCTCATACCTTCTGAAGCATTTCCCCAAGTTGATATTCCAGGTGCCACCGGATACATTGGTGTTGATTTGGTTGAGCACATTTTCCTGGCCCTGTATGGTCACGCTTTGTGTTTCGCCTTGCGTGACAAATACATTACCAGATATACCCATGTTAAAGGAAGTAAACTCTTCAATAGAAAATGATCGCGTTTCGAGAGGCCCACTACCCCTTGAGCATATAGTGTCATCATCAATGAAACAACCTTCGAATGCCAATGGAAGGACTATCAGGATGAATAGAAATTTTAATCTTCGCATAACAGTTAATTTTGAGTTATTATAAGTTATGCCAAAGACATGCCAATCTGCAAAAGGTTTCCGTTAAGCAGTAAAGGTTTTAGTAGAATGATAGAATATGGCCTGTAACCTGCTTAGAAGCACCAACCGATCATCTGTTCAACTAACTCTGTAGAGAAAGGTTCCCTAAGGCCCAAAGCTTGAGGCTTGAGCTGTTTGGTCAAGTAGGAAATGGCCGGATCGATCCATTGGCCACTTTCATCATCACGATAGGCCATCATAGCAGCGATTTGTGCCAGCAGTGTGAGCCTTTCGAAAAGGGGTTTGGCCGAACTCTCCACTATTTCCGGATCTTTGCCTATTAGTTCTTTCGATAAGGAAACCGTCTCTTCGAGAGCTGCTAACAAAGTATCTTTCTCATCTGAATTGACTAGTTGCGATTGAATCTCTTCACAGAGTACCTGAAAGCCAGTCGATTTCATAGAAGCACGTAGCATGTCCAATGTCATAATGTTGCCAGCACCTTCCCATATTGGTAGTACTAAAGCGTCTCGTAGTGTTTTCGGTAGCACTCCGTCCTCGATATAGCCAACGCCACCCATCAACTCCATACTCTCCCTGATGCTGTACACGCAGTTTTCAGCTGTACACTTTTTGACCATTGGCGTAAGCAGCCGCAATAAATTAGCTTCCTTTTCATCTCCATTATCTGCGTTGTCCAAAGCGCGGATAGCTCTCCAAGTGATATAGAAATTGGCCAAATTCAGTGCACTCAGTTCCGTCAGTTTTTCGCGGATCAAAGCATGATCCAATGCCCTTTTTCCAAACGACTTTCTGAACTTCAAAAACTGGTAAGCTTCTATGAGCGCTCTTCTGGTAGTACCGATAGCAGAAATAGAGTTATACAACCTCGAGAGGTTGATCATATCAGTCATGATCTTAAAACCCTGGCCTTCTTCACCGACCAATTTTCCCCAAGTATCGGTTAGAATGCACTCCGCACTGGCCATCGATCGCACACCTAGTTTATCTTTTAGCCTGACCACCTCCATTTCATTCTTGGAACCATCAGGCTTTTGTTTTTCAATCAGGAAAATAGAAAGGCCTCTGGTGCCTTTTACTTCCGGATTAGTACGGGCCAGGGCGAAGATGATTTCTGCATTGGCATTGCTGCAAAACCATTTTTCGCCATTGAGTAGATAATAACGGTCAGCATGGTGAGTAGCACTTACCAAATTGGCGCCCACATCCGAGCCACCTGCTTTCTCGGTCAAGAACATGGCTCCTGTGTACAATGCTTCGATATCATCTGTATAAATATGTTCGAGTAACCTTTGCTTATCCTCATCCTCGCAGTACCGATCAATCAACCTCGCCACACCGTCAGTCATACAAAGCGGACAATAAAGCCCCACTTCAGCTAGGTTAAACAAATAGCCTGAGGCAAAGCCCAGTCTATGAATTTCCGACTCGAACTTCTCTCTCAATTCAGGCAGCCACTTTACCCTGAACATCTCTGACTTCACTGCAATTCTGCCCATTTCTTTGTAAGCCGGATGAAAAGTAATCTCGTTGATCGTTTCCCCATAGAAGTTTCTTTTCTTCAATTGCGGGCCTTGTTTGTCAGCCGTCAATGATAACTGATCCATTTCAGTAGCCACTTCACGGCCTAGTCTTTCGAGTTTATCTAGCATGTAATCCATACCTGAGGAGGACAGCTCCCTTTTCAGCATATGTCTGAAAATGATATCACTCTGGAAAAAATTACTGCTCACTTTAGCACCTTCTTCCAGAATGCGGTTATCGGGATGTTTAACGGTGGTTTTATGGTCGTCTGTTTTAATCATAGCTGCTTTATTTGGCGGAATAATAAGGAAATCAGGAGATAATTTCAAAGTAGAAGAAAATCGTAATGCAGATATTAATCGTCACTTATGATAATACTTGGGTTCAGTACCATTTCTAAATCACCCTCTTCAAGTAGATCATCAATTGCCAGTTCGATACACTTGCGCGTCATTTCAGCCACGAATAAATCAGGAGGGATCAAGTACCGGTCGGATTTTTTTGATTCGCCAAGTTCCGAATTGAAAAAACCATAAGTCCAAACGTTAATTCCATACTTTCTGCCATCAGGAAGTGATACTTGAATATTGGCAAATTCGTTTGTTCTGTCCCACTCGGTAGTGTCCCCCTGCTCAAACTCAAGCCATAACTCAAACTGTTTCATGATGATGTAATAAAATCAACGAACTTATTCATTTCAATTTGGTATTCAATTCTACTTACCCAATCTCCGGGGAAGCCTTCCAAACCATGTCTGGCCCCGGCGAAAGCACCTGCCAGACACGCAATAGAATCTGAGTCTCCTCTCGTATTTACCGCTTGTATGAGTGTTTCAGCTGGTTCGTCGGGGTACTGCAAGAAGCACAAAAGGGCAGTGGCCAGAGACTCTTCAGCTACCCACCCTTCGCCTGTGTAGTCGCATGGATCAGCATTTCTATCTCCCTTTTTTATGCCGACCTCAAGCCGCTTCAAAACATCCAGGCATTCTTGCCAACCTCTGCTGATGAAATCTTCTGGGGTCATAACACCAGGCCTCACCCAAACATCTCCCAGCACATCTTCATGATAAACGTTCATCTGGCTGTGGCAATATGCTTCTAATTCGTTTAGAAGACTTTCTGGTGAAATACCTTCCATCATTCTTAGAATAGCAATTGCGGTCAGATCAGAAGCTGCGAGAGCCGTAGGGTGAGCGTGAGTAACTGCTGACTGAAACTGAGACCACTTGGCTATATCGGTATCTGTAAAATTTGTGTGCTTGAATTTAACCAGAGGTACTGGGGTAACACGCATGTTGGCACCACAGCCTTTGGAGTTTTTGGCAGTGGCTTCTTTCCAAGGCATGCGACGTTCCAGGTTTTCACAAGATGTCAAACAGGTCATACCAGGTGCACGATTGTTTTCAGGGTCATTCAGCCATTTGATAAAAGCCTCAATCAGAAACAGCTCAAATAATTGGAAATCTAGTTTATCATTGATGTATGACCTCATTAGTGCCTCGGACACCGCCAAGGCCATCTGTGTATCATCCGTGACTTTGATTATTTCCCCTAAAGGAGCAGTGAGGCCATTCTCTCCCCATTCCGCTTTGATTTCGGCAACCGTTTTAAATTCCGTAGGATAACCAAAACCATCGCCAATGGCTGAGCCAATAAGAGCGCCTTTAATTTTAGATGTGTTGTGGGTCATTTCCTGTGATTTAGATATTAGGATAACAGCACTTAACTTACCTTGTTGTCTTTAGTGCAAATTAGGTTTACGAAATGTCTATTCAACTAGTTTCGCCCCGGTTTTCGCCTTGAATTTATTCAACAAGTGCTCACCCGATTTCTTGACAATGAATAGGACAAGTATCATAATTGAACTACCGGCTGCTAATTTGACAAGTAGGGAAAGTATATCTGATTCGCCTTCGATAAATGACATCATTTCAATCAACATGAAAAGCCCGGGAGTAAGGAGATAGATGAGTAGTGGGGTATGTTTCCTGAATATTGTGATGTCAATTGATACCTCTTCTCCTTTATCATGAATTTTGGCATGTAGCTCACACGGATTAGGTATAAACCAATTGTAGCTGGTAATACTAAATTCATCATCTCCCACATATCCTATAAAGGCCATATTTTGCTCACGCCTGAATCTGGACGGCCCCTTATCTGTAGTAATCTTTTTGAGTGCTTCTACAAACTCAGGCTTGCTCTGTTTAATCACCAATTCCACCACGGCTATAAAGTATGAGTGCTAAATGATACAAACTGTAATTTATCATCATGTGCTCCAAAAACCTGACAAAAATCAGTTTTCGGCTTGATTGCGCTTAGTCACTCTAAGCGGCCTGCAAATTAACTTTGGTTAATTGGGGGAATAATTAATATTAACCTCCAGAGTAGAACGCTGGACCCGAACTTCCGGGACAAAATACCGACAGATTAAATTACAACCTTCTCGTCTGCCGTAGCATACGCGAAGGCAGATTAAAATACTGGAACAATGAAAACGATACTCGTACCTACTGATTTTTCCGAACAGGCGCAATTTGCGCTGGATTTTGCTACTCAGATCGCTAAGAAAAACGATACTAAAATATTTCTGTTTCACGTACTCGAAATTCCTGTCGGGACGTTTGCCGAACCACTTACTGTAAATGTGGGAGGGTCTTTTGATGCTGATTTTGTGAAAGAGATGACCGATAACGCCAAGAAGGAAATAAACAAGCTGGCCGAGCAATTTGCGGGAGAAGGGGTGGATATCGAGACCTATGTGGACTTAGGCAGTCCTTATGAGGGTATCTCTCATTTGGTGTCTGAGAAGCAAGCGGACCTAATTGTGATGGGTTCAAAAGGGGCCAGCGGACTAAGTGAGATTTTCATTGGTTCTAACGCCGAAAAAGTGGTGAGAAGATCCGAATGTCCCGTGATTGTAGTGAAGCAAAAAACAGATACCACAAAAATTAAGAACATTGTATTCGGTACCGGCATCAAGGATGTCAGCGAAGGGCTGATGATGAAGCTCAAACAGCTACAGGCAGCATTTGGAGCCACATTGCATCTGGTTAGGATCAACACACCTAACAATTTCAAACGCGATGAAGATATTAAACGCTCATTGAAAGCATTGGCTAGCCGCCACATGCTGAAACATTATACAATAAATATTTATAACGATATGTATGAGGATCAGGGACTGATTTATTTCGCTGAAGAGGTTGATGCCGACATGATCGCCCTGGGCACACACGGGCGTACCGGTATCGCGCACTTGATCAGTGGCAGTTTGGCTGAGGACGTGGTGAACCACGCTATACGGCCTATCTGGACCTATGATCTTGATGGCAAATAAACTATATGGTTGTACAAGAAGAAGTACAGGCGGAAGTCAAAACCACATGCTACCACTGTGGTGATGATTGCCCTGATCAGTCTATTCAGATAGCCGAAAAGACATTTTGTTGCCATGGTTGTAAAACTGTGTATGAAATACTCAGTGAGAATGACCTATGCGACTATTATGATATCGAGCAAAACCCAGGCTTTACCAAGGATCGGGCCGCTGATTCAGAGCAGTTTGCTTTTCTGGATAACCCGACCATAAGCCAGCCTTTACTGGAGTTTGCTTCTGAAAATCTGAACAAAGTCACCTTTCAGGTACCAGGGATTCACTGTAGTTCGTGTATTTGGCTGCTAGAAAACCTACACAAATTGCACCCAGGGGTGATAAGGTCACAGGTTAATTTTGTGAAAAAGGAAGCAAGCATTAGCTATCATCCTGAGAAGCTTACCCTCCGGCGCTTGGCTGACCTGTTAGATAGCATCGGTTATGCCCCATTGATCAACTTGGAGTCAAAAGATCAAAAAGAGAAGCAACAAGTTGAAAAAGGTATCCTGCTGAAGATCGGTATCGCTGGCTTTTGCTTTGGAAATATCATGCTGCTCAGCTTTCCTGAATATTTGGGCTTTGATGGTGCAGTAGACCCTGGTTTTCAGACTTTTTTCAATTATCTGAATATTGCCCTTTCACTTCCTGTGCTTCTCTACTGTAGCCAGGGCTACTTTGTTTCTGCCTACAAGGGACTTAAGCAAAGGTTTCTGAATATTGATGTTCCCATTGTACTGGGTGTTATTACCCTTTTTTCCAGAAGCATTTGGGAGATAACCACCGCCACCGGACCAGGTTACCTCGACTCATTATCAGGTTTGATATTTTTCCTTTTGATAGGGAAGTGGTTTCAAAGTAAGACATACGCTAATTTGAGTTTTGAGCGTGACTACAAATCCTACTTTCCATTGGCTGTCACTAAGCTAGAAGACGGTGAGAAATCAAGCATCTCGGTAAAAGAGCTGAAAAAGGGAGATGAAATATTGATCCGTAACAACGAGATTATCCCTGCTGATGCCATTCTGATAGATGAAGAAGCCTATATTGATTGTAGTTTCGTCACTGGTGAGTCGGAACCCCTGCATCGAAAAAAGGGTGATTACATCTATGCAGGGGGGCGCCAGAAAGGTGGTGCTATCCGGTTGATTGTACAGAAACCTACTTCTCAGAGTTACCTGACCAGACTTTGGAATAATGAGATATTCAAAAAAGAGTCAGTCAATCCGCAAACGCTGATGGTCAATAAGGTGAGCAAATACTTCACTATAGTGCTTTTAGGAATTGCTTCAGTTGCTGGGGTCTATTGGTATTTGTATCAACCAGACCGCATGTGGCAAGTAGTGGCAGCAGTATTGATCGTGGCATGCCCCTGTGCCTTGGCACTGGCCACACCATTTACATTAGGCAATGTGCTGCGTGTTTTTGGTAAGCGTGGATTCTACTTGAAGAATGCTGAAACGATAGAGAGTGTTTCTGATATAGATACAATCGTATTTGACAAAACCGGTACCATCACAAAATCAGAGAGTATGGGCTTGACCTTTCAAGGTGATGATCTATCCATTGATGAGAAGTCAAAACTAAAGGCATTGACTAGTCAATCTACTCACCCTCTTAGCCAATCTATTTACCATCATCTTGGGTCGGAAGAACTTAGGGAATTATTTGTGTCTGATTTTGAAGAGGTGACTGGGAAAGGTATAAGTGGCTGGGCCGGAGATAGCCACATTAAGCTAGGTAGTGCATTATTCGTCAAAGGACGTAAAGAAGATGCGGTGGTCAATGTCACCAAAGTACACGTCAAGATAGATGATCAATACAAAGGCTATTTTGAAATCGCCCATACCTATAGGGATGGCCTGGGTGATCTGGTAGAAGAACTGTCTGAGCACAGTGATCTGCATATATTAAGTGGTGATAACTCCAGGGAACAAGAGAAATTGAATAAACTGTTTCCACAAAATACGGAGATGCATTTTAACCAGGCGCCAGAAGATAAACTGAATTATATCAGAAACCTTCAGGAGCAAGGCCAGAAAGTGATGATGATCGGTGATGGCCTAAACGACGCCGGAGCGTTGAAACAAAGTAATGTCGGTATTGCTGTAACAGACAATATAACGGCGTTCTCACCTGCTTGTGATGGTATTCTGGAAGGAAAAGACCTCAATAAACTGAACGGCTATTTCTGGTTCAGCAAGCAGGCCAAACGGATCATTGTATTGAGCTTTATCATTTCCTTTTTATATAATATCGGTGGATTGAGCTTTGCCGTTTCAGGGCAACTTACGCCGGTCTTTGCGGCCATATTGATGCCGTTGAGTAGTATTTCAGTAGTAGCGTTTACCTCATTAAGTGTAAATGCTTTATCCAAACGCAAAAGATGATCTAACCATGTCTATTATATACCTACTTATAATCGTCAGTATTGTAGTCGCTATCGGCTTTCTCAGCGCCTTTATTTGGGCCATGCGATCAGGACAATTCGATGATACCTATACACCTTCGGTACGTATGCTCTTTGAGGATAAGAAAAAGAAAAAGACGACGGAGAAGGCTTCCTAATGCAGGTAGGGTGTAGCTAAATGTTTCCACCTGACGGCCTTAGCTCTAAGCTCAAACTGTCGTATTTAAAGGTTCTGCGTTACCTCATAATACCATCGGTATTTGAGCACTACTATTCAATTACGTTTGCAATGCGTTCCCTTTTGTATTGTACAGCAAACAATCCTGTTCGCTATCAAACGAACAGGATTGTTCGTTTTACAAGCACTACCCTGGGATTAATGATAACGGATTTGTGACTTCTCCCTCAGATTAATAGCATATGAAAATACCCGATTAGATAGAAACTTGTTCAGGTCGATAATTTCGAAATTTTTCAATCCGTTCCTCATCTGCCGAAGAGTTAAAGAGTAAAAGATCTGGAGCTAAGCGCATGGCTTTTTTCCAACTCCCATCTACGGGCATTTTGACGATGGCCTTTCCGTTCACCAGCGTTACTTTGGACATAATAGGTGTGTACTCATAGAAATCTTCTCGATCAATTGTCTCACCGCTTTTCTCACATTATTGACTCAATCAGGTGAGA
>JBCBSS010000077.1:0-36836 GCA_039819065.1 Bacteroidota bacterium
CTCACGCAAGATGCGTGAGTTTTTCACGCATCCTTGACAAAAAAAGTTATGGACTTTTTACAGTTAACTAATTGAATATCAGAATTTTAAATAATAACTACTTATAATAAAACCAGTCAATATGAAAAAACACTAAAAGCTTAAGTACTTTTTGTACGAATAAATCGTACTATAATAAGAAAAAGTAGACTTTAGACTATTTCAATTAACCAATTTTTTAACCCAAACAAAAATGCCGAGAAAAGACAACCTCATGGAAAGACGAAACAGATCCATTCTCAAAAGATTCAACTTATTGCACCGCAAGGGCATGCGAGTTGATAGTTGCCTTAAGCTACTTAAGGAAGAATTCTGGCTATCGGAAAGGCGTATTTATGACATCATTCTGAAAGAAAGAAATACCAGTAGTGGCCCGTCAGCCCGACCATGATGTATCCTTTGTCGTAATACTTATAAAACCCCTCCAATCACAAGACCATTATTACGACATTGATACATGAATATGAAGGCTTTAGCAATACTGCTACTCACGGCTAGCTTACTCTTTTTACAGACGCTAGCTTTTGGGCAGCAGTTTAAAACGAACCAGTTAAAATACTCAAGACCTAAAACAGCTTTTAAGGAGAAAGCTGAAGATTTTAGACAATTATTGAATAGCGCAGGGATCGATCAAAAGTCCCTGCGCATTTATTTGCGTGCTTTCAAGCGAGAAGGCATTCTAGAACTGTGGGCTAAAAACAAAGATGATCAGGCCTATCAGTTGATCAAAACCTACGCGATATGCTCTGGCTCAGGAGACCCTGGTCCCAAGCGCATGGAGGGTGACTTCCAGGTACCGGAAGGCTTCTACCATATCGATCGCTTCAATCCATGGAGCAATTTCTATCTGTCATTGGGCATCAATTACCCTAATAAATCGGACAAAATTCTAGGCAAAAAAGGAAAGCTAGGTGGGGATATCTTCATCCATGGCAATTGTGTTACTATCGGTTGTATTCCCATCACCGATGACCAGATCAAAGAATTATATGTTTTTACCGTAGAAGCCAAGCATAGCGGACAGCAAAGTATTCCTGTCAATATATTCCCGGCTCGCATGACTGATGCCATGATGGTTCAACTCAAAAAAGAACATAACAACCCTGAGCTCATTTCTTTTTGGGAAGATATCAAACCTGGCTTCGATCATTTTGAAAAATACAAGCAACTCCCTTCCATCATATTTCTACCCAACGGAAAGCACCAAATCAGATAACTGACACGAGATGTCAACATTTAGGCACCTGATGTCAAGTTCATCCACTGGCATCAAGCATAAGTTTGTAAAGTATCAACAGGTAGAATTTATGCTTTCGTTAAAAACCGACATCGTCATCAACGCCTCTCAAGAGCAAGTTTGGTCTGCACTTATTGATTTTGACCAATACCCTGAATGGAACAGTTTTATTGTTAACATAAAGGGAGAGCAGCGACTTAACGGTAAACTGGAGGTAAGAATTAAGCTTGATGGTCAGAAAACTCAGACTTTCAGACCTAACGTGGTTGTATGGAGGGAAAATGAATATTTCTCATGGAGGGGTTCATTGCCAATTCCAGGGCTCTTCATTGGCGAGCATTACTTTGAGTTAGAAAAAATTGACCATCATACTACCCGACTGATACATGGGGAGAACTTCAAGGGATTGCTAGCCAGACCAATTATGAAACGAATAAGAGAATCCACATTGAATGGATTCAAAGCAATGAACGCTGACCTTAAAGAAAGGGTAGAAAAGGGGGGGGAATGATTAATGAACCGAACGATAAAATAATCACCCGGTTCTCACAGGCCTAGGCGGCTTATAAGAACCGGGATAAGCTGTTTATTCTAGAATCCCTCACCACCATCGCAGGCGTAGCCACCAGTGATGTAGCAATTGGCTTGCGGATAAGGTCCTTGACCGAAAGTTGCCCAACACTCAGTCTGATCAGTACAGGCGCACGGCTGTATAGAGTCACTGTAAACAGGGCATCCACCTTTCACTTCTGACTTCTCATTGTCAACAGAAGTAACGAAACTCTGCACCTTAAGGGATTTCAGATTTAATTTAGCTTTTTTCATGACATGGTTTTTTTAGTTCTGGCTTACTCTTTTAAAGGTTTTTCAGCTAACACCCGTATATTTAATTTATTATCAATATAGTAATATAAACAATAGATTTATATTGACTATAGATATTTTTTTAGCTACAATTCCTTATATACCAGAGCATCACTGGGTTAGCATAGCCCAAATGATGGGTTGATTTAGGAGGGTATCACTTTGGTTCAACAGAGTTAGTCTTTTGATGGACAACACGTCATTTGCTAGGGTTCACTAGTGACTTGTCATGCTTGGTCGAGCACTGTATATTTCGGCCATTGGAAATACTTAATTCAAAACTCACGGTAGCATTCTAAAGTCATCGGATTAGTTTTATGGAGATTATGATCGGCACCATACTTTATAATAATTATTCATATAGTTCTATGAGAAATATTCAAATTCAATCCAATAAAGTAATAAGTATTTGGTACCTAAATAGGAATGCTGGAAATGAAAGGATTTAAATCATGA
Organism: Bacteroidota bacterium; assembly: GCA_039819065.1. Classification (GTDB taxonomy): domain Bacteria; phylum Bacteroidota; class Bacteroidia; order Cytophagales; family Cyclobacteriaceae; genus JBCBSS01. The sequence goes on from JBCBSS010000077.1 coordinate 2,597, forward strand.
ATTCTAAAGACCTAAGTCATACTATGAAAAATTCACAATAAAATTGACATTACATTGATATTATTACAATATATCATTCAAAAAATTAAAAATTATAAATAAAGTACTGATAAAAAGTAAGAAAAGAAACCATTTGGTGCTAGGCTTTGTGTAGATTGTGATTACTGTATGATGTACAACTTAAACGAATACTATTATGATTACGCAGAGCAAAAAAAATCAAAAATTAACATTAGTAGAGTTAAAAAATGAATTAACTGTAATTGAACCCAAACGGTCATCAAATATATTAGGTGGAACCGGAGGTGGTCAACAAAACGAAGAAGAAGAAGAGCCTGAAGAACAACTACCCACACCTTAAATGACCGGATCTGCCGCTTACCTATTGCGGCAGATCGGCATTAATATTGTATTTTGTTAGTGATATTTGTTAACATAAGATTATATTTGTTAGAATATGTGATATTTTTTTCTTGAGCGCTACACGGTACATATCGATTTTATTGGCAATCGTTTTGAGTTCATGTGTTGATTCCAATTTATTCAATACGTCTCACACTGAAAATGAACCACTTTCAAGCCTATATGAAGATGGACTGTCCCTGTATAAAAGTAAAGATTATTCAGGCTCAGAGAATGTGGCCAATACACTCATAAATAGATCAAAAGAAAATGATTACCTAAAAGGTGAAGGTCTTGGTCTTTATCTTAAGGGAATAACCCATAGAAAGCAGGGTAAGCTGGTAGATGCGTTAGAGAGTTTATTCAAAGCAGCGGAAACATGGCAAAAGATAGGCGATCCTGAATTCGAAACAAAAACACAGATTTATCTGGGGCTGATATATAAGTCAAATAAGAGCTTAGAAATAGCACTAAAGCATTATTCCAAAGCGGAGCAGATTGCTTTACAAACCCAAGACTCTTCTAACCTCAAATCCATTTATCATAACAAAGCAATTCTATTTGACGACTTAGAAGCATATGATTCATCTCTCGATTATTATTTCAAGTCACTCAAATTACGAGAGGCTTTAGGTGACATTAAAAAAGTCGCTAATACCTACAATAATTTAGCTAGTGTTTATAAGAAAATGCAGGACATTGAAACTGCCAAACAGTACTATGCTGAATCTTTAAAGTTACAAGAACAAAGAAATGATTTGAAGGAGCAAGGGGCGGTCTTAAATAATATTGGACTCTTGTATTATGACTTAGACAACTTAGAAGAGGCTAAACGCTATTGGGACAAATCACTTGAGATAAGAGAGAATGTTAATGATGCAAGAGGTTTTTCTATAACCTATTACAACTTAGGTAGATTTTTTATTGATACCGACCAAATTGAAAATGGGTTAGCATATCTAGACCGATCCATTGAATTAGCGGAAAGCATTAATCGTAAAGACTTGCTTAAGGATGATTACGAAGCGCTTTACGAAATCCATGAGCAATTGGGAAATACCGAAGAGTCGCTTCGCTATTACAAGAAATACGCGGAAATAGAACTTCAATATAATAACGACGAGATAAAGGAACTCACAATAAGAAGAAGTCTTGAAGAGGCGCACGAAAAGGAGGAAGAAAGAGTACTTCAAGCCGCAATAGAAGCACAGCAAGTGGAAATCCTCCAATGGATATCTTTCGTCGTAGCTTCAATTATCGCGTTAGTTATCGTTTCTATGCTTTCTTGGATAGTTTATCAGCGTTATCGATATATCAATCACTTGATGTACTCACTCGCTCATGATGTGCGCAATCCATTAAGCCACATCACCGGTGCTTCCTACTTGCTGAAACACGCTCCGGAGACACTGGATGAACAGGTTACGCTGATCAACCGTACGGTGAAGCAGATCGATAATATGTTGACTGGTATTCTGGAGAGGCGTCATAAACGCAAATTCGAACTTTCATTAGTTGATCCAGCCGATGCCATTGAAAATGCGCTCAAGGGCTACTATACCTCAGCCTCTAGTAAACAGATCGTCATAGAGCCTGACATAGAACCAGGAAATAGCATCAATGTTAACCTTCCCACTTATTTGCAGGCTTTTGATAATTTGATGAGCAATGCCATCAAATATAGTCCTGAGAATAGCCTGGTAACGGTGTCCATAGAAAAGAGGCAATCAGAGCTTCACCTCACCGTTTGCGATGAAGGCCCTGGCATTCCTGAAGATCAGGAGCAATTCTTATTTCAAGAGGGTTCTACACTCAGCACGCGCCCTACTGGGGGTGAGAGCCGAACCGGCAATGGCCTCTACATCACCAAAAGGAACATCGAAGCCATGGGTGGAGAGTTGAGCTATTGCAGCGAATGCTGCCAAGGTGCTTCTTTCACCATTTCCTTCAGTTGCTAACTTCCCAAAAGCAGTATAATCAATTGATGCTATTGATGTCACCATATGTGGATATGGTTGGAAGAGGTAACTAGGTTACTCAAAGTAACCTAGTTACTAAACACACTTAAATCGTCTCATCAGTTTCTTCTTACAAACAATCCCAAGCTGTCTAAGCAACTCATGCACTAGATTAATCATGATATGATGTCATCAAAGGAGAAGGGGGCGAAATCAATAATGAAAAAAGCGAACAGGATTGTTCGCTCTACAGAGGTATATTTTATCACACTTGTTTCAATGGCTTCAGGTGTGACAGTACCCGTAATGCTCTGAGTGTATTCCAGCGACCAGGTTTACCAGCTCTTTCCATCGTGAAATGCACCTCACCCGGATGTGCAGCTTGCATATTCCATGTGCCATCAGCATTTCTTTTGCGCTCAATTTCATCAATAGCATTTTGCATTCGTTCATCCCAGTGGCTTCCGGCATATTGGAAATAGTCTAAGGCTCGTAGAATATCATACCTCCATCTACTGGGATAGGACAACTTCAAAAAGGCTTTATGAATGATCTCGCCTGTTCTATCTGACAGAAACAGCTTGTGCAATAAAATGAATTCTTCGGCGCTTTTCCGAGCGCTTTCTATATCTGCCTTTCTATATGTGTGTCCTGCTTTGAGGAACTCAAATAACCCTTCCAGTACCGAAATAGTAGTGTGTAAAGAACTATGCCTGGCGCCGCTTCTGGTTGATCGACAGTTAAAACCACCATCAGGCATGATCTCATGTAGAATGCTATCGACAATGGAGGTCAATTTGTCTTCTTCAATTTTGAAATAGGAAGCGTAGTTCAAGAACATAGCGTTTACACAAACGTCGCTATGTTGGGATGTAGAAGGGCCTAGAGGAATGCCTCCGTCATCGGCCATTCCCATTTTCAGCACTTGTTCAATACTCTCATTCACCATGCTGTTGTTCGGGTCCAAATTCAAATGGCGAAGATCAAGCAAAGTGTAGTGTGTCGAAATCCACTTAGGCTGATAGAAACTGCTGCCCCAATGACCATTTGAATTGCGCTTAGACAAGAATTGTTTTCCCCAACCTTCATCGGCAATTCTGGCTTGAAGGTCTTTATTTTCTACGTTGAGTAGATCATGATAAGTCTGATACTGGATAGAAACATCACCAGCGAGGAGCCAAGCTATAATTTGATCTTCGTCCATATTGATCAAAGTCTAGAGTGGAGCAAAAGGTAAGTTGGTTGACTTGTTTACAGTAAGTGTTAGATAAGAAGCCAAAAAAATCTGTCTTTCCGATCCGACCAGTCGGGAGAGAAATCGTTCTAACTCAAAAGCTTCATTTGAACACTTTCGATTCTTCGAAAAAGAGAGATATCTCATTTCATTCGATATGACAGATTTTTTTAATTTCTTATCTATTCCCCAGTCTAGGCTTAAGATTAAGTCACCGACCGAGTCATATCAAAAAAGACAGCCGGAGATTCCGGCTGCCCTTTAAGCAATATTAATTGATGAAGCACTAGATACGTTCTGGCGCCAGCTCCCATGTTTCAGGAGACCTCCAAAGGCTTGAGAGTAATAACTCACGCATGAAGGTGAATTCCTTAGGAAGTTTGTCGTACATTTTTTCGAAGAGTTCTTCGTGTCCAAGTACTTCTTGTTTCCACTGTTCTCTGTCGATCTCCATGATCTCATCGAACTTCTCTACAGGGAAATCAAGTCCTTCCCAAGTGATATCCTGGTAAGTAGGCATCCAACCGATTGGGCTCTCAACTGCCCCGGCGTTTCCGCGTACTCTATTGATGATCCATTCTAAAACTCTCATGTTTTCACCGAATCCTGGCCATTGGAAATTACCTTCTTGGTCCTTTCTGAACCAGTTTACAACGAACATTCTTGGAGGATTGGCGAGTGATCGACCGAACTGTAACCAGTGGTTGAAGTAGTCCGCCATGTTGTAACCGCAGAATGGCAGCATTGCGAATGGGTCTCTCCTGACTTTACCTACCTGCCCGAAAGCAGCAGCAGTCATTTCAGATCCGATGGTTGAGGCAGCGTATACACCAGAGTTCCAGTTAGAGGCTTGGTATACTAGAGGAACGGTAGTACTTCTCCTACCTCCCACGATGAATGCGCTGATCGGCACACCTTGAGGGTCCTCCCAGTTTTCATCGATACTTGGGCATTGACTGGCAGGGCAAGTAAACCTTGCATTAGGGTGGGCTACTTTGTCACCTTTAGAAGAGTCATGTACTTCACCGTGCCAGTTGATAGTACCTTCAGGCATTTCGCTATCTATACCTTCCCACCAAACATCTCCATCAGGAGTAATACCAACGTTTGTGAAAATACTGTTGGCCTTGATGGTTTCCATCGCGTTTGGATTGGTCTTGTAATTAGTACCCGGTGCTACACCAAAGTATCCAGCTTCAGGGTTGATGGCATAAAGCCTACCGTCTGGTCCAGGCTTGATCCAGGCGATATCATCACCTACCGTACTGATTTCCCATCCTTCAAATCCCTTAGGAGGGATGATCATGGCAAAGTTAGTTTTACCACATGCACTAGGGAATGCAGCAGCTACGTAGGTTTTTTCTCCTTCAGGATTCTTAGCGCCAAGGATTAGCATGTGCTCTGCCAACCATCCTTCGTCACGCGCCATCACAGAAGCTATACGAAGTGCGAAGCATTTTTTACCTAGAAGGGCATTACCACCGTATCCTGATCCATAAGAAACAATGCTTCTTTCTTCAGGATAGTGGACTATATATTTAACAGTAGGGTTGCATGGCCACTTGGCATCTTCTTGTCCGGGCTCTAGAGGAGCACCTACCGTGTGTAGACATTTGATGAATTCACCGTTTTCTCCTAGCTGATCCAGTGCAGCCTTTCCCATGCGTGTCATGATACGCATGTTGACAACCACATATTCAGAGTCAGTGATTTCTACACCAACCTGTGAGATAGGAGAACCGAGAGGTCCCATGCAGAATGGTATGACATACATGGTGCGTCCTTTCATACAACCTTCGAAAAGACCATCCAAAGTGGCTTTCATTTCTTTAGGCTCCATCCAGTTGTTAGTAGGACCGGCGTCTTCTTTTCTGCGGCTACAGATAAATGTTTTATCCTCTACTCTAGCCACATCACTTGGATCTGAGAAACAAGCAAAGCTATTAGGTCTTTTTTCAGGGTTTAGACGAACAAAGGTTCCTTTATCAACTAACTTCTGTGTGAATGTATTATACTCTTCTTCAGAGCCGTCGCACCAGTAGATTTCTTCGGGTTGGCATTTGGCGGCTACTTCAGCTACCCATTGTCTGAGTGCTTTATGCTTCACCTCCAGCTGGTCTTCTGTCGATTTTGTCATGACTTCCATAGTGAGTTTCTTAAAGTGACAATTAATTTCAGCAGTGAAAGTAGTCGCAGATATAAAATCTGATTATGATGATCGTCATAAGGAGACGTGCACTTTGTCAGATACTATCAAAAATCGATTTTTGCAAACGATAGCGGTAGAAGAAAGCAGTATTTGGCAACTTCTTAGGCCACAACTTTCAGCTTGGATAGTCACTCCTAAACTTCATTTTGGCCAATAGGAAGGGGTTAATTCCCCTGCCATCACTATGAGTAGATTAAGCGTGTCAAGCTGACCACCCCATCATCTCATCTTTTTTAATCACTTCATAGTCAGTCGTTTGACCTCAGCTCTCCCAATGACCATTAGCAGAAAAATTAATGATCTATGATGTACAGCATTAGGAAATTTTGATTAACTTTTGATAACAGTAGGGTAGTAGAATCCTGCTGTGGAATAACAAATTACTTTAATGTGTGGCAATAATTAGACAAAAAGACTTTTGACACATTCTTGCGGCCATTATACTTTTTTTAATTATCAATACTAAAATCATGAACATTTTCGTAGCAAAACTCAGCTCAAACACAACCAGCCAAGATTTAAAGGACATTTTCGAACAATTTGGTGAAGTATCGTCAGCCAAAGTAATTATGGATAGAGACACCCAACGCTCCAAAGGATATGGATTCGTTGAAATGGATGACGACAACGCAGCAGAAGCCGCCATTAGAGAGCTTAACGAGTCTGAAGTTGATGGTAGAAATATCGTCGTCAAGAAAGCCAGACCAAAAGAATAGATCAACCTTTTAAACATATATTGTTCATTAATTATCAATCTAAAGCGGGGTCACCCGCTTTTTTTTCTTTCAGTCAGACAAGAAATCTCACTCCACTTACGCCTCATGCTACCACCTGAGCAATACACTTTCTATTTGAAGAGTAGCTCTAATATTAAAACGCTATGTGTTAATACCTTTCCATAACAATGTGATAAAGACAAAAAAAGAGGCAGTCTCCCTAGGGGAAACATGCCTCTTACTAGCCAGTTTGGGACGGGCAATTATCTTTATATGTGCTTAGTTACGTCCTGCAATCACACCTCCATCTACATCCCAGATGGCACCAGTCACCCAAGACGATTGATCTGAAAGTAAGAAAAGAATAGCGTCTGCAACGTCAACTGCTTTCCCGTTTCGACCTATCGGATGAAACCCGTGAAAGTTTTGAAGAGAAGCTGCTGCTTCATCCTTTCCACCAAAAACGGCTTCATACACGGGTGTTTCAACCACGGCGGGAGAAACTGCATTCACTCGAATATTATCATCGGCCAGTTCCATCGCTAAGTGCTGGGTCAATGAATGTAAACCAGCTTTTTGCATAGAATAGGCAGAAGATGGCGTTGCTTTTACAGCTTGCTTTGCCCACATAGATCCAACATTCACTATGGCGCCACCGCCGGAGGCTTTCATTACTTTAGCTGCAGCTTGTGTAATGAAGTAGAAACCTCTATTAAGGTCTAAGTAAGCATCATAATCTTCTACTGTATGCTCTAAGAAAGGCTTAGGTAAGAATATGCCAGAAGCGTTTACCAGGTAATCAACATTGTCTAAGCCACCGATAGTATTAATTAATCCTTGTACCTCATCGGCATTAGTGATATCAACCTTATGAGTCACTAGCGTACCTGAACCGGTCACATTGCTTTCTACATCCTGTAATTTTTGTGGGTTAGTACCTACAACATGGACTGTTGCACCTCCTTCTACCAAACCTTGCGCAGTAGCTCTGCCTATTCCACTACTACCACCTACTATAATCGCTGTTTTGTTTTCGAATTTTGACATTGGTTTAAATATAGTTTAAAATAAAACATACAGACAAGTCTGTTTACAATATTGAAAATTTTTATAATAATAGTTCTGCCATCTGACGCGCTTCAACTATCGGCCAATCCTCTTGGTGAAGATAGCTCTCAGCTACAGCTCCCTCATACAACAAATATATTTTCCGAGCTAGTGTCTGGGAATCAGCAACGGTCAGGTTTTCTTCAATTATCTTCTGGATATAGGCTTTTAAGCCGTTTTTCTGTTTGACAATCTCTGATCTGATAACCTGATTGTCCTTAGGGATTTCAGACATGGTATTGATGCACCAACAACCCCTGAACTCCTTGGTAGTAAAAAACTCCCCTAGGTAGTCGAATACGGCTAACACTTTCGCTTTTCCTTCATCTGCATTTTCGACGCGGTCTTTCAGTAGCGTATTAAAATGTCCTTCCATTTTCTGGAGGTAAGCTATGCACAAGTCTTCCTTGGTCCTGAAGTGGGCATACATACTTGCTTTGGCCACTTCGGCTTTATCGATCACCTCGTTAATGCCCGTATTGTTGTAACCTTTATCGTAGAAAAGGTCTGCTGCGGTATTGATTAATCTGTCTCGAACCGAAATCTTTTCTTTCATAATTCAAAGTTATGCGATAAAGATTAAACAGACAAGTCTGTTCATTTTTTTATCATTTCTTTCAAATGGCTCGTCGGGGCTATCGCCGTATTCACCTTCTATAATATGGAGGTCGCCTAAAAAAAGCATGCTACGATGGGCCAACTTATAATTTTACCTTCAAGTAAATCTCATTGATCTACTTGCAGTTTGGCCACTGTTTAGAGCACGTTGTTCCCAACGTGCTCTTTCTTTTCCTAATCAGGAAACAAATTCCAAATTTGGGAAAGGCAAAGCCTAAAAATCCACCTCACGCACCAATAGGTGGTTTGGCACAAAATTTTCCCTCCATTGATATTTTTTGCGATGTACTGTGCTTCTCAAAACATAGAATCTACCATTAACAGCATACTCAAAGTAGTCAGCGCTCCGAATGAGGCTGTGTTAATCATGCTGGCTGAAAAAAGTGCGGATTTATTCCAGCCCTTACAAGAAGCACTTAATGAAGCTAATATCTTGTTTTTCGGGGGTATCTTCCCTTCTCTCATTGATGGCAAATCTATGCACGATGAGGGGCTTGTGTTTGAAGTAATACCAGTATATACCCGCCCTCAAATCATTCAAGACTTAGACAAAGAAAACTTTCGAATTCCTGACTTCAGGAATCTCACCAATAATAACGACCGTATTTGGTCGGCCATTACATTCGTTGATGGCCTAACCGAAAATATCGGCGCATTCCTTTCGAAAATATTTTATGAATTCGGTAATCGAGCTACCTACTTCGGAGGTGGTGCCGGATCAGCATCTTTCGTAAAGCGTCCTTGTGTTTTTTCAAACGAGGGCTGTTTTCAGGATGCGGCAGTAATATGCTTCATTGACATGGATATTAGTGTGAGTTCAGGGCATGGATGGGAGAAAGTAGCCGGCCCCTTAATTGCCACTAAAACCAACAAAAACATTATTTCCGAATTGAATTGGGAAAATGCCTTCGAGGTGTATAAAAGGGCCATTTCGCAGAGCTGTCAACTTGATATCAATTCGCAGAATTTTTTCGATATCGCTAAGTCCCACCCAGTAGCCATTAGAAAAGAAGAAGCTGAAAATGTCGTTAGGGACCCAATTGCTGTCAATGAAAATGGCGAACTTATATGTGTCGGAGAAATAGCAGAGAATTCTATTCTAGACCTACTAGAAGGTAATGAACAGGCACTTATATCATCAGCTGCCAAAGTTACTGGCAACGCATTCAAGAGTCGTGAGTCTTCACCTCAATCATGCTTGGTAGCCAGTTGTATTTCGCGCGCCTTATACTTAGGCGAAAGATATGAAAAGGAGCTAGAGGCGATGGAACAAAAAGCATTGGAGATTGAACCTAAAAGTGTTTTACAAGGTGCATTGACATTGGGAGAAATATCGTCTCAAAGGAACGGGTACCTTGAATTTTTTAATAAAACCACTGTAGTAGCCGCGTTGTATGACAAATAGTGAATATCATAGTATTACGGACGATGTCCTTTTGCTCTATGAGCTTTCCTTGAGTATAGGTAAATCACTGGATCTGACCATGAACTGTCAGGAGTTTATCAATACCTTGATGTCCAGAAAAAACCTGGACTTTGCTTCGGTCTGGATTAAGAATGATTATTTGAGTGATGATACATCACGAGAGGGTTACAGAAGGTATTATGCGATACCGAACTATAATCACAATTCAGTCCATATTCCATTGGCCAATCCTATCATAGAAAAACTGGCCACACAAGATATCATATGCTATAATACAGAAGTACCTGCTGATAAACCAAACATAGTCGACAAGAGCCTGGGCAAAGGTAGTTATGCCTTCTTCAGGTTAGGTGATATAGGATTTCTGATGTTGTTTACGTCAGAAGCGGGAGATCGATTATGTGAGAAAAAGGTAAATCAGCTCAAGGCAGTAGTCGGCAAGTTTGAACATGCCATAGAGGGTTGCCTGGCCCATCAAAAGGTACAACAGAAGATAGAGGAGAGCGCCAAAGCAGAAGAGGAGCTTAAGTCTGTAGCCTTATTCCCCGAAGAAAATCCAAACCCCATTCTACGAATAGCCCATTCAGGTGAAATCATGTATTTCAACAGGGCTTCAGAATACCTTGTAGAGCATCTTGATCTGACATTGGGCGGAATGCTGCCCGTAGTTCTATTCAAACAGATATTAATGGCTTTGATGGGCAGGGATAGCAACGAGATTGAGGTATCGGTTAATGATCGATACTTCACGTTTGAGCTTATCTCGATGAAGGAGTCCGACTACATTAACATTTATGCACGGGACATCACTTCGAAAAAGAAGGCGCAAAGTGCTTTGGTGCAAAGCGAGGCCAGATACCGACAATTGGTAGAAGTAGCTAACGACATCATCTACACCATTGATAACGACGGTTATTTCACCTATGTCAATCCAGTAGCATCTCATAAAATGGGGATGAACGAAAAAGAAATTATTGGCAGGCATTTCACTGAATTAGTAAGAAAAGACCGTGTCAAAGAGCTAGTCGGTTTTTACAAAAACCAGTTGACCAAAAAGCTATCTGCCACCTACCTGGAATTCCCTGCTGTAACTTATGATGGACGGGAAATATGGCTCGGCCAAAACGTTCAAGCCATAGAAGAGGATAATAAAATCGTCGGTTTCACGGCAGTGGCCAGGGATATTAGTGATAGAGTCAAAACCCAGGAATTGCTCAAACGCAGTGAAGAAAAGTATCGTGGCATCATAGAAAATATGAAACTTGGCCTATTGGAGGTCGACTTAGAGGAAAAGATAAAGTACGCCAACCAATCCTTCTGTCAGATTACAGGATATGATCTCAAAGAACTTATTGGCAAAAAAGCTTCCGATATATTCTTGCCCAATCATACGCCTTCCAAAGGAGAGTTACTGAAACAAAATGAAAGCAGGCAGAAAGGACAATCGAGTGTCTATGAGATCAAGCTCAATAGAAAGGGCGGCAAGGAAATATGGGCGATGATCAGTGGTGCGCCAGTTTACGATGAATACGGCAGTGTAAAAGGATCAGTGGGCATTCATGTAGATATTACGGAGAGAAAGGATTACGAGACAGAAATAAAAAAGGCACTGAAGAAAGAGAAGGAGTTAAACGAGCTTAAATCAAGGTTCGTATCTATGACTTCCCATGAGTTCCGTACGCCTCTCACCACCATACAAACCAATGCAGAACTGATTGCTTTCCAATTGGAGGGCCTCGAACTGCAGAACAAACCACGGTTGGAACGCAACATAGAACGCATTTCTTCCGAAATCCATCGATTGGTCAACCTGATGAACGACATACTGGTTCTAGGTAAATTAGAATCTGGTAAAATACGATTCGAGCCAATTAGTACCGACCTTGAGCAATTGTGCAATGAGGTTATTGACGAGTCATTCTCTAACGAGACTGACGGCAGAAAGGTCGAATTCGCCGTTCAAGGCCGCAGACAAGATATTAACATTGACCCCAACATATTCTCACATATAATCACCAACCTATTAGCTAATAGTTTTAAATATTCTAAGGGCAAAAGCAATCCAAGATTATGCCTTAACTATCAAGCTAAAGGCGTCCAGCTTCGCTTCATCGATGAAGGTATTGGCATTCCAGCGGAAGAGCAAAGCCAATTATTTGATTCGTTTTTTCGCGCTACCAACGTAAGCAATCTTCCAGGAACCGGGCTTGGCCTTTCAATAGTCAAGCAATTCGTAGAGATGCACAAAGGAAGCATATCCTTAACCAGTGAAGTGAATCACGGAACTGAATTCAAAATCATCATACCCCAGATCAAACCCCCAGAAGAAAAACCAAAAAGCGTCAAAAGCAAAACAAAAGTGAAGGTTATGGTCTAAAGATAGAAGTATGAAAAACATATTGGTAATTGAGGATGAACAGGGTATTAGGGAAAGCATCATTGAACTTCTTGAGTTAAAAAACTACAGTGTAACAGGCGCCAGAGATGGTGAAGAAGGGTTACAAATGTTAGAAAAGGAGTTACCCGATTTGGTGATTTGTGACATAATGATGCCGGGGCTCACCGGTTATGAGGTACTTCGAAAAATTCGACAGCGGAAAGGTTTTTTCAACACACCTTTTTTGTTCCTGAGTGCTAAATCACAAGGGCAGGATGTAAGACAAGGTATGAATCTGGGAGCCGATGATTATCTCACCAAACCTTTTCAAGCGAAGGACTTATTTGGTGCTGTTGAAGCCAGGTTGAATAGGCAAGAATTATTAAAAATAGAACTAAACAGCCAGTTAAAGTCGCTGGAGCAAAATGGTTCTATTATCGAACCCCAAGAAGTATCGTCTTCTATCAACAGTATAATTGATACCTCTTCTTTGCTGCTAGAACAATTTCAACATTATGCGGAGGATGATGTAAAGGCATTGATAGGACGTATAAAAGATGTGTCGGAAGAGCTAGAGCGCAAAGTGAAGAACACACTCACTTATCAATCGCTTGAGCTGGCCCAATATGACGACAATGTGCGCAAAACGCTCGGGAGAGGCTGTTTGAGAGATGCCTTACAAAAGATAAAAGCAAGTTGTATCAAGATCGCCAAAAAATACGACAGAGAAAGTGACCTATTCTTTCTGGATTCGGATACTGGTGATCTAGCTATCGCTGAAAACAATTTTGACCTAATTATTACCGAATTACTGCATAATGCCTTTTCATATGCCAAACAGGGCACGATGGTTAGTATCGAAGCCAGAAAGGTAGATAAGCAGTACCATTTGTTAATTCGTAATCATGCTACACAAGAACTTCTTGTTTCTCCCGAAAGCACATTTGACGCAGTCTATTACAAGAATCATGGGAAGCCTGGTCTAGGCCTTTATCTCGTACAGCAAATCTCAAAACTGAATAAGGGTAACCTGGAATTATCGGTTGAAGATGGTCAAGTAAGTGCAAAACTGATAATACCTATCAAATAACCTAAAGGGGCTTTATACTATGAAGGGATACAACATACTGATTGTAGAGGATGATAAGTTGATTGCAGAAAGCCTGCAGGAAATTCTTGAGTGTCTGAACCACCGAGTAACGGACGTTGCCCATTCAGCAGATGATGCTATCAATATACTTTCTAGTGAACAACCTGACCTGGCACTTCTAGATATACAGTTGGATGGGGACAAGGACGGAATTGAACTAGCTGAAGCTATCAAAAATCAATTTGAATTCCCCTTTATCTTCACAACCGCATATGCCGATTCGGCCACAATTGCCAAGGCTAAGAAGGTAAGCCCGTACGGCTATTTGGTAAAGCCTTACGGTATAAAAAATATGCATGCGGCCATCGAAATAGCCATGTGTACACATGAAAGAGTAAAGGACCTAAAGGATCAAAAGCCAAGCACCTCTTTTGGTAACGATCACCTATATGCCAAGGTAGACTGCAAGTTGGTCAGAATAGATTTTGATGACATTTTGTGGATTGAGGCTAAAGGTGACTACGCTGTATTTAAAACTGAAAAAGACAGCTTCATTGTGCATACCACCATGAAAAATGCACTAGCCAAGCTCGGTCATCAGAAGTTTTTGAAAGTACATCGCTCGTTCATAGTCAATATGGACAAAATCATAGACATAGAAGATTCTAATTTGCTGATCCGAGACAAGATCATACCCATTAGCCGAGCGAACAAGGAAGGTTTGATGAGTAAAATCAACTTAATCTAACGCGCCACCATATAAACAAGGGGGAATAACTTACTCCTAAGATTCCTTCTTTCGATTTTGGTCAATCTTAGGCAAGGCAAGTGTAATTATTGATTCATTAAAAAAACGTAAGTCTTGCTAACGGCGTATTTCCTATTTCAGGTGTCGACAAAACACGGAATGAATCTCGATTTTTGTATGTATATCACCAAAGATCAAGCTAGATGCTCCACCTTTCACTGTTTCTTGATTCGTGCCTTCAAGTGTAGTCACAGAACTCTGTATAACCAGTTCGCCAAAGTTTACCTTTTTGCTATTTTTTCATAAGGTTTATAATCTATAAACAACTTTACTCTGTTTACCTAAGGCTTTTCAGGGTCGGCCGTAAACAAAACTTTTGATTTCATCTATCTATTCTTATCATTAAAACCGGTCGAATGAAAAAATACAGAAATTCGGTTAGCCGCTTTATTTGATAAGATGAAACAGCCAATAAAGGCAGTTAGCTATATTTTCGATTTTAATTACAGGTAGAATTCATGATGAGCTATTGCTCACACTATAGCCGGTAAAAACCACTTGTCGATAAGTAGGTCCAAATAAAAATCAAATTATATAGGTTTGACGGCTGATAAGGTCAATAGAAATGAATTGAATACGTTAATACAAGATTAGATTTGCATTCTTTTGAATTCATGTGATGAAATAAAATTTTCATCACTTATTTAACGATTACCTCATTTATTTGTACTTTATTTGCCTTGTTTTGATTTTAAGTTGTTGAATGAAGCGTTTCCCCTTTTACAGACAGTTGGATGCCATGGATTGTGGCCCTACATGCTTAAGGATTATTGCCAAAAGCTATGGTAAGTCCTATTCTTTGCAAACAATCCGTGAAAAAAGCTATATCACCAGAGAAGGGGTTTCTCTATTAGGAATAAGCGATGCGGCCGAATCTATCGGTTTCAGGACTTTAGCGGCAAAAATACCTTTCGACAAGCTCCGCGACGAAGCACCTACTCCTTTTATTGCCCACTGGCGCCAGCGCCACTTTGTAGTGGTTTATGGTTTCAAAAGGGACAAAGTATTAGTATCAGATCCAGCCCATGGCTTGGTGAAGTATAGCAAAAAGGAGTTTCTCGACGGATGGTTGAGTGATAAGGAAAGAGGAGAAGAAACCGGCGTGGTACTCTTGCTCGAGCCCACTCCGCAATTCTATTCTACCGAGGACGAATCAGACATGAACAAGGCTGGTTTTAGGTTCCTTTTCAAATACCTAAGACCATACAAGAAATTCATCGTGCAGCTCTTCCTGGGCATGCTGCTGGGCAGTATTCTGCAGTTGATATTTCCGTTCCTGACCCAATCTATTGTTGATATCGGGATCAACAATCAAGATCTCGACTTCGTAACACTTATCTTGATTGGGCAGTTGATGCTGTTCTTTAGCCGTACTACGGTAGAATTTATCAGAAGCTGGATACTGCTTCACCTTGGTACGAGGATAAACATTTCTATTATATCCGATTTCCTGATCAAATTGATGAAGCTGCCTGTGGCATTCTTCGACACCAAAATGATCGGGGACATCCTGCAACGTATCAATGACCACCGAAGAATTGAGAGCTTCCTGACTTCTTCCACGCTGAACATACTCTTCTCTTTTGTCAACTTATTGGTATTCGCGTTGGTACTGGCCTATTACGACATGGCCATATTCGGCATTTTCGCGTTAGCCAGTGGACTATATACCGGCTGGATTCTCATTTTCATGCGGAAGAGGCGAGAGCTTGATTATAAGCGATTTGATGAAATGTCGAGTAACCAAAGTAATCTGATACAGCTGATTACTGGAATGCAAGAGATCAAACTGCACAATAGTGAAAAGCAAAAGCGTTGGGAATGGGAAAGAATTCAGGCCAAACTTTTCAAGGTAAATATCAAGGGACTAGCTCTCAATCAGTATCAGCAAGCAGGTTCTACCTTCATCAATGAAATTAAGAATATCTTCATCACCTTCGTAGCAGCCAAAGCTGTAATCGGCGGAACATTAACACTTGGTGAAATGTTGGCCATCCAGTATATCATAGGCCAGTTAAATGCGCCTATCAATCAGCTGGTAGAATTCATCCACTCATGGCAAGACGCCAAAATCAGTATGGAGCGATTGAGTGAAATTCATGAGAAAGAGAACGAAGAAGATGAGTCTCAAGATAAGATCACCATTTTCCCTGAAGATCAATCACTCAACCTCCAGAATGTCAGTTTTCAATACGAAGGGCCTCATTCCGAAAAAGTATTAAAAAATATAGACGTTGAAATTCCGGAAGGTAAAGTGACAGCCATTGTCGGTGCAAGTGGAAGTGGTAAAACAACACTGGTAAAACTATTGCTCAAATTCTATGAGCCTAGTGACGGCGAAATAAAGCTTGGCGATATCAATCTGGGTAATTTCAGCAATAGAATTTGGCGAGCTAAAAGTGGGGCAGTATTGCAGGATGGGTATATATTCTCAGATACCATCGCCAAGAATATCGCAGTGAGCGATGAATACATTGATAAAGAGAAGTTGATGTATGCGGTAAAGGTTGCCAATATTCAGGAGTTTGTTGAGTCCCTTCCATTGGGGTATAATACGAAAATCGGTAACGACGGCCACGGCCTGAGCCAAGGCCAAAGGCAACGCATATTGATAGCCAGAGCGGTTTATAAAGATCCGGAATACATCTATTTCGATGAAGCGACCAATGCACTGGATGCCAACAACGAAAAAGTGATCATGGAAAATCTGGACCGCTTCTTCGAAGGGAAAACAGTAGTTGTCGTAGCGCACCGATTGAGTACGGTTAAGAATGCTGACCAAATCATCGTTCTTGATAAGGGAGTGATCACAGAAAGGGGTACTCATACGGAACTAACTAAGAAAAGAGGTGACTACTACCGACTGGTGAAAAACCAGCTAGAACTGGGGAATTAATACTTGGTCAAAAGACCAATATACAGTTCGGGCAGACATAACAATTAATAGAAAAATAGTAAACTTGTAAAGACTGACTAACCCAACAACCTATGCCAGAAAATGGAGTCCAGGAACCAGTGACCCAAACCGAGGAGGTAAACAGCATTGAGATCCGCAGTGAGGAGGTGCAGGAGATACTTAGTCACGTGCCTAACTGGATCATTCGTTGGGGAATCACCGCGATATTGTTGACTGTATTGGCTATTCTGGTGGCCAGCTGGTTTATCAAATACCCGGATACTATTCCTTCTCGCATAGTACTTACCACCGAAACACCCCCTGCCAATATTATATCCCGTTCTAGCGGCAATTTGAAGTTCAACATCCAGGACAGGATGGCTGTGACCAAAGGAACTCATTTGGGCATTATAGAAAACCCAGCCAATACGGATGACATCAGCTATTTACGATCACAATTGGAGGGTTTCAAACCATTTCTAGATCATAGTAGTCAGCCTCCAAAAAGTGAATTCTTTAAAACTGACGTAGAGTTGGGGACGCTACAAAGCTCCTATATCGCCTTTCTCAACAGTCTTGATAATTATGATAGGTTCTATGAACTGGACTATTACGATCAACAGGCAGGAAACCTTCAAAAGAGGATCAACTATTATAGCGATCTCAACCGACAATTAAATGCTCAGTTGTCCATTCTTGATAAAGAACTAGAAATTGCCTTCGATAACTATCGCCGTGATTCAATATTGCTTACTTCCGGCTCAGCGGTGCCGATCGAGGTAAACCAGTCAAAAAGTAATTACCTGCAAACCAAACGTCAGGTACAGAGTGCAGGAAGTAATATCACGAACAATCAGATACAGATTGCCACTTTGCAGGGGCAAATTGAAGACCTAAAGCTCGACAAAAACGACAATGAAAGCAGGTTGCGTAATGAGATAGAAAGTTCATTTAAACAACTTGAGAGCCAGTATAAGCAGTGGGAGCAGAACTATCTACTCATCTCCCCTATTGATGGACAAGTAACATTCTCCAAATACTGGAGTGATAATCAATTTGTGAATACCGGTGAGGAGGTAATGACTGTCATTCCCGACTCACAGGAAATATTCGGTCAACTGCTCATGCCTGAAGCAGGTTCAGGAAAGGTTGAAACAGGCCAAAAAGTGATCATCACTTTTGATAATTATCCGGTAGACGAATACGGCATTGTGATCGGGCAAGTGGAAACGATATCATTAGTTCCGAGAGATAATAATTATACTGTACGTATATCGTTACCGAATAGACTAATCTCAAGTTATGACAAGGACCTCAAGTTCAAACCGCAAATGCAGGGTACGGCGGATATCGTTACCAAAGACCTTAGGTTAATTGAGCGCGTCTTTAATCAGTTGAGAGGTTTATTCGAAAACGCTCCTTAGCATTTCATGTAAATTCTAACGAAAAGAAGCAAAAGAGCAAACATATGCATCGCATTTAATTGCATTTTGTAAATATTAATTAACATTTTAAGACTAACCATCAGAACCAAAAAGTACAATATCAAAGACCACAGATGCTCGATATGGACGCGACACGCTGTCGACCTTTGTGTGTTTCGGGACTGAATGGAGTTGCTGATAGATAAACTATGGATTTATTCCCTCACTCATTGATAAGGCTCGGCGGTGGATCTTTTGAAAACTGGAACCAGTTTGATTTCACCGAATCGAGAGCATTACTGGAAAGCATTCAGTCTTTAAAAACTGAAATAAGCAATTGGAAGAACACGCTATCCGAATCGTTACATACATACATCATGAATGTATCAGATAGCGGAGAGCAAAATGCACTTCAAAATATCCGCAGAGATCTATACAACGACCGTAAGATCAAACCAGGCAAGCTTAAAAAAGCTTTAGAGCTTTTGTCTCCCGAGTTAGGCGAAGAATTGAATCAATACCTGGCCAAGCGTCAATCTTATCAAGATCTCGTCGCTTCAGGACAGGAAGTATTCGATAAGGAATGCGCCACTAACCGAGAGACTTTCAAAAAACTAGCCAGTGAAGAGAGTTTGCAAAAAGGGTTGGTTTTATCCAGCAGGTCCTTACTTGATAGAACCAATGATTACATCAAAAGGGATGTAGAAAAATTTCGAAATAAAGAGCTAAAGACGGAGCAGAGTATCATCAAGTACCTCACCAGGATGTACACTAAAACCTCTCCCTTCAGTACTTTCACTAACTTAGCTATGGCCTCTTTTTCGGATTTAGAAGGTCCGGCGTTGCAAGTACAGCATAAAACCGAGACCCAGGTATCAAGCCATATCAGACTGAACAATTACTTATTCAAATATCTGTCTGACCTACTTAAGTGCTACCGCGAGGCGTACCTTCAATTCCATATTCGCCCTAACCCTACCATAGAAAAGTATGAGGATCACTTCCTGTTTCTGACGAATAATAATAATATAGAATCCTTCCAACGTATCCCTATGAACCCAGTGGTTGATTACATACTGGGCATTGTGAGCCAAGAGAAAGAGGGGATCGTATTCTCCGCCCTGGTAGCGGAACTCATGGAAGGCATTGATGCCGAAGAAAGTGAGTTGGAAAGCTACGTGAAGCAACTTATTGATTACGGCTTTCTTGAGTATCATGTGGGTGTATCCGGAGTAGACCCGGACTGGGATATCAAGTTGGTACAGCAACTAGAACCGCTTAAGCAAAAAGGAGTGCCTCATATCAGCGAGTTGATCAATGTACTCAAGCAGATGAGGGAATTAGGGAATACCTATGCACAAGGAGGCCTTGAAGAAAGGAAAGCGTTGTTGGTCCAGGCTTATGATACTTTCAGGGATATGTGCATGAAGATACATGAGGCAGCAGGTTTACCTGAAGACGAGCGGAAAACGGAAGAGGAGCGTTTAGCAGCTTGGAAAGCTGAACAAGAAGCTAAGAAAAAAGAACAGGAAAAAGAGAAGGAAAAACAGGCGGAAGAGGGCTCAGAGGCCAAAGAGCAGGAGGAGCAAAAAGAAGAGGGCAATAGTGACCAACAAGAGACTTTTAAGCATATGGCCTTGACTCTATTCAACTTTAAGCCCGAGCAGATATTCTACGAGGATACCACCAGAGAGGTCGAAGCTAAAATGGATAGTGATACTTTTACCAGTATCCTAACCAAGATTAATGACCTGCTTTACGACCTCTATCACCTCAAGGGAATGGAAGAGGAAAAGCTAAAGATGAGGCATTACTTTCTGGAAAAATATGGCGAAAGTGGTCAAGCCAATCTATTGACATTCTACGAAGATTATTTCCGTGATTTCAAGAAACCAGAGAAAGAAAGAGAGGAGCAACAGCGGAAAGAAGCCGAGTTAAAAGCTCAAGAAAAAGCAAAGGATCAAGAAAAAGAGCAAAGTGAAGGAGAGGCTTCAGCTGAGGAAGAAAAGCCTACCGAAACTACAACTGGGGCTCAAATACCTGAAGTTGAGGCCCAGAGAGAATCACTAAAATCTTGGGGTAAAGCAGCTGAAAAACATTTTAAAAATGCTATCAACAGGGTTAATGGCCAGGTGGATTTGGAACGAAAAGATGTTTTAACCATCAACGAAGCCTATGGGCTCGAAAAGTCTTCTGAGCAAGTAAAGTTATCATTAGGCAGTTTTATTCAGTTCTATCTGGATGAAAATAACGAGGTAAAAGCGGTACTCAATGGCACTTTTGCTGGGTATGGTAAAATGCTCAGTAGGTTCCTGCACATATTCGATCAAAAAATCACCCAAAACGTCAGAGAATGGAATGTATCATTATCTAATGAAAATGAAATTCTAATTGAGGACTGCGATGGGTCTTATTTCAATGCCAACCTGCACCCAACCCTTATGCCATATGAGATATGGATGCCCGGGGGTCACAATACGCTTCCGGTAGAAAGCCAACTCCCCATTACGGACTTTATGATCAGCTATAATAAGGCCGAAAACAAACTGAACCTTTTCCATCAGAATATGGGTAAGCGCGCTTTCGTTTTCGATCTGGGTTTCCAGTCTTTAATGGGAAGATCGCAACTTTTTCAATTGTTAGAAAAATTCACTAGTGCTGCCTATGTAAGCCACATGTCACTGGTCAGTAACCTCAACCAATCATTCAGTGAGGACGAATCCGAAGCGCAGAGCAAACCTAAGGTGATCAGTTATCCTAGAGTGGTCTATGAAAACGATATCATACTGCAGAGAAAAAGCTGGTATATCCCTAAGCCATTGATCCCTATCAAGGAGCCCATGGAGAATGATTGGCAGTACTTTGTCAAGTTAAATCTTTGGAGAAAAGAGCATGGCATCCCGGATGAAGTTTTCATTTTTATTAATCCTAATCGCATGTTAAAGCCCAGCCCCGCTCAGCGTGAGGCGGCCAAAAAGCTAACCAGAGACGATTACAAACCGCAATATGTAGATTTCAACAACCCACTTGTGGTGGGGCTTTTCGAGCGGTCGGTACTTAAGGTACCCAACGTACTCAAAATAGAAGAAATGCTGCCTCATTCAGGGCAGATGCTAAAAATAGATAATGAGAGATTTGTATCAGAATTCGTGGTGCAATGGTACAATCGTAATAACTAAGATCAGTGATGGACAATTCTAATACATGGCTTGCAGCCTATTTATACTACAGCGAACCTTGGGAGGGATTGCTGTCTAATGCAGTAAAACCCTTTGTAGAGGACACCTTTAAAAATGACTTAGCCGAGCAGTTTTTCTTCATCAGGTACTGGGAAAAAGGGCCTCATATCAGACTACGTTTCAAAGGAAGTGAACAACAGTTAGCAGCACTTAAACCTAAACTGACCGCTCACTTTGAACAGTATTATAAAGATTTTCCATCCGATAGAGATGATAACGAGTACATACGGAATTTACCGGAAGAACATAAGTGGTTTCCCAATAATAGCACACAGTTCATACCCTATGAACCTGAGGTAGATCGCTATGGTGGAGCAAGGAGCATTCTAATAGCAGAAGAGCAGTTCGAAGCCTCATCAAAAGCCATTCTGGACGTGATCAGTGAAAGCGATGAGTGGGGCTATGACCGGGCATTGGGTGTAGCTATTCAAATGCATCTTGGTTTTGCCTACGCACTAGGCATGGAGCTCGCCGAAACTTCGGCATTCTTTGGGCAGGTTTTTGAAAACTGGTTGCCAAGGGCATACTACAGCTATGAACAAGGGGTTACGCCAGAAGAGATGGAAAAAAGAAAGGTAGCTACGTTGGAAGCATTCCGCGAGAACTTCGACAACCAAAAAGAAGTGTTACTACCCTATTTTGAAACAGTTTGGCAAGCCTTTATAGACGGGGAGGAATTCGAGCAGGCATGGCTCAATACGTGGCTATCCGATATGGCTGTCATCAAAGAGAAGTTACTGGAAGCACAGCAGGCCAAACAGCTTACTCCTCCGGATTGGTATCCTATCAATCCTAGCAAGGGTTTTACTATTGAAAACATACAGCGCTGGTCTATCTACGATAGTTATGTGCACATGATCAACAACCGACTGGGTATTATGAACCGGGACGAGGGGTATTTGGGATACCTCATTAAAGAAAGCCTTAATTCGATAACAAACCAAAGCATTCACAATGAGTGATTTAAACACACAACTACTCAACGAAGCGATCAGGATTGGCGAAGACCTGATTCAGCGATCCAAAACCAATGAAAAAGGTAGATACTGGGAGTGCATGTCTATGGATCCAGATAAGAATATCTCCTGGGAGATATCCGAATCAATTTATAGTGGCACCGCAGGGGTACTCCTTTTCTTCATCGAATTGTATAAGCACACCAATGACGAGCGCTATAAAGACGTAGTACTGAAGTCAGCAGATTGGTTGGAAGACCACTGTTCAAGTAATCAAACAGACTATTACGCTTTCTATACCGGTAGAATGAGTGTAGCCTATACTTTCATTGAATTGGCCAAATTCACCGGGGATAAATCTTACCATGACAAAGCAATGACTATAGCAGAAGGAGTGGAAGGGTTTCTAAACAGAGATATGGCCGTAGATGATCTCATTAATGGCAAATCGGGCACCTTATTAGGGCTTTTGCACCTGTATGCTGCCACGCAAGATGATAAGCTATTGGGCGTAATGATTAAATATATCGATCATCTCATTTCATCCGCTCACCTGGGTCCCGTCGGTGTATACTGGGATCGTTCTAGAAATAATATTCGAGGGCTTTGCGGCTTCTCCCATGGTGCTGCCGGTATTGGATATGTATTCTTAGAACTAGGCAATTACTTTCAAAACGAGGGCTTTAAATGGCTGGCCGAGCAGGCTTTCGCTTATGAGAACTACTACTTCAATGAGCAAGCCAACAATTGGCCGGATTTTAGAAATGGAGTCTATACCGAAGAGGGTTACGAAGAGCATAAAAACGCCTTCTTAAACAAAGATTTAGATTTTTTTACCCAGCCTAGTGACATGGCCGCCTGGTGTCATGGTGCGCCCGGTATTGGCTTGGCAAGACTGCGTGCCTTCCAACTATATGGCAATGATGATATGCTCAAGGAGACCCGAATGGCTATTGAGAAAATACGAAGGGTAAATGTGTCAAAGGATAGAATAGCACAAAGCTATACGCTCTGCCATGGTGCCGGTGGTAATCTTATGCTATTGCTTGATACTTACAAGCAAACCAAAGATCAAAGGTTATTGGACGATGCACTACAGGTAGGTGGCATGGCACTAGAATATAAAAGTACGGGAGCAGGATATGTATCTGGTTTCAGTCAAGCCGGTCAAACCGAAGATATAAGCCTTTTCATGGGTAATGCGGGTATTGGCTATTTCCTCCTCAACCTGATCGACCCAATCAACACACCATCCATACTTAAGCCCGAACTTAATGATCAGTTTAATGGTGACATCCCTACCGAAATCAACATTAGTCTCAAAGAAGTGCAGCACAGGCTGATCTCCAATGTATATCCTAGATCCGCCCAGCTTCTCAGCCAGTTGAAACCAGATGACACGTGGATGTTTTCAAAAGATAGCGGACTCAAACAGAGCTTTACGGAGGCTGTCAGGGAACTCATAGAAGACCCTAACAACTCCGCTTTAAAGGATGCATTTCATTACGAAAATGAAAAGGCACTTTTAGATGATAAAATGCCAGCCAACTGCTATACCTATATCAAGAATAATGTTGAGATCACGGCTAACCATTCGTTGTTAGAAAACAAAAGTGATACAGAACTGATGAAAACCAGAATAGCCCTTAATGGCGGCAGTGCGCTAGTAGAAACCTCCTACGACTGGGTGAATGGAGGTACGAATAATGGCGAAGAGGCCCACTACGCGATGTTTATGGCCACGGCGGATGGCGTCGAGGAACATGCCTTGAATGACTTCGCCTACATGGTGCTCAATAACTTCGCTGAAGCTCAAGAAGTTGATACGGTGGTAAAAGACGTGTTGGATGCTTTCGAGTTCGAAAACGAGGAAGAGCAACAAATGATCATGTCACATATTCTACAACAAGTCAAGGAAGGCCTTAGAATAGGTGTATTGGTAGAAGCCGAATAAGCCTTCGTACATTATACATTTGAGGCTACCTCACAAACCCAGTCATCACAACCTCGTTAGGATGACTGGGTTTGTTTTTAAAAAATATCCTCAACACACTTCAGTAGCCAGCAGTCATAGCCATATCCGATCTACTATGATGTAGCACCACTTTTTTGTATATTCCTTAGGGAGATAAAAAAGGCAAAACAATTATCACCCCCGAGAGTTATATTTTGATGACAGTGACTGGATTGATACCATGTTCGGATTTTTAACCATGGTTAAATCTTAGTAAAACAAGTTTTATCACTTTAACCGTTTAGACATAAGTTGGCATCCGGTAAAATTGGTTGTCAGCTTTAAACCCAACAATCCTTATGGAAGCAATACATCGTTTGCAGGGTGAGCTTGAAGCCATATCCATCAATATGAACTTACCTCAGGAAATTGATGAAGTCATTACCAATAGTATAATAGACAGCCAAAGAGGACCGGTACAAGGTATTCCACTCATGAATACAGCACCAGATTTCACCCTTCCCGATATGATAGGTGGTGCAGTCAATCTTTATGATGAACTAAAAAAAGGCCCGGTCATACTTTCTTTTTTCAGAGGAGAATGGTGCCCTTATTGCAGCATGCAATTACAGTTTCTGCAGCAATATTTTAAGGAATTCAAAAAGCACAAGGCAAATGTTATTTCTGTACACCCCCAAAAGATAGAGGTAAGTGAAATGGTCACTTCTAAATACATGATCGAATTTCCTGTGCTAAGTGACCCAGACACGGAAATAATGGAGTTGTATAAAGTTAAATTCAACCTCAGTGACGACATGATCAAAGCCCATAAAGAAGGCTTAGGGCTTGATTTAGCTAAACTCAATGTCAACGGACGATGGAACTTACCCGTACCGGCCACTTTCATTATCGACACTGATAGGGTAATTAAAGGAAGGCATTTTTCTCACAACTACAGAACGCTGATGGATCCTGTGGATATACTAACCGTACTGAAGAATCTACCAGAAGTTACGCCTGAAAAGATGGTGAATGTACAGGGTCACGGGCAATAGGAAATAATTTTCTGAGCCCAAAGCATCTATTTCTTCAAGAAAGACCAGTCCAGAGGGGTGATTTTATTTGTATTGGTAGTGAGTGTTTCCGTTCCGAATAGAATTACTAAAAAACAGGTATGTCCCGTTTTGGGAAACAAGAATCAAACTAAAACCGAGGGAGAGAATATTAGTTGTCTACTTTCACCTTGAAAGTCTGGCGGAAATGAGTCTTATCGTCCTTAATAGATAATAGGTAATAACCTTGGGGAACATCCCTGACATCGATGCGGTAGTTATCGTCTCCCAGGTTTTCAAGGTTAACACGCATTTCATTACCAATGATGTTATAAAGGTAAAATTTGACCTCTTTAAGGTTGGATTTGGTGATTTGGATATTGATGAACTCCGTGGTCGGATTCGGATATATCTCTACTTTATTAGAAATGGTTAGCTTGTCATTTTGGAAAATAGGCTCAACTCCACCCGTTTGAGCAAAGCTTTTGCCTCCCATCGCCACAACTGCGAGCACAAAAATGATTAGTTTAAAGAATTTCATAGTCCCTACGGTTTTCCAAAAATTAAGCAAAAAACGAGCCAATTAAATACTTTTCTGGATTCGTTTTTCGTTACGCGTACTTCCCCAATTAAACGGGTAGAATATAATTATTGTTCTGGAAAATTCAAAAAATCAGGTGTCTGTAGTCATAAATTTCTGTATAAGGGATAAAGTACCGTTCAATATCATGCTCACGGCTATAGAAAGGATGATAAATCCCATCATTCGGGATAGTGCTGCCATACCTGTTTTACCCAAAAATTTATTCAGTCGATATGATGATCTCAATATCAAGTAAGTGATACCGGCAATGATCACAATCGCGGCGATGGTATAAATGTAGTCAATCTCCATGGTCGTACTGTGAAAAAGCCCAATGGTAACCGCGATAGAACCTGGACCGGCTAACAAGGGCATGGCCATGGGTGTAAAAGATATATCATCCTTGGTCACACTTTCTTTCTGAACATCCTTATGCAACGGTTTGCCTTTATGCGAGCCGGGCGTGAGCAGCTCGAAAGCCGTTTTAGCGATCATCAACCCACCTGCAATGCGGATATCTTCTATGCGGATGGCAAAGAAGTCCAGTATAAAAGTACCGGCGAAGAAAAACGCCACTAAGATCAGTATCATGTAGATACCGGTTTTTAAAGCCTGCTCATTGCGCCTTTTCTTATCAACACCTTGTGTAGAAGCAACGAAAACAGGTACAGCGCCAAATGGGTTAATGACCGAGAATAACGCTGTGAATGACGCCAAAAATATCTCCATGACTCGAATATTATATTAAGTAGGATTTGCAGCTTTTATCTCCTTAAAAGCTGCTGGTATATAGTCAATAATATCAGAAGCAATAAGCGCCTCTTCGCCTATTTCTGCTAAGGCTTTGTCTCCCGACAACCCATGTAAAAAAACGCCAAAAAGTGCTGCGTCCTTCGGCTCATAGCCTTGCGCTAGCAAAGAAGTAATCGTACCAGTGAGTACGTCACCACTTCCACCAGTAGCCATACCAGGATTCCCAGTACTGTTGAAAAACACTTGGTTATCCGGGGTAGCAATGGCGGTATACGCACCTTTGAGGACGACATACAAATTGTACCTGTCGGAAAAACGCTGGAGTAGGTCCAACCTTTCAAAATCATTTTTGCTTGACCCTACCAATCTTTCAAACTCTTTGGGATGCGGTGTTAGAATGCTATGGCTAGGCACCACTTCTAATAAATGTCGATGAGCCGCAATGATGTTTAAAGCATCAGCGTCTAGCACCAATGGCTTATCACTGCGTTTCAAAAGTCGCTCAAGCATTTCAACCGTCTGTCGCTGCTGGTCAATGCCCGGGCCTACACCTATCGCGTCATAAACCGCCAAGTCCGGTACTTCACTGATGTACGCTTCACCAGCATCTGTACTGGCCATTGCCTCAGGCACTGTAGATTGCATGATCTGATAGCCACATTCGGGAATGTGAAGGGTAAGCAAACCAAGTCCAGTACGCAATGCTGCTTTGGCGCAAAGTGCTGCTGCTCCCATCTTACCCATGCTGCCCGCCATAATTATGGCTTTACCATAGGTTCCTTTGTGTGAGTGCCTGGCCCTCGGTGACCTGGGCAAAAACAGTCGCCTTATCATAGCCATATCGAGCCAGATATAAGGCGTGTCCTGCTGTTCTATAAAACTTTGGTTTAAGCCTATATCGACCACGTACCAATCACCTACGTAGCGATCATTCTGTGGCAGTAAGCATGACAACTTAGGTATCTGAAAAGAAACGGTATAGTGAGGTTCGAAAATGGCGCCCGCATCAGTATGGTGGTCGACGTATAATCCAGAGGCAATATCGACAGAAACACGAGTGGCATCTGATTGATTGAGCTTATGAATTACATCGGCATAAAGGCCCGTGATCGGTCGTGCCAGTCCAGAGCCAAATAATGCGTCAATGACTATACCAGCATTTAGAACTCCCTGCCAATCTGATACATCCCTTATTTCATGTATTTGTGTAAGGCCTTTAAGGCGTGAACGGTTAGTATCAAAGTCCGCACTTGAGCGACCACTGGTCGAAACGACAAACACATTGACTTGATATTGCCTCTCCAGCAATAGCCGCGCTACTGCCAAGCCATCTCCCCCATTATTCCCGGTACCACAGAAAATAGCCACCGTTTGTTGGGGGTTGAAGTTGCGAACAAACCAATTGGTGAAGGCCACAGAAGCGCGTTCCATTAAGTCAATCGAAGCGATTGGCTCGTGCTCAATGGTGTAAGCATCCGCCTTTCTGGTCTGTTCAGCATCAAGCATTTTCATAGCTATCCTTATTCAGTATACAGCAATGATAGGCTAGAAAATGCTATTGAACACCTCCTCCACTTGATTTGACCACTTTCACATCCTGACCCGCTACCCTAGCACCGACAGTATTGTCATACATGGCTTCACAGGATACGGCCGGTAAATAGTAATCCCCGGCATAGGTAGCATTCAAGAGAATATTGAATGTTTTACGTTCATTAGCCCTCAGGTCGAAATAGGTATAAACACGGTCGTCACGGATATCCTGATATTCAGGTGTATCGGCGTTGAAGACGTTTTCGGTTCCCTCAAATCTGGTATTTACGATTTCCCAACCTGAAGGGAATATCTGGGTGATGGCCAACTCCTCGTAATTTCCGCGCAAACCTGGATTAGACACGGTCACCTGCACCATAAAATCCGTTCCCTGAGCCAGGTTCGAAGGGTTAATGATCTGCCCATCCATATCGGTATAGGTCATATTCAGTTTCAGATTACTCTCGCTAGAATTATCCTGCCCCCTCGATGGCTGGCCTTCTAGAATAAGCCTGGCAAACAGTATGCCCCCCGTATCATTGGTCAGACTTATGTTTCCTGCACTAGCGTCTTTTATTTCTACCGGAATCTGCACCACCGAAAGCTCTGTACTGGCCTCAATTTTTCCGCCACCATCGATCTGATAAGTAAACTTGAAGTCTCCGGAACGGTCTCCTGCTCCGGCAAATTTGGAAATGGCAATCAAGCAATAGGCAGTAGTCTGTGTGCTATACCAGTTATTCTGATTGAGTTTTGCCGATATCTTCTTCATCAGCTCCGCCCCTTTTACCTGCTCCTGCAGTAAGCTGAGTGTTTCCAATATCATGGCTTCATCACGTAGCGAGGAGCCATAAGAATAACTCATTTCTGTATAGTCTTTCACGACAGTGGTGGCATTTTCAATCAGGTTTTTGGCTGCTTCAGGTTGACCCGCTTGTGCATAAGCGGCAGCCAATCTCCACTTGGCCTGTTGGCTTAACCCACTTTCCTCTCTCAGTCTGTTCATCGCACCGGACTCAGCATTTCCTGCCAGAGCTAAAGTGTATAATCTATAGGCCTGTATCAAGTCGCTGCGATAGTACTTGTTGCTCTTGCGCCAGCTTGAAGCTTTACGCCTTTGGTAGCGCTTCCATTTCCTTATCACATCACCTGGCACATAATAACCTCGGTTTTTGGCCTCGATAAGAAAATGACCTGCATAGTTAGAACCCCAACTATCGGCATTTTCATAGCCCGGCCAATAGGCAAAGCCACCATCGTTCACCTGGAATAGTTTTAGCCTCTCTATTCCCGCCTTGATATTCGTCTCGATCTTGGCTTTTTCTTCATCCGTCAATTCTACGATATCGGCCAGAAATAACTGTGGGAATACCGAAGATGTGGTTTGTTCAACACACCCATGTGGATAGCGAAGCAGATATCTGAGCCTCTCACCCAGGTTGAGCGGTGGAATATTGGAAACCTCCAATACGCCCGAATTTGTGCCAGACATACCGACTGGCGTATAAGCCGTATTCCAGGTTGAGCCACCTTGCACAATGCTTTCTTTTACATCGGTCACAAACGGGTTAGGATTGCGCACATCCAATTCTATTTCATGAGTTGCCGTTTCTGACCCTGATGTAGCTATAATTTCTACCTTGGCTATGCCAAGCGTTGGCTTCACTTTTAGATCGAAATCCACTACTTGATCACCTGGTTTATTGAAAGTAATCGATTTCGACTTGCTACCTTGAATATTGATAAGGTCATTGCTTTTCACCTCGATCTTCACATTCCTGATGCTATTGTCCTGAGCAAATACAGTGACTGGTAGTTTGACCATTTCGTCAGGGCCCAGCACTCTTGGCAAAGTACCCAATACCATCAACGACTGCCTTACTGGTGTCGCTTTTTCGGCCTTGCCATACGCACCTTCATTACCGGCCACCACCATGGTACGCACCGAGCCAATGTATTGTGGCATAGTGAATTTATGAGTAGCCGTTTCTCCGGCATCCAAAGAGAATGGCCCCAGATACGTCACGACCGGCTTAAACCTATTGGCTTTGGAGTTTTCTTCTCCCTCCAAATCACCACCACCACCAATGGCCAGCAGTCTTTCTATGTTTCCTCCAAAAGCACCAATCACATGATCATAGATGTCCCATGTTTTCACACCTAGCGCCTCACGAGCGTAGAATTTAGCCCAAGCATCCGGCGTTTTAAAGCGCGTAAGATCCAGTAAACCTTCATCAACCACTGCCACCGTATAAGACATTTTCTTACGGCTTTCTTCAGAAACCTTGATCACTACTTCCTGGCCTGGTTCTAGCACATCGTCCATTTCGAGTTTCGGCTGAAGATGGGTATTTTGATCATCCACACGAATTGGGATAACGCCATAGAGCCTTATAGGCAGGTCGTTTGCTGTTTGCGCATGTTGTTGAAGCAAACTAACGCCGATATACACGTTGGGTGCCATCTCAGGAGTTACCTCGAAAGAAAATGGTGTCTCTCCTGCCTGCGTTTGCACCCAAAAGTGTTGCAAGACTTCGCTGCCATTTTCTACAGTCACTAAAGCCCTGCCCTGATCACTACTTGGAATGGTCACATTGACTTGCTCCCCTACCTCATAAGTATCTTTATCTGCACTGAATGTCAGCATAGAAGCACCGCCGGGCACATCAAATCGGCTACCTCCCCATGAAGTATATTCTATCAGCCCCGTACAGTGATTGGAAGAAGGGTCACAAACACGGATGTAGTAACGCCCCCAATCAGGCAAATCGAAATCCCAACTCGCCTTACCGTTAGTAGTGTTTACTGTACCTCGTTTGACCGGCCTTACAGAAGATCTACTGATGTAATTGGCGATAGACTCTCCATCCCTGTTCCACCACCATCGCCACTGCAATTCATAAACCTCCACTTCTACGCCTCTTTTAGAAATAGCATTACCTTCCGCATCAACCGTAGCGATGTCAATACTGTTGGTTTTATTGTAGAATAGCTTGCTCCAGCTTTTCGATTCTGGCAACTTCACTCCCACAAAAGATGAGTATGGATAGTAGGGAATACTGAATCGGTCTACGCTGAAATTACCACCTTCTTCAAACACCTTACCTTTGAATAGCGCATTGAGTTTGCCTGGTGCAGCATCATCGACATTCAGGTTGGCATTGACAGAAGCTTTGCCGTTGTCATCAAGATAGCCTTCAAATATTTGCTGGTAGTCAGTGTAGAATTCGCGCGATGGGTCATCAAAAGTATAATTATCAAACCCACTGAACTTGGTCGGTGCTTCACTAAGAATCACTTCAAATTCGGCCTTGAGGTTTCTGGCAGGAGCACCGTGCAGCCACTTCACCTCCAGGTCTCCTCTTACATTTTCATCTCCGGCTATCAATTTGTCCTTTCCAAAGTCCAGGTTGATCTTCAGTCGGTTTGGCTTGACCGTTTCTATTTTTAACTGCTTATTGAATTGGATACCTCCTACCCGCACTTTGGCTGACCAGTTACCGGTCGGTGCTTCAGAATCTGTTTTGGTACTGAAGTTGTAGAATCCACCCACAGAAGTAGATTTGACTATCTTCTCTTCCAATTGTCCCCTTGAATTGAATAACTCAAAGATCACGGGATGGGATTCCGGTAGCACCTTGGCTTTATCTTCCAAGACAAAGGTGATATGCAAAGAATCACCCGGTCTCCAAACACCGCGTTCGCCATAGATGAAACCTTTCAAGCCTTTCTCAACACGCTCCCCTGCCACATCAAAATTGCTTAGGGATAACGAAGAACCATCATCCATTTTTAAATAGCCACGCTGGGCACCATTCTTGGCCACCACCACAAATGGCGACCTGGTGGGAGTCAATTCAGCAATTCCTTCGCCATCAGTGATGGCAGAACCTATCAGTTGCTGCTGGTAGTCATACATTTCTATAGCTATGCCAGACAGCGGCTCGGTGGTTCTAATATCGGTAACCGCAACGAATGACTCTCCATTATTCCCTCTTTTGGCAATTAGCCCGAGGTCGGAAGCAATGATGTTTTTCTTTATTTTCTGGTAATTGCTGGCATAGTAGAAGTAAGAACTGGTACATGGATCTTCTCTTTCATTCCAGTTATAATCATCGTAGTAGTAGTCCTCGTAATAATAATCGTCATAGTAATAGTTACCGCCTGGGGCATCCCATTGTGCATCTGAGCTGAAGTTATCGTCCAGTTCGACCATCTGTTCTTCTTCTACAGATTCTCCACAGAAATAGGCAGAGTGCTGCTTTCTGAAAGAGAGTCTGACCTGATATAGGGCGCCAGGCTCCGCATTGATCAATTCCGCCAGGTCTAATGTGTACCGGTTCCACTTGCTCAGGTCGGTTACACCTGTAGAGCCCAGTTGGATGGTCTTGCGCATTACCGGCCGACCCACTCTTCGGATCTGGCGGTCATTCTCGAAAGTGTTGACTTGTAGGAATTGAACGATATTCTCTTCGTATATCTTGATGATTTCTACATCAACTGCTTTGAGGCTTACTGCTTCAAATGGGAAAATGAGACCTTCAGTGCTAGGTAGGATATTGCCCTTGTCATTAGCCAAGCGGACAGCAGGTTTGATTTGCTCAAAACGAATCTGAACGCTTGTACCGTCATTCATTTTATAGTCGAGCACATTTTTGATACCAGATGAGATGGTTATCGTCTTTTCCCCGGTCTGCCTTACAGAAGGGTACACAAAAATCTGGTTATCTTGTATCTTAAAATCCAGTGACCGAAGGGTGCCGATGCGAATAAGGCCGTTGAGGTTTTGCTTTTCTTTCAGCGGGTCTGAAAACTGCAAGACCACATATTGATCCGGACTTTGTACTAACCTTGAATCAATGAGTTTGAAGTCTCCCAGGGCCGGAATCTCTACATCCTGTTCTTGCTCTCGATTAACACCAATCGCACTACCTGTCAGTTGCAACGTAACCTTGCTGGCTTGCTCACGCCTTGTGATATTTTCAACAACGAACTCGTGGCGTTTGCCATCACTGCTATGTTGCCATTTCACCTCCAACGCCTCTCCTTCCTGATCGGCAATGAGTAGCTTTTCTACCTTCTCATTTTCAGCTACATCTGCCGTCATAACGGCTCCCACCATTTGCTGCCGCTTTAGGTCTTTGTTATCATAGGCTTTGACATTTTCGACCAGTAAGTCGAAATTCTGCGCCACGGTTTGCATGGTATATTCAAAGACCGAGAGTCCATCTGGCACATCCAAGACCTTGTCCAGGTAGAACTTCACCTTATACTGCTGACCAGATTGAAGCCTGGCCTCAGGCTCAAATTCAATAGTCCTGGCATCCAGGAATGTGGTTTTACCTGATATAGAAGGACTGAACTTAAACAACCGTTGGTCGACCGTTTTGCCTATCAAAGAGCTGTCCTGTATATCCTGGGCCAGCCTTACCCGAAAAGTAGATTCAGAAGAAACCACACCTGCCGTGTATGATGATATGTAGGCAGAAAAGGCCGGATCTATGGCGGATAGGGTTTTTCGTGAGGCTTGGCTTTCCCCGGTTAGTTGAAAAATACCTAAAACAATTACAGCTAGCACGATTATGCCCAAAGCATAGTGCTTCAATTTGAGTTTGCTAAAAAACCCTGATGAGGTCTGGGTCATGGCAGTCGTTTTTATAGGTTGAAAAAAGGTTTGTCAATATCAAAAAATATCGGGTCAGAGGTAAGCTATGTCAAAATAGGTTCACCTTCTTCATGTCGTTGATTGAACCTCTACCCTCTATCTCAATTTCGTAATATTTTTTATTTTTTGACGGATTTAAGGCTTTTTTTTAATGTTGAAGATAGTCTTTTGGTATCAGTATCTCTGTTGATTTTTGTATTAACCAGAAGAATCCAAGTGTGACGAACCGCTCATATCTCA
>JBCBSS010000078.1:0-36533 GCA_039819065.1 Bacteroidota bacterium
ATGGATAAACTCAAAATAAAGATACCCTATGAAATAGGATTAAATGTGTTTTGGACTTTTAATGCTCAATGGGTTGCTAGCCCTGTCAACCCCACTGCTTATGATAATAAATGGACATTACTTAAAACCTTATTATCCCAATCTAGGGTTTTAGTCTGGCTGCAAGAATTTGAACCATGGATTAAAGCTGGCAGACTAAGAAATCCTAGGTATAAAATTGGCATTCCTGTTAAGTCGGTTAAAAATGTAGTTTTTTGCACCTATCTTCTTTTGATCTTATTTATGTTGATTTTACCCATTTATGGTGTTTTTAGTTATTGGTCAAACAAGCCTATGATCATATTGTGCTTGATCTATATATTGTTCATATACCTACATTATAGAAAAATTTCTAAGACCTATACGTGGGAATTGCTATGGAGAAGATAGTGAGTCAGAAATACATCTTACTCTGAAAATGTCATCCAAAAAGGACTCATACATTTCCGATAATTGACAAATCTGTTATTGGCTATGATATGCTTAGTAAATAGCCTATTGTAAAATTTGCATGACTGTCAAAAATGAATTGGTCACACCTCGTTGTCTGGCGAAAGGTTTTGTATATCAACAGTCCACTTTTGTTCTTTTTGCCTTCTAAATTATAGTGAGAAGCCTCGTTTAAATAGGTGAACCTTTCATCACCAATTTGAGATGCTTTCGACATTTGATATGGTACACCACCAATTATAAAACAATATTTAGTGCGCCCGATTGGGACTAATTCGGCTATACTCTTTACGTTGTTTATGACTCGTTGATCACCAATTTCATCCTGGTAATACTTTGCACCGTAAGTTTCTTGGGTTACTAACTTCCCATCATGACCAATCCAAGCTACTTTAGTATTGCCACTACCTAAGTCAATAACAAACGATTCTTCTCGGAGATGTTTCGGAACCGCTGCTAACCAGGCACCTTCTGCTTCTTTTTTATAATTTACTGTATTAACTACATACCCTAACTCTTTCAACCCATTAGTCATTCTTATCACCTCGGGATTTTTCTGAGCTCCTGAAGAAACAGCAAAATGTATATTTACTCCCTCGACACCGTAGTTGATTATCTCACGTATGAAGTTCCTTAGCCCTTGTAAAAGGCCACTTTCAGTAAGTAGATTCTCTTTAGACAAGCTTGCTCCATAGACCGGCTTCACCAACTCCCAGTCCTTTTTACCGTCGATTTTTACAATGAAATAGTTAAATCCATCAGTACCTAGTTCAACAATAGCCTTTAACCTTCCACCATTAGGCTCTGGTCGCACTATTTTTACCTGGTTTTCCGTTTCAGAATACTGATCATAATTGACTTTTTGATTTTCTGTGCTATCAGCGTGTATGGCATCTATGGATGGATTCTTGGGCTGATTAGCGAAAGTGTAGATCAATACACCCAGTAAAGTAACGATAATTGCGATGAGGATAATGGATAATTTATTAATCATGATCTCTGGCTTTAGTTTCGAATTTAAAATTGACGGAAAATGTAAGGTGGTGCTACACCAGAAGAATGGATATTATCTCCTCAGATTTGAGGAAGCATCACCAGTTCAATGAATGGAGATAAACGTATAGGACGAGATTAATGACCAGGGCGACCAAAATGAAATATTGTCTTTTACCACTTTCCCAAAAGGATATTCGATAATCTGAATAAATGAATGCTATGGAAACCAAGATTTTAAACCAAAAAATAAGGGATAAGAATAGCAATATGTAGGCAAAAATATCTATCCATTTCACGGTAGATACTAAGTGTTCTTGAAATCTGTCTAGGTTGAAGAGAGTTGATATATTTTGCCCCACATCATGATTACTTCCGAGTAGATTAATCTGGTAATCGGATATGGAGGTTATTTTTTCTGAAGTAAGTGATACAGTTTCTTTACTCGCTGATAGTATTCGATCAATTATTTGATCCAACCATAAGTTGGTTGAGATAAAAAGTACATTTAACCTTTTACTCCATCTTCTTATCGGCAAACTTCCGTTGCGGATCCAATCAAGACTATGATAGTCTGTTAACATTGCTAAACAATTGAAACTATTTTACCAGGGTTGCAATAAGATAGAAGAATACAATTAGCACCAAATAACCGAATAGGGCTATGTATTTCAGGTTTCTGATTTCTTGGACAAGAATTTTTGACAGATCCTTTTGTTCCACTTCCTGCTGCTTTCTATTCTCCCATTCTTTGAGTGATGCCTGTAAATGAGAATGCCCATTCTTATCTATTCTATCAAGCTTTTGTCCTATACTTCCAATGGCAGAAGCTCCTTGTTCAGACAGTTCTAACTGCATCAAATGATCATGTATAGGTGTAAGAAGATCGAGCTGAGCCATCGCTTTGTGAAGACCCTCAGGTTTGAGTTGGTCAATTGATTCTTGAAACAATTTTTTTTCTGTATTTACAAAGTCCGTGAATTGTTGCAATGACACTTTAAAAAACTTGTCAAGCTGCTCTTTGCGTTGAATCAAATAACGCTTGGTATCATCATCAAGGGTTTCCATCGATTTACTCAACCTTTCTGTTAGCCTCGCATGAGATGCTTTGTGGATCATCATCGATTCTACAAATCGTGCAAAAGCTTCAGATTTATCTTGGGCATCATTACGAAATTGGTCAAGAGTGTCGGTGAATTTCGCCTCGCCCTCCGTAAGCTTTTGCAAAACCTTTAAGGCGCTCGAGGCTTGTGTGAGCGTTTGCTCTACTTTTTCAGTATGTTGAGCCAGTTGTTGGGTATATCCCTTGATCGAAGAGTCCAAATCCATGGTAGAGTGCATCAGCGTATTGTTTTGATGTACTGCCTTTGATAAAGAGCGTTGCTCCAACTGAAGCTCATTTAATGCTTCCAAGAGTTCTTTTTGTTTATCCATGTGATTTGGTTCAATCAAAATTGATGATGGCCTTACTTAAGATGTGCCACCCATTGGTTGTACGCTCCAACTCTCCCTTTTTTTCAACAAAAATGTGACCTGAGCCCTTTGTTGGGCTGCCAGAGGCATATTTGCAACCGGATGCTAAAATATGCTCATGTTCATAAATGGCTTTTAACATTTGGTTTCCGGAAGTAATAGGTGAATACATGGCATTATCCCCTCCTTCCAGTACTTCTATTACATAGGCTGTTTCTTGGGCGCTTTCATTTAAAAAGTTATCAAATGAATCATTTCTGGGGAAGTCTGAATATTGTCGTTCTATAACCTTAGGTATGCTCGGTTGAGAAGGGGTTTCATTATGTAGTGATACACCTTTAGAAATGTCCGGTTCTTTTTCTTGGATAAGCCCCTCTATTTTATCCAGTCGATCATTCAGTAGTTTGATATCTCTACTTATCTCTTTTAACTCCGGTTTTGATGATTTCGAGTTTGAATTTTTAGCTACTTCTTGATTGCCCTTGGATATTTTGTTTGAACTAATTTCTTCTTTAACATCATTTACTAGCTTGAGAATATGATTTCCAGACTGGTTGAAATCATGCTTTAATTCAGAATATTTAAGCTCATTTTTTTTTTGTTTTTTCCTAACATAGAAATATTGAAATATACATAGTGCAAAAATAAAGCTAACAACTGAAAGAGATACCCATGGATACCAGAATGATGAATGGTGCTCTGGTATTCTTCGTTCAATTATTGCAAGCTTGGATTTGATACTATCCAAATCAGAACTTAACTTTTGACCAGCTTCATTTATTATATTAATCGAGCTTCCTTTATTACTGGGTTCGGATTTTATATATCTATTGTATTTATCAATACATGCTTGATTATTTATGTTACCTAAAGTAACTGCAACGACCTTGAGTTTGGGATCTACTTTTTTAAGACTATTCCCTCCAAGCTTCCCATTAATTTTTCCCCATACAATTTCAAGCTGTTTTCCTGTAACCTCGCTTGTTAAAATTCTATTAAGGTCATTGATAATATCTTTTTCTAGATTATTCGTGATATCCAAAACTTCTATAGCATCTTTCACTACTTTTTGGACCTGATCAGGTAGGCAATCTTCAGCATACGCTTGAGAATGGCAGAACATTGCTATTAGCAAAGTCCAACAGGCAAAATGGCGTTTCATATTAATAATCCTTTAAAGAGTAATATTAATTATTGGATTGCGGTTTCTTTGCCTTCTCGTTTCTTAGTAAACTCATTCAGTAGATCATAGATCGATCCTGTAATGGCGTAGAAAAAGACGGTTTCCCTGAGCTCTTCATTTTCTGTAACCCCCCTTTTTGCCTGATAAACCAGCCCTTTCTCGAAATTACCCTCTGCATTGTCCAGCATGAATTTCTTTATTGACTCGAGGTTGGAAATCTTTACACCGAATTTTTCAGAGAACTTCTCATCTTCGTAAAGCTGGAAGAACAATTCGTGAAATTTTATGAATTCCGATGACGAGAGATCAAAAGCTGCCTCTTTCAGGTCTTTGAACATGATTTTTTTGGGTTCTTGATCATCTTTCCACTTTAATGTTTCCCCTAAGTGCTTATAAGTCTTATCGGAGAAGTCTGTGGGAGGCTCTTCATCGAGGTAAAGTGCTCCATAACAAGTGATTTCTTTAGGTTCCTTTGGAATGTGTAAGGCAATATTGGGAATATCATCCCCTAGTACATTCCGATAAATGGCTCGGATCAAATCCTGTAGGTTCTTTCGACTTGAAGTAATAAGGTTTACAATCCTACTCCCATTTCCGCTTAGGGAAATGTCATTAGGGGCGGGAAACCCTTTAGTTTTAAAAATTGTGGCACAGTGGTAGTGCAAGGCAACGAAGAACAGGATAAAAACAAACTTGAAGTCTTCAGCATCCTTTAAACCTTCAGCAAAGCGAAAATCAGGCCTCGAAAAGAAAAAACTGGCTACATCATCGGAGTACATGTCGTTATCCCCATCAAAATACCAATCAAAGGTCTTTTTGATTTCTTCTATTCGAATGATTTCCTGTTGATCTTCTCCCGCTTCATCCCTCATTTCATTAATACGTTGAAGCACCAGAGGCTTAAAGTATCTTACAATGCCATTGTTACGATTATTGGCCAGATTAAAGTCGCCAAAAACGGCACTGCCTGCAAAACTGAATGATGTGGCCAATTGTACCTTGTCTTGATGAAAGATAAGGGCATCAGTGGTTCCACCACCAATATCGATAGT
Organism: Bacteroidota bacterium; assembly: GCA_039819065.1. GTDB lineage: Bacteria > Bacteroidota > Bacteroidia > Cytophagales > Cyclobacteriaceae > JBCBSS01. The sequence goes on from JBCBSS010000078.1 coordinate 5,191, forward strand.
AAGGCTGGTCTTTCCTGTGAATGTACCCTCGACTTGCATCTTATGGAAAGGTGCTTCAGATTCAGTCATTAAAACAGGTTCATGGGAAGTATTAAATATTCGCTGGAACGATTCTACCCAAATTTCCTTAAGTCTGCTTGTCATGGATTCGCTCATGCTAAGTGGAACAAACCAGTACAAACGAGTTTTGGAAGGATTAGCTTTATTAAGCAGTACTTTAGTTCGGATCATCATAAGGAGCTGCCCTATAAAAGCTTTAATACGTTCTTTGTCAAAATCTTCCGCCTTCCATTTTAGGTTAGTAAATATCCGTTCTTCTATGTTGTCATTAAAGCTTTGGTTAAAACCGAAAGAAATATTGGCGTTTGCTAATAAGAGTAATTCACCTATTGTATCAATTGATGATGCCTGAGAAATGGCTGTCCTTAGAGGAAATCGATATTTTTCTCCTAAGACAGAAGGTATGAATTCGTGACGCTGTCGTTTAGTCACATTTCTAATAATGGCGTGTGTCCAGGATCTGTCATACTGATCGGTTAGTGTTACTCCAGGATCCACGTTATGTATTTTATCTAATCTGGCTATAGGTATATCTGAAGCCCCTATATCAAAGGCCTTAGGTTCTCCACTATTCTTTCGATAAGCTACATGCGTATTGGTGGTGCCAAAATCAACGGCAAATGCATATTTATTCTGTTCACCTACTTTGATTGTCTGTTTTGACCAGTCAGGTACTATCATGGCACTCACAGGGATACCCGAAGTATTGATCTGCACACCAATCGTGTCAAAAGCAATGTCTTGGATTGCATAGTATTCTGATCCATCTTTTCCCGATTCCTTTTTTACCCTTGTTTTTCGTACAACGCTACTGTTCGAAGCATTAGCCCCTGCTTGTATAGGCCGTCCGTTTTGATAGAAAGTCAATACCGCCATCCCAGGATTAGAAAAATCACTGTCTACACAGCCAACCCTATAAAAATTGTCAAATTCTTTCTGATTAGTCTTAACGAATGGATATATCCAAATCCCAAATCGATAATCGTTCAATACATAGCCGCGGTTATCTCCTGCTTTCCTAATGTCACCTGGTGTTGGTATATCAAATGCATCTTCAACTGTATCGTATTCTTTGATAAAGGTGATTTGCTGATTGTTGGTCAGAGGAAGCGTCAGTTTTGCCTTAACGCGAATTTTTAAACTGTTTTTGCTGAATGATAAGCTGAATTTTTTTCGTATTTCTTCAATGGAAAAAAACTGGAAGGCTAGCGGTCTCAAAGGGAGCAAGAATGGCGAATCCCCTCCGTCCGGCGTACAGCTTAGGAATGCTTCATCATTAATGTCATACGGTAGTTTTATCAAGTAATCCTCAAAAAAATCGCCGACAGTTATAAAAGGGAATTCGATATTCACACCGGGGAGCTTTCTCAGGTTTAGATTTGGCTCGTCAATGTATATAGGTACGGTGATTCCATCGTCCCAAACTCTACCAGTTACATAAGGCTTATTACCGGGGCCTTCAGGTCTTGTTTTCAAAGCCAAAACCTTACCTTTTTTCCAAAGTGAGGATTGTATGGTGAAGTAACAATCTTCCTCCACTTTCGGCCTGAAACTTCTGATTTCGAATCCTCCCTCCTGGGATGCATCTAACAGCTTCAAAGTATCCGGATCCCTTACAACTTCGTAATTGTTTTCTAAAGTTTCTCTAAGCGAATCAATAATATGATCTTCATTGGCCCAGATGTCCTGTATCGTAGGGCTAGAATTATTAAAAGACCTGACATATTCATAAAAACCACGAAAATGCTGCACTACGTCTTTTGTGCGCATCAAGATATGCATGTATTTCTGAAACTCTATGCCGCGTTCGTTAAGATGTCTAATAGTTCGAAAGTACTTCTGATCGGGTTTCCCTGGGACAGAAATCTCAATTTTACCTAACTGTGGTGCTGAGAAGAAGCCTGTAAATGGGCTCGAACCAGCAATGATTTGACCATCATAACTAACCAAATAGATGCCCTTTATAGCTTTTAAAGAGGGGTTTTTATCCTTTCTGATGAAAAGATCAAGACTGTCGGCCAATAAATGATGCCCTTCATAAGAACTGGTTTGTAAATCATCAATAGTTAAGAAAGACCAATATTTATACTTCACCTTTTCTCTAAATAGGTCATGATAAAAGAGTATTTCCCAAATATCCAGGCAATGAGAAATAAGTTGTGTATGTATGGTTTCTCCATCAAGATTTGAATGATTGTTGTAAAATTCAAAAGCGTCATTAAAAAGATGTATGCGTGCTATGGGTGACGGGTATGAAGTGATTTGTCGGTTTACATTAGCACCAGCACCATCTACGATGGAATTGACCCTGCTTTCATCCCACTTTACAAATTTGTGCCAGCAGGTATAAACTTCTCCTTTATTTGCTTCTTCTTTGGTGGCGGGCTCTAAAGCGCTGATTGAATATTGTGTTGACATGGTTATCTTATTTATAACTATTGTAAGAACGGGACTTTGTATTTACTCAAAAATTTGGTTGAAGATTGAAAAAGCAACTCATCAAGTCGAATCGCTTTTTGGATGCTTTCGTCCTCGTGGGTTAATTGGTTTACTTGACTAATACAACTATTGGTATTGGTGACCAACTCAGCCCATTTTATCTTCTTGCTGGACATGAAGTATGTCGTTTCATCCTTTTTGTAATCTATTTTATCTATGGTGTCAGTACCATTTGAAATGTTATTGTTGTTGATTATCTCGTTTAGTGGAGTGGCTCTTTTATCATCCAATTTCTTTTCCCCGACATTAGGATTTACCATGTACGGTCTAAAAGCCTTAAAGCCTGATTTACCTGAGTCCCCGCTTATTTCTATCAAGTATTTATTGAAATGCTCAAAGAAACCCTCAAAGCTTCTATAGAAGTTCTGACTGAAGAAAGTTTCAATCATTTCACTGGAAAAAAAAGTTCCTCTTTTTTCAGTTAACCCGGTTTGTAGCTTCCAGGTAATATTATTGCTCTTTTTAAAGACCTTTAATATCAAAAGATGAGCAATGTAAAAACGAGTAAGGGGAAGGTTTATCCACTTATAGGAAGGTTTTTGTGGGTCAAAATTTTCAAGAAATATCGGTTGATTACCTTCACCGATCCGGATACCATATCGTAAAGCTGACGGTTCCTCATTATCTAACTGTTCATTTTCCAAGCTTAGGAATTTGGTAAGTGATGTTGCCCCGATAAATTCAACAAAATGGGGTTGGTTCTTTTGGTTTACTCCACCTTCAGCATTCTTATGCTCCATATTATCATTATCATCAGCCAGATAAAATATGGCATTAGGCTCTGTAAGGTTTTTATGGTAATATCGAAGCGCGGACTTGGTTTTGGTAATGAATGTTTTGGAATCGATAGTGCTCGAGTCATTTTTAGATACAGTGAAGTATGGCATAATGCTTAATAGACCGATTTTCGCATTTCGGAAAGCATCTACTTCTTTGTAATTTCTTATCTCTTTAATTAGCCATGGGATACCGGCGGCTCCTGTTCCACCAAAAATTGAGCCCATAACAAAAATCCGGTCACCTTCTTTAAACCCATGAGCAAAGGCACTGAAGTCTTTGTTTTTAAAAAGTTCTTTACCATTCTGGTCTTTATATCTTTGTCCAAATTGTCCGAAAACTATACTGCCGATGTTCGGTCTACCTTTGAAGCCATGTTGTAATGTCATATTCAATTCCTGCTCTGCGAAAAGGAGGTCTACCAAATTTTCGGTTGTGGCAAGTTTTGTCGATGTAGATAAGGTTTCATAGTCAATCATTTGTTTAAGTGAAGCCTTATTTGTCAGGTCGACTGGCATTGTAAACGTGTCGCTTTCAGCGCCTTCTGATACATCTTTCAAACGCTTGATAGGCACTTTGAAAAAGCTGCTTTCTCCCCTTGAGAATTTTAATGTATCGTGTATTTCCATGTAAGTATTAAGGAGATTTCTAGTGACACTGGTGTTACCATTTTCTGAATCCAGATCGATCATTATTGGTACGATTTCCCAATTTTTCAGTACTTCGTAACCGCAACCAGCTGCCAGCTGGATGGTTATTGCCTCCAGAACTCTGGCACCAGAGCCCCCGATGGCAAAAACGTAACATCTTTTAATATCACTCATAGTGGTATATTGCTTAGATTAGGATTGAAATTTTTTAAAAGAATTGATAGGGTACTAAAGACTATTATGCCATATATGAAGTTGAGAAAGCCATGTGATAACACTACACCAAAGCCCAAGGCTAATCCGTTCTGGCAATTGGTGTGCTGGCTGTAGATAATAGCTATGGTTGCTATTAAACCTATAACAGCCTGTACTAATAGAAGCGACATCCACCATTTCATGGGGTTTACAGTGTCGTTAAAGACAGTTGACAAATAAAAAAAACTAACTGTAATGGCTGGCATGATTAAGCACATCAAAACAAGCCAAGCATACACCCTGTTTTCCAGCCAAAATGACTGGGGTTGATTACCCAAGACTGGTACATAGACAGCCCCCCAATAGGAGAGAGAACTTGATTTATTGACTTTTAACCTTTTGTCTAAGCAGGGTCTGTCTTCATAGATGTTTTCAAAGGAGTTTATAAGTGTTCCAAGTCTATATGTTTTATTATGATCAACACGGTTGTCTTCTGGCAATTCTGGTGAATCATAATAAAGACTATTCCAAATAGAATGAGTTTTTGTATTATCATTTACAGTTTGAATGTTGATTATGCTTTCCTTCGGCTGCCCGATATTAATGCTCAGGGTCGTAGAGCCAGTGAAAGTATATTCTAGTTTATTGCCGGAGTTATCGGAGATATTGAGGTTTTCAAGAAGACTTTTTTGGTCAAGAAGATATGATGGTTGGTCATTTGAAATAAAACTTAACTCAAGCCTATTATCCGCCACATATTTGGCGTTGCACAAAGGTTGTAGGGTTAATTTATTGTTCAATGACCGGTTAAAATGCTGACCTCTTACCGCATTATTCTTATGCAGCATCAGTTTATCCAGGAAGGATGAGAATCTTAAGTCGCCGATAGCGATTAAGTAAAGATTACGTTTGGTGGTATCATTATCAGCCTTAACCTCAGTATCAGCTGGTTGTGCCCAATAAGAACCTTTGAAGTTATATCGAAATTGATATAGACTGATATTGCTCTGATCATCCTTAGCCAATGGGGTAAGGCTATTTAGTATATCCGAATATTCTCTGGGTAACGATGATTCAGCCTTACTAACAGAAGTCACGCCATCTGTCAAAATGAGGTGTAAAATATTGTCTTCAATACCATATTTTGGAACGATATGTCGAAAAGGTTGAGAGTATAGATTATTCTGGCATTGATAAAAACCTCTGTTTAAAGCAACTGAGCTAAAGGTCTCGTAGTCATTCGTTAAAGAATCAACCTTTGAATTGAATTGGTGGTAACTGATGTCAATGTCACCGATAGAAAACTCTTTATTTAAATTCCCTAAAAGCCCAATAGCCTCGGAGTTCTCATTGAAAAAGCCTTGCATTGATAACGAGCAATCCAAATAAACCCTAACCTCTCTTGGGTTTTGAATACTCGTTTCATTAATGACATCGTATTCATAATATCTGCATCCTGTTAATGCAAATACAAATAATGTTGTAATTAAGTATGTGATTTTAGATACAGACATTTGGCTAATTTGGTTTTGCTAACAAAATGATATATTCCGTGTATCATTTTTCTTTCAAATTTCTTCACTGAATTTTACTATAGCAGCCGTACTTCCAACGATATTCATATCCTCAAATCTGAGGATATGAATTGCCTTATAACCGCTGATGTTATTTGGTTTTTATAATCTGAACTTTGAAATAAAACCACTTAATATCATGGAAAACCAAAAGCTTACTTCGGAAGAAAAAGAATTTGAAAGGCCAGGAAATGATATACCTGCCAGCAAAGAACCGAACCCAGAGACCGAAAGGCCTATAGGTAGAGTGCCAAAGGTCGAAGAGCCAGAAGTGTCAATTGAGCGGCCAGGAGATGATATTCCGGCCACAAAGGAACCCGATTCTGAGACAGAGAAGCCTGGAGGGATTATTCCCTCTAAATAATTGAGTAGATTATTGTTTTAATGAAAAGACAATAAGTTTATATTTAAATGTAAACTTATTGTCTTTATTATGTATATTTTTTGCAATAGATGCATGCTGTATTTCCTGTTGTTTTTGCTGAAGTTGTTAATTAGTGCATCGGTACTGCTAGCACAAGACACCTCTACTATAGATAGCCTCAAGAATGAACTAAGTTCTGAGCATGACAATCATATCCGAGTCGATATTTTCAATGATCTGGCATGGTTTAGCCGGTTCCATGATTATAATGAGGCTTCAGGATATGCTCTACAAGCCAATGCTTTGGCAAAATCTCTCGGGGACAAGAAAAGAGAAGCCACTAGCCTGGTAAGGCTAGGAGGGATTGAAGAAATCAAAGGGAATTTAGACAAAGCTATTCAATTGATTAGTCAGGCTTTGGTTTTAGAAAGGGATGTCAATCATAAATATGGTGTAGCCAGAGCACAAAGCATGTTATCATCCATATATCGGCATAAGAAAGAATACAACTTGGCTGTTGAATCCGGAAAGGAAAGCCTTGATATTTTTATTGAATTAGGTAATCCATCATCAATCGCCAGAGCCTATCAAAGGTTGATATCAGCTTACCAAGAGAAAGGGGAGGTGAACAATGCAATGGAGATGTTAATTGAGAAGCAAAGAGTCGATTCTTTACATGATAATCAGAAAACTAAAGCAAATACACTTACTTCCTTTGGTTCTGCTTATTATCAATTGAAAAGCTATAACAAAGCGCTTGATTATTATTTAAAAGCCAAAATGAAATGGGAAGACTTAGGTGACACTTCGGAACTTGCGAATGCCCTAACTCGTTTAGGTGCGATTTACATCGACTCAAGAGATTATAATTTGGGAGAAGGCTATATAAGGGAGAGCATTTCGTTGAATAACCTGCATAACTACGGAACTGCCAATGCTGATAATTATACTAATCTCGGAATTGTCTATTCCAGTAAATATCAATATGATTCCGCTATTGCTTGTTATCAGAAAAGTATAGCGCTTGATAAATCGCTCGGAGAGAAAGCCAGCGCTCTAGCTTTCTACGGTCTAGGTAATACCCATAAAAGGCAAGGGCGAACTGATTCTGCCCTATCCATGTATGAAAAGGTACTTGCCGTTAACCCTCAGTCCGCTCGATTACTTATGGAAACGTCATGGAACCTGATCGATCTGTATTCAGAAATTGGAGAGTTCCAAAAAGCAGATTCATTGAGAAATGCTTATGGAGTACTAAAGGATAGTTTAGATAGAATAACACTTCAAGCAATAGTTGTTAAGGATAGTTTTGAAAGAGAGCAAAATAGAAACCAATTGTTGGCCAAGGATTTAAAAATCAAGAATTCAGAATTAGCCAGGAGTAATATTTTGATCTACGCCCTTGTAGGAGGCTCAATTCTTATCCTGATCTTATTTTTTTCCATTCTTAAGAATAGACAACTCAAACAAGCGGCCCTAATCTCCCAAAAGGATGCCGAGATAAGGCAACAAAAAATAGATGAAATGCTCAAAACCCACGAGCTAAAGGAGATGAGTGCTATGATGGAAGGGCAGGAGCAAGAACGCAAGCGGATAGCACAGGATTTACATGACCGTCTGGGTAGTATGCTATCTATGGTTAAAATTCACTTTAAGACTGTTGAAGAAAACATCGAGTCCATACAGGAAGAGAACAGAAAACAATACGAAAAGGCAGATAGTCTTTTAGACGAGGCTTGTGAGGAGGTACGTAAAATTGCTCATGACATGGTTTCAGGTGTATTGAAGAAATTTGGTTTGGTTCCTGCAATCCGAAGCCTAAGTAAATCGGTGAACGAGACTGGGCAACTAAAAATCGAGGTATTGGATTTTGGAATAGAGAATGATGAAAGACTTGATTATGAGATTGAGATTAATGTTTATCGTATAATCCAAGAGCTTCTTAGCAATACACTCAAGCATGCTGAAGCTTCTGAGATGACTATTCAGATCATAAAGAAAGAAGGCAATCTCAACCTTTTGGTTGAGGATAATGGGAAAGGGTTTGATTCAGATAATGTACAAGATACTGGAATAGGTCTAAAGAATATGCAGGCTAGGGTCGATAAACTTAATGGAGAATTAAATATTGATTCGGGAAAAGGTTCTGGAACAACAGTTAGTATGGATATACCAATTACCAAAGAGCTATGATCAAAGTATTATTGGCCGATGACCACCAAATTGTATTAGACGGGTTATCACTTCTTCTTGATCAGGAAGATGATATAGAAAAGGTAGATGAAGTACAGGACGGAGAATTGGCACTTAAGGTGCTTCAGGTCAAAAAAGTGGATGTGGCGGTTTTGGATATTGAGATGCCTTTTATGGATGGTATAGAAACCACTAAGGCCATACGCGAAACACACCCTGATGTAAAGATTTTGATTCTCACCATGTACAATGATGAAAGTTTCATTAGTCAATTGATTCAAGCTGGGGCTTCTGGATACATTCTCAAAAATAGAGGGAAAGAAGAGTTGGTTGAGGCGATTAGGAAAGTGGCAGGCGGAGGTGAATATTTTGGAGAAGCAGTCACTAATACGTTGATCGCAAGCATTAAGAAGCCAAAGAAAAAGCTGTCCGATGATATCGTTCAACTTACCAAAAGGGAAAAAGAGGTACTCAAGTTGATTGCTGAAGGCTTAAGTACACCACAAATCTCCGAGAGGTTATTTATAGCTCATAGCACTGTAGAAACACATCGAAGGAATCTTATTGATAAAACTGGTGTGCCTAATTCTAAAGCACTGATCAGATATGCCTACCAAAATGGTTTGGCGGAGTAATATAGTCCAAGAATATCCTATTCTTTCTGCTTTTGAATTATAATCATTCCCGTACACACATAAATCTCGCACCAAAGTATATCGCGTAACTGCCATACGCTACGATGTTGTCTAAATGCCTAATACATTATCCTTAAAACTAAGGAGTGAAATAGGGTCTTTTGAGGGTTTATTCAAGACGTTCGATCCTGCATCTTTAAACCAAAAAGACTTATGAGACGAGCGTTAATAGTTGGAATAAATGACTACGAATGGGCCCCATTGCAAGGCTGTATTAATGATGCTAATGAGGTTGGTAACTTATTGGAAAGGCACTTTGATGGAACCCCAAATTTTGATTGTAAGAAGTTAATTTCAAGTGACCGAGAGGTTACTAGGACTTATTTGGGAAAACAGATTCATCAGCTTTTCGCGAATCAGGCAGACATAGCTTTACTATACTTTTCCGGGCACGGGGCTGCAACAGATTTCGGTAACTACCTCGTTACTCAGGATGCATTAAAATTTGACGAAGGAATAGCCATGAATGATATCATGGTATTGGCTAATCAATCCAAGGCAGGTGAGGTGATTATCATTCTGGACTGTTGCTACAGCGGGAATATGGGTAACAATCCTTACTCTGAATTTAATATGACCACTTTGCGTGAAGGAGTCACAGTAATTACATCAAGTACCGATTACCAAACCTCCAAGGAACGACAAGGAATGGGTGTTTTTACCAGAACAATTTGCGAGGCATTGGACGGGGAGGCTGCTGATTTGTTGGGCGAAGTCAATATCTCCGGTGTTTATGGCTATGCCGACAAAATATTTGATTCATGGCAGCAACGTCCAGTTTTTAAATCACACATAGCGTCAATGACACCAATCAGAAAAAACAAACCAAAAATTGATCTTAAAATTTTAAGGCGTCTGCCAGAATATTTTGAAATAGAAGAGAAGGAACTGCCGCTGAGTCCATCTTTTGAACATAGCCATGATTTAGCCGATGAAGAGAAAGTTTCCATTTTTCAAAACCTGCAGAAATGTGTGGCTGCCGGTTTGGTAGTACCAGTAGGAGAGGAACATATGTACTATGCAGCAATCAATTCCAAGAGCTGTAAACTAACTAATCTGGGACAGTACTACTGGAAGTTGGCTAAAGGGGGCAGGTTGTAACCTGCCCCTAATTGCCAAACCTAAAACCCAGTTCATGTTCTATTATATCTAAGAAACCATGTTGATTCTAAAATCCAATTATGGACAAACCAGCTACTGATAGAAGGGAAAGTTTATTTAACCAATACAAACTCTACGTAGAACTAGCCGATAAAGTCAGCGAAAGACGTAGTAAAACGAACCAGTTCTACATAAGTATTATCTCTGGATTGTTGGCTATAATGGCCTTTTTGATAAAAGAGAGTGATAATTCGATTCTTAAAAATCATCTCATTTGGGTACTCATAGCGGTTTGCTTCTTGGGTTTGGTGTTAAACGTTTTGTGGTTATTCAATATAAGGTCTTACCGACAGCTTAACTCCGGGAAGTTCAAAGTAATTCATGAAATGGAGCAAGCATTGCCTTTTCCTTGCTATGAACGGGAGTGGAAGTTTTTATCTGAAGGAAGAGATCCTAAAAGATATTTCCAGTTAACCAGAGTAGAGAAGTTTCTACCAATGGTTCTAATGGTGCCAAATACTTTTCTCCTTGTCTATTTCTTAATACAAGTTATACAATTGAAACTGAGCTGAGAATTAACTCATAATGTCAAAGGAGCCAATATTATATCCACTCGGCGGTTTCTTTGGCGACCCTCCCATGTATTATTACTGAAGTTTGGGTTGTGTAGGCCGAAGTCTTTAATGAAGATCATTTCATCAGGTATATCCAAAAGGATGAGTTGGAGTACAGCGGCTTGGCTGCGCATTTTGGACAGCCATTGATTGTATTCCACGCCACCAATGTTATCGGTGTGGCTGAATACGTTGATTTCGTATTGCTCGAGATTAGGTATAGATTTGATCCACTCTTCTAATTCTACAATCTGCTGATCATCTATATAATAGCTGCCACCACCGAAATAGATACTTTTTTGCAACTGGGGTTCTTGCTCCTGCCCAATAGCCAGTGTATAAATGATAGAGGCAAAAAAGAAAAGTAATGGTCTTTTCATGGCCGTTGAGTTTGCCGGTATGCTATAATTAACTGACCGGACACAGCAAAGGTTACCAATGAAAAGTAATTTACTTCATATGAATATTATTTAATAGGAGCCAAATGCATAAATATGATTTTTAATAATCTTATCGAAAGTATCTAAAGTCAGTGGTTTCGGAATATAATCCCTTACTACTTCGTAAGTAAAAGACTTCTGTTTATCCTCCGGCCTAACAGAAGAGCTCAACATGACCAAAGGAACATGTGCCAATGTTGGCTGTTCTTTAGACAGTTTGGTAAAAACTGTCAGAAATTGAAAACCGTCCATTCTCGGCATATTTACATCTAACATGATCAAGCTTATCTCCTCATCAAACAGGTGCTTAGATATGTGAGTAATTGCATCTTCTCCATTGTAGAAAATCTTGACGTCTTGCACTAGCGGGTGCGCTTTGACAGTTTTTTCATTAATAAAATTGTTAACTGGATCATCATCAATTAAGAACACTTGCTTCAACTTTCCCATATAATTTGTCTTTCAAACACACTTTAAAAATACTTCCTTCATTCAATTGACTTTCTACTTTAACGTAGCCTCCGCTATTTTCCGATACCGTCTTCACAATATGTAGACCAATACCTTTACCCTCACTGCTCGTATTATTTCGGTAAAACATATCAAATATTTTCTCATGATACTTTGGCTCAATACCCAAACCATTATCCTGGATAAGCAAATGGATAAAACTATCCTCACTTTTAGTACTTACATTCACTTCTGGTGGCACCTCAGGTTTTCTATATTTAATAGCATTATAAATTAAATTATACATGACACTGTAAATTTGAGACCTGGTAAAGCCTATACCTTCTGCACATGAGAAGTCAGAAGTGATGACAGCGTTTGTTTCCTCAATTTCCTGATTTAGGCTTTTCGTTACCTCTCTGAAAACCTCATCGAAATTCACATAGGAGACATCATTCAGACTCTTTTTTTCGACCAACACATCATTCAAATTATCTAATATAAGGTTGAGTTTAAGGATTGAAGCTTCCATGTGCTTGAGAATATCAGGCTGTTCAGGTGTTCCCTGCGTTTCATGATACAGATTGATTAACAAACGCAGGTTGATGACGGGGCCTCTAAGATCATGAGAAACAGAATAGACATAACTATCCAGCAGTTTGTTCATTTGCGTCACTTCGTAGTGAATAGTATGCCTGTGTACTGCGTATAGAATAGCTTTTTCTATTAACGAAGAGCTGTAATCACCTTTGTATATATAATCCTGAGCACCCAGAGAAATGGCCTTAGTTGCGATTTTTTTATCATCCAAGCCGGTTAGAATAACAATAGGAATGTTTGGGTGAAGCTGTTTAATAGTTTTTAACCCATCAAAACCGGAGCTATCGGGTAAGGATAGATCGAGCAATACGATGTCAATTTTATTATGATTTAACTGCTCAAGCGCCTTATTCAGAGTGGATGAAATCCATAATTCGTTTACGGACAAATTGGTCGGCTTTAGCAAAATTTCGAATAGACGTTGATCCGCTATGCTGTCTTCGACTAGAAGAATTTCCAGGTTTTCATCTTTCATTACTGGCATTTTTTATCAGTTGGGCTCACATGCTTTGATCAAATGTTTCCGCACTTAAAGAGCCGTTGTTAGATATTGAAATTATGCCTGTAGTGTAGGGATAGCAATAGAGTTTTTTCCTAAACTAGAATTTAAGAAGAAGCGAAAAAATAAAGGCATCAAACCTAGGAATGAAACATTGACCAAAAGCCTTTTAGTGCGGAAAAAACTCTTCAAACCTTTAAAGTTATTCGTGAAATATGAATTAATAAAAATGCTGTTATTAATTATATTTATGTCTTACTCCAAACAAATTTTGATATGTGAATATACCTAGTTTGTGAGTCAAATTTAGTTCGCGCTTTATTACGATCAGAATGAAAAGACTTTTAGGCTGTGCTCCTGTTTTTCATGTGGCAGATGTAGAGGTTTCAGTAGATTTCTACTGTGATAAACTAGGTTTTGAAAGACCTAGAATATGGGGAGAACCTCCATTTTTTGCTACCCCGAAAAGAGATGATATGACAATCATGCTCCAAAGGGTAGATTCGGAAGATAAGATTAAACCCAATAATATACTCGATGGTAATTGGGACGTTTATTTCTGGGTAAGGGACGCACAAGAGCTATTTGAAGAGTTTAAATCGAATAACGTTCCGGTGGAGAGCAAGCCCGAACGTAACCACGAACAAGGTAGTATAGAATTCACTGTTATTGACCCTGACGGGTATCATCTTGTTTTTGCTGAGGAAATGGCTGATGAACATTTCATTGAGCTAGTTACGTCTGACCCTTTAAAGCGCTTGATTTAATCGACAAACTAAACCTTCGGCTTGGCCAATAAATGGGTTTATCACGAAGATAAGCTAGTCAACCTCAAATGATGCATCCCAAAGACCCTTAGTCTAACTTAAGTATTTTAGGTATTATATTTGATTACGGACTAATCAAACAACTGAAACTACCATGAAAAGAAAGTGGATAATATCGATTTTTTCACTTTTGATCGCATCTCAGCTATACGCGCAGAAAATAAGCGAAGGCGAGGTGCCAGAAGCAGTGAAAAATGCCTTTAACGCAGATTTCCCGCAAGTTAAAAACGTAAACAACTGGTTTAAGCGCCCTTGGAAGCCTAATGTAATGTACGAGGTGACTTTCTTTAACGATAAGAAGCTCAACAGTGCAAGATACCTTGCTGATGGTGATCAGGTCTATGTTTCTATTGGACACCTTGCGAGAACATTGCCCGAAGGAATAGCGGATAAAGTATTGGCAGAAAACCCTGGCTTCCGGGTGACTAGTGCATTAGAGATTATCAGCGAAAAGTATGATAGCCATGTCTATAGAATAAGGCTTAGTAAGAAGGGAGCAGTATTGAGAGTTTACGTAGATACAAAGGGTGATTTAGTTGAGGAGAACAAGCTTGCCAAGATCATCATAGATGCAGCTAAGAATAATTAGATAAACCAAATAAAGGTTAGGTATTGGATTTAACGGGTCATGTTTATCCAGCTTAACCTTTTTTTAATGCCTATATTTTGGTTTCTTATGTAACATGAGTAAAACGACAATACTGTTACTATGCGGAGTACTTCTGTTAATAGTAATCGCCCTTCCAATTCAACATCTCAATAGTCAGTCTTCACAACACGGTTTTCATGATGTTGTAGAGGTGCTGGACAAAGAAACCTACGTCTACAATGCCAAAAAGAACCTTGCCATGGATGTTTACTCTCCCAAAGACGGTAAGGTAAATAGGCCATTGGTGCTTTTTATTCACGGAGGAGGTTTTTCTTCAGGCAGCCGCGATGGTCAATTGGTAGAGGAATTCACACCGTATGTCACTCAAAAAGGATATGTTTTAGCTTCCATTTCTTATACGCTTTATATGAAAGGCAAGTCTTTCCATTGTGATCAGCTTTCTTCAGAAAAGATCAAAGCTTTTGAATTGGCTGCTGACGATATTAGGACGGCTTACCATTACATCGAAAAGAATAGTGATAAGCTCAAAATAGACCCATCGAAGGTGGTGCTCATGGGAAGTAGCGCTGGCGCAGAAGCCATGCTTTACGAGGCTTTCAGACCGGAGAAAACAAACGCTTCTGGTACACAAGCGTCTCCAAATTATGCTGGATTCATAAGCCTGGCCGGAGCTATGATAGATACTACACTAATTAAAAAGGACAACCTCAAACCTATGTTGTTGTATCATGGCACCTGTGATGCATTGGTGCCTTACGCTTCTGCTCCGCATCACTATTGCTCTAAAGAATCACCTGGTGGATTATTGTTGCACGGCCCTGCCAGTATTACAAAAAGATATGGAAACCTAGGCGGTAGCTATTATCTGCATACCTTCTGTCAAGGTGGGCATGAAATTGCCAATACACCTATGCAACATTTCCAAACTGAAATAGTATCATTTATAGACGGCTTCGTCTTACAACAGGCTAAAGACAATGTTCATGTTATAAGCGGCACAAATGATAGCGCCTGTCAGTATGGTAGGTACTCGTTTTGCCAAAAATGAACCAGCTTAAGCGGTTAAATGATATTAAACTCCCCTAAATCATTATCATGATGAAGAAAAACGATCAGTTATCTAGCATCGCACCTTATTTTATTGTAGATGACGTGAGTGATACTATTGGCTTCTATTGTCAAAAGTTGGGTTTTGAGGTGTTATGGAAAGGAGAGAGACCACTATTTGCGATTGTACGAAGAGGTGGAGTGAGGCTGATGTTTCGTCAATTGAAAGAGAAGGGACTTTCTACTCCCAATCGAACCAATCACCTGAAAGCCGGTTGGCATACCGATGCAGCCTATGCATGGGACGCATATATATGGGTGGAAGACGCTGATTTGCTCCACAAGCAATTCGTAAACAAGGGTGTCAGCATTGTGAGGGAGATAGAGAATACAGAATATGGCCTAAGAGACTTCGAAGTAGAAGATAATAATGGATACATTTTATGCTTTGGGCAAGATTTGGACAATTAATTGGGATGTCCAAAATACTTTTCTACAACATGTCTGATCTCTCTTCTGAAATCGGGTAGCTGCATAGGCTTTACAATGTATTCATCTGCGCCAAGCTTTTTGCCCAAATTAATGTCAGCAGGCAATTGAGAAGAAGTGAAAATGACCACAGGTATTTTCTTAATCCTCATGAAGTCCTTGACCTTGCCCAAAACTTCTAACCCATCTACTTTGGGCAATTTAATATCCAGTAGAATCAACTTAGGCAAGTGTCCATTGATATTGTCGATATACTCTATGGCTTCCTCACCGTCCATGCATCTGACAATTTTTAAATCTTCCCTCACCAACCTTATAGACATAGTAGCCAGTTCTGCATCATGAGGGTTGTCTTCTATTAGTAAAATATCAACTTCCGATTGATCGTACATAATTATATTTTCAGTTGAAAAAGTGAAAAGCAGCATCTACCAACAAGGGTAATCCCTATGCTAGCAATTCATATAAGTTCGATTCTTGGTTGTTTGTAAAAGTTAGGAGCTAGTGTTTGCTGCGCCATGTTTGGTTCAATATTGTGGCAGTCTATTTTGATTTACTAAAAAATGCATCCCATACATTAGAAATATACTTACGAAAATAATCAAATTTATTCTTACTAATCTTTCAATAAATTATGTAATTTTTGATAATGATCGAAGCTTTCCGATGATATTTTTTGATTTTTTTTAATTATTGGCGTTGATAAGCTTCACTTTATAAGTTTTAGGCACTTAATTTTGATGGTATTACTTTAAAACTCAGAAGTAACTCATGTAAAGAATGGACGGTACTTTTGTTTGTCTTTGAAATACCATCAGCATTATAACCTTATGAAAGTTCGAGAAGCAACAATTGATGACATAGATGATATACTGTTACTTTACCGTGATGTTGCCCATGTTTCAGGTGGGATTATCCGATTGCCTCAGGAAGTAGATCAAGAATACATATCTGATTTCGTAAAGCATAGTATAGAATCTGGCCTTATTTTGTTAGTCGAAAGTGAGAGTGGAATAGGTCTTAAAGCAGAGATACACGCCTATCAATACGGACTTAAGGCTTTCAGGCATATTCTGGGTGACCTTACTATTGTAGTACACCCGGATTGTCAGGGGCAAGGATTGGGAAAACAGTTGTTTTCAAAATTCTTAGAGGAAGTACAGGCTTCATTTAATCATATACACAGGGTGGAGTTGTTTGTAAGAGAGCAAAATGCTGGTGTTATCAAATTCTATGAGAGTATTGGTTTTAGAAAAGAAGGTAGATTCATAGATAGAATAATTGATGAATCGGGAGCGTTTGAGACACCAGTGCCAATGGCTTGGTTTAATCCAGCGTATCAAGCTTGAAGAACCTCTTCTCTTTCCGCTACCATTGCTGAATCAGATTCCGATATGTTGATCCGATTGAGCCCTTTATTTTTGATCAACTGGCCAATCGGCTTTTTATGGATCTTGCTCTCCAGCCATGAAATCATGTCAAAATAGTAGAATGCTCTCTTGTCAAATTGCTTAGTTGTTAAAGGAATCAAGCTTTCTATCAACTGCTCAAATCGCTTGTTAAGCTCTTGTTCTGTTATATCCCTATCCAGTTTCTTGATGAATGCCAGAATGTACTTTTGGAAAGAATGCAGGTCATCTTTCTTAGATAAGAAACGGTAAGTTGACCTTAGGTAATAATCGATGACGTCCATGTTGCCCAATTCGTAATGAGCCACTAAACTCATTATTCTGGCAAAGCAATGCACATCTTCACGTAAGTCGATGTCGCCAGAATTAATGATCTTGTTTAGCCAAATGAGTGATCCGTTGAAATTGCCATTACCGAAATAGAGACACGCAATTTTATGATAAAGTACAAGTTTCGAGTGATTGTCTAACTGTGCAATGAACGCTTCTAAACCAGGTTTAATTCTGTCCATTAAATCAACGCCTTTCTTGAAATCTCCCATCATGAAGAAGCCATTGAACTCATGAGCATAAGTGTATTTAAATAGCTTAAGCCGGATGTTCTCGTTTGAGTTGGCTTCCGGCAGGTTGCGCAATGTTCTTAGCTTTCGCTTAGTTTTCTGAAACTCATGATATTTGAAAAGTCTGTATTGGGCGATTAACAAACTGTTTAAGGCTTTAGTGTAGATATCAAGTCTTTCTGGAATCCGCGTAGAATGTTGGTCAATTAGGTCAACCCAACGTTTAGCATAAGTATGCCCATTCTCGAAATCCTGGATGTAAGAATAGTAAGTAACATTAAGGTCATACAATGCCATCTTTTCGTTGAAGGACAGTTCTGATTCTTGGAATGCCGGAAGGTCTTGCTTTACAATCTTTGAGACATAGTCCAAATCACGTTTATGGCGGATGAACCCCGTCTTAAGATAAATGGCATTAAGTTTTATGGACAGATTTGATAGCTGATTGATCATAGTGATCCTATCATTTACTTTCTGAACTTCACTTATAATCTCATTAGCCTTCTGTCGATTGTTTCTGCCTATGGTATAGGGAAGTAGTCGTTTCTCCCATTTGAGAGTTTCTAATTGTAGTTCCAGATTATCGCTGCGTTGAGCCAGCCTTCGCGCCTTACTGATCATCTTGACACATTGCTGGTACAAGTTCCGGTTGAATAGGATCTGCACGAAATCTATTAACTCTCTAGTTTGTACATCAGTCACATTGCCACTGTTGTACATCCTTATGCTTTTCAATAGCTGTTTATAAAGGTGCGCTTTTAGGTTTGAAAATTGGGATGGTTTAATCCAGGTGCATTGTTTAAGAATCAATCGTTCATCGTTGTCTGAAAGTCGGTCGAAAGCATCAAATAACCGCGCATATTTAGCATCGCTGCCTGTGGCGGATTGCAATTTAAAGTAGCGCTTCTCACTCTTGCTTAAAGATTTGATGAGGGAAAATAAGTCGATAGAGTATTGCTTAGACATCGTAATTAAAACGTCGATTAAACTTCATATTCAGGCACAATTTGACCAAAAGTTACAATTTTTTAACGGATAGGAATCGTAATAAACTTTTTTTTAGGTTTTGTAAAGAATGTCCCCGATTCTACTTTCGACCCATGGGTTAACTAATCTGGAATTTGTCATGAATAATATCAACGCTTGCATAACGGCTGTCAGCGGCTGGGTACCTTCATATCGTCTTACCAATGCCGAGTTGGAGAAGGTAGTTGATACTACTGATGAATGGATTACAACTCGTACAGGTATTAAAGAGAGGAGGATATTGAAAGGCGAGGGGCAGGGTACGTCCGTAATGGCCGCGAAAGCAGTAGAAAACCTTCTGGACAAGCGGGGTATATCACCTGATGAAGTTGACGTTGTGATTTGTGCTACCGTTACACCCGATATGATGTTTCCGAGTACAGCCAATTTGATATGCGATAAGGTGGGTATTCGAAATGCTATGAGCTTTGATAGCTTGGCTGCCTGTAGTGGGTTTCTTTATGCACTTGAGACAGGAAGCAATTTTATCAAGTCAGGTCAATACAAGAAAGTAGTAGTGGTAGGTGCTGATAAAATGTCCTCTATCACAAATTATAATGATCGCACAACGTGCGTGCTGTTTGGAGATGGTGCGGGAGCAGTGCTTTTAGAACCAAACGAAAGCGGGGAGGGGATTCTGGATTCAATCCTAAGGTCTGATGCCCAATATGGAAAAGAATTTCTGTACCTGAAAGCGGGAGGGTCGGCTTATCCGGCTAGTGAGGAAACACTAGCCAATTCGGAGCACTACTTTGTACAAGACGGGCCTAACGTCTTCAAATACGCTGTAACGAACATGGCCGATGTATCAGCTGAAATCATGGAAAAGAACAGGCTAGAGGGCGATGATATCGCATACCTGGTTCCACATCAAGCTAATAAAAGAATTATAGAGGCCACCGCCAGAAGAATGGAAATTGAGATGGATAAGGTGACTTTGAATATTGATAAGTACGGAAATACAACTGCAGCGACCATTCCACTTTGCTTGTGGGAGTGGGAGAAAAACTTCAAAAAAGGTGATAATCTCATTCTGGCCTCTTTCGGTGCCGGTTTTACTTGGGGTGCCATCTATCTGAAGTGGTGCTACGACGCTGCCTAGAATTGATTTAAAGACGCTGCTTTATATGAGGACGCCGAGCATTTGGACATGTTGAGATTTGATTCTCGCATGCTCCAGGTCTCGGCATATTTTTTATACACCTAGCTCATTTACAGCTTTGGCAAACCTTGCAACGACAGTTTCGAGTTCTTGTGCGTTAAGCGAAGCAAACCCGAGTCTGGAGCAATTCATATCTTTTACAAAACTCTTTTCAACATTTAAATAAAGACCGTAGTGAGGTAACTTAGTTGCTACCCGTTCCAGGTTGATGCTGTTGTCAAAACGAGCCCATAATGCCATGCCACCATCAGGAATTTTGAAATCAACCTTGTCACCCAGATACAATTTGAGTAAATCACAAAACGCATCACGCCTTGCTTTATACACCCTGACCGCTTTTTTGAGGTGCCTCCGCATTTCCCCTTCGCTAATAAGTTCACCCACTGCCCGTTCCAGTATTGGGTCACCTTGACGGTCAACGATACGCCTGGCTTTGGCCATTTCAGTAATCATATTTGGTGGAGCCACCACATAACCGACTCTGACGGTAGGGGCTAGAAGTTTACTAAATGATCCGGTGTAGATGACATGACCTTTTGTGTCAAGGCTGGCCAAAGGTAGAATGGGCCCACTGGTATAATGAAAATCATAGTCGTAATCATCTTCTACAATGGCGAACTTATATTCCTCGGCCAAAGACAATAGTTTGATCCTACGTTCTGCACTTAATGTAACGGTGGTGGGGTAGTGGTGATGAGACGTGATGTAAATGGCCCTTATGGCTTGTTTCCGACATAGCTCTTCTATAGCATCAGTAGAAATGCCTTGTTCATCTACCGGAATACGTCGCATCGTTGCACCGGACTCGGAAATTACCCAATCGGCGGCTTCGTAATTTGTTTCCCCAACGACCACCACGTCGCCTGGGGTAATTAAAGTTTTGAAAATAAGATATATAGCCATTTGGCTACCCCTTGAAATGAATATATGATCCGGACTACAGATAACACCTCGCGTAGCGTTCAAATAGTTTGAAAGCACCTGACGTAAATAGGGATCGCCTGTAAGCCCACTGTAGGCAAGATATTGCCGACGCAATCTACCTGTCGCGATGGACCGATAATTTTTCATCAGGATATCGATAGGGGCAAGTCTCACATCCGGTGAGCCATCGTTCACTTCGATCAGGCTACCTCTGTCTGGGGTTTCTGCACTGATATTATCATTGATATTGACAGAAAATCCAGTCTGATGGACTGGCATGGCTTTGACTGTTTTTTGGGATAAGCTTTTATACCGTTCTAATGGTAAATCACTAGATACAAACGTTCCTTTGGATGGGATGATATTGATCCATCCCTGGGCCAACAGCTCATCATAAGCATCAGCAACAGTTTTTCTATTGAGCTGCAGCTGCTCAGCTAAAGCTCGAGTGCCGGGCAATTTGTGACCCGCGTTAAGCCTTCCCTGAGTTATTTCTTTGATGAACGAATTAACGATTTGCAAATAGATTGGCTTGGTGCTATCACGATTTACGCTGATTACAGATTGCCAAGGAAACATAACCGGACCAGTTAGAAATTTAAAATTGGACTATTTAAGTATACCGGTAAAGGTATAATTTTGAATCATAATAAAACAGTAAGGGAGGCTGCTATTGACTCAAGAGCGAGCCTCTTACTTCGATAAAGGCAAACCCTTGGAATAAACTGAATGATGAAATTAATAGAGAACAATGAATAATACATTTGAAAAGACGGCCAGGAATACCGTAAAAAGGGCTCCAAAAAGAGGGCATTACGATGAAGAAACATTGTATAATATTCTTGATGCAGGTTTTATGGCGCACGTTGGTTTTGTCACTAATGGACAACCATTTGTCATTCCTATGGCCTATGGAAGAGAGGAGAACAAGATTTACATTCATGGTGCAGCGACGAGCAGGTTGATCAACAATTTGGAAGCTGGTGTGCCGGTATGTTTGACAGTAACCCATCTGGACGGCTTAGTACTTGCCCGTTCTGCCTATCACCATTCTATGAACTATAGATCGGCAGTGGTATTTGGAACCGGAAGGGTAGTGGAGGAAGAGAAGAAGGAGCACGTGCTTTATGTCATTTCTGAGCAGATCCTTAAAGGAAGGTGGGACGAATCCAGGGCCCCTAACCAAAAAGAGCTAAAAGGAACAACAATCATCGAAGTGGAGATAGACGAGGCTTCATCTAAGATCCGGACTGGTGCGCCTGTAGATGAGAAAGCCGATTATGATTTAGATTTCTGGGCTGGTGTGGTGCCTATTAATCAGGTTTATGGAGAGCCGGAGGCAGATCCACTACTTAAAGAGAATATTCCGTTGGCCGAGAGTGTAAAAGGATTGAAATAGTACCGAATATGGATAGACCGGAATCAAAAAATGATCTTGAGAGGTGTCATTCCGCCCCGAAAATTCGGGACGGAATGACTTATTACAATAGCCTTAATGCATCACTATTTATACTTGGGAACGTTATTATCCATGAACTTGTCAGCTGCTTTGTTCCATGCTGCCAATAATTTGCTTCTATTTTTATTCAGCTCTTCGTTATTGGCATTGTAGTCTTCTACAGCCTTATTGAAATCTTGAACAGCTTTATTGTATTTATCTACATCAGCTTGTGTGCGCTTCGATTGCTTGATCTTTTCGAAATTAGACTTAACTGTCTCGAAGTTCTCCTTGGTCAACATATAGTTGGTGATCTTGGTAGCTCCCTGTTCAGCTTCTGATTTATAGAATTTCAGCATATTCTGAGCAGCAAGTCTTAATGAATGGTCATCATTGATCACTTTGACCTGATTCACCTTACTAACACCTTCACCAGCATTTTTAAGCATTGTGTTTTTGCTCTGCTCTAGCGCATTCAAATCCTTTGCTTTGACCGCATCAAGTAAGTAGGACTCGTCCTTATAGCTCTTGAAGAAGATAAGATAAACCTGATTGTAGTACTTGATTACTTTGTTCGCTTCTTCAATTTTAGCCGAGAGCTTGGTTTCGTTTTGCACTAATCGGATGTTGTGCTGATCAGCAAATTCTTCTTTGTGCTTATCAAGCGTAATGCTTGCTTCATTTAACTTTTCACTAGCTCTTTCTTGAGCTAATAAGTAAGCCTCCATATTATCATAAGACTGCTCTGCTATCTCTTCCATGTCTACGATCTTGGCGTAATCCTCATTCAGAACAGAATAGCTTATTTTTAGGTATTCCACCACAGCATCACGGTAAGACTTATCGCCTTCATAGCCAGGCATTTTACTTATCTTGTTTCGTGCACTCAAAGACGTTTTTAACAGTTCTTGCCTTTTTCTGTCTATTTTCTTGGCTCTTTTACTGTGTGCCGCAGCACTGGTATAACTCATCATATCTTGTGATATTGCCAAGTGTTGCTCGCTGATGAATTGCATGTAATCTACCGGGCTTTCAAATTGTTGAGCCTTTGAAAAGGTGGTTAGGCACAGCGAAAACAAAACCACAGCGAATGTGGCTTTTAATCCATTTTTTCTGTTGTTGTACATTCTCGTTTGATTAGAAATATTTATTTGAATCGAATTAAATCTACAATAATGCGGTAGGCTTCCTCTACGTAAATGTCGCTTTGTACATTTTGAACCAAAGGGTTTTCTGGGTTTTCTTTAAAAGAAGTTGAGCCGATTCTTTCCCCGTCGAAATAGCTTTGTTTTACTGTGTAAAAAGAAGAGCTTTCTCCTTCCGTTGAGTCGAACTTGTCATAAATGTTTTTGGCTTTTCTTGCCTTATCTCTGAAATGAGCAAGCTTCAGTTTGCCATGTTGTTGTTTTTGAAGTACTTCTGGCAGCTCCCGGCTCAGGGAACTAATGGTATTAAACGTTTCATGATCCACCAATCGGTTTGCGCTCCTTTCTTCCAATTTTGCAATTGGTAATGAGTCTAATGGGGTGTAGTATACTTTCTTATATACTTCGTCATTTTCCAATGCACTTGTATAAGAGGCTTCACGAATGGTAGAATACTGAAATAAATCAGGCAGCTTGACATCAGGGGTAACACCCACCAGTTGATGGCTCTTACCTGTGAGCCTATATAACTTACCGGTAGTAGTTTTTAGAAAGCCATGTTCTAGCACACTAGCCAAGTCCACCTCATCAAGATGTCTGCCATCTGCGGTGAGAATCACCTGGCCGGAGCCTTTTCCATAGGTCTGGGAACCCACAATGACAGCACGATTATAATCTTGAAGTGCAGCTGCCACGAACTCAGAGGCTGAGGCGCTAAAGCTATTCACCAACACCACCATTGGGCCATCATAAATGGTACCCCTGTTTCTATCTTTTAATGATTTTGGTGCTTCATTTCTCTGCTTACCGATTGCCAGAGGGCCTTGTTCGATAAAAATACCGGCCAAATCCATCGCTTCTATTACGGATCCTCCACCATTAAACCTTAAATCAAGAATTAACCCATCTATCTTTTCCCTATTCAGCTTGATTAATTCCCTGGCGACATCGTTGGCACAACCAGCGGCCTGATCCGAGTCCCAATCCGTGTAGAAACTCGGGAGTGATATATAACCTACTTTTCTTGCGCCCTGCAACAAGTAACTCTCGATAGTATTCTCTTCGACATCCAGGTTTTCTTTTAATAAAGTAACCGTTTTCACCTGTCCACCCTGATTACGTACAGTCAACCTTATCCTATCTCCTTTAGAAGCTAATATTCTATCAACCTCATCTATGCCAGAACAAGTGAGGTCATAAACGTCACCTTGGTCTGTGATTATTTTAAGTAGAACATCACCCTTGTGCAGTTCATTGGATTTCCAGGCTGGGCCGCCCGGAGTAAGGTCTATGATCTGGATATTGCCATCATCTTTTTCGAAAAGTTCGAGGCCAAGTGATTTGGATTCCTCAGAGGTAGCCTCCAAATAGCGCGCTAGATCTTCAAAAGAAAAGTAGTTGGTATGTGGGTCGTAAATGCCTGCCATGGCATTGAGAAATATAGAGGCGATGTGGTCCTCGTAGTTGGATTGGTTGCTAGCCAGTTTTTCAAGTTTACATTTTGCTTTTTCTACTACCAGTGTTCTGGCCTCTTCCTCCCGGTCCAATAAAGCAGTTTTGCTACTTTCATGGGTCACTCCGTCCAAGAGGAATAATTTATCCAAGGCTTGATACGTCAACCACTTCTTCCACCTGATCTTTAGTGCTTCATCGTTTGCTACATACTCGTTGGTTGTGAGTTCCAGTTTGATCGAATCAGGGTCAGAGAGACTGAAGGGTTGAGAGGAGACATCATCCAAAAGAGATAAGCATACATTTAACCTCTCGCTGTATAATTCTTCTATTGTCTTGAAAAAATTACAAGATTTGGCTTTAATCTGGTCGTCTAGTTGCTTGCGAAAAGCTGATAATTCGATCAGCTCTTGTTGCGTGAAGTATAGTCCATTGGGGTCTAACTCCTGCATGAAGTTTTCAAACAAAAGTGCTGAAAACTCATCATTGATAATGGGAGGGGAGTAGTGACGCTCTCCTAGTGTTTTTTCGAATAGATAAGCTTGCTCACATACTGTCTGGGAGGTCTGGGCCAGTAATATGTTAGTATCTAAAAAAGATAAGCAAGCCAAAATAAATGCTAAGCCAAAGCGCATATTATTACAGCCTAATTTGAATGAAACCTATTAACGACTATTGATTCGGTTTTCTGACCGCCAAGTTAAATACTTCAGGCTATCCTTCCGAGTTGATAGTACAAAAATAAGAACGACAGACATTCGCGCGACACTGTTTTTTGAGTTAAACCAAGCAATAAGTTACATACAATTGCTTTTAAGAATTTATGTTCCACTAGCTTCAAATTTTGCCGTCTATTACTGATATTCATTCTTTCTGTTTTCTAGCACGTGATGCTAAGAAAAAAGCATTTACCACTATGAAAACCAGAATTAGCCTTTTAACACTCACATTGCTTTGTTCTGTCTGTTGCATTCAACCACTTTTGGCACAGTCGGGGCCAAAGTATGCCTCGAAAGAAACGAAAGAGATAATCGAGAAAATGATAGTAGCGCACGGTGGGTATGAAAAGTGGGCCAAGGCACCTAGCGTGCGTTACGAACACGAGTTTGAGAATACTTTTGCGCCACAACAACCTCATTGGATTTCGTATGAAACCATCGAACCGAGGAGTAGGTATGTGTATTCGGAATGGCCCTGGCCAGAGAAACCAACCGCCAGCATGGCTTTTGACGGAGAAAAGACCTGGACGAAAGATTGGAGTTTGCCCAACGGTGCCAAATTCATGCAACATATCTCATTCTACTTTCTATTCTTGCCTTGGTTGACCCAAGACGATGGAGTTGTTCTTGGTGAGCCTGGAAAAGGTAAGTTGCCTCATGATGACAAAGAGTACATAACGGTGAGGATGTCATTCAAGCCGGGAACTGGAGATACCCCAGATGATTATTATATCCTGTACATTGATCCGGAAACTTATGTGCTTAAGGGAAATCAATACATTGTGACATGGGGGCCGTTGATGGATGCTTTCAAAATGCCTGCTGATGTCAAATTCATAGGCCCATTCTACAAGGTATATGATGAGTATACAAAAGTAGAGGGGCTTACTGTACCCACGAGGTATGGCACCTATCTGGCCAATGACGGTAGAAAGTATGGCGACCATTGGGCAAGGGACTTTTCATTTAGTGAGCCCTTTGACATGGATAAATTGAAGATGCCTGAAAATGCAGTGATTGATAATAGTACGGCCGCAAGAAAGAAACCGAATAATTAACCTTAAAATATAGCTCGAAGACTTACCGTTAACTAAGCAACTATTTTACGGCTGTCATATCGCACGTAGTGAGAGACCTTACTTGATTGAGGTACTGGTTATCAAAGGAATGGCGTTTCTCACTACGTACGAAATGATATAAAGGAGGGCTCTTCTAAAGCCCTCCTCGTTTTGTATTCTTATTTGACCGTAATTAAGTAGTAGTTCTTCCTACCCCGCTGGGCAAGTAAATATTTACCTTGAATCAAATCAAACTGCACCGGTTGGTTTTCGTCAGTCAATTTTTGACGGTTGATACTTACGGCGTTTTGTTTGATCATCCTTCTGGCTTCACCTTTAGAAGCGAATACCAAGCCATTCGTGCCTTCAGAAAGTAGATCAGTCACATTAGCTAAATTCTCGAGGTCGGATTTAGAAATTTCCGTTTGTGGAACACCTTCAAAAACGGACAGGAAAGTTTTTTCATCTAAACCAGCCAAGTCGTCCGATGTGGATTTTCCAAACAGAATGTTAGAGGCCTTGACGGCCATTTCATAGTCCAACTCTGAATGCACTCTAACAGTGATATCCTTTGCTATCGCATGTTGTAGCTTTCTCAAATGAGGTGCTTCAGCATGCTCTTTCTCAAGCGCTTCAATGTATTCCTTGTCAAACAGCGTGAAGATTCTAATGTAATTAGCAGCATCCTCATCAGTAGCATTCAACCAGTATTGGTAAAATTTGTAGGGCGAGGTCTTTTCAGGGTCAAGCCATACGTTGCCACCCTCAGTTTTACCAAACTTGGTACCATCGGCTTTGGTGATCAATGGTGTGGTGATGGCAAAGGCTTCTCCTTGATCTTTCCTTCTAATCAATTCAGTGCCAGTGACAATGTTTCCCCATTGGTCAGAACCACCTAGTTGAATCTTGCAATTCTTATGCTTGTATAACCAGTAGAAATCGTATCCCTGTACTAATTGGTAGCTGAATTCTGTAAAAGATAGTCCGGTATCAAGTCGATTTCGCACAGAGTCTTTGCTCATCATGTAGTTGACGGTAATGTGCTTACCAACGTCTCTGATGAAATCCAGAAAATTGAAATCTTTGAACCAGTCGTAGTTATTCACTACTTCCGCCGAATTCTCTCCACAATCAAAGTCGAGGAACTTTTCTAATTGCTTTTGCACACACTTGAGGTTGTGATTGAGCAGGTCTTCAGAAAGGAGGTTTCGCTCTTGAGATTTACCCGAAGGGTCACCAACCATTCCTGTAGCACCACCAACTAAAGCAAATGGCTTGTGTCCTGCCTTTTGGAAGTGGACGAGTGTCATGATTTGCACCAGACTACCTATATGAAGAGAGTCTGCCGTTGGATCAAATCCAATATAGGCAGAAGTCATTTCTTTAGTCAGTTGTTCCTCAGCTCCCGGCATGATATCATGGATCATACCTCTCCATTTCAGTTCAGATACAAAATCTTTCATCTGTGATTATATAGGGTTTCAAAATTGACTGGCAAAGATATAAAGTTAGGTGGTTTTGAGCGTGCTAGGGTAGGGTTTTAGTTGGCAAGACCATGGCGGATTTAGCTATACTTAAACTATTTAAAAGAAATTAATAAAAGTCGGTAGGAGATTTAGTAAGTCACCGGTTGTATATCTGAACGCTGTAAAAATACTATGCAGAAACGATTTGGTTAGCTTGTAATCGTCTCTCAAGAATGACGATGTACTTCAAAGCATGATTGAACTCGCTTTCTGTATCAATAGGTAATAGTTCGGGTAAACAGCTGGTCGGTCGCTTTTTTCCTTGCATTTTTTGATCGACCAAGCTGTTTTTTTAAGTTATTCTTGCTTGGATTCGATACTTTTAATTCCATACTCTGAACCGTATTGTGACTCACTTCAGTTGATCAATTTGAAAATGAGAACGCCTTGATCGGTAAGTGCTGCATCGCATCCATTAAATTCCAGTTTAAGCAGAGGTGTATAGGGATTCAGGTTGTCTGAACCGGTTAAAGCCCACAAAACCCAATTCCTGGTGATTTGAGAATTAGATAAACGATACATAGGTTCTCTTAAAAAGAAATAGGCATTATAACCTTCCTCTCCAGAGGCTTTCTTGATCAATGTTGACAGCTCATCATCGACCTCAATTGACAATGGATCAGTTTGACTGAGTAAGTCAAGCCTTAATTTGTCGTCCCCTGATTCAATGCTAATCTGTGGGTTGCTCAGATCATCAGACGGACATATCTGCTGAAGGATATCAATCGATTTTTTGACTTCATCAATTAATTCTTCCTCAGTCAATGCTTTATTGAACTCCGGTAAATCCCCCCACCTCAATTGGAAAGCTCTGTCCGCGATTTCAGCGCCTTTAGGAAAGCCTTCGAAAAGCTTGTAAAAAGTTTCTTTTCCCAAAGTCCAAATGTCAAAGTGTAGGTCAAAATCACAGTCCGGCTCGACATCTACGTCAGTCGGTTTGCCCATGATTTGCCGCCATTCATTTTGCCACTTTTTGAGTTGCTCCTTCATGCTATATAGTAAAGCTCAGCCTTGATAATTGTTCATGGCAATAATAAGATCATCCTAGGTCTTTCTGGAAGAATCTTATTGGCAAAACATAATGAACGAAGTAAATAGAATTAAATGGAAATAGATAGAAACAGTAGTAAGCACCACTATCATCAAGTGATCATACCATCAAACAATTATAACATCAAATAATCATCACATCGCCACATCAAACTATCAAACCATCAGACTATCAATTCGTCAAATGATCAATGTTCTACCTCTAACCCTACAACGATCTTTTTCATCAGCTCAGTTACCTTATCCACATGCCTTTTTTCTACATAGGTTTGTCCGACTACAAAGCGAATGACGAAATGGTCAGCGATCTTGAAGTGAGATAGGAAGGCTTCTCCTGATTGGTTGATCTTTTCGATCAATAATTCATTCAGTTGATTGAGTTCTGTCTCACCGGTTACATGCTGTGGATTGTATCTAAAGCAGGTATAATTGAGAAATGGTTCTAACATGATCTCAAAGTCTCCTGATTGCTCAATAGTGCTGGCGAAGTAAGTATTGAGTTCAATGTGCTTCCGAAGCGTTTCTTGCAGGCCTTTAACGCCAAAGCTGCGCATTACGAACCAGAGTTTTAACGCTCTAAATCTTCTGCCCAAGGGGATTCCCCAATCGCGATAATCGTTCACCTGACCTCTGGTTTTGGTTTTGAGGTATTCTGGCAGTTCTTCGAAAGTCTTGATCAGCACTTCCACATCTTTAACGAAATACACGGTACAATCGAAGTTGGTGAACATCCATTTGTGAGGATTGAAAACAAAGCTATCCGCGTCTTCCATACCTTCGATCATCCATTGGTATTCTGGTAGTAGAAGGGCGGTACCGGCATAGGCTGCGTCCAGGTGCAACCACACATCATACTTCTTGCAAATAGCCGCTAAAGGTTTGACCGGGTCAACTGCCACCGTGCCTGTGCTACCTATCGCTGCCACCACACAGCAAGGCACCAGACCTTGAGCCAAATCCTCAATGATTTGCTTTTCCAGCAACTCGGGACTGATCCTCATCTGATCATCAACCGGTATTTTAACCAGGTTCTTTCTACCGATACCGCTGATCTTGACCCCTTTCTCAATTGAAGAGTGGGTTTGAGTAGAACAGTAAATCCGAAGGTTGTTGGGAACGCCGTTTTCGTTAGAATCAAAGTTGGTTTTGACTTCCCTTGCCGTGAGTATGGCCACCAGCGTGGCGGTAGAAGCTGTATCCTGAATGACGCCTTCGAAGGTCTTAGGGATGCCCATGGCCTCTCTCAGCCATTCCATCATGCGCTCTTCTAATTCTGCCGCAGCCGGTGAAGTTTCCCAGATCATACATTGCGCACCAATGGCGCTGGTCATCATCTCGGCGAAGAGCGACTCTATCGAGCTATTGGCTGGGAAGTAAGCATGGAAGTTAGGGTGCTGCCAATGGGTAATACCCGGTGTGATGATCTTATTCACATCTGCCATGATCTGCTCAAACCTTTCTGGTTCAGCTGGAGCCTGTGGAGGTATTTGATTATAGATATCCTTGGGCTTCACCTGGGATTTGACAGGTAACGATTCTAGCTCACTGAAGTAGTTATCTATCCATTCTATAACCGCGGAGGCATTATGCTTAAAGTCTTTAGGATCGAGCATATCAAGGTGATTTGAGAATAGTTGAAATGTAAGATCTCAATATTAAGATTAATCAATCGTAGCTCAAATAAGGCACTAGAAAAGTTTCTAATTTTAGTAAGGCAGTGATTATGTGCATGTTGTGCGCATCTGATAATTACCGTGATTTTTTCTCGACGACTATATTAGCCATTATTGACATCATGAGATCTAAATGCTCTTGGCTCTTGACCGTTTCGAAGAGGTTCATACAGATAGTCATATCATCATTATATGCTCGTTCACCATAGGTGAGATAGCAAGTTTTTGTTTTTTTGTTTTCGTCGGTTTCAGCATATGAGGTGAATTCCATAATTTGAGTCATTCTAGTCCATGTTGCTCCATTTATTTCCAAGCTTTTTGCTGTGTCTTGTTCAACATGTCTGGGCACCCTCAAATTATGGCGAATTAAATAGTCGTTTTTATCAAAGTGAAAATTGTGCCTACCAGTAGGCTTTTTAATGTAGATTTCTATGTACACGAAATCATCTTCACTAAAGTATTTTTGAGCTACAATATACTTTTCCTCTATCATACGCCTTTCGTACGGATCCTCATA
>JBCBSS010000079.1:0-36202 GCA_039819065.1 Bacteroidota bacterium
ATGAGATACAAGTAGATATGAATTGATCAGAATGCTACGATGATCTTGATAAGTTTTTCTTTCTAGCTTCTATTATCTAACTTCCTTCTGAGATAACCAATTCCTTCTTAAACCTGGGGCCAAACCAATTATGATGCGTGTAATTAAATTCAGAAACTGGATTTATGTGGTTGCTTTATTGTTCGTATCGAGCAACTTTTGCCTATCTCATCCAATAAACTATTCAGACGTCAGCAACGAGCCCGATAGCCTCAATGGAGCTGATCTTTTAGCCAAGGGGGATTCTTTATATGACATTAACCAAATAGGTTCAGCCAAAGTAGCGTTTTTACTTGCCATAAAGTCCTTCAAAGGTGAGAGTAATAAACGGGGACTGATTGAGGCTTACAATAAGTTGGGGTACTGTCAGAGAATTTCAAGAAAATACAAAGAGGCCAAAGCGTACCTGGATAGTGCTAGTCGAACGATTTCTTCTGCCACCCTTGACGTAAAGCCCTTACGAGCTGATAATTTCTATTACTATGGGGATTATTATGCTAGGTTGGGTAATGCCGATTCTGCCATATTCTACCACAAGCAAGCTTTAGAAATACGTAAAGCATTGTACGGGGAGGCTGATCTTTTAGTTGCCGAGAGTTTGCAAGGGCTTGGTGATGTCAATAATTATGTGCTGGAGAACTATCAAGAGGCGAAACAGTATTACCAGCAGGTAATGATAATCAAGCGTACCCTGGTAGATGGTGTTACGATTGATTTAGCGAGAACTTATTACAATGCGGCTTCGGTGGCACGATCTACGGAGGATATTGATTTAGCTATAGTATATGGTGAAGAGACGCTTAAAATTGCCAAGCAGTTCATTGGTACGCATGACATCTTTCTGGCCAATACCTATGTTCTTTTGGGTAATATCTACTTCAATAATCGGGATTTTGACCTAGCCATTCCATCATATCAAAACGGTATAGAGCTTTATACCAAGTTATATGGTAAAGAGAATCGTATTCTGAGTAATTTTTACAATAATTTAGGCAACTCTTATAAAGGCTCAAAACAATTTGATTTGGCCATTCAGGCTCATGAAAAGGCTCTTGATATTGCACGTAAAGGGAAACATTTGTACGAAGAGTCCAGGGCTTTATTAGGCTTGGGAATAGTCGCGTATGATTCTGGCAATCCTTCTATGGCCAAAAGCTATCTTGAGCAAAGTGTATCAATAAAAAAGCAATGGGCCAAAAAAAGGTCAGCCAAATTATTCGACCAGCATAAACATCTCGGCAATCTATACAGGCAAAGTGCTGACTACGATTCTGCGCTATACTACTATCAAAGCGCTCTGGTGAATTTGGTAAAAGGGTTTGAACAACAGAATATTCATGCTAACCCCGTGTCCGAGGATGTAGTCAATAGTCTGGAGGTAGTTGATATACTGGATGATAAGGCTGTTACGCTTATTGCCACTTTCCAAGATAAGGTTTCAGGGGTAGAAAATCTTAAGCTAGCCTTCAATACCTGCTTATTAGCCGATTCCTTGATATCTGGTTATAGAAGTGAGTTTATGAAGGAAGGCTCACGTCTCAGGTTGGAAAGTAATATCAAAAGAGTATATGAGCATGCCATTCATTGTGCTTTTCTGCTTGATAGCTTGAAGGGTGGTGAGCAGTACAAGTGGAAGGCACTTGAGTTGATGGAGAAAAGCAAGGCGACCATTCTACTGGAAACGGTAAAGAGTGTAGAGACATTCAATAGGTTGGGTGTACCAGATAGCGTTTCTACTAAGCAGAGAGCGTTGAATCAAAGAGAATATGAACTTAGGCATCAGTTGGATACACTAAATGATCTTGCTGGAAATGAGCTAAAAGAAAATGTGCAGTCACAATTGTTCAAAGTGACTCAGGAACAGGAAATGCTAAGAGAATACCTCGTTTCTGTTTATCCAAGGTACTTTAGATCAAAACTGAATAATACTTTTTTTGGTTTAAATGAATTGCAAAGTTTTATTGGAGAAGATAATGTAGATGTTATTGAGTATTTCTATGGCTCGAATTTCGTCTATGCAATTGGCGTAGTTGCTGGTGAAATCACTTTTTCTAGGATAGGGAAGCCAGTTTTGTTAAGTGATAAGATTAAGGAATTTCTCAACCTTGTCACCAGGGCGCCTAACGACTTCAAGCAGAATTATATTGCTTATACCGCATTGGGAAACGAGCTATATGATGTACTGATCAAACCTATCGTTGCGGATACGGCGCTTCTTTCAGATAGGCTTTTGATAGTCCCCGATGGGTTAATGGCTTATCTGCCTTTCGATTGTTTATTAACAGGTAATGTCCAAAGTACTGATGTTGATTATAAAAAATTACCTTACTTGATCAATAAAGTGAATAGCCACTATGCTTATTCGCTAAGTTTGTCAAAGCAGATTAGCCGGTCGAAAAAAACCTACAAGAGGAATAAGGTATTGGCCTTTAGCTATTCCAACTTTAAGCCATATCAGAATACTTCAGATTCTAGAATAAGCCTTAGGAGAGATGGAGATCAAGAAATACCAGGTACTGGTCAGGAACTAGAGATCATCTCTAATCTTATGAATGGGAGGTTTTTTGTAGGTTCTGACGCTACAGAAGAGAAGTTTAAGGAACACGCGGAAGACTATAACATTTTTCATTTCGCCCTTCATGGTTCCGCCGATAGTGCTAGTCAACTTGGGCCTAGGCTGCTATTCAGGCAGAATGCGGAGACAGTAGAGGATAATCAACTGTATGCTTATGAGGTCTATAACCTGGAGCTTGATGCGCAACTTGTGGTGCTAAGTGCTTGTGAAACAGGACTTGGTAAACTGCAGGATGGAGAAGGGGTTTATAGTATGGGGCGTGCTTTTACCTATGCTGGTTGTCCTTCGGTTGTAATGAGTTTATGGGATATTTACGATCGCTCTACAGAAAAACTCATATCTGAGTTTTATAGAAACCTGTCCTCCGGGAATCAGGTAGATCAGGCATTACATTATTCTAAGCTATCATATTTAGACGGCGCTGACGAAAAAACTGCGCATCCATTCTTTTGGGCATTTTTCATCTCTATTGGTGATGAAAATCCATTAGCCAAAGAAAGTATTTGGCTGCCCAATAATCTCGTCAGCGTTTTGATAGTAATTTTAATTGCTACCTTAGTTTTTGTAGTAATAAGACGCTTAAGATCGAAGCGAATGATCTAATTAATTACATCAACAACCTTTGCGTATGGCACCAAAGTACCAAAGGGAAAGATTGCTCCAGTATGCGTTAATTTGATTCTTACTTTTACCCTCGTCCCCACAGGTAGTCTTTTATCTCTGAATTTTGGCTTTTGGTTAATAAACATCAATAATTGATCTCTGTGGATTCTGGTATTGAGGTATTTTATATCCTCATCTTGCTTAATGTGAACTATGCCCCAGGTTTTGTTTATGTTGTATTCATCCACTGGAGCTGAAGGCAATCTTTTACTTGCATGTTTTTGTGATGCTACACGCGCTTGGGGCGCACTTTCTGCAGCTTCGGCTATATTGTTACTTTCGCTTTCACTACCACTTGTATCTGGACCATGGGTATCTGGCCAAGGGTCTTTCACTTCTCCTTCAGCTTCCTCGCCGCTATTCAGCGCGTTTAATGTCATATTTACAAGATTGCTTATTGGGTTAGGCATATGTATGGTTTTTGGTTGAAATAAATTTATCCTTTATGCTGGTTAACGGCCTTGGTAAACCCTTAAAGGTGGTTTTTTAATCCAACTGCACGAAAAGCGCTTTGGCTTTTTTACTGTATGCACTACCACTTTCTATAATGACGCTGAGAGCCGACTTGGCCTCCTCCACATCCCCTAATTTGACGTAGCTCAGTGCCAGATACCATTGTGCTTGCCTTGTATATTCTCCGCCTGAAGAGATGACACCCTGGAATCCATCTATAGCTTTTTCAGCCTGGCCAGAAGCCAGATAAGCACTGCTCAGATAGAACTTATTAATTTCATTGTCTTGCTGGATGGGCTCCAAGATCGCTATGGCTTCTTCATACTTTTGTTGTTCATACGCTATCAAGGCCTTGTCCTGATCATTGGCTGCCGATTCGGAGTCTGTATTTCTGGTGCCACTACCAGATAGAATCATATAAGGCTCATAATAAGTCTGGAATAGTGCTTCACTCGATGGTGACTGGTTCAGGTTGAAAATGGTGAAAGTAGAAACCAGTAGAATGGCGACCACGGCCGCTGCGGCAAAGAACTTTCTATTTTGCCAGATGGGAATTACTTTCGTTTCCTCATTTTCTTCCTGAAAAGAAGCTTCTAATTCGGCTATTTTTTGTCTGGCAGATTCCCGGCCCGCATAAGCTATACCCACCGTCAAAGTCTTCATGTCATTGAGCAATTCTTGTAATTCCTTTTCCTCCATCAACCTTTTTTCAAAGTCAGAACGCTCATTTTCTGTTAAGCTACCTTCTATATACCCCTCCGCCAAGGCGATATCCTTGTCTTCATTTTCCATGTTCATCAATTTAAACTTACAGATGCTTTCTTGTATATTTTTTTAAGTCTTCTCATGCACTTGTATTTCAAGCTTTTAGCTGTATCCGTATTCTTATAGCCCATTTCCGCAGCAATCTCATCCATAGACCGCTTTTGGTAATAGTATAACCGGAGCAGCTGACTGCATGGCTCGCCCAACTCATCCAAACTTTTTACCACCAAGCGCAAATCATCCTCCTTCTCATCAAGCTCCTCCAGGCTATTATCCACCCCTCCCAGCTTCACTGTATCGAAGTCATCAGTGAAACGGTTGGAAGCTTTATATAGCTCCAGCGCTTTGTTCTTGCCGATGGCAAAAAGATAAGTCTTAGCTGAACTCTTTAATTCGACCAGCTTGCCACTTAAAATATTCTCGTAAAAAATTAATATAGTATGTTGATAGATGTCTTTCGCATCGTCTTGAGTACACTTGAAGTTTTTGGTTATCCATGACAAAAATTCGCCACGAAATGCCTTATAAACCTCTGCCAATTCACTCTCTCCTCCTTTTTTGATCTTCTCGATCAGAGACGTTTCAACCATTTAGGTTATCTTTAGTTAGTCGGTTTTGGATAAGTAACCCTTCAATATAAAAATTAATGCATAAAGTACTGTGTGGGATTTAGGGCTTTTATGGCCTGACTCGAATTATTGAAGGCTATTCTAAATAATTTCAACTTCCACAGAGGAATATTTAAATAATGAGATTTGCCACCCAAATGACAAATCTTTCGCATCAGTTGCAAGTAGCTTTACTATAATTTTTTCAACGAGTAAACAATAAATCGATGACCATGAAAAAAACGATTTTTCCACTAATGCTCTGCGTTGGTTTTCTGTACGCTTGTTCAGGCGGACAAACTGGCGGAGAAACAGCCGAACAGAAAGAAGAACCTGTGGCTGAAACTACTCCTGTAGAGGAGGAACCAAGCGAGGCAAAGAAGCTCGTTATGGAAATGGTTGCTGCCAATGGTGGCGTGGACAAATTTAACTCACTCAATGATGTTGAATTTGAATATACGTACACTGACCTGCTAGGCAACCTTAGTGATGTATCCACAGAAAGATACATTTTTGACGGTGAATATTCTTGGGCTCAGTATGATGTACATGATAAGTTTGTCATGCCAGGCCAAGAAGGTAGTGTCATTCAGGGTTACAATGGTAACGAATGTTGGTCCACTTTTGCTGGTGCGGCAGTTACAGATTCGGCAACCATGAAGATGACAGACTTCTTGAGGAAAACCAACTACTATTGGTTCACCATGATGTACAAACTGCTAGATCCAGGACTTACTTATGAGCTTCAAGGCAAAAAAACCATCAATGACCTTGAGTATGATATAGTAAAAGTTGGTTTTGAAGGTGGTGTAGGTGATGTACAAGATACTTACGTATTGTATATCAACCCTGAGACCAAGCTCGTAGACCAATTCTTGTTCACCGTTTTAGATTTCGGTATTCAGGATCCACTTTTGATGGTGGTTGAGTATCAGGATGTAGACGGCGTGAAAGTACCTAGCTATAGAAAATACGGTCCGGGTAGCTGGGAGGGTGATATCAACCCTGATGGTATCTGGGCTGCTGAAAATCACTACAAGAACGTGAAGTTTAATAATGGTTTTGACAAAGCTAGCTTCGAAAAGCCGGCTTAATCGATCATAAACTCAGTTAGCTAAGGCCAGAATGAAGCGCTAAACGGCATGCTTTGTTCTGGCCTTTCTTAGTTTTTCATAGATGGTGATATTCATCAAAATGAGTAGCATACCATAGAACCCATCCTCAAAAGGGACTGTACCAATTCTAACCCCCAGATTCTCGCTATCATTGTACCACACCACTTCTTGCTCGATAAAGCTTCCGGTCAATACACCATTGACTGTGAAAAAACCAATCAATATAAATAGGTAACTAAAGTAGAACTTGCCTAAATAGTCGGCTTTGAATACAAATAGGTGCAACAATAGGAACAGGCCAAGAAAAGAGAATGTAGTTAGCGTGTACCACCGGTCATAATAGAAGATTACCATAACCACACAGAAAGCGATCAGAATCCAAGTAATGAACTTTGCGTATTTGGCCAGATAATCTCGTTTAGAAAAGAAGATCACCGCTTCATAGGTGAATACACAGGCATAGGGCACTGTTACAAAGAAGAGCCATTCTTCTAGAGGCAAGTTAATAATGGTAATACCAGTAAGATACCGTGGGTTAAAGCCCCAAATGCCGTGATCAGTAAACAATACATCCCAGGCGATGAAGAATGCACCAGTGATGAACATGGCCGGAAAGAAGAATGGCCACTTCTTGGAGAAATTGGCCCTCGGATCGAAACTGCGCAGAAACGGTACTGATATCGCAAAGATGTTCAGACCTAGGTACAAATATTTCCAATCCATGACTTTAGTTTACCTGAGGACCTTTTACCGTTGATATTTTTTAGGAGCATAAAGAAAACCAAATGCTTCACCGCCCTTTTTAGAGTGCTTTTCATGATGGACGTAGTGTGCATTAATAATTCTTTTGAGATATGTGCTATTCGCTTTGAATTTGATTTTTACGCGTCTGTGTACAATGATATCATGGAATATGAAGTAGAACAAGCCGTATCCTAATATGCCAAACCCTACTGAGGTGAGATAACTATATCCTCCTTCATTGGTGGTTAGGTAGATGAGAAGAAAAGAGGGCACACTAAAAACCAAAGCAAACAAGTCATTGAGTTCTAGTACATGGCCGTGAACAGAATGGTGAGATTTATGCCAGACCCAAAGAAAGCCATGCATGATGTATTTATGAGTAAACCATGCTACGCCTTCCATGAATAAGAAAGTGCCCAAAATGATGAGCACATTAATCAATATGTACATGCTATGCTATTCTCTGTCTCTTCAACTGAAATTCTCCAACGCCGGGTTTTCCGAAGTGTTCTTCGAGAATTCTGTATCTATAGTCAAAAATAGTGTTAACCTGCTTTTCCACAAAAAGAGAGTTGGCCAATCTGCCTATAATTCCATAAGGAATGGCATAATTTACCTCATCTATCATCTCAACTCCACCTTCTACTTCTTTAAACCAGTGCTGGTGGTGCCATAAGGCATAGGGGCCAAAACGCTGTTCGTCTACAAAATAGTTAAGCTCGTCTACATGTGTGATTTCAGTGACCCAGTGTACGGGGATAGCAGGCAATACGTTTACTTTGTATCGTATGATCTGCCCTGCGTACATTTTATCGCCGCCGGATACAGATAATATTCTGAATCCCATGTGTGCAGGTGTAATGTGCTTTAGATTAGCCGGGGATGAAAAAAACTCCCACGCATGCTCAAGACTTATTGGCAATACTTGCTTCCTCTGTAAATTGTATATTTTCATCTTGCTCTCTTAATTTCAATTTCGGTTTAAAACTTACTATCCTTCGTGCCATTCGTTCGAAGATGAGGTTATGGAAGGGGACCAAACTGTACCAGTACAGTCGCCCCCATAACCCGAGCGGTCTAAATGTCGCTGTTTGAATTAATTCTTTCTTAAATGTCTCTTCCACTATTTTGAACTCCAGCCAGGCTTCACCAGGGAGTTTCATTTCTGCATATAGCAGCAGACGCTTGTTTTCCTTATCCGCGAGTAATACTCTCCAGAAGTCCAAAGCGTCACCTGCCTTCAGGTCAAGAGGACTCCTTCTACCTCTACGAAGCCCTACACCACCTACTATTTTGTCCAGTAGACCTCTGATCTTCCACAAAAAGTTGCCGTAATACCAACCACGATCCCCACCTATGGACCAGATGTTCTCTTTCACCTGTTCCACATTTTTGTCGAATGTCACCGATCTTTTATCTAATAAACAACCAAACTCAGGAACTTGCTGATAATCCAGGAAATTGCCGTCTATCGAACTCGTATCAACGGTATCTTTCCAGCTTGAAATGACGCTTTTCTGGTTGATTTTTGAGAATGCCAACCTGAGTGTTTCTTCGTAGGAGCAAAGGTTGATAGGAATTAACGCTTTGATCCTATCACTATTGACTTTACAAACCACCTCGTTCTTCATGCTTCTGACCAAACTCTTGGCTAGAGAATAAGAAGTAGAAGTGACGAAATACAGCCAGTGGGATGATAGGTTGGGTGTAAGCACGGGCAAAGTCATGATGAACCTGTTCAGGCCTCTGACCTTTGCGTAACGCAACATCATTTCCTTGTAACTCAATACGTCCGTGCCACCAATATCAAATGTATCATCAAAACATGCCTCATTAAGCAGTACCCCGTCCAGATACTGGATGACGTTTCTTATCCCAATCGGCTGACACATGTTATTCACCCACTTCGGCGTCACCATTACCGGTAGCTTTTCTGTCAGATCCCGAATGATCTCAAACGAGGCACTACCGGAACCTATTATGATAGCCGCTCTGAGTACTGTTACCGGTACACCACTGCTTTTAAGCAGTTCTTCCACATTCCTCCTCGAAGTCAGGTGTTTGGATAAGTGCTCATCATTGGCAATACCTCCCAGGTAGATGATTTGACGAGCGTCAGTTTTACCTACATATTGGGCAAAATTTTGAGCAGTAACCTCTTCAAGATGTTGGAAGTCATCGTTAGTGTGCGTCATAGAATGCACCAAGTAATAGGCTGCATCTATGTCTTTAGGTAAGTGTTCAAGGCTATTAGTATCGTTAAGATCGGCTTCAAATATGGTGATCTGGGCCATTTCCTCAACGCTAAAGTCTTCATGATCAAAGCGGCGTGCATCTCTGACCAGGCATACTATTTCACACCCCCGTGCCAACAGGGATGGTAACAGTCGACGTCCAATATAACCGGTTGAGCCTGTCAGTAGTACTTTCATACTGGTTGCAAAGCCTCTTTATAAGTTTCAATTGCTTTTACTCGCGCAGTGGCATGTTCTACAATGGGTTTGGGATATGATAATTCCTGAAATTCTGGTACCCACTTTTTGATATAAATTAAATCCGGATCAAATTTCTCCGTTTGTAATTTCGGATTAAAAACCCTGAAATATGGCGCTGCGTCACAACCTGAACTAGCGGCCCATTGCCAGCCACCATTGTTTGAAGCAAGGTCAAAATCTAATAACTTCTGTGCAAAATAGGCTTCGCCCCACCTCCAATCAATCAACAAATGCTTGGTCAGGAAACTTGCGGTTATCATACGCACCCTATTGTGCATGAATCCAGTGCTGTTCAGTTCACGCATGCCAGCATCCACTATTGGATAGCCAGTTCTACCCTCACACCAAGCCTCAAAATGGTCGGCATTATTACGCCAAGGAATAGCGTCATAAGCTGGTTTGAAAGCTTTATCCACTACATATGGGAAATGCCATAAAATCATGGCGTAGAAGTCTCTCCAAATCAACTCATTCAACCATTTTTCATTCTCCTTTATGGCTATTTGAGCCAGCTGGCGAATGCTGACTGTTCCAAAACGTAAATGAACACTGAGCCTTGTCGTGCCCTTGATAGCAGGGATATCTCTTTTGATATGATAGTCGCGAATGGTCGTTTTGCTGATCACTCGCTCTGGGAAGTCTGTATTGGTCTTTTCAAAACCCATTTCTTCCAAACTGATCATGTCATAAGGGTCAGTTTGGATCAGGTTATCATAGTACTGCTCACATGGATAACTCTTGAGATAAAAATTATTGACTTTGGCTTTCCACTTCTTACTGTAAGGTGTAAAGACAGTATATGGCTTGCCATCATCCTTAGTAACTTCATCCTTTTCAAAGATTACTTGGTCTTTAAAGGTGTGGAAAGCACTGCCCTTTTTTTGAAGAATTGAAGCTATTTGCTCATCCCGATCAGAAGCATACGGCTCGTAATCGTGGTTTGTATAGACCGCTTTGGGCGTTATTTTATTATATATCTCAACAGGATTGCCATGCCATACCAATAATGTGCTGCCTAACTCCTCTAACTGCTCTTTGATCAACTTGAGGGACTCATGAATGAATTCTACCCTTCTGTCTTTCTTATCGTCAAGCTTGTCTAGAATTTCGGTATCAAAGATGAATACCGGCAAAACTTTTTTCTCACTTTTTAATGCGTGGTAAAGACCGGCATTATCTGTGAGTCTTAGGTCTCGACGGAACCAGAAGAGTGTTGTATCAGGAGATATGTTATGGTAATCTGTCACCCTTGAACTACTGCTTTAAGCTTTCGATTTCTTTGGCTACTTTTTCGGCTTCCTCTATTTTCTGTGCGTAAAGCTTGAGATCACCTGAGCGTTGCA
Organism: Bacteroidota bacterium; assembly: GCA_039819065.1. Lineage (GTDB taxonomy): Bacteria > Bacteroidota > Bacteroidia > Cytophagales > Cyclobacteriaceae > JBCBSS01. The sequence goes on from JBCBSS010000079.1 coordinate 10,801, forward strand.
CTTCCATCGCCTCTTTCATCATGGCCTCATACTTCTTTTTCAACTTCTTTACCGGGTCTTTTTTGAATAAACTGATCATATCGTTGTGTTTATTGAAATAAACAACCAAGGTGCAGACAAGTTTGAATGATGAAAACCGGGCAGGTTACAATCAACTGTCATAGATTGTCAGGAACTGTAGGATAATGAGCGGCTAAGTACTTTGGAGGAACAGACCGGCCCAGAAAGGGTGTTTTATTTCAAGTTTGACAATTATATCCCTTGAATCTCTAGCTGTTTTTCAGCTTGCCAGTAATGATTATAAGGTATTAGGTACTATTGGGGTTAAGCCTTTATCGACTATCGCTTTAAACCAAAAAGTATAATCTTCAGGATTTTGGGTCAGATCATTTTCAACGAACTCAGGGTCTATGTATTTCCAGTCTTCTGCTTCCTCTGGGTTCAGTTGAGGTTCGCCATCAAATTGACCGGTCAATACATGGTCATATTCATATTCTATCAGATCGTTCTCAAGTACCACCTGATAGATGAATTTATACTGGAATTGTAAGTCCGCTTCAATGCCCATTTCTTCAACCAATCTTCTGTTGGCTGCATCTATGATTGATTCACCGGGTCTGGGATGACTGCAACAGGTATTGGTCCACAATCCGCCGGAGTGATATTTTGATTGCGCCCTTTTTTGTAGTAGTATTTCACCTTTAGTATTGAATATGAGAATAGAAAAAGCACGGTGAAGCACGCCCTCCTGGTGTGCTTTGAGTTTCTCCATTTCTCCTATGGTGTGGTCGTGTTCATCAACCAGAATGACTTTCTCTTCCAAATCAGATAAGGTTCAATCTATGTTTGAGGTATGTCGATAAAAGTATCGAATATTTCTTTTGATTGGGTATCCTTATCCTACTTTCTAAGATATAATTTGAAGGTGTTTTTCTGATCTTGTTGAAAAGTGCGTGGTAATAAACATAAGCCAGGTAGACACCGAATTTGGCACTCTTCGGTAGCTTTTTAATGCCCTCCAGCCCCATTTGGAAGTCAGCCTCGATCGATTCTTCAATCAGTTTTTTGCTGTCATCATCAAACTCACCAATGCTCAACCCGGGAAAGTAAGTACGGCCCATGCCTTTGAAGTCGGCATTGAGATCGCGTAGGAAGTTGATCTTTTGAAAAGCAGAACCCAGTTTCATAGCATAAGGCTTGAGTTCCTTATACATCTCTTTGTCACCCTTACAGAAAACACAAAGGCACATCAGTCCCACTACTTCTGCTGAACCAAGGATATATGCTTCAAATTTGTCCTGATCGTAGGCCTTTTTGGTAAGGTCCATTTCCATACTTCTCAAGAATAGATCGATCAGCTCGTGGTCTATATTATATTGATTAACCACTCTTTGAAAGCTATTAAGTATGGGGTTTAGGCTAATTTTCTCGTCTATGGCTTGATAAGTATCTTTCTCGAATCTTTCTAACAAAGTCTTTTTGTCGTATTCGTGAAAGGTATCCACTATTTCATCAGCGAACCTGACGAAACCATATATGCCATATATAGGGTCTCTAAGTTCTCGGTCCAAGCACAGAATCCCCAAGGAGAAGGAGGTGCTGTATTTGACTGTAGCAATACGGCTGCACTTGAATGATACCTTATCGTATAAATCTTTCATCAATCTCTTAATTAATTTAAAACTTTTAATACCTCTTTCGCAACTACTTCTCCTGATATTATCGAAGGAGGTACTCCTGGGCCTGGCACTGTAAGCTGTCCCGTATAAAAAAGATTCTTTACCTTCTTACTATGTAAAGAAGGCTTCAGAATGGCGGTTTGCCTAAGGGTGTTGGCTAATCCGTAGGCATTACCTTTAAACGAGTTGTAGTCCCCGATGAAATCGTTATGCGCATAACTTCGCTTGTAAACTACATGCTCCTTGATTGATTCTCCAGTCAGTTTTTCCAAACGTTCCATAACGAGATCATAGTATTCTTCCCTGATGGATTCTTCATCTTTGAGTCCTGGAGCAACCGGGACAAGAATAAAGACATTTTCGCAACCTTCAGGTGCTGCTGTGGGGTCTGTTTTAGAAGAGCAGCACACATAGAACAAGGGCTTAGAAGGCCACTTCGGGTCTTCATAGATTTCCTTAGCATGTGCTGGGAAATCTTCATCGAAAAACAAATTATGATGTAGCAGATTTCCAATCTGTTTGTTCACTCCTAAATAGAATATAAGGCTGGATGGTGCCATAGTTCTTTTTTCCCAGTAATCAGCATTATACTTACGAGCAGAAGCCGGTAAAAGGTTTTGTTCTATGTGATGATAATCAGCCGAACCTACTATATAATCTGAGGGGATGGACTTGCCATTGATCCTAAGTCCCTGGGCTTTGTTGGCCTCAAGCTCCAGCTTCTCTACGTTGGCACTTAATTCGAAATTTACGCCTAGACTCTTGGCGAGATCACTCATGCCCTCAACTATCTTATACATACCACCTTTAGGATACCATGTGCCCAAAGACATATCTGCATAATTCATGAGACTGTATAAAGCAGGTGTTTTGTCAGGCATAGCCCCTAGAAACAACACAGGGAATTCTAATAGCTGGATGAGCTTAGGATTCTTGAAGTATTTACGAATGTATTTGCTTATCGATTGAAATACATGAAGTTTCAATACACCGGTCATCAGACGCAAGTCGATAAATTCGGTGAGGGACTTACTGGGTTTGTAGACCAGATCTTTTATACCTACCTCATATTTATAGGCTCCTTCTTCAAGGAATTTTTTGAGGTGAGTGCTACTGCCTTTTTCATAAGACTCGAAAAGCTCAAAGAGACCTTCTTCACTGGCAGGAAGATCCATAATATCATTCTTTCCAAAATAAATACGATAGGAAGGGTCTAATCTGATGAGTTCATAATAGTCTTTGGTGCTTTTGCCAAACTTATTGAAAAAGTCTTCGAATATGTCAGGCATCCAGTACCAGCTTGGTCCCATGTCGAACGTGTAGCCATCGACTTTGAATTGCCTTGCTCGACCACCAAGCGAATCATTTTTTTCGTAAACAGTAACATTTTGGCCAGCTGCTGCCAAGAAACATGAAGCTGACAGTCCCGAGAAACCGGAACCAATAACTGCAATGGATTTACTCACCTTATTTTGCTCCTCAAACGATTAGATATATGTTAAAACAGATAAACCTAAAGCCTGTTTGAAAGCAAAGTAAAAAAAACACATCACAAAGCGGTTGGTCAAGCGCATATAATTGCACCCACCTTATTACTTTACAATGTGTTATTCGAAAATTAAACTAGAATTTGAGTACTTGTAAGCTGAACAATAGTGCTAATTGTAATTGCCCAATTGCCTCTGAATTTCTTTCCTCGCATGGAAGATTCTATTCTTAACAGTGCCAATAGGAATGTTCAATTCATCAGCTATTTCTTGATATTTGAACCCTTCCAGATGCATTCTAAATGGTACCAGTAAATCAGTCTTGATTTTGTCGATACAATTGATCACATCTTTGTACTGATATTTGCAATCAGGAAGGTTAAATGTATGATTATCAGCGACATTCAGGTAGTATAACTCTTTTGTGTCATCGTGCGTTGTCTTGGCACGCTGGCTCTTTCTGTAGTTATTAATGAAGGTGTTACGCATGATTGTAAATAACCATCCCTTCAGGTTAGTGTTGGTGGTAAACTTGTCCCTGTAAGTGATCGCTTTCAAGATGGTATCCTGGACGAGATCCTTTGATTCTTCGTGATCGGTGGTGAACCTTTTGGTAAAAAGTTCAAGCGTACTTTGTAAGTCTACAATTTGGTGGTTGAATTCAATAACGGTCATGGTAAGCTCGAGTTTGTTAAGTTTTTTAGATTAAAAAATGAACAGCCTTCAGGTTTGTGTAACCAAACTTTAGAAAAATGTTTAACTGGGTATTGATGAAGTTACACAGGTGCTGAAAATACGAGGTACCATATCCTCGGATTTTACAGTAATTTTATCCGATGACCTTTGAAATGACTTGGGAGTGACTTGGCGCTTGTCCGTTATGTCTTCGACCCGTCAAAAATACTTTTCAATTCCGTGGCAGAATGGAAGGGAATTACATTTTTTGGGTAACGTAAATTAGCGTTTCTTATTTGTAATCCTGAGATATAGATGGTGGATTGTTTGAAGGCTTCAGCCAATTTCTTAATGTAAGCTTGTAGTTCTTCTTCAACGAAGCGTGAGGTGAAAGAAGTGACAAAATGATCCGGACTATGTATTTTGGCAACCTCCAATAAATCTTTAAACGGTACGGATTGACCCAGATAGATAATCTGATGTTCTAGCTTTTTAGATAAATAAGCATAAAAGAGTAAACCTAGTTCATGCATTTCATTCTCAGGAAGATACAATACAGTTTTCTTAGCCTCAGGGCTTGTAGTGATAGCGAGGGAATCTATTGCTACTATGATTTTTTGCCTGACCAGGTTAGAGATAAAATGCTCTTGAGCGGGATTAATATTGCCTGAGAGCCAGAGCACTCCGATTTTTTCTAGAAACGGATAGATGATGTCAGTGATAGTCTTTTCAAAGCCAAACCTGAGAAAAAGATTTGACAGCACCTTTTCGAATTTAATCTCGTCTAATTCGAGCATGGCAATAACCAATTGATCGATATGTACGACGGCTCCGTTAAGGCTCGTTACTTCGCTTACCTCAAGTACTTTTTCCTGAAGTTGTTGGTCACTGAGGTCTGCTATCTTTGAAATTTTCAGACCATTGTTATACAGTATGGAAACATTGAGTACCTTTTTAAGGTCCTCGTCATTATAGTAGCGAATGTTGGTATCTGTGCGCTTGGGCTCGACGATTTTGTGGCGCTTTTCCCACATTCGGATGGTATGCGCTTTGATGCCGGATAATTGCTCTAATTCCTTTATCGAATATTTTGCCATTCTTAGCCCTCTTAACTCTTTTTAACACTTTCCCCCATAAAATGTTTAACTGACCTTGACGTAGATCAACACTAAATGAGCCATAATCAGCTCATAATAATAGTAATAATTAATTTTGTTTAAAAATATATCAAGTTGCTTTAACACTTGGGTCTTGAGTCGATTCTATCAAATGGAAGACCTATTGATTAAAGACTGGGAAACCTTAATAAGAATGAAGTGCCAACATTCCTCTCAGAATTAACTTTGATAGTACCTTGGTGTAGGCTCATGATTTGTTTAGAAAGACTCAGCCCGATTCCTGAGCCATTCTTCTTGGTAGAAAAGAAGGGTACAAAAATCTGATCCAGTTCTTTGGGGTCTATTCCTTTGCCGTTATCCTTTATTTTGATGACACAACCATCGTTCTGGTACGCACTGATGATTATACTGGGATTGGGCGTCTCACTGACTGCGTGCATGGCATTGGTCACCATATTGATGAGAACCTGCTCAATTTGCTTAAAATCAACGTTAACGGATAATGTTTCAAATTCACCTTCCGTAATAAATTCAATGTCTCTTTTTTCTAACTCACCTTTCATGAGTGTTTTAATCGAATCTAAGATGGTAGATACTGGCGTTTCTTCTAAGACAGGCGTGGGGACTTTGGTTAGCTTTCTATAGTTATCAATGAACTCTAGTAAACCGTCGCTGCGCTTCTGAATCGTCTTGAGTGAAAAACGAATGTCCTCAACCATTTCATCACTGATATCGACAGTTTTGTCATCAGGAAGCATGGACTGCATGGTCTCCGTCAATGACGAAATAGGCGTAACCGAATTCATGATCTCGTGTGTGAGAATACGGATCAACTTGTGCCAAGCCTCAATTTCTTTTTGTTCAATTTCACTCTTAATATCCTGAAACGTAATCACCCGATAAGATTTGTCAAGCATCATCATGGAACTCACATCTATCGATAATGTCTTGGTATCGCCCCCTTTCTTTAATTCCAGCAGCTTTCTTCCTCCGTTCCGCAGTGACATCACACCTTCAACAAATGTAGGGTTTTGATTAGCCAGAATGCGCCAATTTCGAACCCCTTCCACACCCAATAGCTTTTCTGCAGGCTCATTCACCAATACAATATCCTCTTCGTTCTCAAGGGCAATAATGCCGAAGTTGATATGCTTTACGATCATTCTTAAGTATTGAAACTGAGCTTCCTTCTCAATTTTGGCTTCTTTATAGGCCGCTATGATTTCTGTGAAAGAATCATATAAATGACCGAATGACTTACCCAGCCCAGCACGACTGAAGTTGATAGAAAAGTCGGAGTGTTTAATGGCCAAAAGGAATTTGGCTAGCTCCTCATTAGTCTTGTTTACATACCTGATCAATTCGTAGACCTGAGCGATTAAAATGACTAATAATATAATGTGATTGAAGAACAACCGCATATCTCCAAAAATGACGGCCAGCCCTACAAGATTAGCAAAGATCAAGAGTAGCCTGAGAATAACAAAAAATGTAAATCTTCTAAATATCATGCTTATTCATCCTCCTGTATAATGCTGTTCTGGTTAGGCCAAGTTGCTTGGCAGTCTGGGTGACGTTGCCGCTGTTTTCTTCTAGTACTTGTAGAATGAAATCGCGCTCCATTTCGTCCAGGGTCATAACTTTGGGTGCTGTTCTGGCCGTAGGAGTAGGAACCGCGCTGATCAGTAATTCCGGAGAAGTGATTTTGCCATCACTGAGAATAACCGCCCTTTCTACTGCATGTTGCAATTCACGTATGTTGCCGGGCCAGTTATACTTTTTAAGCTTGTTGATCACTGATGCATCTATTTTAACCTGGTATTTCTTGTATTTCTTTTTGTACACTTCCAGAAAGTGTGATACCAAGAGGGGAACGTCCTCTGCTCGCTCACGCAATGAAGGTAGCCTTATCTCTACCGTATTGATTCGGTAGAGTAGATCCTGCCGAAATGTTTTCTCATAAACCATATCATATAAAGGCATGTTGGTAGCGCATATCAACCTGACGTCGACTGGGGTTTCTTTGGCAGAACCGACTCTAGTTACCTTACGGTTTTGTAGAACAGTAAGCAGCTTAGCTTGCAGTGGAAGAGATAAGTTGCCGATCTCATCCAAGAAGATGGTACCCTCTGAAGCGAGCTCGAAACGACCCGGTTTGTTCTCCTTAGCATCCGTAAAGGCACCTTTCACATGGCCGAAAAGCTCGCTTTCAAAAAGCGTTTCACTCACTGCGCCCAGGTCAACACTTATAAATACCTTACTGTTCCGTAATGATTTTCTGTGGATGGCTCTAGCTACCAGCTCTTTTCCCGTACCATTCTCACCGAGGATCAATACGTCAGCATCAGTGGTAGCCACCTTTTCTATTAATTGATTTACCCGCTGCATAGCTAGCGAATCCCCAATGATTTCCTCAAAACCTTGGTCGATATCCTCCGATAGCTTCTCTTGCGTTACTTTAAGCTTTTCTACTTCTTGCTTGGACTTGCGCAATTGCATGGCCGCCATGATCGTACCCAGCAGCTTCTGATTTTTCCATGGTTTGAGTACGAAGTCCGTGGCACCCTCTTTCATGGCTTTAACCGCCAGGTCTACCTCGCCATAAGCAGTGATCAATATGACTATGGCCTCTTTGTCTATTTTAAGTATCTCTCCTAACCAATGGAACCCCTCTTCTCCATCATTTACCCCTTTGTTGAAGTTCATATCGAGTAGAATGACATCATATTCTACCTTGTCTAATAGTGCTGGAATACGACTGGGATCTTCTTCTATATCAACCTTGGAAAACTCTTGCTTGAGAAACATTTTGGCAGTGGCCAATACGTCTATATCGTCATCTACAATCAAGATGTTACCGTCTTTTTTCATGATTTGAGAAGTGGAATACTAGTTTTATAATTCTGATGCAATGTAACAAAATCGTATCATAAACAAACACATGACTGTATCATTATTAATACACTTTTGATTTGATTAATAACATGTTATTTATATAAGTAATTGATATTCAATAGGTTGAAAAAGTGGCATTCAGTTTGACTACTATGTGATCAAAATAATACAACTATGATTCGAAACTATTTCAAAACAGCCATTCGCAGCCTCATTAAAAATAAGGTTCACACATTTATCAATATTGCCGGGCTGTCTTTTGGAATAGCCTGTAGTATCATCATTTTTCTTGTGGTGCGGTTTGAGCTTAGTTTTGATACCTATCATGATGAGGTAGATAGAACTTATAGGGTATTGAAAATGGAGAACAGGTTCGGAAGGGAGGGATATGATACCGGCATCCCTTACCCTATGTTTGAAACGCTGAAAGAAGACCTTCCTGAAATCGAGCTCATGACCATTGTGGATGCCAATTCTGGTCAGCCGCTCATCAGTGTAACCCGCGCAGATGGTTCTGTTGATAGATTCCTCGAGCGTGAGGATGGCATTTTTGCCATGCCAGACTACTTCAGGATTTTTAAATATGAATGGATAGCCGGAGATGCTCAGACCGCTTTGGAAGGCCCGAAAACGGTTGTCATTTCTGATAAGATCGCCAATAAAATTTTTCCTGATCAAAGCCCAATCGGTAAGGTTATTAACCTCGATAATTTTGCTGATTTCACTGTAACAGGAGTGGTTAAAGCGACTCCTGAGAATACAGACATTCCATTTAATCTTATCGTGTCTCACAATATTGGCGAAGAGCGAGGGTGGGACGAATGGAATTCCACCTCATCCTCGGTTCAGTGCTATTTACGACTCAGAGAGAATGTGGATGTAGCTGCATTTGAAGAAAAATTGTCTCTAAATCACCTCAAATACTGGGAGGAAGAGGAAGCCAAGTCGACCAGTTTTTTCACGCAACCAATGAGTGACCTGCATTTCAACACGCGCTATAGCACTTTTGGCGGTCGCAATGTTTCCTTTGAAATGATCCTTTCGCTCAGCTTGATTGGACTTTTTCTATTGATCACTGCCTGTATCAACTTCGTCAACTTGAATACCGCTTTGATCGTCAACCGCTCTAAGGAAGTTGGTGTGCGTAAAACGTTGGGCGGAAACAGACATCAACTTATACTACAGTTTTTAGGAGAGACCGGACTTATCACTTTAATGTCAATTCTGGTAGCTGTAGGGTTGGTTGAAATTACTTTATTGAGGCTGGATTTTTTGTTGAGTTATTCGCTCGACTTTGCTCCACTGGCAGATCATCAGGTATTTACTTTTATTCTCATACTCTTTCTGGCGGTAAATCTTCTGGCGGGACTTTATCCAGCGTTTGCCCTGTCCGGATTCAAACCCATCCAGGCATTGAAAAACAAGCAGTCTCAGAGTTATAAGGATGGGTTATCGTTGCGAAAAACATTGATCATTGTACAGCTTTTCATTACCCAGGGTCTGATCATTTGTACCATCATCGTCAACCGGCAAATGGATCTCTTCCTTAATAGCCCTACTGGTGTTGATACCGAAGCGGTACTGGAATTTTCAGTCCCGGATACAGATTCTACCAGACAGTCAAGCCTTAAAGCCAAATTGAGAGAGGTAAAGGGTATAGAAAACTATACTATAAGTAATACGGGTGCGACTTCGTCTAATACCTGGGGAGGAGATTTTACCTACAAGAATGGGGACGAGATCATAAGAGATAATGCCAAGGTCAAATTCATCGATGAAAACTACATTGATACTTATGGGCTCAAATTGTTGTATGGTGAGAATGTTGAGCCATTAGATTCCGTCGAGCAGTTTTTGATCAACGAGAAACTAGCATTTTTGATGGGCTTTGATCACCCTGAGGAGGCAATAGGAGAGGAAGTGAAATTCTGGGGACGCACGGCTAATATTCGAGGGGTAATCAAGGATTTCAATGCCAATTCACTTAAGGAGAATATCAGGCCATTAATCTTCTCAACGCGATCTCAATATCACTACTGGGGTGCTGTGAAAATCAGGACGAATGATTTCCAGCAGGTGATCAATGATGTAGATGCAGCTTGGTCTTCCGTGTTTTCTGAATATGTATTTGACTACAAATTTCTAGATACCACGATAGCCGAATATTATGAGGATGAGAAACAAGTGGCGGATCTGTTTTTGATCTTCAGTTGTATAGCCGTTTTCATTGGCTGCATGGGGTTGTATGGTTTGATATCATTCCTGGTAGCCCAAAGAACTAAGGAAGTGGGTGTACGCAAAGTGCTGGGAGCCTCTGTGAATCATCTGGTATGGCTTTTCTCTAATCAATTTATGGTGTTGGTTCTATTAGCCTTCGTAGTGGCGGCACCGCTGGCCTACTACATTATGTCCGGATGGTTAGAAGATTTTGCTTATAAGATAGAATTGTCCTTCTGGGTTTTTGCACTTGGAGCAATTATAACCATGTTCATTGTGGTAATGACTGTCGGGTACAAATCATTCAGAGCAGCACTGGCCAATCCAGTCGATGTCCTTAGAGATGAATAACATCTATGTATAAGGAGATTCTACTAGGTACCAACTACTTAATACTATTTGCTAACTACTGAGTACTAACTACCAACTACTACATCACATATGCTGAGGAATTATTTAAAAGTCGCATTAAGAAATTTCCTAAGGAACAAAGGTTTTACCCTGATCAATATCTTGGGTTTGACTCTGGGGACGGCCTCGTGTATTCTCATCTTTCTTATCGTTAGGTATGAGACCAGTTTCGACAACTTTCATGCTGACCGCGATCGTATATACCGTGTGGTAAAGGAAACCAGAAATGCATCAGGTGTCGATGGTTCCGCGGTCACTTCCTATCCTTTGCCCAAAGCGCTCAGAAATGACTTTACTATTTTTGAGCAGGTCACGGGCATGCATTATACCGCATCAGATCTCATTACGCTGTCTGATAATCAAAAGTTTGAAATTGACCATATTCTGTTTGCTGACTCACTGTTTTTCGACGTTTTTAATTTTGGAGTACAGGAAGGCAACGTCAAAGAAGGTTTATCTCAGCCAGGTAAAGCTTTTCTGACTGAAAGGCTTGCAAAGCGCTACTTTTCGGATAGACCAGCTATTGGAGAAAGAATTATGATTAACAATCAGGTGGAACTAGAGGTGATAGGCATTCTCGCCGATCCTCCTGCTAATTCCCACTTGCAATTTAACATCGTAGCTTCATTGCCTTCACTTACAAAAGACTACTTGGGCGGATTCCCGTTAGACCGTTGGGGTATTAATATCTCTGGGTTTTCTTATGTAAAACTACAAGAAGGGGTTACTGCAAAAGAGTTTGATGCAGTTTCTACGGCACTGGTTGAGAAGTACTTTAGCGATGCGGATAGAGAAACGTACCAATATAGTTTACAACCGCTGTCTCGAATACACTTTGATGATCAATTCCTGGAAACCAACGGTGTAAGCCCCGTCAATCAACAATACCTTTATATTCTATCGGTAATCGGTTTTTTCCTCTTAGCTATAGCCTGCATCAACTTTGTCAATCTATCTACGGCATTGGCAATCAAAAAGTCAAAAGAGGTTGGCGTTAGGAAAACACTGGGAGCAAGTAAGTATCAATTGGCTTATCAGTTCCTGGGAGAAACATTTGTATTGACATTGCTCTCAGTCATCATAGCCATGGCCTGCACGGAAAGAGCCCTTCCGATAGCCAATAGTTTTCTGGACAAGCCGCTTGAGATAGCCTTGTTTCATGATGGACAACTAATAGGTTTTTTATTGATGCTAACGGTTACTGTGACCATACTCTCAGGAGCCTATCCGGCACTGGTACTAGCAGGCTACAACCCTGTAGTAGCATTAAAAACGAAGATTACTTCTCAGGGTAGAAATTCTCTAGTCGTTAGAAGAGGGCTGGTCGTATTCCAGTTTTTGATTTCCCAAACGCTGATCGTGGCCGCCATTGTCATTACCTCTCAGATGCATCATTTCCTTACTAAACCGCTTGGGTTCGATAAGGAAGAGGTGATAATTGTTCCATTACCACAAAATGACCCTGAGAAGCAGCGTAGTTTCAAGAGTAGGCTAGCGTTGAATGATAAGATCAAAAACATCAGTTTTTCCGTCGGTGCTCCCACTTCGGATAACGATATTGGCACTGGCTTCAACCTGGCCGAAAATAGATCTGAAACTTATGATATGGAGCTCAAAGTAACGAATAATGAATACTTTGAAACCTTTGGTTTAGAACTGGTGGCGGGCCGATGGTTTACCGAAGCAGAAGAAAAAGCAGTATTGTTCGACCTATCCAACGACAGCAGCCAGTACACATTTGTGATCAATGAAACAGCTGCAGAAAAACTAGGTTTTGCTGAACCTGAGGAGGTGATTGGGCGACGCATAGGAGTGGATATCAACGCCATCGAAGGGCCAGTTGTTGGAGTGGTTAAAGACTATCATACGCAGTCTTTTCACCAGGAGATAAGCCCGGTGATCATGATGCACATGCCTTTTTTCTACTATGAGGCTGGGCTAAAAGTCGAGACTGATGACCTTACCAATACCATCAAACACATAGAAGAGGCATGGACAGCCGAGTATCCTGAGTATCTGTTTGACTATCAATTCATGGAGGATAAACTAGCAGAGCTCTATGAAGCGGAGAAGACTACTTTGACCCTTGTACAGGTTTTTTCATTCATTTCCATTTTCATTGGTGGTCTGGGCTTACTTGGGTTAGTCTCTTTTATGGTGGTTCAAAAAACTAAAGAGGTGGGCATTAGGAAAGTGCTAGGAGCCAGTATTTCCAGTATTGTTTTCTTGTTCTCCAAGGAATTCCTAAGGCTCGTCATCTTTGCTTTTGTGATAGCCGCACCGATAGCCTGGTTGGCCATGGACAACTGGCTGGCAAGTTTCGCTTACAGCATAGACATGAATATCTGGTTCTTCATTCTGGCCATTGTCATCTCTGCAGGACTTGCTTTTGCCACGGTGAGCTACCAATCCATCAAAGCAGCACTAGTCAATCCGGTGGACTCTTTGAAAGATGAGTAAGTAGATATGAGAGGTTAGATATGAGACATAAGAAGAAAGACAAAAGACGATAGACTATGAATTGAGATCTGGCTGTCATTGCGCCTGCCTGCCGGTAGGCAGGAGCGAAGTATGAGCGAAGCAATCCAGTAGCTACTAAAAGTTAGAATTAAGTAGAAATAAATGGAAGTAAATAGAAATACACAGATGAAATAGGCTGGGGAGTTACCTCTCTGATTTCGGGGAGGAGTTGGGGGTGAGGTAGAAAGACAAAGTAGAATTGCAAACTCGTTTCGTCCTTCTGTCCTTCTGAAAGAAACTTATTGGAGGTAAAGCACAACTTGAGCAAAAGAATGTATATATGATCAATTGATGATATCGATCTTGGCTAAATGCACGAAAGTAACTTTCGCGCCAGAGTGGAATCATTAGAAATACATAGCTAAACGAAGCTCTAGAACTGTCCCCCTCTGGAGGGGGTAGGGGGAGGAAAAAAGAAGAAAGTAGCACGAAACCCAACATAGCCAAATAAATAGGACTTAAAAGCCAAAAAGCCATGATACGTAACTACATCAAAATCGCCTTTCGAAGTCTTTGGAAAAACAAGATTTATTCCTTTATCAACGTCACGGGCCTTGCCATTGGACTGGCTTGTGTTTTGGTTATAGTGGTTTACGTACAAAGTGAATTGAGCTACGACAGGTACAATGAACACCACGAAGACATCTATCGCGTTACGCAGCATTGGATCAACGACGGTGCGCAAACGCATTCTGCCACCACTCAGGCACCACCTGCTGTGGTGATAAGAGGCAATTTGGCCGATGTCGATAAGGTGACAAGGGTGTACCCCTATTCTGCCTTTATCAGTATCGATAAGCAGAATAAGATCAAAGAGAATAGCTTTTGTTTTGTCGATTCTACCTTCTTTGATGTGTTTACCATGCAGCCGATCATTGGCAACATGGAAACTGCTTTGGATAACCCCTTTTCTGTAGTACTAACCAAGAAGATGGCCAATCGGTATTTCGGTAGAATTGATGTGCTGGGGGAAGAACTTTTCTACGAAGACGAGCGCAGAAGTTACTCTTTTAATGTCACTGCGGTCATTGAAAATATTCCTCAAAACTCTCACTTTGCCCCAGACTTTCTGGCGTCGTTAAACTCCCTTGAAACCATGATGCCATGGTACAATAACTGGCATCACCCACCCATGTACACTTACATTAAAAGTGTGTCCGGAGCAGATGAGGAAGTGCTCAATCAGGAAGTGAGAGACTTGATCATGTCCAACTTGCCTGACTATGAAAAAGGGCAAAGGGATTACGAGCTTCAGAAATTGACAGATATTCATCTCAAATCCGATCTGGCAGAGGAGTGGCAAGCCAACTCTAACTACACCTACATCACTATGTTTTCGTTGATTGCAGTTTTCATCTTGCTCATAGCCTGCATCAACTTTATGAACCTTTCTACCGCTCAAGCCACCAGAAGAGCACAGGAGGTAGGCGTTAGGAAAGTACTTGGTGCAGCGAAGTTTCAACTGATCAAGCAGTTTTTGGGAGAGTCATTTTTCAACACCTTCTTCTCATTCATTTTTGCTTTCGGTATAGCAGAATTGGTACTGACCTATGTATTTAATCAAGTCATAGACAAAGAGCTTTCCCTGTTCTTTTTATTGCAATGGCCGAATTGGTTTTATGTGCTGACAACGCTCATTTTGGTCAGTGTGTTAGCTGGCTTATACCCGGCATTCTACCTGTCGGCGTTTAAGCCGATCGTCACTTTGAAAGGCAGTAAGTCCAAGACCCGAGGTGCTGCCAGGCTCAGAAAAGGCATGGTGATCTTTCAGTTTTTCATTTCGTGCCTTTTGATCATTGGTACGGTGATCGTCTACCAGCAAGTGGATTTCCTGAGGAACAAAAAGTTGGGCTTTGACAAGGAGCAAGTAATAACGATTAGGTTAGTAGACCGCTACGCCCAAATCAACTACCGCAACCTCAAGAATGAGATACTGAAAGAATCAGGTGTCATCAACGTAGCCATGTCCAGTACACTCCCTGGAAAGCCTGATTTCAATGTCTGGGAGATAGAACCAGAAGGCATCACTAGTGACAAGGAAATCGTGATGAAATCGCTCGGCTCAGACGAGGACTTCTTGAAGACTTATGATATTCCTATCGTAGAAGGAAGAGATTTTATTGAAGGAAACATAAGCGATTCTATAGGAGGATTCATTCTAAACGAAGCCGCCGTTGAAAAATTCGGATGGGAGAATGACCCTATCGGAAAGCAGTTTGCGCTCTACCATCATACCAACCAAAGAAATAAGAAAGTCGGTCAGATCATTGGAGTAGCCGAGAACTTCCATTTCCAATCATTACATGCGCAAATTGAGCCCTTGGTCATTTTCATCAACAAGCACCAATACTACTGTGATTATTTGTCGGTGCGATTGGCGCCCGGTAATTGGTCAGAAGCTATTGCTATGCTCGAGCAGAAGTGGCAAGCTTTCCATCCCGATAAACCATTCGAGTTCGCCATACTCGATAGCGAACTGGATGAACTCTATCATTCAGAGATCAAAACTGGGAAAATATTTTCTTCATTCGCCGTGCTATCGATTATCGTGTCATGCTTAGGGTTGTTTGGTTTATCCGCATTCTCAGCACAACAAAGGACGAAAGAGATAGGCATAAGAAAAGTAATGGGTGCCAGCATATTCCACATTCTGAAAATGCTGTCCAAGGAATATGTCATTTTGATACTCGCTGCTAATCTGGTAGCCTGGCCGCTCGCGTGGCACCTATCACAAAAGTGGCTAGCGAATTTCGCCTATCACATCAATATAGGATGGGGCTTCTTTGTCATCACCTTGGTACTAGCCGTAATCATTGCCCTGATTACAGTCAGCTACCAATCGATGAAAGCAGCCTTGACCAATCCAGTGGAGACATTGAAAAGTGAGTAATGAGACAAAAGATGAAAGACATAAGACAAAAGACGATAGACTATGAATGGAATTCTGAGTGTCATTGCGCCTGCCTATCGGCAGGTAGGAGCGAAGTATGAGCGAAGCAATCAAGTGGCTGTTAGAACTTAGAATTAAGTAGAAATAAATGGAAGTAAATAGAAATACACAAATGAAATAGGCTCTGGAGTCACCCCTCTCTGATATCGGAGAGGGGTTGGGGGTGAGGTAGAATACTCAAGAGTTGAGTTCTGTGTTCTGTCCTTCTAGAAGAAACTTATAGGCAGGTACAGAAATAAGTAGAAACAGGTAGAAGTAAATAGAAGTAAGATGGAAAAAGAACCAATATATAATCAATTGATGATATCGATATTGGCTAAATGCACGAAAGTAACTTTCGCGCTAGGCTTAGAGAAAAGAAAGAGGCCTTTAAGTCTTATTTCTTATGTCTTACATCTTAAGTCTCATGTTATCAATTGATGATATCAAAACCTTAAGAAACACATAGATAAACGAAGCTCTGGAACTGTCCCCCTCTGGAGGGGGTAGGGGGAGGAACGAAGATAAAGATACCAGAGCCGAAACCAGAGATAACGAAACAAGTACACCTAAAAAGCCAAAAAGCCAAAAAGCCAAAAAGCCAAAAAGCCAAAAAGCCAAAAAGCCAAAAAGCCAAAAAGCCAAAAAGCCATGATAAAAAACTATTTCAAAACCACAATCCGAAACCTTTACCGGAACAAGGTCAGTACACTGATCAACATTCTAGGACTGTCATTAGGAGTGACATGTAGCCTGTTACTGCTCCTATTGGTCCGGTATGAAATGAGCTTTGACGCTTTTCAGGAGAACTATGATAGTATCTATCGCATCGTAACCACTGAGAAAAATCAACACAGCGAAGACTTTACTTCCGGCGTACCGGCGACCTTGCCTGACGCTGTAAGAACCGACTTTCCGCAAATAGATAAAGTGGCTTTTACCTCCTACATCGTTGGTGGGCAAATTACGATCTACCCTGATACCCCAAACCAAAAGAAAGACATTCAAAAAGACTACGGGATATCGTACGTGGAACCGACTTTTCTTGATGTTTTTACTACACCGTTAATTGTAGGCGATAAAAAAACGGTCTTGGACGAACCTAACGAAGCGGTGATATCTCAAAAATGGGCGGAAGAGCTTTATGGAAAAGAAGACCCGATAGGACAGCTCATCAAACTCAATAGAAGTAAAGATTTTGTCATTTCCGGTGTCATGGAAAGTCCAAAAGAAAATACCGACTTTCCGTTCCATTTGCTGCTGTCATATGCCACAGTGAGCGAAGGGAAAATTGCCGAGGGTTGGGGTAGCATCAGCAGTGACGATCATTGTTATGTACTCATTAGCGACCCGAATGAGGTTGAGAAAATAAATGCGGGCTTCCCGGCATTCGTAGAAAAGCACTTTGGCGAAAGGAACAATTGGAACCGTAACCACGAACTTCAAGCGCTCAGCGACCTGCATTATGACGGGCGTTTCAGCAATTACAGCTATAGCATTACACCCTCAGAAGACATTTGGGCTATGAGCGTGGTGGCCTTTTTCCTGATCGCCACTGCTTGCATCAATTTCATCAATCTGGTCACTGCCAATGCCGTCACCCGTTCTAAAGAAGTAGGCATTAGAAAAGTATTGGGCAGCTCCAGAAAACGACTGATCGCCCAATTTCTGGGTGAGACCTTTATCATCACCTTCCTGGCATTTGTGATTTCTCTTGGTCTCGTAGAATTGGGTATCATGTACTTGAACCCATTCCTTGAAGTAAGTCTATCCCTAAATATTTTCGGTGATCTGAATCTGCTATTTACCCTCATTGGACTGATCATAGGTATAAGCCTTGTCTCTGGCCTATACCCAGCTTTTGTGATGTCGGGATTCAAACCTTCTACCATCTTGAAAAGCAAAGGGGGAGAGAAGTTGTCCGGTAAGTTCTCGTTACGCAGATTACTCGTTGTATTCCAATTTGCCATCTCACAGATCTTTATCATCAGCACCATCATTCTGGTGAGTCAAATGGAATATTTCAAAAGTAAAGACATGGGCTTTGACAGTGATGCCATTGTGACCGTAGGACTTCCGGATAAAGACCCATCCAAAAAGCTCGTGCTCAAAGAGCAATTGAAACGTTTGAAAGGAGTAGAAAATGTGAGTCTCAACTTCAGTAGCCCCGCTTCTGGCTCAGTGTGGGGTACAGGATTTGTTTTCGAAGGGGAAGACGAGGTAAAAGAAACACATGTAAAATATTCTGACCGTGACTACCTGGATGTGTACGGGCTAGAACTGGTAGCTGGAAAATGGCTGCCAGAAAATGACAGCATTCGCGAAGTGGTAGTAAACGAGACATTCGTACGTAGGCTCGGACTTTCTTCACCTGAAGAGATGCTGGCTAGAAAGATCAATTTCTTCAGAAAGGACTACATCGTACGAGGTGTGCTAAAAGACTTTCACACCTTATCACTACATGAAGAAATATTCCCCACCATGTTTGTGTCCAAGGTGAAGCAGAGCAGAATGGCCGCGGTGAAAATGAATACAGCAGACTTGTCTTCCACATTAGCAGAAATCGAGGACATCTGGAGATCAGTTTATCCTGATTATATCTATTCCTATGGCTTCGTCGATGAGCAAATCGCGGAGTTCTATGAAGGAGAGCAGAAGATGTCCACTACTTTGAGCCTATTCGCATTCATCGCCATCTTCATTGGCTGTATCGGTCTGTATGGTCTGGCTTCGTTTATGACCAACAGACGTGTGAAAGAAATAGGCGTTAGAAAAGCCCTGGGTGCTACGGCAGGAGGTATTGTTATACTCTTCTCGAAAGAATACTTTAAGCTTATTCTGCTAGCGTTCGTTATCGGTGCACCGGTGGCAGGATATTTCATGCAAAAATGGCTTGAGAACTTTGAATACCATATTGACTTGAGCCCCATAGTGTTTATAGCTGGAATCCTAGCCGCATCAATCATCGCCTTCGTCACGGTAGGCTACCGCTCAATCAGAGCCGCATTGGCTAATCCGGTGAATGCTTTGAGGGATGAGTGATGAGACATAAGAAGAAAGACAAAAGATAAAAGACTTTGGGTCGGGACTGTCATTGCGATGAGTGAGGTACGAACGAAGAAGCAATCCAGTGGAGAATTACGAATTGGATTCGGGCTGTCATTGCGAGCGACAAAGGAGCAAAGCAAACCAGTGGCTGTTAGAATTAAGAAATAAGTAGAAATAAATGGAAGTAAATAGAAATACATAGATGAATTA
Source organism: Bacteroidota bacterium (assembly GCA_039819065.1). Classification (GTDB taxonomy): domain Bacteria; phylum Bacteroidota; class Bacteroidia; order Cytophagales; family Cyclobacteriaceae; genus JBCBSS01. Next base: position 29,990 of record JBCBSS010000079.1, read on the forward strand.
AGCTCGGGAGTCACCCCTCTCTGATGTCGGAGAGGGGCCGGGGGTGAGGTGGAAACAGATATAAGATGGAATCAAAAGACTTTGGATCAGAGCTGTCATTGCGCGCGACGAAGGAGCAAAGCAATCCAGAACCTGACGAAGAGTAGGCAGTTGACAATAATCAGTAAGCAAATTTACCTGTTGCAACTTGCCTAAGACTAACTCCCTGTAAGTCATCCTGAAAGGAACTTATTAGAGAGTAAGCACGACTGAAACAAAAGAATGAGTATATAATCAATTGATGACATCGATCTTGGCTAAATGCACGAAAGTAACTTTCGCACTAGGCTTGGAGAAAAGAAAGAGGCCTTTAAGTCTTATTTCTTAGATCTTGTGTCTTACGTCTCATATCATCAATTGATGATATATGATTGAGTAGGAGGCACGAAAGTAACTTTCGCGCCAGTAGAAGCCAGAATAAAAAACACTGATATGCACCCAAAACTGCCTACTGTTCATCACCAACTGTCAACTTATAACCAATAACCGTCCGATACCATACTATCTACTAAGGACTAATGACTATTAACTATGATTGAGAATTACCTAAAAATAGCCCTCAGAACACTCAAACGGCAGTTCACCTATTCCATGGTCAATATTACCGGGCTGGCGCTCGGTCTAGCCTCGTCGGTGATTATTCTATTCTACGTGCATGGCGAACTGAGCTATGACAAGCACTTCGAGGATTCGGATAGCATCTACCGGCTCAGCACTTCCTTTCTAGGATTGGGCAACTTTGCCAGTGGCCCTGAGGTACTGGTCGATGTATTGAGAGAGGAAGTACCTGAGGTAGAACGCGCCACTCGCTTGAAACAGTTGACCGAAATAGACCTCAAAGTGGGCGGCCAGACCTTCACTGAGACCAAGGCCTACCAGGTGGATTCTGCCTATTTCAGGATGTTCTCCTATCCATTTCTGAGTGGGAACGCCAACACTGCCATGAACAATACCAATGCCGTAGTGATCAGCGACGAAGTGGCGATGCGCTACTTTGGTAGCCTTGATGTACTCGGGCAGTTGGTGACTTCTGTAAACGATGAACAGGTCTATACCGTCACCGGCGTCATCAAATCAGAAAAGGAAAGATCGCATTTCGATGCAGAAATATGGCTGCCCATACAAGACAGACTAGAAGGCGAGCAAAACTGGTATTCTGCCTCATTCTATAACTATGTGAAAGTGCGAGAGGGTACAACACCAGCTCAGTTTAAAAACGCAATAGACAGAATGTTGGAAGCAAAGATTTGCCCTTTGTTTTGTGGCGATCAGACGTACGCAGAGTACAAAGCGGGAGATGAGGCTTACAAACTGTTTGTGCAACCGCTCGGCGACATCTACCTGACCTCAAAGTTACGCTTCGAGCTATCGCCCGGTGGCAATGAAACCAACGTCTACACCTTTTCGATCATCGGGATCTTTATCATCAGTCTAGCCATAGTCAATTTCGTGAACCTATCCACAGCCCGTTCCTCAAGGAGAGCGAAAGAAGTGGGTGTCAGAAAGGCTTTAGGCACAGCCAAGAAAGGCTTAGTCACTCAATTCTTGCTAGAATCCATAGTCATCAGCCTGGCAGCCATGCTCATTTCTGTTGGTCTGGTAGAATTCTTCCTCGTGTTATACGAGAACTTTATTGGCGTACCGCTAATCGAAAGCCTGTTCAATTCAGCTTTCAATTGGGGGATTGTATTCCTGCTAAGCCTGTTTGTGGGTGTACTGGCCGGCGTTTACCCTGCCTTCTATCTGACCGCATTCAAGCCGATCGAGGTGCTCAAACAAAGCTTCTTTTCGGGAGGTAGAAGTGGTAGAATCAGCCTGCGCAACTTTCTGGTGGTATTCCAATTCTCAATATCGATCTGTTTGTTGATATGCACTGCTTTGGTGCAATTGCAAATGCAATACATCCGCACCAAAGACCTTGGCTTTCAGGATAACAATGTGGTCATCGTGCGCAATGCCAGCGCCCTTGGTACCAACAGAGCTGCTTTCAAAGAAGAAATCAGTCGACTCCCACAGGTGACCAGCTCAAGCCTAAACAGCAGACTTCCAGCCGGTAGTGCGGTAATGATCAACACCTACCAGACGCCTCAAATGGAGAATGCAGCTACCTTCAACACCTTTTTTGGTGATGACCAGTTTATCCCCACATTGGGTATGCGCATTGTAGAAGGGCGCAACTTTTCCGCTGACATTGCTTCTGATACAGCCGGTGTCATACTCAACGAGTCAGCCGTAAGAGCCTTTATGCTGGATGAGCCAATCGGAGCTATGGTCAATCAAAATGAAAGAGTGGTCGGTATAGTCAGTGACTTTAATTTCGAATCTCTGCGCAATGAAGTGGCTCCGGTAGTGATCAAGTACCGAACCTCAGGTTCTAGAATAGCCTTTAAAATAGACGGGCAGAATACAACTACCTTCGTCGCCGAACTCAACAAGCAGTGGCAGGCGATGTCATCCAAGCCTATGAAATATTATTTCCTGGATGAGAACTTTGGTGAATTTGTGGAGAAGGAAGCCATTCTAGGACAAACGGTTTCCATATTCACAGTGCTTGCGGTGATTATATCATGTCTGGGACTATTTGGACTATCGGCCTTTACCGCCGAGCAACGCACCAAAGAGATAGGTATTAGAAAAGTATTAGGGGCCAGTATAGCGAACATTGTGGTATTGCTCAATCGAGGATTCACCAAGCCCATTCTGGTAGCCATAGTCTTAGCCATACCAGGCGCATACTACCTCATGCAGCAATGGCTGTCCAACTTCGCTTATAAAATCAATTTGGAAATATGGGTATTCGCCGTCTCCGCCATGGCCGCCCTTTTATTAGCCTGGCTGACAGTAGGATACCACTCGATAAAAGCAGCATCCTCGAACCCGGTAGAAGCATTGAAAGATGAATAAAATAGATATGAGAAGTTAGAAGTCAGATGTTAGAAATCGTTGAAAGTAAATTCTGACGCCCTTAAAATGAAGTCATAAGAAATAAATAGAAATACCTAGAAGTAATTTGAAATATGGCCTTTACTGTGTGAAGTCGTTTCGCATTACATAATGATCTGGAGAATTTCTCCCTCATTTTTAGGGGGAATACAAGGAGGTAAAACAGATGCAGGATTAGAGACTAAGACAAAAGACTTAAGCTTGATTCTAGATTCTGGATTTTAAAACTCTGTCCTTCTGAAAGAAACCTATTAGAAGGTAGGCACGACTAAAACAAAAGATTCGATATATAATCAATTGATGATATTAGACTTAAGGCATTAGACACAAGATAAAAGACATAAGACAAAAGATTTTTGGATCAACGCTGTCATTGCGAGGAGGTACGACGAAGCAATCCAGCGGCTATGTAAACCAACACCAACAACCAATTGCTAAACACTAACTACTATGCTAAGACATCACCTCAAAATGACCCTCAGAACGCTCAGAAAGCAGTTCTCTTTCTCATTGATCAACATTCTGGGGCTGTCGGTCAGCCTGGCCTGTTTCATCGTTATCGCTCTTTATGTCGATTATGAGCTGAGCTATGATAAATTCTATAAAGACCATGACCGCATATTTAGGATTAATGCCCGTTGGGTCAGTGAGGGTGGTGAAAGCCGATATGCCACATCACCGGCGCGATTGGCAGGTGTAATGCAAGCAGAAATCCCTGAGGTAGAAGCGATTACCAGGGTCTTTACCTGGAGTGATTTTACCATGAGGCCGGATAATGACATGAATAAGGTTTTCAGAGAAACCAATGTCTGGTTGGCGGATGAGACCTTTTTCAAAGTGTTGGATTACGGCTTGTTGGCAGGTGATCCTGAAACGGCGTTGAAGGAACCAGTTAGCGTGGTATTGCCTAAATCAACTGCCATCCGATATTTCGGTCAACAAGCATTTGATGAGAACAATATTGTAGGGCGTAACCTACTAGGAGGCAAGGACGCCGGTACGCCATGGAAGATAACCGGTATCATGGAGGACCAGCCTGAGAACTCCCACTTTCAATACGACTTCCTGATATCCACCAATACGATGAAAGAACTGGCGGACGATGAAAACTGGACTTGGAATTTTGTGCATACCTACGTCAAATTCAACACTACGCCTGATGAGCAACTTCTCAAAGACACTCATAATAAACTAGATGAAATTGTGGTGCTGCATGCCATTCCATGGATGGGCTATACGGAAGAACAATATAAGGAATCAAACACTAAAATGGAGTATTTGCTCCAACCTATTACTGACATTCATCTGAGGTCGAACTATAACCGAGAGATGCAACCCAATGGGGATATTAACTATATCTACACTTTCGTAACGGTAGCCATTTTGATCCTGGTTCTGGCCTGTGTCAATTTCATGAATTTGGCCACTGCCCAATCAGCCAACCGAGCCAAGGAGGTAGGGGTTAGAAAAGTGCTAGGGTCAGGGAAAGCCATATTGATCAAGCGCTTCTTATCTGAATCTGTTGTTTACAGCTTGGTCTCATTGATTGTGGCATTAGGTATAGTAGAATTCTTCCTCATCCTCGTCGGTGACTGGCTAGGACATGACTTTCAAGGAGCAGTCTTTCAGAATGCCAGGCTGGCCTTCATGGTACTTGGTGTTGCCATTGTCATAGGCTTTCTGGCCGGATTGTACCCCGCATTCTATCTGACTGCCTTCCGTCCTTCTGAAGTATTGAAAGGCAAACTAAGGTCAGGCGTGAGAAGCTCAGGGTTGAGGAATGTGTTGGTGGTATTCCAATTCACCATTTCTGTGGCCTTGATCATTAGTACCGTGGTGATTAATCAGCAGGTAGATTACATCCAGTCATCCAACTTGGGCTTTGACAAAGAAAACGTACTGATCATACAGAATGATCGCGAGATCGAAGATCGCAGGCAAGACTTCAAAGACGCACTGAATCAGCTGCCCGGCGTAATCAATGCCAGTTTTTCATCAGGCACACCCGGTGAGAAAGGGTTCATGATGCGAGGCTTCAGTTTAGAAAACAGCAATGAAGACCAAGGCATCAGGTGGTATCAAATTGACGACCAGTACTTGAATACGATGAACATCCAAATGGCTGAGGGTAGGGCATTTTCCAGAGAGATTGCCTCTGATACGGCCGGTATTTTGCTCAATGAGGCAGCCGTCCGTAGGATGGGGCTAACAGACCCTATCGGGAAGTACATCATAAGAAACCTGGGCGCTCCAGACGAAGCCAAACTTCAGATCATCGGCGTGATCAAAGATTTTAATTTCGAATCATTTAAGAACAAGATCAAGCCATTGGCGCTGGAATACATGCACGGTTTTGTGTTCAAAGATTATGTTTCGGTTAGACTAGCCCCGGGTAATCATGCCCAACAGGTAGCAGAAATCCGAGATCTATGGCACAAGTTCGAACCTGGTGTTCCCATGTCTTATTCATTCCTGGACGAGAACTTTGATGCCCTGTTTGCTTCAGAAATGAAACTAAGAAGTGTTTTCGGAGTACTCACAGGACTGGCTATTTTCATTGCTTGTCTTGGTCTATTTGGCCTAGCTGCTTACACCGCAGAACAGCGCAAGAAGGAAATCGGTATCCGTAAAGTATTGGGTGCTTCAGTAGCTATAATCATCGCTACGCTAGGTAGAAACTTCGCCCTCATGACCGGCTTAGGTTTTGTAATCGCTACCCCATTAGCCTGGTACGCCATGCGAGAATGGCTCTCCAGCTTCGAATATAAAATTGACGTAGAGCTTTGGGTTTTTCCAGTGGCAGGTTTGGTCACATTTGCTATAACCCTGGTGACTATTTTGTATCAATCCACTAAAGCCGCTTTGGTCAACCCTGTGGAGTCGTTGAAGGAGGAGTGAGGTAACGGCTACAAAGTTTGATTTTTATGTTTGTATTTTGTGAAAATAATTTCATTAATCGTACTATGTAAAGTTTAACTATATGGTTTTGCTGAATTTGCTTAATTCTTCAAAAGATTTATCTACGATTATTTTATTACCCGTTTTTATTTTTCGCAATTGTGTAATTAGGTTAACCGAACTCAGATATACGTTTTTAAGTTGTTTAACCCGAGCGTCGAATCTATCTTCAACGGTAACATTCAATCCATTAAATAAATCAATCACCCTTTTGATCCATAAATGATCTATATGAGATTCATCGTGCAGTATTCTTTCAAACTCTCGATAACC
>JBCBSS010000080.1:0-35972 GCA_039819065.1 Bacteroidota bacterium
TTTTAATAATTATATTTATACTATAACCCTAAACTTAAATAAAAATGAAAAAGAACAAAAAACTGAAGATTAGCGAATTGAAGGTAAAGAGTTTTGTTACTGCTTCTGATGATCTTAATCCAAATACTGTAAAAGGTGGAACCAGCGGTTGGGGAGGTATTACAAATGGTAATATGATTTGTGAGGAAACCATCAATCCGGATATCTATGGTGTATGCCGACCTGATTTCACAGTGGCATGTCCTGACACCTGGTAAAGACTGACAAAAAAGCTAAAGCCGTGAAGCCTGGGGTTTCACGGCTTTTTTGTTTCATGAAGGAGTGCTCGGGAATAAATCATATTAAAAACTATAGTCTCTCATATTACTGCGTAAGATCGTTGACCAATTTGCATTTAACATTTGCTTAACATTGAGTAAGTTCGCAGTTATGAATGAGGTCAAACACGATTTTTTGCCGATCGTTAAGGTAATAGAGGAAGCCTATGAAATTCCTCAATTAGGGGCAACACGCAAGATATCCGCACTCCTTCCATATGACTACGAATACTCCAATAAGCGCTATCCGGTACTTTATATGCAGGATGGGCAAAATCTCTTCAACCCTCACGCACCGTACGGCGACTGGGCTATAGACCGATCACTTGCACGACTGGCAGCCCAAGGTTTTCATGATATTATTGTTATTGCCGTCGATCACGGTGAAGAAGAGCGCATCAAGGAATACTCTCCCTATGAACATAATGAGTTGGGCATCGGGCAAGGCCATTGCTATGTGGAGTTTTTGAAGACTAAGTTGATCCCTTACGTAAATAAGGAATACCGCGTGAAAGCCTCGCCAAAATACACAGGTATTGGAGGTAGCTCTATGGGCGGATTGATCAGCTTATATGCAGGGTTAACCGAACCAGAAGTGTTCGGGAAAATGATGATCTTCTCACCTAGCCTTTGGATATCGCCAATGATATTTGAAGATGCCGCCCAATACATGCCAATGCCCCAATCCAAGCTTTATCTTTATGCCGGAGGACGAGAAAGTATTCAGCATTTACCGAATATTAAGAAGCTTGAAATGGTCATGCGGACTAAGCCTTATTTCGAATTCAACCTTTCAGTAGACATGGAAGGACAACATCAAGAATATTATTGGAGTAGAGAGTTTCCAGAAGCAGTAAAATGGCTATATTTCAATAACTGATTACTGTATGTTATTAACACTCTCCAAAAGCCACTCGAACTCACATAGCATTATTCTGCCGATCGTCAAGGGAAAGATAGATCACGAGCGATTGGTCGAACTCACCGGACTGGATATCACTTTTGATTTTGAAGGTGATTTCAAAGAACAGCAGGTCATTTATCATCCGAAGACCGGAAAAAGAATATACTTACTTGGGTTGGGAGAAGAAAAAGATAGCAATCGCCTAAGGGATGCATTTCGAAGTCTGGCATTCAAACATTGCAAGGATTTTGAGGCCGGTTTACAACTCGACGGCTTGCACTTGTCTCAAAAGGCGGTGGAAGAGGCGGTTATAGGCCTTGAACTGGCCACCTATCGCATTGGAGCCCATAAGACTGAAAGCGAGTTATCTGATTTCTACAAGGATGATTTTGAAGTGGTCATCATTAGTGACCAGATCGATAAGTCTTTGCTGAAAAAAGCGCAGGATACGGGTAATTCCATGAAGCACGTTTTGGCGTTGGTGGATGCTCCCGCGAATGTCAAGACACCGCAATACCTGGCACAATGGGCCAAGGATTCTGCCAAGAAATATGGATATACCTGTGAGATTTTCGAGAAGGAAAAACTACAACAAGACGGTTTCGGTGCGTTGATAGCCGTTGGGCAAGGCAGTATTCATGAGCCTGTACTCATTACATTGGAACATAAGCCTAAGGATGCCTCATCTGAGGTGCCTGAATTGGCGCTGATTGGCAAGGGGATAACCTTTGATACGGGTGGTATTTCTATCAAAGGCTCGCAGAACATGCACTACATGAAAAGTGATATGGGTGGGGCAGGAGCCGTTTTAGGGGCTGTAGAACTGGCGGCGCGACTGGATTTGCCTATTCATGTAGTTGGTATTGTGGCTTCAGCTGAAAACGCTGTGGATGCCAACAGTTTCAAGCCGGGTGATGTAATCACGTCGTACTCTGGGAAAACCATAGAAATCATAGATACCGATGCCGAGGGGCGTTTGGTGCTGGCGGATGCCATTAATTATGCGGTCAAAAATTACCAACCCAAGCACATTATTGACCTGGCTACACTCACGGGTAATTGCGTAATGGCTTTGGGCTATTCTGCGGCAGGTATGTTTACCAAGAATGAAGCATTAGCAGAAAAGCTTCAGCGTGTCGGGGAGGACATCTATGAAAGGGTTTGGCCGCTTCCTTTATTTGATGAATTTAAGTCAGATGTGTTTTCTGATATTGCTGATGTTCGTAATTTCAGCGGCAAACCGATAGCAGGAGCCATTACTGCGGCTAAATTCCTCGAGGTGTTTACGGAGGAGCACGAATGTTGGATGCACCTCGATATCGCCGGTGTGGCTTTTGGTGATTCTGAATATAGTAAAATGAAAAGCGCGTCTGCCTATGGTGTGCGGTTGATGGTGGAGTTTATGAAGGCCATAGCTGAACCAAACACTTAAGATATAATACACCCATGGAAGCCCTCAACGTACTGTGCGTATCCACTTATTTCAAAGGTCAGCCCTTTCTACAGGCATGTAAAGCTGCCGGTAACAACGTTTTTCTACTCACCAAAAAGGAATTAGAACATGAGGCGTGGCCACGTGAGGCTATTGACGAGTTTTTCCTTATCGACGAATGGAATGACGACGATATCAAGAATGGGATTGCTTACAAAATGCGTTCTATTCATTTTGACCGCTTTGTAGCGCTAGATGATTTTGATGTTGAAAAGGTGGCCACTTTGAGAGAGCATTTTAGAATGCCGGGTATGGGTGAGACTACTGCCAGGTATTTCAGAGACAAATTGGCCATGAGGATCAAGGCACAGGATGACGGCATCCCTGTTCCGGAGTTTACAGCACTTTTCAATGATCAGGATATTAACCGGTTTGCTGACACCGTTCCTGCTCCATGGTTAGTAAAACCAAGAGCTGAGGCATCTGCGACCGGTATCAAGAAAGTATACTCTAAAGAAGAGCTTTGGGAGGTCATCAACAGCATGGGTGATGAAAGACACCGATACCTGGTAGAACGTTTTGCTCCGGGCGATGTATATCACGTGGATGGCCTGAACTACCTGGGTGAGGTGATCTTTTCAAGAGTAAGCCAATATCTTGATACACCTTTTGAAGTCGCCCATGGCGGTGGAATATTCAGATCACATACTGTAGCATTAGGTGGGGAAGACGATGTGGCCTTGCGTGCTTTGAATGAACGGGTGATGAAATCGTTTGGTATGAGAGACAGTTCTTCACACACAGAGTTCATTCGTTCTAAAGAGACCGGAGAGTATTTCTTTTTAGAAACCTCATCAAGGGTAGGAGGGGCCAACTTAGCTGAAATGGTTGAGGCGGCTACTGGTATCAACCTTTGGGGAGAATGGGCCAGGGTTGAGAACGCTGTGCTAAGGAATATCTCTTACGAACTTCCTGCTATCAAATCGACCTACGCCGGTATTGTGGTATCACTTTCGAGATTCGAACATCCCGATACATCATCCTTCACCGACCCCGAATTGGTTTGGCGTATGGACAAACCATGGCACATTGGTCTTATTGTCACCTCTGATTCAAGAGAGCGGGTGCTCGAGTTATTGGATCACTACACTCAGCGTATCGGCAACGAGTTTCACGCCAGCCTACCAGCACCTGACCGCTCGGATAATTAAGCTCTATTATCTTTAAGTCTAGCTTAGCTTCTTTATGCTTTCATGGCTGAATAATGCAATTCTAATTGTACATACCTAACATATGATTTTTCAGAAATAGTTGCCATAATGTTAAATTCTTACATTATCTAATGCCGAATTTGCAGAGAAAAAGCCCGCTTTTACATTATTAAGAAATATTAACACAAGTAATTTTTCGCTATTCAATGTATTTATTACATTCGAACTGTGGCCAGTCGTCTATAGATATAACAACCTGACTGTCCCTCCTTAACACATTAATAGGCTTTATAAACTAGACAAAATCATGAAAAAGTTAGTCATGCTGGCCCTTTTTTCAGGGGCCATGGCATTCTGCTATCCTGGAATGTCAAAATCTTTATCTCTTCCTCCAATTCACCCAACCGATTCGTTGACCTTGCTTACGTTGTACGACGCATTCAATGCTGACGAATGGTATGAACCATGGGATCTAAATGAACCGATGTGGAATTGGAATGGTGTGGGCTTAAACTACAGCACTGGTAGGGTTACCTACTTATGGCTTCCCAATATAATGAGTGGTTACCTTCCGCCCGAAATTGGAAATCTCACGGAACTGGTGGAATTGGCATTACTGGGTGGCATGAATGGGGAAATACCATCGGAATTAGGGCAACTCACAAAGCTGAAAACATTACACCTAGGTGCTACTCAACTCAGTGGGTCGATACCTGAAGAAATTGGAAATCTAACTGAGCTAAGAATACTGCGCTTGCAAAACAATAAGCTAACTGGTAGTATTCCTTCATCAATAGGCAACTTAGACAAGGTGAGAGTCGTGACCTTCGGTACCAATAACCTCTCTGGTGAAATACCCGAAGAAATCAGTAATATGACTGACCTTCAATACTTGAATCTATCACGCAATCAATTGACTGGCGAACTGCCTGAATCGCTAGGTTCTATGCCTAATCTGGTAAGTATTCGTGTTAATGAAAATATGCTCAGCGGGTCTATACCATTGTCTTTGGAAGATTTGAATTTGAGATATCTTATCTATTATCAAAACCAGCTCTGCCTTCCTGTCGAATTCGACCTTAGTACAGTTCAGATTCATGATGGTACAGGAGAGTATTGTACATTCCCATGTGCTGAAGATAAACGTGATGCCCTTATGGCTTTATACAACAGCACCGGCGGCGCGAATTGGACTGTGACATGGGATCTGAACCTGCCCGTACACGCATGGCATGGTGTGGTTGTGAACAATGATGGCTGTGTTGTAGGTCTTAAATTGGGTGATAATAACCTTGTGGGCACCATACCCTCGGAAATAGGAGAGCTGACTGATCTTACGAAACTTGAGTTATTCAAGAATCAGCTGTCCGGAACCATACCATCAGCATTGAGTAATTTGGATAACCTGCTTTTCCTGAAGCTTTACAGAAATCAATTGAGCGGGGAAATTCCAGCGGAATTGGGAGATCTTGACCGATTAATCAGCCTTTCCTTAGTGAAAAACCAGTTGGAAGGTAACATCCCTGCTATTCTTGGGGAACTTCCTAACCTGGAATATCTTAACTTACACTATAACCAATTGAGTGGATCGATACCCGTGGAGTTAGGACAACTGACTGGGCTAATCGAGCTAGGTATTTCCAATAATAACTTGACAGGTGAGTTACCTGAATCATTATCAAATCTGACTTCGCTGGCGAGATTGCATGTAGAACAAAATAATCTTACCGGTAGCATCCCGTTATCATACAGCAACATTCCGTCGATCGGATATTTTAGCTATGAGAAAACGAATATCTGTACTCCTCAGGATGAAGATTTCCTTTCATGGCTCAACAGTTTCACAACTATCAGATCAGGGATTGACTGTTCAACGCCTGTGACAGAAGCATTGACATCTAACACAGTATCAGCTGATGCTATGCAGGTTTACCCTAACCCAACGGCAGGTGTTGCCAACATACCGTTTGTACTCACCCAGCGCAGCGAGGAAACGAATATTCTAATCTATGATGAAGTAGGTAATGAAGTATGGAATCATCGAGGCAGTTATGGTGAAGGGTATCATAATGTGACGGCAGACCTAAGTCATTTGCCAGCAGGGCTCTACATTTATCAACTGGTCAACGCCGAAATGAATGTAAGCAAAAGGTTGGTTATCAAAAGATAATACTACTACTATACCTCACCGACTTTTAAGGTGTCGACGCTATCACTTAGTCTATCATGGTGACTTAGCGTTGGCATCTTTTCATTTCTTTTTAATCCAGTAAAGCTAGTACGGCCTTTACTGAAGAAGATAGCTTCTTTTTGTTGGGGTCTATTTTAGCGACCACCCTCAGTCCATTGTAAAGCGTAAATAGGAGAGAAGCTATTGAGGCTAAATCCTTTCCTTTTTCAAACTGACCTTCCTCTTCACCCTTCTTCAGATAGTCAAGAAAGAATTGCTCAAAGCCTTTTTTGTTTTTGCTCAATACTGAGAGCATTTCATCATGGCCGGGAATCAGCTCTGTGGTAGTGTTCACTACAAAGCACCCTTTTCGATCTTTATCCGAAACTGATTCCTCAATGGCTAAATCGAATAGCCTTTGCAGGCCTTCTTTGACGTTAGGCTGTGATGCCACGAAAGTAATCATGTTATCTTTATTTGACTTTTGATAGTGCTCAAAAGCTTTTCTGAACAGCTGTTCTTTATCACCGAAGGTACCATAGAGACTGGCTCGGTTTATACCCATATGATCGACCAGATCTTGCATACCTGTGGCGGCAAATCCTTTTCGCCAGAATAATTCCATGGCTTTTTCAAGCACCTCTTGTTCGTCAAATGTCTTAGTTCGTGCCATAATGTAGTTGTGGGAACACCATTGATGTTCCCACAAAATTAATATAATGGAATTTTCATTCCAAAAAAGGATAAAACAATCAAGCTAATAACGGATTTACATTAATACCTCCGTCAATATTGTATTCACTACCTGTGATAAACGATGCATCGTCTGAAGCAAGGAAAGCTACCAGGTTGGCGATATCTTCCGGCTGTCCGAAACGCTTGAGAGGTACTCTGTTTTGCATCGCTTCAGCGAATCCGTTAAGTTGTTCTTCTGGCATGCCTGTTTTACCAAAGATAGGTGTATAGACTGGGCCAGGGTTGACAGCATTGACCCTGATCTTTCTAGGGGCAAGCTCAGTTGCTGCTGTTCTCGTGTACGAGTTCAAGGCTGCTTTAGACGCTGCATACACTGCTGTGTTAGGCATGCCGGTATAAGCGTTTATTGATGATAGGTTGATGATACTCGCACCATCGTTTAGGATAGGCAAGAACTTCTCGACAGTAAAGACCGCCCCTTTGAAGTTAATACCGATCTGGTGATCAAACATTTCTTCGCTTATTTGGCCTACAGGGGCAGGTTGGAAGATACCAGCGTTAACAAAAAGGATATCGACATGGCCAAATTCGTTTTTGACCTGATCGACTAGTGAATCTATAGCGGATAAAGAGCTGACATCGGCTACAATACCTTTTACGCCGAGCGTGTTAGCTGCTTCGGCTACTTTTGATTCAGAACGCCCGGTGATAATTACTGAAGCACCTTCTTCTTTTAATTTTTGGGCTGAGGCATAGCCGATACCGCTATTACCGCCTGTGACGACAGCTACTTTTCCATTTAATTTGCTCATGTGTGATATATAATTTTTATAGTGATTAAATATTATGGAACGATCATTCTTTTTACAAACATACAATAAATGGAACGAACATTCCATTATAAGGTTTTAATTATTTTTAAATTTTTTTGAAATGCCATGAAAGTGGGGAAGGAGCAGAGGTATGTCTGCCTCTTTGATTAGTAGCTTTTGGTGTTTTTGATGTAGTTGTGAGTGGTGACACCCACAACGGCTGAGTAGCCGCTGGTATCGTTATGCCTTGGTAGCCATCGTTTGTGTCTCACAAACCTTCCTTAGTACCTTCTTCAGCAGCCATTGTTCGTGTCTCACGAACGATTCTCGTACTTTCTTTTATGCCTTTGTTGGTGTTTTCAACAACAAAACTACTATCTAGACTTATCGGAGATGACTCTAACAAGAGCAAACAGGCTATGAAAGGCTTTGCGTTTTTTTGATTTTTTGGTGTTGTCACCAAAGGTTTATCAACAGACCTCAGCGTTACTTACGAGTAACACTGAGGCTGCCAAACAGCAATCTGTATCTGGCCTATGCAGATATCTATCTTTTTGAAAGTAGCTTTTTCGAGGCTACCTCCATACCATTCACAATGAGCTTACAGATGTAGAAATTGGATCGGTTGCCATTAATGTTAAAGACCACCTCAGTATTGTTGATGATGTTGGTGTAGTTATTCACCAAGTTCCCTCGCTCATCATAGATATTAATTTCAGCGCTTTCAGCGTTGTCCGGTAATGCATATTTAATAGTCGTAGAAAAATTGAAAGGATTCGGCGTGTTTTTCAACGTAGCAGCTGCATCGAGGACAATCGTATTTGCCTCACCTTTCTGGGGCATGATGGTAGCCAGCAAAGCCTTGATTTCCTTTAATTCGATCCTGATCTCTTGATTCTCCTTTTCCAACCTTGCTATTTCCGCGGTTTGCGAAGTAATCAAATCACTGTTATCAGAGATATTGGAAGTATTGTTTCGAATAGTCCTAAAATTACTGGAGATAGCTGACCTGTTGGAGCGGATTACCTTTTTATTACTCGAAATGTTATCGCTGTTGGTTTTTGCAGCATCGGTATTGGCACTAATAGCCGCTGTATTGTTTGAAATAGCCGACTGATTGTCGCTATTCTCCTGTGCATTGCTTACGATGTCTGAAGCATTGGCCTCAATTGCCGTTTGATTGTCTGTAATAGTGGAGATGTTAGTATTGATGAGCGCAGTATTGTTTGAAATAGCCAACTGATTGTCGCTATTCGCCTGTACATTGCTTACGATGTCTGAAGCATTGGCCTCAATTGCCGTTTGGTTGTCTGCAATAGTGGAGATGTTAGTATTGATGAGCGCTGTATTACTCGTAATGATCGAAGTATTTAAGGCAATATTCGAGGTGTTACTTTGGAAACCCGCATTAGTAATGTTTCCTGTAATCTCAACACTTCCGTTGATTTTCAATCTGGCGGTATTGAATTCTCCGTAAATCAAAGGATTATTGGTAGCACTATTGGCGATGTATAATCTGTTAGATCCACTTTCGTTTTGACCAGCCTGGCGACCTATGAAAACATTTCTGGAACCGTTAGCATTAGCACCTGCTAAAATCCCCACATAGGTATTCTCATTACCAGAAGTATTCTGACCTCCGGCTCCTGAGCCGAGGAATACATTATTGCTCCCTGTAGTATTGAACTGCCCGGTTACAGAGCCTAAAAACACATTCTGGTCGCCGGTGGTATTTCTAAAACCCGCAAAGACGCCTGTAAATGTGTTAACATTACCAGTTGTATTTGCAGTACCCGCACCAGCACCGGTAAAAGTATTGCCGTTGCCTGTAGTATTGGAGCTTCCAGCCTGGTTACCGTTGAAGGTGTTGTTTTGACTATATCCTAGCCATGAGATGAGAGAAAAGCCAATGATCAATAATTTAAATTTCATCTTTCAGTTGTTTTTTGGTGTTGATTGATTTTAATGTAGCCAGCTATTGGTTCACCCAAAAGAGATGAATTAAGATTTTGCAGACAGTACGCATGGTAATAAGCATGCGTTGCCTGGGCATTGGCATTTTGTTTCAGAAGAATTATAGAATGCTCTGCTATGACTGGCTAAACTGATGGCATATCCTCAGAAATGTCTAAACCGGACTCACCATTCATTCTCCTCACAGACCGTGTTGAAGGCTTAAAACAGACCATTTTGTTCCTTGCCGGTAACACTGAGGGGATGAAGATGATTTTGAAGTGGTTGCGAGTGGGGACACTCACAACAGCTGGAAATACGATCTTAGCATCTGATTCTAGTTGGGTTCATACAACTAAAAAACTGATACTATTTCTTTTGATATGGTTGTGTGCCCTCTTTGGTGTTGTCACCAAAGAGTTTTACAACCATCGTTCTTGTCTCGCGAACGATTCTCGTACCTTCTTTAATTAGGCTTGTCTTCGAAGAAGCCGACGCTACTACCGACCCATTCTTTGTCTTTGTTATAGCGCACACCGATCATTTCACCTTTACTCAGACGAATCAAGTTGTTTACCAATTGAGGTTTTTCATGTCCGTCACTCCATAGTGCCATCATACGAATCTCGCATTTGGATGGTACATCAGGTGTTTCTACGATAGGTACATATTCTACACGGCGTTGTAATATGAAGTTGTCTTTCTCTTTAATCTCATCAAGATCCTTGGCGGTGATGTTGAGTAATACCCCTGAGCCGGCGAAAGAATACAATGGTTTTAATACATAGTTTTCAAGATCTTCCGGATACTGATCAAGGTCGGCCAGGTAGTGGCATTCCGGGACGTATTGGCTTTTCAACAAAGGCATGGTGTACTTGCTGATCCTAAAGAACCAATTAGGATGGCCTACCCATTCTACATCGACTTCGTCGTGAAAGTAGAATTCCCTTTCTATGTCGTTGCGCTGGTTCAATTCATCAAAGATTACCCGATTGTATATGCGCCGTATTTTCACCTCATTCCCATCTTCATCTTCATAGAAAAGCTCCTTGCCTCTTTTCTTCATTTTGCTGATGCACAAAACTTTGATGCCCAACATACGTTCCGCGCAAACGAAGTCTATTAGGGTGACCTGCTTTTCTGGCTCCACTTCAAGTAGTACAACATGCTTGGGATCAACGTCTCCCACTATTTCTTTTCTCAGCATTTCAATATACTCCTCTCGACGTATGCCATTGAGATGTACAGAAAAACGATCCGGGATGTCGTACTGTTTGATGTACGCACGGGCTAATAAATCCTGAAAGAAATATAAAGACGGGAAACCCTGTATTTCAATTAACTGTGGGGTAGGCTCACCATTTTCGTCCAGACATATGCCGAAGTCCATCTGTAGAAAGCGAGCATTATAGTCCTCGCCCGGCACTTGTAAAGTAGGGTGTTTTATAGCATCCTTGGTGAGTTCTTTGAAATTCGGTTGTGTTAGGACTTTGGCGATATCCTCACATGCTTCAACCAACCGTTCTTTAAGAATCTTAGGGATAAATACAGGCGTTTCCGCAATTCTAAAAGGAGGTCTGTAGCCGTATTCGTTGGCGATATCATCCAGGAAAGCCTGGTATTTCTCTGGAGTGAAGTGCTCATTGAAAGCGGTCCGGTACGGTTTGATCATTTCAGGATATGCCTAAAGGTTCTGGTGATAGTTTTCTTAATGATGTTTCTATGAAGCGAGGTAATATGGTTTGGTGCGTCAGGGCCAACTCTCTCGGATAGTCCAGATGAGACATCATCTTTTCATATTTTCTCTCACCGTGGTTACGTACCACTTTCTCTCGGTTCTCAGGATTCTTGAAATGCACGCGCATACCGTATGGGTCTGCTTCAGGGTGGTATTGCGTACCGATGAACTCATCAGAGAAACGTACCGCCATGATGGCTCGTTCGTATTCTACATGCGTTCTCAGTTTTTCCAGGCTTAGAATATGAGCACCGTGTTCTTCAAACACTTCCAGCCTTGGCTGTACCAATTGCCAGTCGCGAGAATCAACTACATAGTACGGATCATCCAGACCTTCGAATAATGGCTCTGACAGACCAGCTTTGGTCTTATGCACCGGATACACACCAAAGGCAGTGCTTTTTCTAGGCATCAGCTCACCCAAATCGAAGTGTGCGCAGACCATTTGAAAAGAATGGCAAATGAAAAAGAAGTGTTTCTTAGGCAGTTTTCCCTCTGCGTTATGCTGCCACACATCATCAACCAATTGGAGAAAGCGGTCTTTCCATTCCCCCTCTTCCTTGGGACTTCCCGGGCCACCGCTGCTGATATAAATGTCGTAGCTTGTATCCGGTACTTCATGCTTCGCCCTGACGTCGAATTCATCCCATTCCAATTGATCTGTATAGCGTTCTACAATGTTGCGTATACTGCGCATCCCTTGATTGGGATGCTGATTGTTCATGTCTAGAATGGCTAGTCTGGGCTTCTTTTCCTGCATACTTACTTTTTATCTAATCCGCTTACCGTTTCATCAATGATATAATCAACCACTTTCTTGAAGTCCTTGGTTTCATCATACACTTTTAACTGTCGATCTGCTCCGGTGCCTTTTTCAAGTATTTCGTAAGTATGTTCTACTTCTTTTCTTGATCCCAGCTCGTCAACCACGTCATCGACAAAGTCAATGAGTTCGTGGATCAGTATGAGTGCATTAACTTCTGCTTCTTTGCCAAAATCAATCAGTTTTCCATCTATTCCATAACGTGCCGCACGCCATTTATTTTCGTTGATCAGTGCGCGGCGATAGTTCATGAAATTCATGTTCGACATGCGCAACTTATAGATTTTGGCGGCACACGCCTGGATCAATGCTGCGATGGTGATCGTTTCATCTACCGTCAAAGGTACATCACAAATTCTTATCTCAATAGTAGGATAGAAGGGGTGTACACGTATATCCCACCATATCTTTTTGGCGTTGTCGATACATCCTGTTTTTACCAACAGTTGGATGTAGTTCTCGTACTCCGCTACACTGTCGAAAGTATCCGGAATCCCGGTTCTGGGAAACTTGTCAAATATCTTTGACCGGAAGGACTTGAAACCGGTGTTGCGGCCTTCCCAAAAAGGTGAGTTGGTCGAGAGTGCGTAAATGTGTGGTAGAAAGTATCGAATAGAATTGGCAATATGCAAAGCCATGGAACGGTCTTCTATTCCCACATGCACATGCAACCCAAAAATGAGATTTGACCTGGCCGTATCTTGCAACTCCTGAATGATCTCGTTGTAGCGTGGGTTCGGCGTCAGCAATTGCTTCTGCCAGGCCGAGAATGGGTGAGTAGCAGATGCGCCTATTCTATAGCCAAGATCACGTGCGATGCCACAGATGGTCTTTCGAAGATAAGTGACCTGCTCACGGGCATCTTCTATATTCTGGCAAATATTGGTACCTACTTCTACAACGGCCTGATGCATCTCTGCTTTGACCTGATCTTCCATGTGGCGATGAGCAGCTTCTACGATCTTCTGCTCATGCGATACCAATTCCCGGGTTTCGGGATCGATCACCTGGTATTCTTCTTCTATACCTAAGGTAAATTGCATGTCCGATATATTTTAAGGGTTAACTTGGTTTTGAGTCTAAAAAGTCAAGCGTCTTGCAATAGCCTACTGTGCCACGGTTGAAGACACACTATCGCTTACGAACGTACCCCACGTCAAATTCATTTGCCCCTCTCTGTGTCTTTGCGCTCTTTCGATGGCCATGTTGGCTGAGTTCTCTACGATCCAGTCGAAGTTATCCTGACCGACTGAGTGTATATCTGCATCTGGTGCCGGATTGCAGAAATCAATGGCGTATGGAACACCGTCACGAATGGCGAATTCTACCGTATTGAAATCATAGCCTAGTGCCTGATTCAACTTGATGCAGTAATCACGTACTGTATCGAGTAATTGCTGCGCTACAGGAGCGGCATCCCTCACATATCTCAAGTGATGAGGATTGCGTGGTTCATACTGCATGATGTGTATGTTATTGCCACCAAGCGCGTAGCATCTGAAGTACTCAGTGAATTTGATCTCTTCCTGTAGCATCATCACCAGTTGGCCTGTTTCTCCGTGCTTGGCAAAAAGATCGTCAGGGCTGCTCACTTGATAAACACTCTTCCAGCCACCACCGGCGAACGGCTTCATATAAGCAGGGAAACCAATGTGATCAAACATTTTTTGCCAATCCAACGGCGATTTCAGGTTTCTGAAAGAGTTGGAATCTGTGTCTTCAGGTCGATGGTGGGAGGGAAGCAGTACGGTTTTGGGTACCGGTACGCCGATTTTCTCTGCTAGGGCATTGTTAAAAAACTTCTCATCGGCACTCCACCAGAATGGGTTGTTGATGACTGCTGTGCCTGAAATGGCTGCGTTCTTCAAATAAGCCCGATAAAAGGGCACGTCTTGAGAAATACGGTCGATGATGACAGCGTAATCTGTAGGAGCGGCTTGCTGAACCATTTCAATGGTCACAGCTTCGGCTCTTATGCCATCTACGTTTTTCTCGTTGACTCTTTCAATGAAAGCCCATGGAAAAGTATTTTCTTGTCCAAAAAGGATTCCGATCTTTTTCATTATTCGTTATTTATGGTCTACAGTGGTTTATATCAAGGATAAATAGTGAGGGAACATCTGACGCCAAATGCCCCAATCATGTTCGGCCCAACGACGTACGTCGAACCAGTGTTTTATGTGTTTACTGTTTAGTATATCTGACATATGACGGTTATCGTCAAGACAGATATCCCATTCACCCGCACCGAGTACAATGTTCATGTTCCACAGGTCTGGGTGGTTATTGTTAGGCAAGTAATCCACCGGGTTGGTGAAATACACATTATCATCGTAGTGGCCATCCATGAATGATTTGACATCATAACGGCCGCTCATGCTGAACATGTGACTTACCCGATCGGGGTGACGAAAAGCGAAGTTCAAAGCGTGGAAACCACCAAAGCTCGCGCCTGCTACACCCACTTTGCCGATGCCTTTCTGATGGCAGATAGAATTGACTACTTCTTCCAGAATGAATTGATCATACCAAAGGTGGTTCTTGACTCTGTCGGCCGGATGAATAGAACGGTTGTACCAACTTAGCGCATCGACGCTATCAGGGCAGTAGATCTGAATGAGCCCTTGATCCATGAACCAGGCAGCGGATTCTATAAGCTTGAAATCTTTGCTTTCATAATACCTCCCTTTGGTAGTTGGGAATATAATCACCGGATATCCGGCGTGTCCGAAGACTAACATTTCGATATCTTTGCTCAAGACAGGTGAATACCACTTGAAATACTCTTCTTTCAAAATATTATTTGGTTTAAGGTATTATAATTGAATTTCTGGCCGCGAAATAGCAAATTTTAAAGCATAAATCAAAATATTATTTTGTTTATTTGTTTTGTGAAAAACTACCTGTTGAAACAGACAACGGCTATTTTTGCGGATCAATTCTAATTGAGCCCAATGACAGATAAGATACGTAAAAAGAATGTAGAAACAGTTAATGAACACTTGATTATTCATACGCTGGAGGCGAAATCATTCACGCTGGATAGAAAAGTGAAGATTGACCTGTACCTACCTTCAGATTTTACCACCTCAAGAATTAAATACCCTACGCTCATTTTGAATGATGGGCAAGATGCGACGCAACTCAAAATGACTGATGCCTTATCGTCATGCTATGCAAATGGGGAACAAAAACCAGTAGTGATAGCGGTTCATGCTGGGGACCGCATGAATGAGTATGGTACGGCTGGTATCCCTGATTATAAAGGAAGAGGCAATAAGGCCCATCTTTACACAGCGTTCATCATGAACTGTTTGATGCCCTATCTTAAACGGAACTACAGGCTTTATAAAAGAGGTTGTTCATCGGCTATAGCAGGATTCTCTTTGGGTGGATTAAGTGCTTTCGATATTGGCTGGAAACATGCGGATGCTTTCAACAAAGTAGGTGTCTTTTCAGGGTCTTTTTGGTGGCATAGAAGTGGGCAGGCGAAAAATGGCTATATGATCGATAGAATCATGCATGATGTGGTCAGTCAGACCACTGTAAAGCCCGCACTGAAATTTTGGCTCGAAGCGGGTACGGAAGATGAAAAATGCGATAGAACCAACAATGGTGTGATCGATGCTATTGAAGATACCCTTGATATGATCACTGAGCTAAAGCAACTCGGCTTTGAAGATAAGGATATTACCTATCTGGAAATCGAAGGAGGACAACATAACTTCGACACCTGGTCGGAGGTGTTTCCAGAATTCTTGAAATGGTGTCTTAGTTAAAAAAAGCTGTATCAGTCAACGCGTATCGATCACCTCAATGGACCCTACCGCTTATCAAAAGGTCGGCCTGTCGGTTGAACCTGCCTCTTTGTAATTTGTTCATTTTATTAAGTATAATATTGATTGTTCTGTATTTTATTATACTACCTCGTGTACTGTGGTTACAAAGTTTTATCAAGAAAACACATTTACAGTTTGATTTTATTAAATTATGAAATCAATCTAGGCCCAAGTTTTATCTAAGATTTGGATTGATTTTTTAGACTTAACAAGGAGGTATGTGAAGACCACGCTTATTTTATTTTTTTTCTGGTTATGTAGTATTCCTCAATGCTGCTTAGCCCAGTTTCATGCCGCAAAAGCTTACACGCTTGATGATGGTATGCCGACTAAATCGATATATGATATGGCGCAATCGTTAGACGGAAGGATGTGGTTCGTATCATCAAAGGGGGTATTTAACTATAATGCCGTCGATTGGACGTTGATGCCAGATAGTCTTAAGCTCCCGTATTCTGTATATACATTTTTGCGCACTACTTCTGACGGGTCAGTGTGGGTGGCAGGGCAAAATAATAACCAATTCACCATTCGACGTTTTCAAGAGGGTAAATGGTACCATGAAACCCATACGGAGCTTCCGAACATTAAGGCACGATTTGTCTTTTCAGTGAGAAGTACGGGAGATGGTTACAGAATACTGATTAATGATGAAAAGGCATTGTATGATTGGAACACGAGTAATGGTGAACTGAATAAAGTTGTACTTCACGAGCCGGGTTTAGAAGTTAATGCTATTACTTATATTGATCAGCAGTATTATTTCTGTACTTCTGACGGCCTTCGACTTTATCAGAATGGTGAACTTCAGCCGACCCTATGGCATAATTCATTTGCCAACCGAAATAATGAGGTACTGCAAGTAACCAAATCCGGAGATGATTTCTATATGTTGGGTTTAGGTTGGGTAGCCAAATCAAAGGCTGGCTCCGATAATCTTGTTTTCAAAGATGTCCAATTGGAAACCAAGAGTATTTATAACAAGCACAGTCTTGAGGTAGACCGTTTAGGTCGTGTATTCTACTGTAGCCAAAGTACAGCCAGTTACATTGACCCTGACTTTGCTATCTTACACACACTCAATGTTGACGGAGAAGTATATAACGCACGCAGTAATCGGATAATAATAGATCGAGAGGGTAATGTTTGGGTTGGTGATTATCGCGGACTTTTTAAGTTCAATCTTTTACGTTTTCTCAACTATAACAAGAATGCTGATTTAGCCGAATCGGAAGTTAGTGCCATCCTACAGAACGGGGATGACATGATTTTGGCTAACCCCAACCACTTTAACTTGCTCAGAGGTGATAGGTTGGTAAAGTCCATAAGCATAGGTAATGGTTTAAACGTACGCGTTCTTGAAATGATCGAGGATCAGAATGGTGATGTTTTTATAGCTGCTAGTCGAGGAGGTTTGCTCAAATATGCCAACGGAAAAGTCAGTAAGATTAAATGGTCACCTTACAACGATGAAACTGGTATTACATCGGTAGAATTTTTCAATGATCGGCTATACTTCACATCAAACCAGGCTTTGTATGCTTATGAACAGGGTAGTGTAGCTAGGTTGGTCGAATTTCAAGGTATTCGAAACCTAGAACGGTTGACGAGTGATACATTGGTAGCGCTTAGCACATCCGAAGGATTGGCCCTACTGAACAAGAAGCTTGAAGTCACTTGGTTTCTGGCAGAATTAAGAGACTACAACAATGTTTTTTCCATTATAAATTGGAGAGGACAGTTACATGTAGCCACAGCCGGTGGATTGGCAACTATTAATGATAGTAAAATCATTCCGTTAGGTTTAGATCAAAGGCTTGATAAGGTGCCAGTTTATTGCTTTTTAATTGATAGCCAGGACAGGTTATGGTTTGGAACCAATGAGGGTATATTCATATGGGACGGTACTACATTGTTAAATTATACCCGTGGAGATGGCCTTACCGGTAATGAGATAAACCGCAATGCACTTATAGAGGATGAGCAGGGTAGAATTTGGATAGGTACAGAGTCCGGTGCTTCAGTCTATACACCTGGTGCAGACTATGATCCAAGCACTGCACCGTTGATTGAAATAAATGAGGTAATCACTCAAAAGGGCACGGTTGTTAATGATGATGCCGATTTGGATTATAATGACAATACGCTAGAGTTCAATTACTTGGGTATATCGTTTTTTGACGAAACCAAAGTCACGTACCGTTACCGACTGGATGGGTTTGACCAAGAATGGCGGCAGACTGGCTCTGGTAAGGATAATTTCATAAGGTATACGAATTTATCCCCTGGCGATTATCGTTTCGTCATTCAGGCGGGCATAGATGGTGAAAATTGGAGTACGCCCAAAAGCCTTGTATTCTCCGTTGCAGAGCCTATATATGCCAGACCATGGTTTCCGGTGCTAATTACGTTGTTGCTTTTGGTGCTCATGTTTATAGGGTACAGAATAAGGTTTTACGTGATGTTAAAACAGCAGCAAAAACTTAAGGCGATTGTTAAATCCCGAACGCAAGAGATTGAGAGACAGCATCAGGAAATCGAGCGCCAGAATGAAAAGTTAATACAACAAAAGGAAGAGATATTAGCCATCAATGAAGGGCTTGAAGGTATGGTCAAAGAAAGGACCAATCAGCTTATTGAGCAGAACAAGAAACTCTTAGAATATACATTCATTAATTCTCATAAGCTAAGGGCTCCTATTTGCAGAATTTTAGGTCTTATCAATTTGTGGGAAATGGAGCCTGACAACAGAAATTACATGATCAAGTTACTGCACAAAACTGGTAATGAACTTGACGAGGTGTCGAGGGAAATAAATAACGTGCTCGATACGGTAGAGCCTGATCATTTGGAAGAATTTCTGAGGGGAGATCAGCTGCCAAAAAATTAGCCATCAAATCTTGTAGACATTACCTCAATTAATATTTGAACAGACATGTGCTGAGTCAATTCTGCGTGGTCGAGGTAAGGATTCACTTCTACCAGATCAAGACCGACTAGCTTTCCTTTCTTGCTAAGCCCTTGGGCAATGTGCTTTACTTGTGTGAAAGTGAGCCCTTCCGCTTCCGGACTTTCTGTACCGGGTGCAATGCTCGGATCCAATCCATCTATATCGATACTGACGTAATAATTGCCAATTGATGCTGGAAGCTGTTCCAAGAGCTTGTCTACGCCCTGATCGAATACGTCGTAGTTTGAGAAAACCAAGTTACCGTGGTCTCTGCTTTCCTGAACATCTACATTGGTTGATTTGATGCCTCTGATTCCAAAACTGATGATCTGTTTGACAAAACCCAATTCTATTGCTCGACGAAAAGGGCTGTTGTTGGTGTACTTAAGCCCCATGATGTGGTCTTTGTAATCGAGATGAGCATCTATTAGAATAATAGTAAGCGGCTCGAAATCTTCGTAAGCCCGCAGGACGGGATAAGAAATGGAATGGTCTCCTCCAAGAACAACCGGTAATGCCCCTTTGCTTAGAATGGCCTTGACTTTATTATAAATGATATCAAAGTTTCTGTCTTGGCTAAAGTATATGGTATCGGCATCTCCACAATCGACGATCCTTACACCTTGCATAATCTGCTTGTCCCGGTTGATATCATAAAACCCTTTGGAGTTTTTACCACGTCCAAGGAATCCGAACCTCCCTGATGCATCTCTGATAGCCCTGGGTGCTTGCCTGGAACCTGGTCTCATGGCAGTAGCTTCGTCATAGGGTATGCCCAAGACGGCAATATCAGCATCTAATTTCTCTAAATCTGGCTCGAACGGTGATTTACAAAAAGTGGCAATGCCAGTGTGGGGGAAGGAGGTTTCCTGATAACTCATAGTTTAGGATCAAGGTTAAGTAAACTTATTAAGAGCGATTTAGTTATTTCTATAAAGGCGATTTGTCAACACTGCTACAGATTACTGAATGATTTTCTATTTTGAAGATAATGTTAGCAGTAAAATTTTCGTTTTCATTCTGACTAGATTCTCTAGGTAGATGGGTTTTTTATTATCATATTTACAACATACCCAAAGTAATATGTCAATATCAACACAGGAGGCAGAGACTAGCCGAGCGCAGGTGAGCCAGCAAGAGCAACAATCTTTCTTTAAAGTGCTCAATCAACGAGTTAATCAATATTTCAAGGAATCTAATAAGACTAAATTTGGCAACAATGAGATGATCTTTAAGACCATCTTCATGTTTATGTTGCTTTTCGTTCCTTATACGCTCATACTCATGGATATCTTCAACGCCTGGGGCTTAATGCTGTTGGCAGTGATCATGGGCTTAGGAACATCAGGTGTCGGTCTTGCCGTGATGCATGATGCCAACCATGGGTCACTTTCCAGGTACAAGTGGATCAATAAAATACTCGGTTATTCTATCAATATTATCGGCGGTAATGCCACCAATTGGAAGATACAGCACAATGTGCTTCATCATACTTATACCAATGTAGAGGGCCATGATGAGGATATCGCATCTAAAGGCATATTTAGATTCACGCCTCACACCAAAAGAAAGAAGATACATCGCTACCAACACATCTATGCTTGGTTCTTATACGGCTTGATGACCATTGGTTGGGCCATTGTCAAAGATTTTAGACAATTGTATAAGTACACGAGAGATGGTTTGGTCAAAAAGCAAAAACTCAAGCCTTTTAATGCCTGGATGTGGTTAACTGCTACCAAGGTGCTTTATTTTGGTTACATCCTTGTCATACCTATGCTTGTCACTTCTTACGCTTGGTGGCAACTGTTAATTAGCTTTTTCTTAATGCATTACGTCACTGGATTCATATTAGGTATAATTTTCCAGCCTGCTCATGTGGTAGAGGGTACAGAATTTCCTTTGCCTGATGAAGATGGAAAATTGGAAAACCAATGGGCTGCTCACCAGTTGTTTACAACCATGAATTTTGCCAATAGAAGCCGAATCTTCACCTGGCTTATTGGAGGGTTAAACTTTCAGGTAGAACACCACTTGTTCCCTCATATCTGCCACATTCATTACAGGAAGATTTCCGTGATCGTAAGAAATACCGCTAGTGAGTACAACTTGCCATATCTCTCGCAGCCTACATTTGTTCACGCGCTATACAATCACTTAAAACTATTGAGAAAGCTGGGACGAGCTTGAGTTTAGGCGCTATTTCAAGTTACGGATAGTTTCAGGTTTTTAAGTTGTGGTTAGTGCCTGCTCACCGGTAGAGGCAGGTCTCACTAATAATTTAAGCTTTCGTTTGTATTTTCACATAGGTGACTGAGCCAATCCTCAGGCTTGAAGTAGACGATTTTAGCGGCTAAAGCCTTATTACTTGCTCATTGATAGCCACGGGCTAAAGCCACGTGGCAACCTGAATGCAGTAATGGTGAATCTTTCAGTCTTTGAGTGCTTACATAATAAAAATCTATAGCTGAACCCGTCATTCCACGGTTTTCGACGTAGGAGAAAATCCGGGGAATCTCTATGAGCTCAGAGTAATGACGTTACTCCAAGTAACGTCATTACTGAGCAGAAACAGGTCAGTGCTTCCTTTCCCACCTCACCCAAGTAGATCCGAAGGAAAGCTACTCCTTCTGCCCCCCTCTCCTTAAGGAAAGGGTATTCCGAACACCGGTTAACCGATGTCAGAAGATGGGTGAGGTCTAAAAAGTCTATCAAAACTGGTTTTAAACGGATTGATGTCTAAGGTGATTAGGCAGGTGTCTCGTCATTCCACGGTTTTTGACGTAGGAGAAAATCCGGGGAACCTCTATGAGCTCAGAGTGATGACGTTACTCCAGTAACAGCCTTACTTGCATCTATTTAACGTGAATACTGGATAAGAAACCCCAAAAACCTGTCATATCGATCCTGACGGGATCGGGAGAGATATCTCTCTTTTTGGAAGCACCGAAAGTATTCAAATGATGCGTTTTGAGCTAGAAAGATTTCTCTCTACGGTCGAAAAGACAGATTTTGGGGTTTTAGCTACTATCCTGCAATTTTCTTAAGCGATATTCACGTTATTTAAGCTTTCCTGCACATGGTCACCTTCTCCTAGCCAAATTTCATTCTGCCCTGCAGCCAATTGAGCGGCATATACAAAATTTTATTTCGCCCATACACGATTTGTATTGCGCTGCAACGGTCTGAGGCTTTCCATACACGAGTTGAAGCCTTCCTGCAAGTATTTGACCTCTCCATACACGATTTGAGTGCTTCCTGCAGGAACTTGACCCTTCCTGCAGGCATTTGACCCTTCCTGCAGGCATTTGACCCTTCCTGCAAGCAAAGGAGCCGCCCTTCACGCGTATGGGGCGTTTTTGAGTCAGATTTTGGAATAAAGGAAGTGGATTTCAAGTGTGTAAAAGGTACAGAAACGGATAAATTACTGAGGCTGTCTTCAAAAGCCGTCTTTTTGATCCCAATCAACCGGGATGACATTTAACTGGGCTTTTGAGACAACCACCGTGTATGCATCATAACCTAATGACCGCCTCTACTCGCTATCTTCTACTCTCTTTTATGGTTATGCCTCCTCGGTTGTTACCGAACTTGGATAGGGCATAGGAGAAAGTGAGCATAGCATACCTTGATAGCGTGTTGAAGCGCTCATCTTGTATGAAGTTGAATTGACTGCTTCTGTCGATACCTAAGTTACGATTGAGTAAGTCGAATACGGATAGTTTTAATTCTCCTCTGTCTTGCTTCAGGAAGCTTTTACTAATCGATGCCCTCCAAATGGGTACTTCTTGGTTGTTGCCAAAGGCTTGCCCTTCATAAACAGTGAAATCGAAGGCTGTATTGAAATTCCAGGTTTTGAGAAAGGTAGCCGTAAAATCGAAGTAGTATAGTCGGCTGACAAAATTCTGGTCTAGCTCCGTGTTTACTGAATAACGGGTCTGGTTGAGGGTAAGCCTCATGCCGGCCATTACATCGATAGCATTTTTCTTACGGTTTTCTAGTCTCACATCAATAGAATTAGTCCAGCGATTGGTATTGTTTTCTACTTCATTGATAAACAATATGCTACGGTTGAACTGAGTGTTATAAGTCAGACTCGTTTTGGCACCGATGAATTTCAAAGGGGCGCTGAAAGAAGAATAACTCCTGACGGCCATATCGAAATCCACATTGACCGGCTGTGTGGTTTGGCGGAACAACTCATCTATGGTCCTGGCATTGGTAATGCGATTTCGAGTGTAAGTAATGGTAGCATTACTGAAGAAGCTGGTGAAATTGAACTGGCTGAATGAGACAAAGTTGAACCTCAGGTTATGTCGATATTCTGCCTTCAACTCGGGGTTTCCTACGTACGCATTCAAAGGATTGCTATTGTCCAGTACTGGTTGCAATTGCTGTAGTGAAGGTTCCCTTACCTGGGTGCTATAATTGATACTGATGTTTTTACTGGAAGTGAAATCGTGTTTGAAACGAGCCGATGGCAGTATGTTGAAGAAGTCTCTTTGGATATCGATATCCTCACTGATGATATCACCAGTCAACTCTGATTGCTGCGCACTAACACCCAGGGTCAGGTTGGACTTCTGGCTATTCATACGCAGTTTCAGCCCTCCACGATCATAGGTGTAATCACGCTTGTAAAAGCTGCTCAATGTTTCATTCAGCGTTTGTTCCTCTTCGTTATTAATGTCAAAGAAGTTCTTGAGAAAGTCGTTAGCATAGTTCTGTCTAGAGTAGCTGAATTCCAGGTATCTTCTTTTGCCCAAGGGTTCGGTATAGGATAGATTGATGCCATAGTCTACGCCATCATTCTGTTGTATTTGGTTTTGCCTGATGATCTCAGAAAAACTGGTGTTTGGGTCTAATGGGTTGAACACATTCTCGGAGAAGAGCCCGAATGTACGGTCATCTTCATTGTAGTTAAGGGTAAAATCGGCTACGAATGAGCGACCCTTCTTGTTGAACTTCCTTCGATAGAGCAACTGGTTGTTGGTGCTAAACCCTTGTCCTATGGACGTATTATCAGTTTGGGATTCATTCTCCAATACGCCTTCTGTGTTGAATGTCTGGTTGTTATCTAGCGTCTCCCTGAATCCATCGTTAAACCTGAGAGTAGTGCGGAAAGACAAATCTTGCATTTTGTTGATCTCGTGTTTCAGACGAAGATTCAAGCGGTGGTTATCATTGCGGTCAAGGCGATCGCTATTTTCCTCAGAACTGAAATTCTGACCCTCAAGAAAATTTTGCCTTAAGATATTGCGATCAAGCTCATTGCTAAGCCTGTTATAAAAATAGTTACCGCTGAGTTCGGTGCGCTTACTGAAATCATGATTCAAATTGATCCCAGTAGAAGTGGTGGTGCGGATGCCGTTGTTACCTCCCAGTCCTAGCAGTGCTCCGTCTTGTCCACCAAGTGATAAGGATAAACCGCCTCCGCCAGAAGCGAAGTTTTGAAAGCCTCCCATGAAGTTGATGTAATCATTGATGGAGAAATTCTGCTCGTTGATGTTATTGCTAGACCCCAATACTGAGAATTGCGTGGTTTTAGAAAAACGGTTGATATTAGCTTTAGTAGCATATCTTTCTTCACTGCCATAGCCACCTGATATGTTTCCGAAGATGCCGTTCTTTTTGTCTTCTTTGAGGGTGAGGTTGATGGTTTTATCGCTGTTGCCGTCATCGATACCGGTGAATTCTGACATTTCTGACATCTTATCAAACACTTGCACTTTGTCTACTGCATTGGCTGGAAGGTTTTTGGTGGCAATAGTAGCATCGTTCCCAAAGAATTCTTTGCCATCCACCAGTACTTTTTGCACCTCTTCACCTTGTGCTTTTACAGTCCCGTCCGCCTCTACTTCTACACCAGGTAGCTTTTTGAGCAAATCTTCCACCACGGCATTATTTTGTGTTTTGAAGGCAGCGGCATTGTATTCTATCGTATCTTCCTTGATAACGATGGGTATACGATCAGCTGTAATATCAACACCATCAAGTAGTTGGCTATCTTCATCGAGTATGATACTTCCAAGGTCTTGGACTTCATTGCCTGGTTCAATCTCTACGTTTTGGCTTAAGTTGCGATAGCCCAAGTAAGAAATCTGCAGTAGATATTGACCTATGGGTACTTTTTTGAAGCTGAAGTTTCCTTTTACATCGGAAATGGTGAAGCTGTGCATGACTGAATCTGAAGCATTGACTAAGACTACCGTGGCACCAGGTAGGGGAGCCTTGGTAGTGTCAAGCACTACTCCTTGCACCGGTCGATGTTCATTCTGGGCAAAGGCAGTGATGGTGCAGCATGAGATTAACAACAGACAGCAAGTAAGAACGCGCATATCTGTTTAGTTTCTTCTGATGATGATTCTGTTTCCACCTGAAGTCTCTTCCATCTCCTTGGTTTTTTCTTCTACGATGGCTACGAACTCTTCTCTGGTCACTTCTTTTCCTTTGGTTGGTTCCTTTACCGATTTGGCGTCAACTTCGCCCATGGCTATTTCTGTGGCCACAATGGTTCTTTTACCTTCGTTGATGTTCACCTCCAGGATCATTCCGGGTAGATTACCATAACCCTCTGGCCCGGTTGCTAGTGGGATTTGAGGAGTGAACCAGGCGACCACATTGCGGTCCCCATCCTGAAGTGTTGCTTTCTGGCAGGCATAGCCAAGTATTTCCTTCTGTTCTCCGGCTATTTTCCAGGCATACGTTTTGTCTCCTTTGATGAGAAAGTTTTTACCAAAGAATTCTCTCTTTTCCACCAGGTTTTTGTTCTGAATGTCTCTATAGGTTTCATTATCCGCTCCCGATACAGCTATTTTGATGACCGCTCCACTATCATTAGTAAATTCAGAGTCACCACCCTCTTCCACAGGAGACTTTTTGTATAGCGAGGCCTCTTCCGTAAATAGCAATTGCATCGTTGATTTCCTTGATTTGGGAATCATTGATTCTAAGCCTTGCATATCTTGACCTTCAAAACTGAATTCTAGCTTAATCTGCTGTTCATAGGTTATTCGCCCGGACATTTCCTGGGCCTGCACCGTGGTGCCAAAGAGTATTATTGAGAAAAGTATGCTAAGTGATTTCATGATATAGAACTTGTTTTTGCGATGAATAATACGGCCGTAAAGGAGGAGGAAATTTGTGTTAAGAGGTGTTATAGTATGTTAAAAATGGTTAAATGTGCCGTTTAGGGACTTTTTGGAGGGTTCAGCTAGAAAAGGTGCGTGTCAGATAGCATGTCAAAAAGTTAGATCTGATCAGTCAGATTACTATCTTAGTTCTGGAAGTAAAATGAAACCTGTAGGGGATTATGATTGCTAAAGCCACGCTTGAGGCAAAGGTGGAGGAAGCGAAGGCTATGTTTAATAAGTTCGATCTAACACATGAAATCTGGGATTTAATACCTTTTATTATAGTATAATGGATCATAAACATAGGTTAGCGTTAGCGAGAAAATGCATGAAAGGTGTTTCAGTGGGAGATGCCTTTGGGGAGAGTTTTTTTGGTGATCATGATAGTGTCATTGAACACATATCCCGACGAACAGTACCGGAGAGTAAATGGGAGTTTTCTGACGATACGATTATGGCATTGTCAGTTTTTGAGGAATTGGAAGACAATAGAACAATCAATCAGGATTCATTGATTAAAAGGTTCGTGCAAAAGCATGATTTAGATGTTAACCGGGGATATGGCGCTACCACCAGAAGAATGCTAAGAGAAGTGGGAGAGGGTGGAGACTGGAGAGTTATAAGCAATGCGGTTTTTGATGGAATGGGATCAATGGGTAATGGAGCGGCCATGCGTGTAGGTACGATCGGAGCTTACTTCCATGATGATTTGGAGTTGGTAGCGGCTATGGCTAAAAGATCTGCAGAGGTAACTCACGCCAACATAGAAGCCATTGCAGGTGCTGTAGCCATAGCGAAAGCCGTTGCCATAGCCACTCAGTCATCCGTTCTAGTACCTGAAGAGTTCATCGAGAAGGTCGTTTTTGAACTTCCGGAGTCTGATGTTAAGTCCAGGATCAAAAAATCCACAACTGTTTCATATACCTATCATATTGATACAGTTATTAGCATTTTAGGCAACGGGACCAAAATTCAAGCTCAAGATACCGTGCCATTCTGCGTTTGGTGCGCTGCCCATAATTTAGGTAGTTTTGAAGAAGCCCTTTGGAAAGCTGTATCTGCTCTCGGTGATAGAGATACTATATGTGCCATGGTGGCAGGAATTACCATAATGTCTAGCGACGAAGACCAAATTCCAAGGCAATGGTTCGATCAGGCTGAAGATTTTGAAAGTAGCATCTTTAGACACCTAACCACCTAATTCCTTAAATACTGCTCCGGAATTTTATATTGATCATCTTCAGCTGTCCAGAACATGGACATGATCCAGTAGCGTGAACCGTCGAATAACAGCTCGTAGCTTGTAATACCTCGGCCTGCTATGGTTTTATCTTCGCTACGAAACTCGTAGGTGCTGAACACCTGTGTAACTGCACCAAATGTATGTACGGTGTTGGCAATTTCATGCTCAAAGAACCCCTTCTTATCGGCATAGTCGATCTTTTCTATGAATTCTTCCAAGTTCATGACCAGCACCTCGGCCTTTTCATGTCCCGGAGTCCAGTAGCTGTAAATCAGACGTCCTTCAGGGTGGAAAAGCGATCTAAGCCTATCAAGTTGCCGAGGCTGCCTAATGGGGCCTGAGATGCAGTCGTAATAGGCATCCAATAGTCCTTGAATGCTGGATTTATCATCCTTGGAACTGGTAGCGGTTTGGTGACCTGCTTTGGTATATTTTCTTTCATGGGTCAAAGCCCAGGTTTTTCCATAATCGGTAGAGAGAAAAGAAGAAAATTCGAATTCACGATCATTCTTTATTTCCAGTACATATTTGGACTGCATCTTCTTTATGCTTTCGTCTCGATACCAAAGCAAAGAGATTTGACCATTGGATAACTCACCTTTGAAATGCATACTTCCGGCATGTTCGGAGTCTGTTGCCGTCATTTCCATTTCGTTATCACTCTTGGTATTAATGCTTGCAAATCGAGCATATTGATTGCCTTTGTACGAACCTTTATAGGTTTCTTGTATACCACAGCCGGCTATGGTGGCTGCTATGATTGCATGCCCTTTGTTTGTCTCGTACTGGCCTGGTGAGGTTCTGTCTTTCGTTTCTACAGTCCAGTTACCCACCAATTGGGTCAGAAAATCACCGCTTTGAGACTGACATGGATAATCTGGGTTTTGGGAATAGCCAGTGGAAATGGCCATAATGGTTAGCGATGCTACGAATAGTATTTTCATAATGGTGCTGATTAAATCAGGCAGCTATCCTATGATACTGACTGATGGATGAAAACATGTTTTCTATATTTCGGAGGCA
This sequence comes from Bacteroidota bacterium, assembly GCA_039819065.1. Lineage (GTDB taxonomy): Bacteria > Bacteroidota > Bacteroidia > Cytophagales > Cyclobacteriaceae > JBCBSS01. The sequence continues at coordinate 28,245 of JBCBSS010000080.1, forward strand.
CAGAGCCATTACGGAAGCCATGGTGCGCTCATCTAGTTATTCATAGCTCGAACAAATTGAGGATTTTCAGTAATTGGTTCAACCCCTTTTCCATTGACGGTATTGGTAGGTCATTTTCTATCTGATAAATGTAACAGCTGCTTTCCAACCTTTATCAGAGATGTCGGGTCAATCAATAAAAGAGATATAGTTTTCTCATGAATAAGTCTTGCATAGTTTTTACGTTTTTTTTGGGTTTAGCTTGGCTCATTGGTTGTTCAGAGGATGAAATAACATTCAATGATCAAGGTCTTATTACAGGCATAGATGCTAGACTATGCGCATGCTGTGGAGGCTGGTTTGTTGAAATAGGTGACTCCACTTATCGTTTTCAGGAATTACCTCTTAGTAGCAATATAGCGCTAGAGGAAAACCTATTCCCAATCAGTGTACAACTTAATTGGCGCTCCGTAGATGAACCTTGTTTAGGTGATGAAATCGTTGTTTTAAGTATAGAAGAACTTGCACCATGAAAAGGTTAATAGCCCAATATACTGGTGTTTTGATGGTGAGTTCTCTTTTGTGGTTAACCAGCAGTTGTGATGAGGAAAATATAACCAAAATGTGCCTGGACGAGTACCTCGAACAGAGCGACATGGAGCCTTACACTGGTCAAGATCTTGACTGCAAATTCTTTTTAACACTTTACGAATTCCAAAACAGCCAATATTTTTTGCTTGGTAATCACTGTGCCGATATCATCAGCTTTCCAATAGATTGTGATGGCAATACCTTGTGTGAAAATGGTGAAGACAGACAATGTCGACGGTTCTACAGAGAGGCTGTAAACAAAGGCATAGTGGGTGTACAAAAAGACTAGAACTATCAATTAACATTAATCGCTATGAACATTCAGAACTTAAGCCGACTTGTCGTATTTCTCACATTGGCCTCAGTATTCGGGGCCTGTTGCTCTTGTACAGATCAACTTTGTATCACGCCTGTAGCCACGATAACTATCATTTTGGATCTCGATGATTTTCAAGAATCTGATACAGAGGATTTCCAAAATGTACTGGTAAAACGAACTGATCAGAGCTTTAATGCGATTGACACAGCGATGGTGAATCTGGCGTTCAACCCTATTACCCAGACAACATTCGGAACCGAGGTGAATTCTATTCTATTTGACAACCAGATGTTTGATCTGAGGGATTTCAATTACATCATCATCAATGACCGTCTGGATCGATCTGACACAATTTCTCAAATTAGCTACGAGGTTTCCGAATCCAGAGAGGTATGTAATGACTGCACAGGCTTGTTCTGCGGTGATGATGAGTTTACACAGCGTACTTTCTCTAATCCTTCTTTTGAACTAAACGGGGGAGAGGTTAACTCTTTCGAGATAAGTTACGAGCCGAGCTAGTACCCTTTTACAGCTTACATATTAGAAACAGAAACAACAACCGCCACAAATATGGCCACGATTCCGGCCGTTCTCAAATGATAAGTTACTGAAAACAAGCCTGAGAGTACATAAACAGGGTCTATCTTCCCGTTAATGGTAATGCTGCCTTTCGATGAGTTGCCATGGTAGTTCACTTCATCGTCATTAAGCTTTACCGACCACTTGGTAGACCAGAAGTTACGGGTTTTGAAAGTAGCTTTGTTTGAATCGATAGAGATAGTAGAAACTGAATTCCAAATGTTTTTATCAATGCTGCCAATGACGGTATTGTCTTTAGGATTTTTGATCAGCATGGTACTGCTGAAGAGTCCTTTGCGTTCGAACTTATAACCTTTCCCATACAACTGTGCTGCCACTTTCTCACTCCAAGGATCGTATTGTACAAAGCCTACCTCATCACCATTTTCAATGAGTTTAGTCTGATAACTAAATAATCCTTTCGTCCAAGCTAAATTCATATCGTTTTGGGCTTTACGTTCAACTGAATTTTTCGTTAGATATACTCATTTGATCATATTAAATCTAAAATGGCTACACTATACTGGCAAGTCTAATTATTTGAAGCGGTTGCATATCCAATCAAGCGGTCGCTAGTCTTATTGGTAAGCTAATGACCGTTAAAATGAGCATTCCATGGCAGGAATCATGTTTCAGTCTGTTCTCGTCTCTGCGCTTTTTGCTAACTTCATGACCGGAGAGCAAAACGATGAAGAAACCAATTAAGATCATTAAAAACCGGTCGGATATAGGTGCCGGTACCCGTGGTTCGGATATGGGCATAGATGCTATTGAGATAGCTGCTATCAATCAAGACAATGATTATTTTAACCTCTATGACTACGAAGATGTAAAGACGCATAATGAGTCCATATACGACATGGTGCATAATGCCTTTGCCCAACGTATTGAACATGTTCATGAGCAATGCTCCTGGGTTAGTGATGCTGTGAGAAGATGTATAAAGGACGAATACTTTCCTATTATTCTTTCCGGTGATCATTCCTCAGCACTCGGTACGATCAGTGGCATAAAAGCGGCCAAGCCGGAAAAGACTCTGGGCGTCATTTGGATAGATGCGCATGCGGATATACATTCACCATATACCTCACCTTCTGGCAATATTCATGGTATGCCTTTGGCCGCAGCACTCAATGAGGATAATAGAGCCAATCAAATCAATGATGTAACCGGAAATACTGATAAGTTCTGGAATGCCCTTAAAAATGTTGGTACTGAAGGACCTAAATTGAAGCCCGAACACCTGATATATTTTGGTGTAAGGGATACGGAAGAACCGGAAGACGAGCAAATGGAAGGGCTTGGTTTGAGAAATTACAAAGTCGAAGAGGTAAGGTATCGTGGGGCCGATGTATGTATTAAAGAGGCACTGGAGGCATTGAAATCATGCGATATGATTTACATTTCTTTCGATGTGGACAGCCTGGACTGCGATATGATTTCTAAAGGAACAGGAACACCGGTGATCAAGGGTTTTGATCAGTATGAGGTGCTACAAATCATTGACGGTATCATTCATTCCGGCAAAGTGGTAGGATTTGAAATTGTAGAAGTCAATCCACTACTTGATACCAAGGGCAATAAAATGGCAGAAACTGCCTTTGAAGTTTTAGAATCCGTAACCCATAGACTGACACGGTGATACATTAGGTTGGCAATTCATCCGTTTCGACAATCGAAAAGGTCTTTGTTCAGGTTGACTTATGTTAGCTGACCATAGGCCAATTTTGGGTATCTAGCTTCTAGATTAAACTGTTAATCCCAACACCAATACATCATCCGTCTGCGGGACATTACCTTTCCATTCTTCAAAAGTTTTTTCTAACTGTCCCTTTTTTTCGTCAGTAGTCATATAGTGAATGTCTTTGAAAAATTGTCTCAGCCTTGTTCTACCAAACTTCTGATCGTTCTTTTCGGAGAATTGGGATTGTAACCCGTCACTTAGGAGATACAATACGTCGCCCTTCTGTAGCATAGTACACTTGGTCTCGAATGTTTTGGCTCTGGCAAAACGACCAATAGGTTGGTTGTTAGCTTTAAAGATGTTCAGGTCAGCTTCATGTTTGCCATTTTCTCTGGCCACGTACAATGGATTATGGGCGCCAGCGTAGAATACCCTATGATTTTCCTCATCAATGCAAATCAGGCATATATCCATGCCATCATTGATATTTTCGTCGCTGGAAAACCGATTCTGTATAAGGATATTCACCAAGTCGAGGATTTTCCCTACTTCGACAGTACCTACTTTACCTGCCGCATATTCTAGGGCATTAAAACAGGTAATGCTGACCAACGCACCCGGCACACCATGTCCGGTACAATCAGCTGCCGCGATATAAGTCAGACCATTCAGCTTGCTTGACCAGAAGAAGTCACCTGATAGCACATCTTTGGGAATATTGACTATGAAGGAATTCGAAAAGTTTGATTTGAACTGTTCTTCTGTCTGAAGGGAGGATACTTGAATTAGCCGGGCATAATTGATGCTATGACGTATGGCTTTCGACTGCTGTTCAATGCGCTGCTTTTGCTCTTCAATCTGACTTTTGAGATGGATAGAATCATAAAGATTGACCATGTCCTCAACGATGGAAGCAAAGCTGCTCAACCTATTTAATTCAGTCTCTCCTAGCTCTTTAGGTATATTATCAGCGATACAAAGCGTTCCCACTTTAAAACCGTCTACCGTCTTAATAGGGACTCCTGCATAGAATTTCATGTAAGGATGCCCAACCACCAGTGGATTATCATGGAAGCGCTCGTCTTTTGTTGCGTCAGGAACTACGAGGGTAGAATCAGAAACAATAGCGTGACCACAGAATGAAACCTTGCGTTCGCTTTGCTTAAATTGAAGCCCACAACTGGCTTTCAGCCATTGACGATCATTATCGACAAAAGATATGTAACAGATGGGTACTTCGAAAAAGTCAGAGGTAATTTCGACCACCTTATCAAAACGATCTTCTGCCGGCGTGTCGAGAATCTTGAGATCGTAAAGTGCACTCAGTCGTGCCTTCTCATCTTCGGGGATTTGAGGAGGAATCATTTAATTTAGGGAAGTTTAGCTGGTGAGACAAAACGCGTCTCGTTCTTTTGTTTACACTGTAATAAACAAAATTTCCCTAAACCATTATGGAATCAAGAGGACCTTTCCGACACTTTTTCTACTCTCAAGGTAATCATGGGCCAGTTTTCCCTCGCTAAGCTTGAATTTTTTGCACACATTGACCCGTAGTTCTCCATCACTGATCAACCTGAATAGTTGTGAAGCACGTTGGATCCTTTCTTCACGGCATGTGACATGATGCCAGAGATCTCCGCCTACGAGTGTTTTAGAAGTATCCATGAGCATACGTGGATCGATTTTCTCAGGATCTCCACCCGCCATACCATAGAAAACTACGGTTCCACAGGTTTGGGTTGCTCGGAATGAATCCATTAGCGTACTACCCACACTATCGTAAGCCACATTGACACCGTTTCCTCCGCTATAATCCAGTACTTGCTGCAACCAGTCGTCGTGGTAAAGGAATACTTCTCCGGCTCCATTAGCCAATGCCTTTTCTCTTTTCGATTCGCTGGAAGTAAGGCCAATCACAATGGCTCTCTCATGCTTAGCCAATTGAGTTAGAATTTGTCCTACGCCACCGGCAACAGCATGTATGAGCACTAAATCACCTTCCTTGATCCGGTAACTGTCTCTGCTCAGATACTGAGCGGTCAGTCCCTGCAATAGGAGGGAAGCACCCACTTCAAAGCTGATAGCATCAGGTAGAGGGATTGCTTTATCGTAGGGAACCGCTACCATCTGGGCATTAGCGTAAGGTACGTCAGCAAAAGCTATACGATCGCCCACCTTAATGTCCGAAATCTTAGAACCCACTTCGACTACGACGCCTGCTCCTTCATAGCCAAGCACGTATGGAGGTTCTCCATCAATATGATAATTACCCTTCCTCCGGTATACATCAGCGAAGTTCATACCTATGGCCTTTGTTTCCACCAATACATCTTCTGGAGATAATTCGGGTTTAGCACTATCACCATAATACAGGACATCAGAACTTCCGAATTGGTCAAACATCAGTGCTTTCATAAGGACAGGGGAGTGGTTAGGGGTTAGTTGGTTCTGGCAATAATTTGTTCCTTGAATTGAGGGTGCGAATCAATCAACTTTTCGCGATCGCCATGAATATAATCTTTGAAGTCGAATCCAGGCGACATGGTGGTACCCATCAATGCAAATTCACCACCATCAGCCAATCTTGATCCTTGCCAAGTGTGCTTTCTGACATAGTATTGAGGTTTCATGCCTGACTTGATATCATGGCCTAGTGTGATCATATCTCCTGAGCCATCTGCATCGAGCAAGAGCATCTCTACCGGATCTCCCATGTAGAAATGAAATACCTCATCGAACTTAAGCTGGTGCATGAAGGAGAACGTATCAGGAGTTAACAGGTAGTATATGGCTGTGGAGAAGTTTCTTTCACCTTCGATTTCTTCTCCTAGATGGCCTGGTTTGAAAATTTCGGTTGACCGATAGGTCTCACTGTAATAGCCGCCTTCCCACGGAAGCTGCTTGAGGTTCAATTCAAATATGACCTCTGCTGCGGTTGATGATGACATGATTGCTTTGGTGGTTTTTTGGATTTTAGCTGATTATAAATCTAATTAAAATTCCAAGGAATTGATGATTGAAACGGAAATAGATTACGAGGTTTATTTGTTCCGGATTTTTGAAACGTCTTCATGTCATTAGTAGAAAAGTTTACTTGAGTTAATTTTTCTTATTTCTTCTTGAAATATGCTAGAATGAGTTTATACAGGCCTGATTAGATTGTCATTTACAACATCTTTTGCCCACTGAATACCACCTGTATCTTTCAATGGTTGCGGTCGTTCTATTTTTAAAGTAATGCCGTGAAACATCCATTTCAGACTGATAAAATGCTCACCACACTTTTTATAATCTTAACCGCTTTCTTTAGCTTTTACGCTACTTCCTGTCAGGAGGCTGCTACAGGCTCGGATAGTGTGGCACAGGATAAACCCTTTAAAAATGTTAGTAGTAGTCATCTAAAAAGCAGTTCTCTTGGAGGTAATACAATGGATGCCCAAATAGTGGATATTGATCGGGATGGCGATTTGGATGTCATACTAGCTATTGAGTTTGGTCCTAATGTGATACTGATCAATGATGGTACTGGCGTCCTTTCTGACGAAAGCGATGCACGACTTCCCAAGACAAATCATGATTCCGAAGATATAGCGGTAGGGGATTTTGATGGAGACGGTGACCTTGATGTGATATTTGTCAGCGAGGATGATCAAACCAACGAGTTCTACCGAAACAAAGGCAATGGTTTCTTCGAAAATGTCAACGGTGCCATACCTGTTTCCGGAACTTCTAACGCAGTAGAAACAGCTGACCTAAACCGAGATGGGCATTTGGATTTGATCATCGGTAACGCTGGGCAGAATGTAATACTCATCAATGATGGAACTGCTGTGTTTGTAGATCAAACCAAGGAGCGACTGCCAGTAAATACTTTTACCACACAGGATGTAGGGCTGGGAGATGTGGATGGAGATGGCGATCTTGATCTACTCGAAGGTAATGAGACTTTTAACAGACTGCTCATCAATGATGGTAATGGCTTTTTTACTGATGAGACAAGCTCACGATTGCCGGTTGTAAATGACCAGACCAGGGAAGCGGATTTTGGTGATGTGGATAATGATGGTGATCTGGATATCCTTTTTGCCAACGTAGACTTTGGTGGTTTTGGTAATCCTCAGAACAGGTTATTGATCAATGACGGAAAAGGTTTTTTCTCAGAGATTACAGCGCAAAGTCTTCCGTTCAGCGACTTCAGAACAGTTGATGCTGATTTTGTTGATATCAACAAAGATGGTCACATGGATATTCTCTCCGGTAACAGGTTCAATGGCAACGAAATGATGGTTTTAGTCAACGATGGTAACCTTAATTTTGAAGATAGGACTACTGCCTTTTTCCCGGACCTGAACATATACCCTTTCGACTTTCAAATGGCAGATTTCAACGGCGACGGCTTAGATGACATCTATCTTTGCGGCTTTCGCGGAGCAGATGTGCTACTGTTTGGGCAGGAACATGAGCTAGTAGGTAAATAGCTTCAATAACCCATTTCATACTTAAAAAAGAAGGGGCTGTCTCAAAAGCTGTCTTTTCGACCATCGGGAGAAATCCTACTCTACTCAAAGTGTTAATT
>JBCBSS010000081.1:0-24589 GCA_039819065.1 Bacteroidota bacterium
CCAACCTGACTGAAGGAATCATTCTACATTTCAATCGATCAGGTTGGCTATTTTCAACAGCAGGTGTTGATTATCCTTGTATATAAGCCGATCGCGTGCATCCAGAATGGATACCTTTTCCAAAAGCTCTTCGTCCGCATGTTTATTGAAACCTTCCAAAAGGAATTGAGCCGAATCCAAAGAGTAGTAACCGGGATGATTGAGTAGCACAGTTCTAATGCTGTCATATACTTTGAACGTGGCAATGATACTAGTCATTACTTCTACATCATATGAACGATACCCGTTTGTACTTACCACGCTTTGGGTCTCGTACATCCGCTTATGCATTCGTTTTTCGGTTTCCTTTCTTTCCTCGAGGATAAGGTATTCCGACTTTTTCAATAGTTGGTAATCAGCTTCGCTTAAGCTGGCTCGTCTTTCACAAGCGGTGAAAAATAAGATCAGACTTATTGTAGGGTAGAGGAGACGCTGGATTGTGATCAACTAAATGGGTGCTAACGATTCTTTTATAAGTTAAAAGAATTTGTAGGGATTTCAAATTCAGCGGTGGTTTTGAGCAGAAGGCTAATTAAAAAAGGTCTTCACGAGGTTTTTGTGGTGATAAAACTCATGAAGACCAGATAGGCATTGGTTCGTTCAGAAATTGAAATTATCCGGATCAGATCCTAACCTCCTGCCTCGATCAACGCTATTGATGCTGGCCATTTCCTGAGCAGTCAATGCGAAGTCAAAGATGTCTGCGTTGTCAACGATCCTTGATTCGGTTACGGATTTAGGTATTACTACGACACCTTTTTGTACCAACCACCTCAAGGTGACCTGTACCGGAGATTTGTCATATTTCTTGGCTATCTCTCTTATCTCTGGAATCAAAGTCACTTGTCCCATCATGATCGGGCGCCATGCTTCCAGTTGGATGCCATGGGTTTGGCTAAACTCCAACAATTCATTTTGTTGCAGGTGTGGGTGCATTTCGACCTGGTTGACCATCGGTGTGATCTCTGCGGTCGCCATCAGGTCTTCCAAATGATGCACTTGAAAATTACTCACACCTATCGCCTTGGCTTTTCCTTCTTTGTAAAGCTTTTCCAGGGCTGCCCAAGTTTCCTTGTACTTTCCTTTTACCGGCCAATGAATCAGGTAGAGGTCTACATAATCAGTACCCAATAGTTCCAGGCTTCTATCGAAGGCTTCCAATGTGGATTCATAGCCTTGATCTTTGTTCCAGACTTTGGTGGTAAGGAAGATATCTTCTCTGGGTACTTCGCTTTTTGCGATGGCTTGACCGACTCCGGCTTCATTACCGTAAACCGCAGCAGTATCGATCAGACGATAGCCATTTTCAAGCGCGGTAAGTACGGCATTTTCTACTTCTGTTCCGTCTTGAGCTTTCAATACGCCAAGACCAATTTGTGGCATTTCTAATCCGTTGTTTAGCATTACCGTTTGTGTTTGTTCCATTAACTTTTCCATGATTTTAATTATTAAGAGTGAGTTTGATTTAAAGCAAGTAGACTTTGACGCAAAACCTTAAAAAATGTCATATCGCAGTGCAGCGGAGATATCTATCTTCAAAAATTCGCTGTATTGTTAAATTATTTACCTTGTCAGCCAGAAAGATTTCTCTCAGGTTCGAAAGGACATTTCTTTGGTTTTGCTTGTTCGTCATCACTAGCTCGTCTTATTTATTTGTTTTGTTTTCTGAATTTCTGGAGTGTGGGTAGTACGAGATATTGCATGGAGAAAACCATGATCCCAGATAGTACTAGCGTTCTGATGTAGATCGGCTGAACCACAAGCCATTGGTTAAGTAGATAGATCAGTGCGGTGATCAGCAAGTACACCAGACTCCATATGAGCATTACATTTTTTAACCTTTCCATTTGTGCTTGTTTTTTTGTTTTTACAATGTTACAAGCTTCAATGGCCTGGCTAATTACACTCTTTGCAGGGTTGGTTACACTTTTTGTAGGTTGGCTAAATAACGGACCTAGTCTGCCTTCGCGACTGCTTGCTACATCGCTAAAGCTTTAGGCGGCACGCGATTGGCAGATGAGATGTACCTTCGCTAAAGCTTCGGCAGACGAGAAGGTTGTGATTTAATCTCTCTGGGCTTTGCGACGGAAACTCGGGTCCAGGGTTCTAGCTTGGGGTTTAATACCATTTATTGGTGGTGATTTTTAAAGGTGGATGGCGTGTTTCCGGTTTGTTTTTTGAAGAACCTATTGAAGTAGGTCACATTGGTAAAACCCAATTGATAGGCGATCTCGGCCACTTGTAGTTCCGTATGCATCAAGTAGCTTTTGGATTCTAAAATGGTTTTATCGTGAATGTAGCTTGATGCGGTGTTGCCCGTCAGGTTTTTGATGGTAGTATTAAGGTAGCCAGGGTTCAAATTAATGCGATCGGCGATAAGGCTCACATTGGCTTGTTCTGTGGCCTTTCCTTCCGCTAGTTCAGCAAAATAGTCATCTACCTCTTTCCTGAACCGGTTGAAAATGGTGTTGCTGTTTTTATCTTCTTTAGATAAGGTATCTTGGTCATTGAGATAGACACGCCTGACTTGAATGAGATATTGGTGTAACAGCAACCTGAGCATTTGATCACGATCATTTAGTTCAGTACTCATCTCTTCTAGTAGCTTCTCCTGAGTCATGATTAATTCCTTGGCCGGTTCCTCGGAAAACTTGATCAATGATTGTCCATTGAAATTGAAGAATGGAAACTCCTGATCAAAAGCGCTTTGCAGGGCATTGATATGTGCAAACTCTTCGGTGAAGCATATCAAATATCCATACATCTTTTGTGACGTAACCCAACTTTCCAGTTTGCCGGGGTAGGCGAAATACAGGCTGTTGCTACTAGAGCTGAAGTGTTCGTTGGGCAAGTTCCATTCTACACCTGTATTTCTAAAAAAGACCAATCTGTAGAAATTACATCTGAATAGTGGCATTTCCATGCGTTTGGAATCTGGCTGGTCTTCAATCCGCATGATGGCGAAGTCATCGCTTTGGGGTTGGCCGATTTGCAGTTGATTATAAAAATCGGTAATCTTTTTAAGGTGAGGGATGTGTGATTTCAAGTCAAATTATTTGTCGCTCTTACCACTGATAGCATCAATCGATAGTAAGGTAATAATACCTTTAAGCTGATGAATAACCAACTAATCGTCTAAATACTGCCCAAACTGCAGCATGTAGCCGTTATTGTCATAAATGCCAAACTCCTTCATGCCCCAATCGAAGGACTCCATGGGGTAGGCTATTTTGACCCGACTTTCTAACCATTTCCAGAGCTGCTCGACATCCTCGATATAGAAATAGAAAGAACCTGTGAATTGTAACTGGTCGTATGCCTTGTGGGTATTGGGAAGCGTTACCATGAGTTCTATCTCACCGTTATTCAATAGCGCCCAGCCCCAATCGTCGTTGCGGTCCGTGCAATGAAAACCTAGATACTTAGAATAGAACCTGAGTGTCTCATCGATATTCTCTGTCCAGAGCATTGGTGTGAGTTTCTTCGGTCTCATGGCTTCTGGTTATTTGGTCTCGGCTATTATGACTCCGAAACCACCATCCATTTGCGCCCAGCCTTCAGAAGGAATGAAGGCCCTCGATACGAAGCCGTCTAGGTATAATGCGTTTTCACAACCCAAAGTTTGAAAGTAGACTGCAAAATCGTAGAAGTTTACTTTTTCTGTCGATATAGCAAAGTGTATACGGCCATCAGGTAGTATACCCACTCCATTTCTAATGTGTACGTTAGAAGAGCCCTTCCTGAATTTTGGATGTACTTTACCATCTATAAGAAGCATAGGCCCCGATTGTGTAGCATAGGCAATATGCGATCCTGATTGAAAGCGCCTGGTTGTACAAACTATAGGTTGATGCTTTTCAGTAAGGTAAAACACCCCATTTGGCTGAAGATAAAAATTACCATAACCCTTGCTGGCCGTATCCAAGGCAGACAAGGTCTTTCCGTTTTCTATATATAGCCCTTGAGGTGATTGATCAGACTTATACATGCCGCCATTCATGGCGAAATTCAGCTCTTTGTCCTGCTTGGCCAGTTCAGTTTTTAAGCGCTCAAAGTTGCCATAATGCTTGCCTGATGGATCTTTCCAATGAAATGAAAGCTTCTGATCCTTAGGGTCAACCGTATAGCCAATGATGATATCCTCACCCACGGGATTGATTTCTGCCGGGCGAGTATTGGGTTCAACCATAATGAACCCAAGGCACAAAAGAAACACTAATATTGACATAGTTGAACTTTGGAGACAGTCAATTTATAATCAAGATAGTTGATAGCCTGCCGTTAGTCAACGGACACCCCAATTGTTTACCAGAATTTAACCCATATTTAATCTTTGATGGTTTTATAAACCGACCAGCCTTGGCTTGAAAACACTTTGATCAGGTAAGTGCCTTTAGGCAAGGTGGATGGGTCAATATTGATGGTGTTTTTGTTTTCTATTCTAGTATGTAGAATTCTTGCGCCGGTGCTATCATACAATTCTACTTCACCATCTTGCAATGGTCATATTGACTTGGTTTTTGATCATTAACTTCCTGGTGTCAGAATTGGTATTGAAGCATCAAAAGATGAAATTGTACCCATGATCAAAGCAACCAGAGCGGACAAGGATCTGATCATCGATATTCTATCCGATAGTTTTAGCGACAACCGAAGCGTTACAAGTTTGGTAGGAGAGGGCAAAGGGCTTGAAAGTAGAATGAGACACCTTATGTCATACTCATTTGAGCAGTCCTTTCTGCGTGGCCTAGCATTCTTGAATGACGAAAAGAATGCCTGCGTCTTGCTGATCGACCATAGCAAGAAGCTGCCCTTTCTGAAGGCAACGGGGCTTGATCTCTCACTGGTGATTAATGTGGTAGGATTGAAGAAGCTATCAAGTACGCTGAAGAAGCAGTCTGCTATTAAGAATGTCCATCCAAAATCAGCCTACTACCACCTTTGGTATATTGGGGTCAAAAGTGATGTGCAGAGTAAAGGGGCTGGTAGCCAATTACTAAAAGAGGTAATTGACACCTTTGGTGCGGAACATCCCATTTACCTGGAAACCTCAACCATGAAGAACGTACCCTGGTACGAGAAACATGGGTTTGAGACTATCGACAAAATCGACTTCGGTTACCAATTGTACATGATGAAACTGGAACCAAATGCAAAGTAGGGTGTGCTTACTTCATCAAACCGATTTGCTCCTGATCAGGATGTCCTTGGGTTCTAACACAAGCTTATCATAGCCGAACAAAGTGATATTGATCATTGCCAAGCCGATTTGAGTAGTATTTACAACGGAGTTGGGAGCTAAGGCTTTTAACAGCTTCACCAGCCACATGAAGTAATCATAAACGAATTGGTATAGCCTGGTGCGCGACTTGATGCCTCTGAGCGGGATGATGGCGCCTGGTCGGAACATATAAGCTTGTTTGAACCCCATTTTGAGCAAGTCGTTTTCTGTTTTTCCTTTCACTCTTGCCCACATGGTACGACCCTTCTCACTGGAATCGGTTCCTTGCCCAGATACATAAGTGATGGTCATATTAGGGTTAAGATCATAAAGCACATTAGCCAAAGCCAGTGTATAATCATAAGTGATAACCTTATATTTCTCTTCACTTAATCCGGCAGCACTAATGCCCATGGACATGTAGCATGCGTCGTACCCTTCAAGCTGGTCTTTTACACTGGTGAAATCAGAGAAATCTTTGTGTACCAGTTGTTTCAGTTTTGGATGGTCGATATCAATTTTAGAACGAACGATGCATAGCGCTTCTTCGATATCCTGATGGTCAAGGCATTCCAGTAAAACGCCTCTGCCAACCATGCCTGATGCTCCTGTTATAATGACTTTCATTTTAGCTTAAGTTAGTGATATTCTTGATTTAAATCCTGTTGAACCTGCGTTCTAAAGCGTTAAAGTTGCCAGAAGGAAACTTCTGACAACGTATTAAGTTGATCAATGCTACAGATTATAAATATTGACTGGCCACCAGCTTGTCGAAAGCACGATCACCAAAATATTTCCTGATAAACATCATAGGCTTAGCCAACTTGCCGGCCACATATCTGGTTTTTGGTTTCTTGGCTTTAATGGCCTTGGAAATCACATTGGCGATCACAGAAGGAGGGGAGCTGGCATTGGGTTTACTGTAAGCATCTGTAATTCCCTTTTCCAAGGCTTTGGCCAACTTGCCGTAAGGGCCTTTACCAGAACGTTCTATCATCGGGGCTATCATGACATCACCGAATTCTGTCTTGATGGCGCCGGGCTCCACAATAACCACATTCACCCCGAATGATCTCAATTCTAACCTAAGGCTATCTGACCATCCCTCAAGTGCGTGTTTGGTACCGTGATACCATGCCCCCAGTGGGAAATAGACTTTTCCACCCATGGATGAAATGTTGATAATGGTGCCGCTTCTTCTTTCCCTCATGTATGGGAGCACCAACTGGGTCAGTCGGGCGAGGCCAAAGATGTTGACTTCAAACTGTCGTCTGGCTTCGTCAATCGAGGTTTCTTCTACCGAACCATAAATGGCGTAACCAGCATTGTTTACCAGCACGTCTATATGACCATGCTCATCGATGATCTGTTGAACGCCAGTGGTTATACTCTTGTCATCTGTTACATCCATGCCAATCGCGTGCCCACCTGCCGCTTCAAGGTCTTTCATTTTATCCACTCTTCGAGCCGCACCGTAGACGATATGTCCTTCTTTGATCAATTGAATGGCGGTTTCCTTGCCAATGCCAGAGGATGCGCCTGTGATTAAAACTATCTTTTTCATGTTATAATATGTGAGTACTTACTTACTTTATTTCTAAATTTTTTTACAATCCATATTTATCCCTCAAATGAGCCAGAACAGGTCGCATATCAAAAACTTTACTCAAGTAAACTCTTGTGGCTATGCCATCTAAGCTGAGTAGCAGGTGTACGGCCTCTTGTTCCGGATTTTTATAGCCAAGCTTATCAAAAGCTTTGGAGAGGGCGTTTTTTACAGGTTCCATTTTGTGCTCTCCGTATTGCTCAGTCTCCCATTTGATTTTGTATTGAAGCTTCCAGAACTTCATTTCCTCTTCGTTTTCAGTCATTTTTTCACAAAGGACCAAAATGTTTTCGATCACTTTTTTCGGGTCTGTTTCCATTACGATATCAGCGAAAAGTAATTTGGCTTTCTCTTCGCCCTGTGCAATGATCGCAGATAGCAGGCCTTCCTTATTACCAAAGTGCCGAAAGATCAATCCTTCCGAAACACCGGCCTTCCTGGCTATTTTACTAGTTGACGTAGAAGTGTAACCTTCGTTGGCAAAGAGCTCCAATGCGGCCAATAATATCTTTTCTTGCTTATCTGTCATTAAAAGTGAGTAATCACTTACAAATATAAGTAACGGATTTTATAAGGCAAGGTTTTGCTAAGAGGAATATCATGTGAATGATTTGGTTGTAGGTGGCTGAGTGTATTCTGTTTATTCCTTTTGGTATAATAAATCCATACTGTAGAGAATAATGTTTTCACCTACCAAAGTGAATTTTCCTATCACTATTTTCTCTCCATCAAAGGGAGGCTCACTAAAGTTTAGAAGCCGGTCATCTAAGTTGATTTGCTTGACTCCCAGTGAGTCGTCAAAGACACTCCTTCCCTGGAAGGAACACGCTATTAATTCAATTGGAGAATACTCCATTTTGAAGATATACGGTGAATATAAAACGACTTGTTTTTTCGACTTTATCTTAGTTTGAAAAGAGTCTTCAAATTTGTGTACCATTTCACTTAGCTCTCTTAACTTGAAGGTCTTAGGCCCCTTGAGTTGGATTTGATGTTCAGCATCGACGGCAGCCATGGTGGGCTCTCCGTTGAAGAAACTCAAATTGACAGTACTGTTGTTGCTGATTCTTATCGTTTTGTTTGTTATTTCACTCTTAAAATATTCTCCTGCCGGGGAAAACTTTTCCGTCCCTCCATAGCCAGATACTTGTGGCAATTCACCTGAGAACTCCATTATCATAAACCATTCATATTTCTCCTGGCTTTTAGCCGGGGTTATTTTCATGAATAAAATGATTAAGAGAATTGACATGTATTTCATGCCATTGAGATTACTAGTAAATGGTTGAGACATTGTTTAATGCTTCGTATTAAGGTAATGATATGCTTATGAATATATCGATTTATTCATGGGTCTCAAAAGAGGCACGTTCAATGTTTGGTCGAATTATATTAATTTAAGATTGTTCTACCATTTCGACAGCGAGTAGTACAACAGACTTAGCCTTTACCTGATATAATGAGTCATGTATTGTGTCGGCATCAACGTACCGGTTGATGTCTTGTGGTGATTCCAGAGCTGTGTCAATGACACGTCGCCATTTGAGATGGCCATGGCCTTCAATGGGTGGAAGTTCGAAAGTAAGATAGGATTCTGAAGCATTAAACATCATATGAAACATGTAGATCTTATGGTCTGTCCAGGCTGTAATAGCGATGCTGCGAGAGTCTGGTCGCCAATCAGGCTGATTAAGTTGAGTGCCATGCCATTCTACTTGCCTGGCACTCAAAAATTCATGGAGCGGTAGCGCGTTGTTGTTGTTAGCATTTTGTATCAGCCGTATAGTGGTAATGAGTTTTACAAAGCGCAGAAGCGATTGGTTCTTTTCTACCAGATTCCAGTCAAACCAACTCATTTCATTATCCTGGCAATAAGCGTTGTTGTTTCCTTGTTGGCTACGCCTCACTTCATCACCCATCAATAGCATCGGTGTGCCGTAAGCAAGTAATGTGACGGTAAAGAAGTTCTTGATCTGTTGTGTCCGCAGTTTTTCTATTGCTACAGAGTCAGTAGGGCCCTCGACACCACAATTCCAACTTAGATTATGGTCGGTGCCATCTCTGTTGTCCTCTCCATTAGCCTGGTTGTGCTTGTAATTATAACTTACCAGGTCATTCATGGTAAACCCATCATGACAAGTCACGAAATTGATGCTGATCTCAGGCTTTTGTTGTTTATGCCCGTATATATCAGGGCTTGCCAGTAGCCTTGAAGCGAAATTGGAAAGTGCTCCATAATCGCCTTTTAAAAAGCTACGCACATCGTCTCTGAACTTACCATTCCATTCTTTCCATTGGTGACCGCTGAAAGAGCCTACCTGATAAAGGTTGGTGGCGTCCCAGGCTTCTGCTATGAGCTTGGTTCCAGCCAGGACGGGATCAGATTCAATTTCCCAGATGATAGGCGGGTTGTTCAATGGATGCCCAGTCTCATCTCGAGAAAGTATGGAGGCCAAATCAAATCTAAAACCATCCACATGCATTTCAGATACCCAGTAGCGCAGGCTGTCCATGATCATCCTTCTCACTATAGAGTGGTTGGCGTTGACGGTATTGCCAGTTCCGGAATAGTTAAAATAACGATAGCTATGCTCATCCATCAGATAGTAAGCCCTGTTTTCTATGCCTTTCAGGCTAAATGTAGGGCCGTTTTCACCACCTTCTGCGGTATGGTTATACACTACGTCCAGAATGACTTCTATTCCTGCCCGGTGGAGTGCTTTGACCATATCCTTGAATTCATCCACAGCACCGATGCCATCCTTTTGAGAACTGTAAGCGACATGTGGGGCAAAGAAAGACACGGGGCTGTAGCCCCAATAGTTTTTCTTTCCTTCTGGTGCATCTTGTGTATCAAATTGAAAAACCGGTAGTAATTCTACAGCAGTGATGCCCAATTCTTTTAGATAAGGGATCTTTTCTATCAAGCCAGCGTAGGTGCCCCGAAGATTATCTGACAGGCCTGAGCTGGCGTGCTTGGTGAAGCCTGCCACGTGTAATTCGTAAATGATGGTGCTACTGAATGAATAGGCCGGGCGTTCGTCGTCATCCCAGTCGTAACAGCTGGTGTCTACCACTACGCTTTTCATGGCGGTTGTAGTGTTTTCGCCGGGAAGTTGGGCATAGCGGCGATCGTAAGTGTCTGGCACTACTATAGATTTGGCGTAGGGGTCGAGTAATACTTTTTGATTATCGAAGCGCAAGCCTTGCTCAGGCTTGAATGGTCCGTCTACCCTATAGCCATATAACTGACCGCTCTGCAGGCCTGGTATGAAAATATGCCAATAGAACCCTGTTCTATTCTTTTCTTTATCCAATTTAATGACTTCGTTCGGTGGTTCATTCCCTGATTGGAACAATAGCAACTCTACTTGTGTGGCATTTTTGCTATAGACACAGAAATTGACACCGTTGTCGATGACTGTGGCACCGATGGGAAAAGATTTTCCAGCTTGTACTTCGTGTTTAGCTATATCCATTGGGGCATTTTTGCTGCCTGTAAATAGATACTTTAGTTGAAAAAATCAATGATTTTACTCTGGCAGGATGTTGAGACAAATCAGTTTAGCCTAGCTATCTGGCATGTGCATTATTCTTTGTCGGCTAAAGCTAGGATGGGTTTTCTAAATGCTCCCATAAAGAAAGCGATTAGAAAAAGAAGGCCGTTAACCCACTTAGCTATAGTAGCTACTAGTTTTTCAACCGTCATTAAATATTGCAGGGAATATCCATAGACGTCTGAGTAAGGGTCTAATGGTTCAAGAGGTTGGCTATTTAGTAAAACGGTCAAAACGAATTTAAGTGTAAATAGGCTTATGAAGATGATTGCCAGAAGTAATAACCGTTTCTTGGATATGGAAATCGTCCGAGTGTTTTTGTTGGAACTCAATCTTACCATAAGGATTGCCAAGCATATGAAAATGAATATATCGACTACATAGGGCAAGTACAGTGAGGCGAGTATGGCGTTTTTGTTGCCATTACCTAATAATGTGGTTAGGATGCTAATATCTAACTTTAAAAGTTCTAAACTCTTCAAAACAAGAATCCCGGACATGGCTAACAGAATACATATTTTGAGGCTTATATTTTGTCCTTCTTTCATGAATGTAAATTAGGCTTGCTCTAAGCTGAATAAAGTAATCTCTGGCCTGACATTAAACCTTACTTGTATGAGATGGCCTAAGGCGCGATTGATGTATAGCGTCCTGCCATCTTCCAAGTCGATTTCTCCGGCTTCGTACTTCTTATTCCAGACGGGTAGGAGTGGTGCTTTTAGAAATGGCGGTTTGCATTGGCCGCCATGGGTGTGACCAGACAGTATCCAACCCTGGTACCCGTTCCAAACATTCAAATCGCAAACATCCGGATTGTGGCACAGTAATACATTGGCATTGTTTGCCTCATAATGTTGCATCACCTGGTAAGGGTGAAAATTGGTAGCCCAGTAATCATCAAAGCCAATGAAATTGAGGCCTTCTATTTCCTGCTGCTCGTTTCTTAGGATACTCAGACCGGCATCATCCAATACACTTACCACATCTGCGGCGACTTCAGGATGAGCCCAGTTATCACCGTAGTCGTGGTTGCCAAGAACGCCTACAGTTCCCATCTTTCCCTTGACTGCATGTTTCATGACTGCCTGTAGCTGCTCTAGTTGTTGCTCATTTTCATAGCTCACATAATCACCGGTGTAGGTTACGAAGTCTGGTTCGAAGTTTTGGGCTTTCTGAAAGGATTTGATCAAATAGCCCCAATCGAAGTTGTTGCCCACATGAATGTCACTGATTTGCATCAACGTCTTGCCATACAAATGATCAGGTAGGTTCTTGATAGGCATTTTTCTGTGGACAAACTCAAGCCAAAAGGGTTCCACCTGCCAGGTATAAAGGCCAGTAGCCGCTCCAACGGCGAAGAGGCTCCCAGAAGCTTTCAGGAATTTTCTTCTTTTCATTCTCACTAGGTCAACTTAAGTCTATACTAAAATAAGCTCATATTCAATCCTTTACTTGAATGACTTTTCCAAGCACGTTTTCAAGTGGAATCCACCCATTGATTTTGCCTAAGTTATTACCAATTAATACTTGCTTCTCTTTAATGTCTTTGGCAAGATGTAGCAGATAGTTACCTTTCCACTTCACAAATACAACATCATCTACACGGACTTTTGACCCTTCTATTTTCTGAATAGTGACCAGTTGTCCATCTTCAATTCGTCCACGCATCGACCCTCCTCGAGGTCTTACTTGGCATACCGCGTGTTCGGATAATCCATTTAGTGCCTCTTTTACCCAACTCATTTGAAAGAGCTTTTAAGATGGTTTGATTGCTTCAGTTCCGAAAAAGGGATATTGTCTATTATCCTTTGAACATGGATATAATCTTCTTTATTATGAATGATAAAGCTGAACACGAAAGATTGCCCTTTGTGGGAGAATTTGATTGAAATACTTTTTCCTTTGACTTCTTCAAACAAATGCGTTTTATAAATCAACTGATTACTCATAGTAGGTATGACACTATCTACTCCACTCTTCAAAATACTTAACAAATATCTTAGCAATGTTCCTTGCATCATCTATGCCTCGATGATGTGTCCCTTCCAAATCAAACCCCTCTCTATAAAGTGCCCCTTTCATGCCTACGTGTCTTCTTAGGCCTGCTATTTGGGTGTACTGATGCTTGAGACTGATGTGTTGCTCAATCCATTGGGTATCCAAACCATGAAGGCCGCAGTCACTTTCCAGTTGTTTTCGATCATAAAATCCCCATGAGCATAGCAAATGGTCCTCATCAGGATAGCCGAACCATTCTTTGAAGTAGTTAATTGCTTCTTTGAAATCAGGTGCACTATCAACATCTGATTGCTGAATTGAGGTTAGTTCGATGCAGAAATCACTGAGAATAGGATTGGTGACCGGTTTCACGAACTGTTCGAATTCCGAAACGATCTGCATATGTTCATTGACCAATACGGCACCAATTTCTATGGTTTCATTCCGACCTTCACGCTTGCCTTGCCAACAAGTAGCTTCCAGGTCGAAGACGACAAAATTCATATGATTTGATTTTAGGTTGTGTGTTGTTTTTCTCAGACTAGTCAGCACTACTACCGAGAATAAAAATACTTGTGATTCCGTAAAGTAGTAAAAACTAATTCAATAGACCAAGTATTATTAAAAAATCACTTGTTCATTAAAAAGGTCAACTGGCAGAGATTTTTTCTTCCATTGCCCTTGCCTCTCTTTCTAACGAGCCAAAAGGATAGCCTATTTCTATGCATTCTTTAAGGTACTGAGTAAGGAAGTTTTGAATGCCACCCAATCTTCTGTATTGAACAGTGTGAGTAAGTTCATGGGCTAATAGTTTTCGCTTATTATTAGTACTGGGTTTCATCCATATACCCTGTCTGAAAGACATACCTACCGTATTTTTAGAAATCAGGCCTATCTCGTTGGCTGCGGCCGATAGTTCCAGGTCTTGTGGTATAGGTACTTCATTTGTTTCTAGTATTCTAATTGCATTTGGCTCAGCAATACCGATAAGAAAAGCGTCGATTTGCTGATCCTCGGAAAGCTTGGCCCCATGCTGAAGTATGTATTTTTCCTGATCGGCTATCCATTTTACCGCTCTTGGGAGCAATTTTTTGAGCATCGATTCAGTGATCATCATGTAAAATAAGATTGATCGTAAGTAGAGTCAAGTGTTGCAGTTTACTGATACTAGTGCTCTCCGCGCTCATTTTTGATGTCATTGATCAAAAGACTCAGTTTTTCCAGAGACACGTGTTCCATGATCACGATCTTAAACCATTTAGGATTTTGATGGCTATCAGGTACCAAACCATATTTGCTCACTATTTCCTTTTTGACATAGGGTGCTTTGATAGTGATTATGTTGGACATTTGATTCCTGTAGTATGCTATACCAAGCTGAGCAAGCTGTGCACATAGCCAGTCAGCCCTTTTCTGGAGGATCAATACTTTCTCATACCAGCCAAAAGGCCCGTTCTTTACCAGGATCATCCAAGTCGCAATGGCATTGGCACCAGAGCGACTACCAATGAGCGTGAAGTCTTCGCCTTCTACATAACTGGCTTGTTTTGTATTGGCATAGTGCATCCAGCCTTTGCGAATGAGAAAAATACCGGTGCCATAAGGTGCCTGGGCCATCTTGTGTGCATCAAGGGTAAAGGAGTTGATATGAGGGTTTTGGAAGGTAAGTGGATTTTTCTCCTGATCAGTAAAAGGGTAGTAAAAACCACCATAAGCTCCATCTACATGAAGTTTGAATTCACAGGAATGCTTTAGCAAAGTTGCAGTAAGAATATCAATGTTATCCACCGAGCCAAACATGGTGGTCATCATATTATTGATGACAATGAAGTACTTTTTACCGGCGCTAGTCGCTTTTTCTATGGCCTCGCTTATCGTTTCTTCGCTAATCTCCCGGCTATTCTCATCAACTTGATACTTGAAGATATCTATGCATAGAAGGTTAGCAGCTTTGTCTACCGAATAGTGGCTGTCCTCACTGCATAGCATAACGATCTCATCCAAACTGGCTGAAAACTCCTGCATATAGTAATTCCTATAGGTCCACATCGCTTGTATATTGGCTTCGGTTCCTCCAGAAGCTACGTATCCATCATGCGCTCCCTCTTCACCCTTTAAGATATCAACGGCACATATGTCTATCAGTTCTTTTTCTATCGCATGAGTACCGGCGAAGAAGGGCTCGGATTTACCTAGAGTATGACAACCGATATGGTTTGGGTTTTTGACCAGGGCAGTAATGAAAGGAGCATCTTTTAGAAAAGTAACATCCTGATTAAAAACCTTGTCATCTAAATAGGAGGCGGGTACTCCTAATACGCCCTGTTTATCAAAATTTATGTTTTCTTCAAGTGCACCAAAAACGATGTGCTTGATCTCTTCCTGAGATCTTTTTTGCCAAATTTTCATCATTACCTGAATTCCAAATTTCCGGCTAAGTTAGGACGGAAATTTGGAATTATATACAGGTAGAAAAAAGGAATTGGAGGTGGATAGATTGGGCGATTTGTTGGCGTATGATAGTGCTAAAATAACCAGCTAACTAAAGCCATAGCCTCTACGGTAGTACTTTGTCATCTCACTAAGCAGAGTGAGTGGATAGCATATTGATTAACATCGTGACATGTGCTATACATTGGATGCTTTGGGTACGAAACTGGTGCCGCCATCTGCCAATGAGATTCTTCCAGAATGACTGTGGTTGAAATATTATAATTGCCACGGCCTTCAGGCCGTGATCCGGATTATAGTCATAAGCCGGGCTTTAGCCCTCTTCGGCAGCCCTTCTGTAAAAGGCTGCCGAAAAATGCCTAATAGTGGCGATAAAGCGCTAACCGTGATTTGAGTTTTAGCGGCTAAAGCCTCAGACAGGGAAGTGCTCCTAAGACACGCCTTAAAAGGCGTGGTAATTGATTCTATTTCCTCGTTTCCAAAATTTTGATTTGAAAAACCAGCATTTAGTTCAAGCTTGAAAGCTTGGTTTGGTCAATTTCCAACCCCATGGATTGCAACAGAAAGACAAATTCATCGGAGTGGGTCTCTTTGGTCTGCTCCCATGTTGTACCAAACGAATGGCCACCACCTCTCACTATTTTGAGCATCACAGGTTGGTCGCAATTATTGTGATGCTGCATTCTGGCTACAAATTTATAGCCATGTTGTGGAGGAGTGGTCTGATCTTTTTCGCCGACTGTAACAAGCATAGGAGGGTAGCATTCTCCCTGTTCGATGTTGTGGTAGGGAGAATAGGCATACAAAGCATTGAACTCCTCTTTTATATCCGGAGACCCATAACCGCGTGTCCATCCTTTAAAAGGGGTGAAAAGGTTATATCTCAATAAATCTAACGATGGAATACCAATCAAACCTGCACCGAAAAGATCTGGACGCTGCATCACTGCCGCCGCCGCCAAGGACCCACTGGCACTCCAGCCGTTAGCAACAAGGTGTTTGCCCGAAGTATAGCCCTCTTTTGATAAGTATTCTGCGGCTGCGAGGTAATCGTCAATAGCATTCTGTCGGTTAAGCCTGATTCCTGCCTGCCTCCATGCTTCTCCGTACTCACCTCCGCCACGGATACCTGGCATGGCATATACGCCGCCCATATCCAGCCATGTTAGCATATGTGGTTGGTACCAGGGAGTTGCCACCCAACCTCCAAAACCATAGCCGTACATGTAAGCAGGGTTTTGTCCATTGAGCTTGAGGTCTTTACGATGGGCTATGAACATTGGCACTTTGGTGCCGTCTTTACTCTTGTAGAATACATGCTTGGTCACATAGTCGTCTTGCTTGATAGGCAATTCTAACTCGAAGAATGGCTTATTTGTACCGGATTCTAGATCTAATCGGTATACCTGTGTTGGAGCAGTAAAGGTGGTCAAACTGTACCAGGCTTCTTCAGTTTCCCAGTCACCTACGATACCCGAACCAAGCCAGCCACTTTCAAGAGGCACTTCGCGTTTGAGGTTACCCTTGAGGTCGAATACTTTAATATTGGCAATGGGCCCCTTTCTATAAAGCAAGACAAATTTTTCTCCCGCCATGGTCATGGCATTACCGCCTGCGGAAGAGCCACCGGCGATAGACTCATCGGTTTCGCTGATCAATTCTCGCCAGGCATTTACATTCGGATTAGTTGTTTTTACTTGTATGATGCGTCCATTCGGTGCATTGTGATTGGTGAAGAACCAGAAATTATCTCCTTTGCTGCCCAGGTATGTGTAGATGAAATCATTTTGAGTGAGTAGTGAGTTAACCTTGGAAGTGGGTTTGGGCAGGTTTTTAAAATAGACCTTATTTTGGTTTCTAGTGCCTTCGAAAACTGTAATGATCAGGTATTTATTGTCTGGACTTGCCTTTAGGTTAAAAGCCGGCAGCTTATCCTTTGTACTGGTTTCGTAAGCTATAATATCTTCAGTTTCTTCGGTGCCGATCTTGTGGAATTTGACCTTTGGTTCGTGCTTGGCCTTTTGTTCGGATATCTCCTCAGCGTCACCGTAATCCACGTAATAGAAGCCGGAGTCATCCGTTAGCCAAACCAAACTGACACTACCTAATCCACTGATTTGATCTTTGAGTATTTTACCAGAAGCCACCTCCAATAGGTGCAGATCGCCGAAGCTGTTTTGTCCTTTTCGAGAACCAAATGCGAGGTACTTACCGGATGGGCTAACGGAGACTCCTGAAGGATTTATATCTCGTTCTTCGAAGAAGGGGTTGGGGTCGAAAATGAGGATCGGGATACCTTGTAAGCCTTTGCGGCTGTAATGCTTAGCATGCCGTGATTGTCGATCATTTTTCTGGTAAAAGTAGTGATCACCACGCTTGACCGGTGCACTGTAGGAACTTCCAAGGGGTCTGAGCGCTTCCATGCGATCCATTATCGACTGTTTGAGCGGATTAGTGCCGACGTAGCTTTTCAAGAGCTTTTCTTGCGCCTCCATCCATGTTTGCACCTCTGGATGTTCAACATCTTCCATCCAACGATAGGGGTCAGATACCTGTATACCATGATAGTCATCTTTTTGCGGGACACGCTTAGCTTTTGGGTAATTGAATTTGACCAAGGCAGCCGACATGGTAATGACCAGGCAGGCTACCAGGGCAATTGTGATGTGAAGTTTTCCAATTGTTTTCATAGCTGTTATTTAGTGCTAAAAAATTAGCATTTACGATTAAATTTTTTTCATTGAGTGATAACAGTTCTAAGGTCTGTATACTGCTCGTTCGCTAGTATGACTAGTAGGGCATCACTTACTTCCAGACGCTTGGCATGAGAGGCCTGATAAGTTTCAAGTAGTTCAGGAATAACTTCAGAATGTTGAATATTTCGGAAACTACTCACGATCTGGTTTCTTCTATCTTCTCCCTGATTTAAAGCTTTTCTAAACAATTTGATAGAAGCATTGAGCTTATGCCTTTTGATATTTTCCATTGCTTGATTTGCGGCAGCACTTACACGTTGATCTTGATCCGCCAACCGTTCTTCTATGAGCAGGTAGGAGGGTAGGCATGAGATCGCACTGAGCGCTTCAAGTGTAGCCACTTTGACCTCAGCATCAGGATGATTCAGGTAATTAGCCAGATCATAAAACGTGTAATTGTAGCCGAATTTACCTACCGCCTTGACCATCGTAGCCAGCACTTCAGGAGATTCCTCTGTTCTCATGGCTTGCAACGCAGGAGTAATCAATGCGCTGTTATAACTGATCTCCAGGTTTTGTGCTGCCTTTAATCTTTGCTCTGGCTGCTCGTTCTTGAGCTGGGAGATGGCATCTTCAAAAGACCAGCTGCTGCTAATACTCGCACTGATATCATTAAACCTCATTCCAGTTAATGGTACAGTCAACCCGAGGGCCAACGCTATGCAAATGATCGCCTTGGTGCTGTTTAGTATGTTTCTTGGCTGGTTAGGAGATAGAATAGAATGGATGCGTTTACTGAGTCCAGAATGACTTGATAAGGCTACAGCTCGTTTTCTGATTCGGTTGTTTTGTGTTGTGCCTCTGGCAATTTCTACCAGTTGCATGGCATAGGCAGAGGCTTTTACTTTTTGGTCAAGCACCAAATCATCACAAGCCATTTCCATAGTGGTGTTATGTCTCTTGGCCATCCACCAAACCAAAGGGTTATACCAGAAGATCATCGTGCATAAATTGACCATTAAATGTGTGAAATAGTCCCATCTTTTGATGTGCGCCAGTTCATGTAAGAACATTTGGTTCAATTGCTCATCTGACCAATTGCTAGCCTGAACAGGGACGAGTACGACGGGCTTTAACCAGCCAAAAGTCAGTGGAACCTGGATTTTATCGCTTCCTACCAACTTGACTTTTCTGCTTAATTTGATTTGCCTTTTCGCCTGTAGGAATAGACTTTGATTTTTCGGCACAGCTGAGGTGCCCAGCATGGTAATTATCCTGAGCCACACTACTTCTATCAACATAGTAAGCAATAAAAGCGCGATACCTAACATCCAGATAGCTAAGAGCCATTCCTGGATCTGATAGCTTTTGGATACATTAGATGTTGGCTTGGTTTCGCTGCCCTTGGGTAGAACTGTGCTACCCTGATCTGTTGTTTGTTTGGCGTAAGTTTCCTGTGAATCTTCTAATTGGTAATCATATAAAGTTAAACTAACGCCGGTTGGCTGAAGGCTTAAAACCGGAATGAGCAGGAGTGCGCCAAAGCCTAATAGGCCTACAAAGTGCTTTACTGAAGCAGACATTTTCTGCATTCGCCAAAGCAACAATAAGGTAAGCGTTAGAATCAAAGCAGATTTGATGGTGAAAGAGATAAGGAAATCCTGCCCCCAATAGGAGTACATCCATTCCGCGATATGTGAGACCACCTGCATTATTGTTTTTTCTCAGCGTCTTCAATCATTTGCTTTAATCGTTGATAGTCTTCCTCAGACAGCTTTGACGAGGACAAGTTCAAGATGGTCGATATGGCGCTTGACGCTGAACCATCGAACAGGTTGGTAATCAAGTTCTTAACAGCTGATGCCTTTACTGTTTCCTTGGCGGTCGATGCGGCGTATATGTATTTCTTGCCCTCATTGCGATGGGTAAGGTATCCTTTGTTGACCATAATAGAGAGCAAAGCCCTAACAGAACTATAGCTGGGTGGATCTGGCAACCTTTCTTGGATTTCTTGTGCACTAGCCTCTGACAACCGCATAACCACATCCATGATTTGTCGTTCACGCTTGCTCAGATCTTGGTATATGTTTTTGTTCTTCGTCATCCCTCGACGTACACAAGTTAAGAAGAAAATATCAAGTGTTAAAAAATTAGCACTGGGTTATATCACGTGATTGATTGGGTAGGGGTTACGTTGATTTCAAAGTTTTTGTGATTTAATTTGAAGAGTACTGTAGGTGCATGTTGCCATGTACGTAGAATCTTAGCCTGGACTCTTCAGGTCTTATTCTTCTGGCTTAGCATTCTTAATGCTGTTTTGATATTCTACGAGGCAAGGTTCAATTTGATCCATTAGATACCCTTTTTGCTCTTTTAGGGGCTTTTGTATGATCTTTACATATTCATTTGCCGAATACTTTTCGGCCATTTTATTTATGGTACATGAACAGTATGTATGGGTTACTCTCGGGTATTTTTTAGCCATATCCCCTGCATCTTCCATGCACTTTTCCACTACGACAAAGTATTAAGCCGAACCATTAATGAAACAGCCTACTTGACCAATCTTTGGTCTATGCTTACCTTAATGTTAGAGAAGGGAAATCCGTAATTCACATCATTCAAATGCAGCTAGTCTAATGAAACCATTTTTGAAGTTGCCGTTCCAGTTCGACGAATCTCTACTGAAATCAGATCAAGCTGTTTGCCAGCATTGGCATTGGCAAAATCATTTCAATACCAATGACTATGATGGGAAATGGGTTTCTATTGCCTTACGATCTAAAAGTGGGCAGGCAACTGAAATATTCGCTAACCCTGCTGAGCATAGCGCTGATTATCGAGATACTGACTTGTTAAGGTCTTGTTCGTATTTTGCAGAAATATTGAAAAGCTTTCATTGCCCGTTAGAATCAGTCAGGCTACTCAACTTAAAGGCAGGTAGCCATATCAAGCCACACAAGGATCCTGGGTTATGCTACGCCGAAAACGCATTTAGATTACACATACCAATCACGACTAACGACAAAGTGGTATTTCAGGTAGGAGAGGAGTTAGCCGAGATGTTACCGGGAGAGTGTTGGTACGGTGATTTTAACGTTATACATAGTGTAGCTAACAATGGTGTTACGGATAGAATCCATTTGATCATTGATGGCGTCAGGAACGAGTGGACAAATAAGGTTTTTGATCAAGCTGGTTATGATTTTAACGAGGAAGAGCAACTCAAACAGCCTGCTTATTCTAAAGAACAGCTGGTCATGATGATAGAGAACCTGGAATCGCTACCACATGAACGTCCAATCGAGGTTATAAAACAACTTAAAGAGCAACTTCAAGGTTTTGAGCAAAGCTAATGTTGACTTTCCAGTCCATTGCCTTTTAGTTAAGATTGAGGCGAGATACTTTTAGGCCATGATCCAATTTCCTGAAGATTTTTTGTGGGGTACTGCGACATCATCTTACCAAATAGAAGGTGCCCATAACATCGAAGGCAAAGGGCCTTCAATATGGGATGCTTTTTGTACCATTCCCGGTAGAATTAAAAATGACGACACTGGCAACGTCGCTGCTGACCATTACCATAGGTTCAAGGAAGATATTGCCATGATGAAAGAGCAAGGTTTTAAAGTATACCGCTTTTCTATCTCCTGGCCTAGAATTCTGCCCGATGGAAAGGGAAAAGTCAACGAGAAAGGTATAGCATTCTACAATGACTTAATCGATGAGCTTATTTCCAATGATATTCAGCCATGGATCACGCTTTATCATTGGGATTTGCCCTTGGCGCTACAAATGGAGCATGATGGCTGGTTGAACCCTGCCATTGTGGATTGGTTTGCTGAGTATGCCAAGATCTGTTTTGAAGCATTTGGGGATCGGGTAAAAAACTGGATTTCACTCAACGAGTCTTGGGTAGTGGCGATTTTGGGGTACGGGCAAGGCGTATTCGCTCCGGGTAGAACGTCCAATATTGATCCGTATGTGGCAGGTCACCATCTGCTCTTGTCCCATGCTAAAGTATATAAGCTTTATAAGGAAGAGTTTGCTCATCAAAACGGGCAATTAGGTATTACTAACAATGGTGACTGGCGCGAGCCTTTGACCGACAAGTTTGAGGACATCGCCGCTGCCGAAAGGGCTTTATTGTTCTTCCTCGGATGGTTTGCCGATCCTGTATATCTGGGGGATTACCCTCAGGTGATGAAAGACAGATTGGGAACACGCCTACCAGCATTCACTGAAGATGAAAAAGCTTTGCTCAAAGGGTCTTCTGATTTCTTTGGCTTGAATCATTATACGACCATGTATGCCGCACATCAGGATGGTGGCGAGAAAGGGGAGGTGTATGGCAATGGCGGCCTATCTGAAGATCAGGATGTGGCGCTTTCTGCGGATAAGCAGTGGGAGTTTACCGCCATGAAATGGGGCGTGGTGCCTTGGGGTTGTAAAAAACTCTTGCAATGGATTGATAGACGCTACGGCCAACCGCTAATAGTTATTACCGAGAATGGTTGTGCTTACGATGATGAGGTAGTAGACAGTGTGGTGGATGACCAACAGCGTGTCGCTTTCTATCGCGATTACTTAAAAGCTTGTCATGAAGCGATGGCTGAAGGCGTGAACCTGAGAGGCTTTTTCGCCTGGTCTTTTATGGACAACTTCGAGTGGGCCACTGGGTATGATGCTCGCTTTGGTATCAACTACGTCGACTTTGAGACGTTGGAACGCATTCCTAAAGCTTCCGCAAAATGGTTCAAAGAGGTGATCCAGCAGAATGGTATTGATGAATAAAAAAGAACCCCGACAACCAAAAGGCTGCCGGGGCGTGTGTGCATAAATTGTGCTTGATTAGCCATTCATATCGTCATCTTCAAACTCATCCAAGTCGATGATGATTACTATACCTTCTTGTATGATAGTGATGATGTTATCACACTCTCCGTCCCCGAAGTCGATGATTGCTTCTTCTCCATTGTAGCTAATGCCTTCTACACCATCCTGGAAGACAAATACACCTTGTTCTTCACAAGCGAAGTTCATTACCAAAGGCTCCGCTACTAGATTTCTGTAAGTATGCTCTTCAGCCTCGGGTACGTTCACATAGTTGATATCTGAAGCTTGTTCGAGGACAGTCCAATCCGTTTCAGTGAAACGCTCGCGACCGACTTGTCTTACAGACCATTTTTCAAGTTCTTCATCGCCATCAAATTCTACGAACTCGAGGTCTCTTACAAATGAATACTCAGTGGAGAAACCAGCTGTTGAGTCTTCAGTGTAAGATCCTTCTAAAGCCTGCGTACCATTCAAAGTCCAGTGCTGCTGACCAAAGTTGTCAAAATTTATGGCCGTGGTAAACGTGTTGCTTTCTTCATCTTCACGATAGATCTCAGTCACTTTTCCTTTCCAGAATTCACCGTCAATTTCACATCCGTCCTCACCGAAATCAACTACCCAGGCAAAGCTGCCATCGTCATTCAAAATGAAAGCCTGTGTTAGGCAAACGCCGTCGTCTTCCAACCTTGAAAGCCCCATGACCTCCCTACTTCTGTTTAATGAAGAGGTTTTGGCCTGACGACCACCGATAATCGAGCTACCAGCATCCCTCATGATACCACCCGGAGCGCCAAAGCCCAATGCTCTTACCTGATTCAATCTTTCAGTCACTTCTACCTGCTGAGACATTTCAGTGGTAAGCTCCGCACCTTCAGTAGGTGTAACAGGCTGCGGATTTACCACATCATTCTCCTGCTCGCAGGCAGCGCCAACTATAACTAATAAGATTAATGCTGATAATTTCCTTAGATTTTTCATTGTACTACTTATTTAATGTTTAAGTGTTTTCGCTTTTGATAGTAGTACAGGCCAGTAGAAAAAAAGGAGACTGGAAATTTGAAAATAATTTTAATTTTTATGACAAGTATTTGATTATCAGTGATTTACTTTTTGAAAGAAATTATGATCATGCTGATGTTAGGGTAGGGAATTAGATTGAAATATGTAGAAATAGATAGAATTAAATAGCCTTGACCTTGTCATTGCGAGGAGGGACGACGAAGCAATCCAGTGGCAATTGAAGTAAACAGCCTTGATACATGGGAATAGTTTTAACAAAACTAGAGACAGAAAGCATCTTCTAGCTACTAGATCACTTCTTCCTCCTTCGTCGTCATCGTGATGACACGGGTTATCCATGTCATTGCGAGGAGGTACGACGAAGCAATCCAGCGTCGATTGAAGTAAATAGAAATAGTCATGTCATTGCGTCCGTGAGTGGCGAACAGGCAGCGATGAAGGAGCAAAGCAATCCAGTACCGGCAGATGAATTTAGAAATAGGTGGAAATGGGAAGCATCTTCTAGCCACTAGATCACTTCTTCCTCCTTCGTCGTCATCGTGATGACATGTACTATTCCTGTCCGTAGGAGTCTCTCAGACTACTGACCAAGAGGTACGACGAAGCAATCTAGTTGCTCAATTACGAATTAATGATAATCTTGATTCCACTGAGATACTGCTAAGACTGACTTTTGATACCTCGCGCATCTTCTAGTATCAGTTCACCAAATGTCTTAAATGAGGGTGTATCAAAAGCTGTCTTTTCGATCCCGACGGGTCGGGAGAGAAATCTTACTCGACTCAAGGTGTTGATTATCAGGGGAGTAAGATTTCTCATTGCATTCGAAATGACATTAAAACGGGCTTTTGAGACAGCCTCCGACATTGCCTTTAGCGAACTTTCAACAGAACTTGGGTGAGGTGGAAATCAGGTTAGAATATGTTAATCAAGTTCAAAGAAGAGATTCCCTGGATTAGTTCCTACGTCACTAACCATGGAATGACGAGTACTGTAGAACAGTTGCCATGAAAAACAGTAACTAGATTACTCCAAGTAATCTAGTTACTCTTAAAATGAATGCACAACCAAACTATCACATCACCCAATCATCTCATTATCAAATCATCTCATTATCAAATCATCTCATTATCAAATCATCTCATTATCAAATCATCTCATTATC
>JBCBSS010000081.1:24687-34516 GCA_039819065.1 Bacteroidota bacterium
CATTATCAAATCATCTCATTATCAAATCATCTCATTATCAAATCATCTCATTATCAAATCATCTCATTATCAAATCACCAGCACCTTAAATGATTATACTTCATATCATCAATTGATGATATCGCTTATTTCTAAAGCCAGTTCACTCAGCTAATCGGGTATAATTTCCAATTCAGATCGAATACTACCACTGATCACAATTCGATTCCGAATTACACGGGACATCCGTTACTTCTATTAAGAATCGATCATTGCTTTTTGCCTAAAGCATTTTAAATCAATACAGACCAAAACTATGATCAAAACACTACTGCTTTGCTGTATGTGTCTGTTGCCGTATGCCGGTATAGATGACATCAACAGCACTGAAGGCCTTATACATGCTATGCATCAGAAGTATAAGGGCAAATGGTTTGACCAATTCACTTTCATTCAGGAGACGGTTCGATACAATGAGGATGGCACAGAGAGAGACAAAGCCGTTTGGTACGAAGCCATTGATTATCCTAACAACTTTAGAATTGACTTCGGCGAGCCTAAAGAAGGCAATGCCGTGCTTTTCTCCCAGGACTCAGCTTATCGATTCCGAGAAGGCCAATTTCAAAACGCACGTTTCGAGCCCCAGGAATTTCTGCTCATGAAGGGCGGTCTCTACCACTACGATGTGAGCGTGGTGATGGAAAGGTTACAAGAATACGGCTATGACACTAAACGATTTAGGAAGGATGTCCATAATGAACGCCCTGTCTTCGTGGTAGGTGCCGATCAAGATGATTTGAAAAGCAAGCAGTTTTGGTTCGATCAGGAACATCTCTACATGGTGCGGCGCATATATCAGACTGGAAATGGTAGAACCTTAGATGTGCAATACAGTGGGCACAAGCGGTACAATGGAGGTTGGGTAGAGCACGAAGTGAGGTTCTATGTGGATGGTAAATACCGTCAACTGGAGATTTATAAATCTATCGATGCTGATCCTGGTTTGGATGCACGCATCTTCGATCCGCAATGGTTCGGTAAAGCCCATTGGAAAAAAGACTAATATCAACTCCTCAAAAAAATTAGGTAAGTATGTTTAAGAATTACATTAAAATCGCCTTCAGAGGCCTTTCCAGAAATAAAGTATTCTCCTTCATTAATATCGCCGGCCTGGCATTGGGCATGGCGTGCTGTATGCTCATTTTCCTTTATGTGAACGATGAGCTGAGCTATGATAAGTTTCAAGAAAAAGCAGATAGGATGCACAGGGTCGTTTATCATGCTTCCAATGGTAACGATTATGGTCAAATACCGCCACCGATCAGTCCTTTGATGACCGAGTACTTTCCCGAATTAGAAGCTTCGGCCAGAATGTACAGAAGAAATGCCAGTGTTACCATTCCAGTCGAGAATGGAGAACCGAAGTTTTTTGAGGAAACTAACATCTTCTTCACGGATTCTACCATTGCCAAGATATTCACCTTCGATTTCATCGCAGGCAGCCCCGAGAATATGTTAAAAGACCCTTTCACCGCTATCATTACCGATGAGGTGGCGAGGCGTTATTTTGGAGACGAAAATGCGCTGGGCAAGAACATTCTACTACAAGGAGACCGGTCATTCGAAGTGGTGGGTGTGGTCAAAGAGTATCCCGGTAATTCTCATTTACACTTCAACATACTCGTTCCTTTTGACAATATGTATGATATGGAGAATGAACAGCTTGGGCAGGCACTTAGGAACAACTTCGCTCAGAATTGGCTGGTATCCCACTCACATACTTATGTATTGTTAAAGGAAGGGCAGAAGGCAGAGAACGTCAACGACAAATTCCAGGCCTTTGTCGATAATTATGCTCCAGAGAACCTGAACGTGGGTCAAAGTTTCTATCTGCAACCACTTTTGGATATCCATCTTCATTCTAATGTGTTCCTCGACCCGGAGCCACAGGGTGACATTCAGAATGTGTATTTGTTTTCGGTGATTGCTATCATCACCTTACTGATTGCCTGCTTCAACTTTGTTAACCTTTCTACCGCACAATCGCTTAAAAGACTCAAAGAAGTAGGTATGCGTAAAGTGCTAGGAGCGAGGAAGTTTCAGTTATTTGGACAGTTTTTAGGAGAATCTATCCTGATCAGCCTCTTTGCATTTATACTGGCTACTAGCATTGTCTATTTGGGTATACCTAAAATGAACGAGCTTACGCAGAAAGAGCTGGAAATAAGTGCTTTATTGAGCCCTATATCTGTTGTGGGCTTTTTACTCATCTTCATTGTCACAGGGTTGTTAGGTGGAAGTTATCCAGCCTTTCATATTACCAGAACGAAGACATTGCTGACCTTGAAAGGTAAAGTATCAGAAAAGGTATCCAGCCATTTCACTTTGCGGAAGATATTGCTAGTGATGCAGTTCTCTATTTCGCTTATTCTGATTACAGGTACAGTCATTATTTACAGCCAACTGGATTTTATGAACAATAGACCGCTTGGCTTTAAGCAAGAAGGTGTGTTGGGTATTCCTATATTCAGCAGCAACCTTAATAATGTCTTTGGCGGTGTTAATGGTGAAATAAGGGGTAGGCTGAATGCATTTGAAGAAGAGGTGCTTAGTAACCCACGTATTCATAAAGTGACCCAGGCTTCTACCATGCCGGGTTTTGGAGCGGTGGGCCGTATGACTATCCCGGAAGGTTTCGATACAAGCGATCCTATTTTTGCCTCAACGCTTTCTGTGGATTACGATTTCGTACAAACCTTCGGTCTGGAGGTCTTACACGGGCGTGACTTCAACATTGAAGCTGGTAGTGACCACCTCAATGCCATCATCATCAATGAGAGCGCCGTGGAAGAATTCAAATGGGGAGAAGTGCAAGATGCACTGGGCAAGACCATCAACCTGGAAGGGACCGAATATAACGTTATTGGTATAGTGAAGGACTTTCATTTCACGTCACTTCGCCAGCCCATTAGCGCGATGCTTCTTCATGTATCACCTGCCATGTTTACCACGCTTGCGGTAGAATTGGATGTAACGGATTTTGATGAGACAATTGCTTTCATCAACGACAAGTGGCAAGAGGTATTTCCTGAGAAGACGTTCGAATACACCTTTCTAGACGACACCATTAGAAGCATTTACCAGACTGATAACAGACTTGGTTCTATCATTAGGATCTTTACCATCTTTGCTATCCTGGTTTCTTGCCTTGGAGCTTACGGCTTAATCATGTTTAGCGCCCGTCAAAAAGAGAAGGAGATAGGTGTAAGGAAGGTTTTAGGAGCATCGGTTCCTAAGATCATCAAGTTACTTTTTAAAGATTTTATGTGGCCTTACGTACTGGGATTGATATTGGCTGTACCGGCTGTCTACTATTGGGGCAGCGGATGGCTGGAAGAGTTCAACTACCACATCAATATAGGCCCTCAGATATACCTAATTGGTGCTATCTCGGTGCTGATAATCATTTGTTTGACAATCAGTTATCAGTCCATCAAAGCAGCACTGGTTAACCCCATTCAATCATTAAGGGATGAGTAAACTACCCTAAAGGGACTTCATTCTTGGCCTAATCAGCGGTTGAGTTTGAAGTCCTAAATCTTTCTAAAAGATTAAAAACCAAACATTTGCATTCTTTTTGACCAAATTACGTCGAAACGTATCCACTCATTAATAGATCAAATTTGTGTTTGATTCGGACCCTCCCTGTTTATCCAAATTAAATTTTGCTTTGCGATTCCTGACCTACTTGTGGTTTGGTGTTGACGTTGAGTGCCAAAGCTGATCCACTTCGACCCACACTTCAAGAACTTTAAATTTTTTCTTGATTAGGTGATATTAGATGCTGTAAATGGACCGCTAAGCCGCTGATTGGTCGTCATTTTTCAGCAAATCTGCCATAGAAACCTACGTCGTCAATAGAATGGCATATTGTAGGTATGCATACTATCTGCCTAAAGCCTTCCTAATTTTGCGTCAGGAAAAACTTAGTTGAAATGAAAAGAATTTTTAAAACAAATGTCTTTGCTTTCGCACTGTTGACTATGCTCAGTTTCGTGGCAAAAGCACAGGAGGTAGAAGATGTGGATCTATCATTGGAAGACCTAATGAACATGACCATAGAGTCTGCCTCGAAAAAACAAGAGAGTCTATTTGATGCACCGGTTTCTAGTTATTCTATTACCAGCACCGAAATAGAAAGAGCAGGAGCGACTTCAATCCCGGAGGCGCTTAGATTAGCCCCAGGCCTTATCGTCAGGGAAACTACCAACGGAAACTACGATATCCACCTGAGAGGTTTTGATAACTTAGGCAGGTTTACACTTAATGCTGATCAAACTAACCTAATCACTTTGGTGATGATCGATAACAGACCCATTTTTAACTACAACCAAGGTGGTGTATTCTGGGAATCTTTACCTATCGATATCATTGATGTAGAAAGAATAGAAATTGTAAGGGGTCCTTCAGCGCCATTATTCGGACCAAACGCTGTGGCTGGAGTAATCAACATTATCACTAAGAATCAGCAGAGCGAAGAATTAAGAGTAGTTGGTAACGTACAATATGGTACGCCAAACACTTTTATCGGAAACACGTCAATCAGCAAGAAGATATCTGATAAAATAGGAGTGACTATCTCTGGTAACTATCAGAGAAGAGAGAGACACGAAAACACCTATTATGAATTTGACAGAGATACTGTTCTAGCAAGCCCGGACTTATTGCAAAGAAGCAGGTTCTTCTCAGGGCAACCTATTAGCAATGTTGATACAAAATTCTCCAATCCTGAATTAGCACTGGAAAAGTATGGTGTGAATGCTTTTATCAACTACGATATTCGAGAAGGAGCCCACTTAAGGGTTTCTACAGGTCTTCAAGATGCAAAAGCACAACGTGTATTCTTGAATGGTGATATCACACCACTATCATTTAACGAAAACGACAGCCGGTACTTTAACATAGAAGGAAGCTTTGACGGCCTGAACTTCAGAGCCGCCTATAACAGAGGTTTCGATGACGTACAATTAGGTTCTGACGAATTTAATTCACAATACGACTTCAACACTTACGATATTGTGGTCAATTACGACTGGCAGGTAGCTGATAACCTTTCTATCAGACCAGAGGTCAACTATCAGCGTGCGGCTTATGATGACTCTGACTTTTTAGCTGAGTCCACTCAAGCAGGATTCTTTAATGGAGAAGCTGAAATTTCAACGATAGCTGCCTCTTTGAGAGCTGACTACTATCTTCTTAAGAACTTAAGATTGGTAGCTGGTGTAAGGGCTGACAAATTTGAAACTCCTGATGATACTTATATATCTTATCAATTTGCGGGTACTTACAAGCTTAATGACAAATACCTTTTCAGAGCTGTTCACGCAAGGTCTAACAGTGGTTCATTCTTAGGACCAACATTCGTAAATGCTCCGGTTTTAAGAGACTTGCCCACTGGAACAGTATTGACCACTAATGTGCTTGGTAACCAGAACCTGGATTTAACCACCATTACATCATCTGAAATCGGTTTTAGGGCTCAGATAACGCAGTCTGTGCAATTGGATGTCGAGTTCTTTACACAAAAACTAGAGAATCTGGCCAACGTGATCCAGACGGGCATCACATTCTTACCTAGCCCTCCATTCCCTGCAGGTGTACCCGAAACAACGACTTTCGAGTATAACAACCTGCCATTGGAAGCAAGGCAAAATGGTGTAACATTAGCATTGAACATTGTACCTAACAGTCAACTTCAACTGAAGCCTTTCGTAACATGGCAACAGACTGATGTTGAGGACTTACCACTTGGGCTGAACAAATTGCCAATCAGCGATACTAACCCAACCAACTTTAACACAAGAATTGACGGTGAAAACGAAAGTACGCCAAGCTTCTTTGGTGGTGCATATATCAACTATGCTTTTGCCAATAAATTCAACATCAACTTGAACCCTTATTTCTTCTCAGGTCATGAGCAGTTTCACGCGGTTGATAACGACCTTGCTCATATCGGAAGGGATTCTGAATTCAGAAATATAGATGCCAAGTTCATTTTGAATGCTAAGGTATCTTATGATGTTGCGCCATTCCTGAATGTTTACTTCAATGCGCGCAACTTGACGAATGATGATTCAAGAGAATATTATGGTACGTCGCAAATAGGAGGGCTTTACCTCTTAGGAGCGCAATTCAACTTCTAGTCACAACTAGGTTAGTAGCATAGCTACGCTTTCCTGAGAATGGGTTTCCGGTTCGTCCGGAACCCATTTTACAGGTAAAGTATCAGTTTTATCAAGATTTGGGTTGCATACGGGTCAAGGTATCATAAACCTTGTGTATTGGAAGCCCCATCACATTGAAGTAAGAGCCTTCTATTTTTTCAACCCCTATCATACCAATCCATTCCTGGATGCCATATGAGCCTGCTTTGTCGAGTGGTTTGTAATGATCTAAGTAGTACTGTATCTCTTTCTTATCGAGTTTCTTGAAATAGACCTTGGTCACATCCTTGACCAGTTCATGACGATCCGTTGACTTGATACATACACCTGACACTACCTCGTGCATATTTCCGGAAAGTGACTTTAGCATTTTGGCAGCCTCATCCAGGCTTTTGGGCTTTCCGATTACCTTGTTCTTCAATTTGACGATGGTATCGGCGGTGATCACTATTTCATTGGTGATTTCTTCATTGAATGCTTCGGCCTTTTTTTGAGCCAGATAAACAGGCACTTCATCAGCTGATAGATCTGGAGGGTACGTTTCCTCCACCTCTATGGTCTTGACCACGAAGTCGAAACCAGCCTCGAATAGTATTTGCTTCCTTCTAGGAGACTTAGAAGCTAGAATAAGGGGGAAAGACAAACTCATCTTCTTTAATTGATCCGAACAAGAAACCACAAATTACCTTAGGATAGAAATACGTAGATTTCTGTGGCATAGTATATCCGCTATAACAAACTTGCTTCACCTGATCCATAGAAATGTCTTTGGTGATGATAGCCATTTGGGCTTCTTCCTTAATCACTTTTGCCAGGCAGTCAGTGAAGCTTCTGTCGAATATAATGTTTTCTGAAGTTGTATGTTCTTTACCAGGTATGCCCAGCACTTTCTCAATGATGAAATAATGCATCACCGTCAAATCCAGCGCTTTGATTTCATCCGGGAAATTCCACTTGAGTTTCTCTATGGCTTCAGGCTTCAGCCGAACTTTGAAAGTCTTATCTTTGAACAAAATACCAAAAGCCCACTGTTTACCCAGGATTACCTCATTGATAAAGTAGGCATCTTCAATAGGCTTAATAATAAAGTCTTCTTCAAACCGCTTCATTATTTCTTCCTCGTCAAACCCAGGAAGGTTTTGAATCAACCTATGGGTAGGTAGAATACGGAGATCATCAGACTCTGAATTAGTTAGGAACATCAAGTGGTAATTGTAACCTTCCTCTCCCGTATGGTTAGGATTGGACTCCGTCATCTTTTTTCTATAGGCCAAAGACCCTTGATAGCGATGGTGACCATCAGCCAATATAACTTTCTTGTCCTTTAATAGTGTGATGAACTTTTTGATTACATCCGCATCTTGAATCACACTAAGTACGTCCCGCACACCCTGGTAATCTTCCGTTTCGTAGATAGGGTTGCTCATACTTTCGTCCATGTACTGTTCTAACTCAAACTCGGGGTCAGTATATAAACCGTGCGTGGGACTTACATTGAGCTCAGTTTGCTCTAATAGCTCAATTCTATCATTCACGGCTTTGGGCATCGTATTCTCATGTCTCAAGAGTACATCTTCGTCCCAGTCATAGGCCTTTATGAAGGCAATAAAACCTTTACGGCAATATTCCCTGGTACTACCAGGCAGGGTAAAATATTGGTAGTATACATATATAGAAGGCAATTCATCCTGTTTGACAATACCTTCTTCCTTCCATTTGTCTAATATCACTGCTGCGTTTTGTGCAGGTTGTTCACCTTGTGGTACCGACAAATGGATGCTGCAGTATGGATTCTTATATAGAGCCTTTCTCTGATTTTCCGAAACTACATCGAAAAGAGGGGAGGTAAGGTTCTCGATATCTTTGGAAAGCTCACGATTGTAACGCCAGGCTCTTAACGGTCTGATTTCTGCCATTCAGTAAGAAGTATAGAATTATTTAAGGCGACTTTTCCACTTACTGACTTTTTGCTTGCCAGTAGCAGACTTAACCTCATTTTTAGCTTGATGATTGGATATAATGTAAGCAGCCATGATTGCAGCCACTTCTTCCTCTTCAGGGCTGATTTGACTTTCCAGGTATTCTGGTTTGAAATGCTCTTGTACAAATTTCGTATTGAAGTTGCCACTCGTAAATGCTTCATGTCCTAGCACAAACTTGCAGAATTCTAAAGTGGTCTGAACACCAGTAATGTGATAGTTGTCTATGGCCTGGATCATTCTATCTATGGCCAAATCCCTATCAGCTGCATAAACGGTTAGCTTAGCGATCATAGGATCATAGTATATAGGTATTTCCATACCTTCCTCAAAGCCATCATCCACCCTAATACCAGGCCCTTGAGGTCTTTCGTAGGTTTCTAATGTACCAATGTCGGGGAGGAAATTGTTGGTTGGATCTTCTGCATATACCCTCACTTCTACAGCGTGCCCTCTAAAGGAAAGATCATCTTGCTTGAACGATAATTCTTGACCTTCCGCTATTTTGATCATCTCCTTTACCAAATCCACACCGGTTATTTCTTCGGTCACAGGATGCTCTACCTGAAGGCGTGTATTCATTTCAAGGAAGTAGAAGTCGAGATTCTCATCCACAATAAACTCCACCGTTCCAGCACCATGATAGTTACACGCTTTGGCTACGCCCACAGCCGCTTCTCCCATCGCTTTCCTGGTTTGGTCATCCAAAATGGCGGAGGGAGCTTCTTCTATTACTTTTTGGTGCCTTCTTTGTATAGAACACTCGCGATCAAACAGGTGCACTACGTTGCCATGCTGATCCCCTAGGATTTGGAATTCTATGTGCCTTGGAGTAGTGATAAACTTTTCTATAAATACAGATCCGTCTGCGAAAGCCGATTCTGCTTCGCTTATAGCACGATCCATTTGCTCTTCAAACTCTGCTTCACCTTCTACGATTCTCATACCCTTACCACCACCACCGGCACTGGCTTTGATCAGGATGGGATAACCGATTTCAGCCGCTATTTTCTTGGCTTCTGGAATATCTGTAATGGCTTCCGCCGTTCCAGGCACCATGGGGATATCATAGGAGGACACTGCTGCCTTGGCGGCAAGCTTGCTACCCATTACTTCTATAGCTTCTGCCGAAGGGCCTATGAAAATAAGGCCGGCAGCTTCCACTTGTCTGGCAAATTCAGCATTTTCTGAAAGGAAACCGTAACCAGGATGAATGGCATCCACGTCAAGTTTTTTACACGCTTCAATAATTTTATCACCTCTTAAATAAGACTCTGTTGATGGGGGAGGTCCGAGGCAAATGGCTTCGTCAGCATACCTCACATGAAGTGCGGCTCTATCGGCTTCACTAAATACCGCTACTGTTTTAATACCGGCCTCTCGTGCTGAACGCATCACTCGTAGGGCAATTTCCCCTCTATTGGCTACCAGAATTTTTTTGATTTTCCTCATGCAATTATTTAACAGAATGACAACTGAAACGTAGGAGTGTAAATATAATGGTCTCTCAGAATTTATAATTAATTGACCCTAAAATTTACAAGATTCCCAATCTTTGATCGTTTTGGATGCATTTAAATTCGACTAAGCAGTGAATATCACGGAGTCGCTCGTTTCATAGAATTATTGCTTTAGTCGACTAAATGC
>JBCBSS010000082.1:0-33472 GCA_039819065.1 Bacteroidota bacterium
ATTTCGGTTGACATCAGCAATTCACTAGGATTTGGAGGAACAGGTCCGGCACTTATTAAGTACAAATTATTGATACCTGTATCTTGTAGAATATCCTCAAATCCTAGTGAATTGCTGATGTCAACCGAAATGGATGAATTTTTGAAAAAAGCAAAGACTGAGTTTGACTTTGTTATTTTGGATACACCTCCAATTGGTTTGGTTACCGATGCATTCATTCTATCAAATATTGCTGACCATACCTTATTCCTTGTGCGTCAGAATCACACGCCAGAACCAGTAATTAGGAATATACAAGAGTTTTATGTGACTGGTAAAATAGCAAACATTAGCATTCTGTTCAATGACATTAAGAAGGTTGGACCTGGATATGGTTACGGTTATGGATATGGCTATGGATATGGTTACGGCTACGGATACGGCTATACCTACAGAAACTCTGGTTACTATAGCGACGACAGAAAATCAAAAGGCTCTTTTTTGAGCCGGCTACGTAGAAATTCCTGATAGTTTTAATCTGGGTTCATTTGAACGTTTTTCTTTTTGAGCACTAATAAAAAATCTCTTACTAGCAGAACAATTAGCGGCTTTCTTTGGCTCTTATCTAGTTCAGGCGCTCAATCAATATTACAATTAATTGTGACCGCTATTTTGGCAAGAATACTTGTGCCAGAAGATTTTGGAGTTGTGGCTGCGGCAATGGTCGTAATACTATTTACAGAAATGCTCTATGAGATGGGTATTGGACCAGCACTTGTTCAAATGAAAGAAATAAGTGACAGTGATATAAATACATCTTTCACCTTTTCGGTTATGTTGGGAATACTATTAGCAGTAATATTCTACCTTATTAACCCTTTTATAGCGATCTTCTTTGATATGCCAGCACTTACGGCAGCGTTGAATGTGTTGGTTTGGATTTTCCCATTAAGGACAATTTCTCAAATCTCTTATAGTTTGCTCCAAAGAGATATGTTATTTAAAAAAATGGCTGGCCTTGACCTTTTGTCATATGCGGTAGGCTACGGAGGTGTGGGAATATCACTAGCGTATTTTGGATATGGTTTGTGGTCATTGATATGGGCCAATTTTGTTCAGGCTTTCTTATATAGCATTCTACTTTTAATAGTAAACCCTAGAAAAATCAGACTTCAATTAAAACTAAATGTGCTCAAAAAGCTATTGAGGTATGGGTTAGGAGTGACCATATCTCAACTGTTCAATTTTTTGGCGCGCAAAGTCGATTATATTGTGATTGGTAAGGTCATCGATTCTTATAGCCTGGGAATATATAGTAAGGCTTTTGCGCTTATGAACGCTCCTAACGTAGTAGCTGGTAAGGTTATGAGTAAAGTGATGTTTGTAAGCTATGCTAAAATACAAGATTCTGAAGAACGTATTGCAAGGGCATTAGATAAAAGCTATTCTTTGTTATTTCTGGTTTCATTGCCGCTAAGTGGTATTAGCATCGTTATGGCTCCAGAAATCATTAACATACTTCTTGGCCCTAAGTGGACTGAAGCAGTGATACCTTTTCAAATATTGGTGGCGTTTATGTTTTGTAGAGTTGGTTATAAGATTGGAGGTACTTTACTCAAGAGTTTGGGCAAAGTCTACTTACTGTCGATCACGCAATTCATTTATTTCATAATAGTTTTGGTTGGGAGTTATCTCGGAGCCCAGTACGGTATTGAAGGTGTGGCAGTGGGAGTTTCGATAGCCATTTTGGCCAATTTTATGATGTTGGCATTTTACACTGTATACCTCACTAAGTTCAGCTTAATTAGCTTTCTTACTGGCTTGTTGAGATCGTTCGTAATCACCTCGGTTATTATAATTAGTACCCACTTTTTGAGCGAGTACTTAAGAAGCATGTTGATAAGCACGATCATTACTCTTTCGGTATCAATAATATTGACCATGTTAATTGGAGCTGCAATTATTATTTCAGGTTCTCGAATAGTGTTAGGAGATAATGGTCTCTGGCTTAGGTCTAAGCTAATCGAAGGTTTATCTAAAATTATGGTCAAACTCCGGTAACTTTATGGCTATTAATATTCAAGATTAATGTTTGGATACATTAACATTTTCTACAAAAAGTATATCAGACCAGTAAGAATAAGACTAAGGTCTAACGCTCTAAGGAAGAAGCTGTTTTTTTGTGGTATTGACGTCCGTTTTAGAGGGAAGGTTCTAATATCCAAGCCTCAAAAAACATATATCGGAAACAATGTTCACATTGGAGACAACGCATATCTTAAGACGGATGGAGGGCTAAT
Source organism: Bacteroidota bacterium (assembly GCA_039819065.1). Classification (GTDB taxonomy): domain Bacteria; phylum Bacteroidota; class Bacteroidia; order Cytophagales; family Cyclobacteriaceae; genus JBCBSS01. Next base: position 2,280 of record JBCBSS010000082.1, read on the forward strand.
GATAGGAGATAATGTAGTTCTTAGCAGAAACGTAACTATCTACACAGTGAATCACAATTATCAGGGAGAGGCTCTGCCATATGACAGTTCTAAAGTATTCAAACCTGTTGTAATTCATGATAATGTTTGGATAGGTATGAATGTCACCATAGCTCCAGGCGTGACAATAGGAGAAGGTGCTGTAATTGGTATTGGAGCGGTTGTCACTAAGGACATTCCTGAACTGGCTATCGGTGGTGGGAATCCTTGTCAGATAATAAAATATAGAGATCAGGAGCACTACCAAAGCTTGAAAGAAAATAATAAGATTGCCAATAGAGATGGGAAGATTCTTTCTGTAGAGAAGCTAAGCCAATTCAAGAAGGGCACAACGCCAGATTTTATCTCCAAATAGTACCACGAAAAAACATGCTACCTGATTTTATTATTGTTGGAGCTTCGCGTTCTGGAACTACCACGCTTTGGCATTACCTTAAGAACCACCCCCAAGTGTTCATGCCAGAAAAGAAAGAACTTAGGTTCTTTGAACAGGATGATTACTTTTTACAAGGCCAGACCTTTTATGAGTCCTATTTTAAAAATTCTGAGATGCACAAAGTACGCGGTGAGGCATCTCCTCCATATTTCGAAGCAGGAATCACCAAGAGGAAGAATAATGTTTACAGATTTGATTCCTCCAACGATGTCCCTTTCCGAATTCAGAAAATGCTTCCCGATGTTAAAATAATAATTACACTTAGAAGTCCGATTACGAGAACCTTTTCTCAATTCGTCAAAAACCTAAGACAAGGCAAAGAAAAATACTACAGTTTGAAAAAAGCCATTAAGGCGGAGTTGAATGGTGAACGCTCATACCTTAATGACCACACAAGCTGGATTTATAAAAACACCTACAGCATCCACCTAAAGAGGTGGTTTGACCTATTTCCGAAAGAAAACATACTTGTTCTGATATTTGAGAATTGGAAAAAGAATCCGGAGACCGCCTTACAAAAAATTAGTGATTTTTTAGAGGTTGATAAAACACGGTTTTCGGCTCCTGAACTTGATGTTGTGAAGAATAAGAACAGGGAACCGAAATTATTGTGGCTACATCGGCTACAGACAAAATATTTTGGTAAATCTTTATTGGGTAAGTTGATATATAGAATTAATCAAAAGGATTCAAATACCTCTCTCAGCCAGGATGAATTTACCATGCTAAGAGATATTTTTACGGAGGATATTGAGAAAGTCGCTCAAATGCTCGGTGAAGATTTGTCGATTTGGTACGAGAGAAAGAACTAATTGTTGATATATGAAGAACACTGTTAAGCAGTTTTTAAAGGCCATTGGCTTATACAAATCACTGTATAAGGTTCGGTTTAATTCAAAGTACGGTCAGCGTGAGACCTACACTTTGGATCAGGGAGATTTGAGAGTAAATTATTCTACAATCGACAAGTATTCTAAGAAATGGTTTTTTCCTAGATATGACAACGGCAGAACTCATGAGCCGACTATAATTGAATTGCTCAAAAATAACCTCAAGCAAGATACTTGTTTTATAGATGTAGGAGCTAATCTAGGTTTTTTCACATGCCTGGGAGGCGTGCTATGCAGCAATGGCAGCGTGCATGCATTTGAAATGGATCCAAAATGTATTCCGCTTATCGAAGAAAATGTAGGCTTGAATAAATTGGATAATGTGACGGTTAATAATAATGCAGTATCTGACCGTGAAGGAGTAGAAAAAATACCAGACCTTTCAACTCCAGATCCACGGCTTATGATCCTCAAACCATCCGATGATGCAGAGGGAATTGAAGTTCAAGGGATAAGTTTGGACGACTATTTCAAAAAAAATGAAATCAAACCCGATTTTGTCAAGGTAGATGCAGAAGGTGCTGAGTTAAAGGTGTTGAAAGGAATGCCTGATACTTTAAAGCGAAACGATGTAAAAATACTGGTAGAAATTCATTGTCAGAAACTGCCGAATTTTGATGCCAACTTTAAAGATGTACTCACTATTCTGCATGATAATGGCTTCGAAATGAGAGAAATAATTGAACATCGCAGTACGCAGCTAAGCTTGAGATCTCTAACATTGGACTCTACATTAGAGGGTAATGTAATGGTTTTCGCAACGAAAGATTAGGCTTTATGCTTGAACTGAATGTTCAGCCCTAAATTCCAATAAATGTTAAAGAGTGTTTATAGGAACTTCAAGATTAAACAATATCTAAGGCACAATTCGCCGATAATTCTCTATCACCAGATCTATCCAAAACCAGTTTCTTCAGGAAGTATCGGGCATGTAGTTGAACTAGATAAATTTGAACAACAAATTGACCAAATAACCAAAAGGCATAAAATACTTTTTGTAGATGAGCTTTTTGAACGGTTGGAAAAAGGTGAGCCTATGAAGGGGCTGGCGTCCATTACCTTCGATGACGGGATGACATCGGTATTTGATTATGCTCTACCTTTTCTAGAAGAAAGAAATATTCCAACGACTGTGTTTTTAAATTCGAATTATGTGAACGGTGGCATATTTTGGAGGAACTTGGTGGCGATGATCATTAAAGAAAATCTTGAAGAAGACTTTGTATCATTTGCTGGTGTTGTTTGCCGGAATATTTCGCCAAACAATTTTTATAAAGACTCTAAAAACACTGAAAAAGTCAATCAAATAGACTTGTTGGAGGCCATGAAAGAATTCCTCAATAAAATCAGAGGTAATGATATCGTAGATAAAGGTGCAGCTAGTTTAAATGTTCTACGCAGATGGGCGACACCATTAGTTCAATATGGTAATCACACGGCGAATCATTTCATTATGGCCGGTTTGTCCTTTAATGATCAACTTAAGGAAATTCTGGAGGTGGCAGAATTCCTGAAAAACAACTTTGCTAGGGAAAATATCTCTAATACTTTCGCTATTCCGTTCGGAGATGATGGTAGTTACAATGATGATACTATTCGGGCTTTGAAGAAATGTGGGTACAATAGAATATTGCCGTCGCAGAGCGCAGATTATTTAAGGGGTAAGATTCCAAATAGTGAAAGGCAAGGCCTGTTTTTCTATAACAGATTCATGCCTAGACAGGATACTAGATTTTATTAATAGTAATAGAGTGTTTAAGGAAAGGATAAAAAGCTTTTTAGGATATAATACTAAGCCCAACCTGTTCGCAGATATGGAATCTGGTAGGGTATATCTACCTGAAGGCACTAATCCTATTTTCGTATCAGGTACGGGCCGAAGTGGCACGCATTTCTTTGCTAAATTATTTGAGCCATGCCCAGAAGTTTCTTCATATCATTTGGATGATGTTGGAGATTCTATTGGCGATTCATTCGAGATATTTCGTCAATGGCATCGGTTACCGATTTCGAATGATGGTTTCCTTAATTCTAGAGGCTATCTGATTCAGGAATCCCAGATTGACAAAAGGAGGTTTGTTGAGTCTAACCCATTGATCGCCTTGTCAATGTTAGATCTTCGAAATCGGTTTGGCGGTAAGTTCATTGTAACGGTTAGAAACCCGCGAAATGTTGTAGAATCCCACTTCAATAAAGGGTGGTACAAGAAAATCCCATCTTCCAATGAACTTGACTTTGGCTACCAATATTTCCATGATCGTCCCAATCACTACTTTTCAAGACTACTTCCTAAAGTCTCACCCGATAGAGAAGATTGGTTAACAATGTCTAGATTAGGTAAAATCGCCTGGATGTGGAGAATCACATACCAACGAATCTTTGACCAACTTGCGAAGTTTCCGAAAGAGGAATACAAGGTAGTTTATTTAGATTCCTTCGATTATTCAGCACATGTTGAATTGTTCTCTTACTTAGAGATTGGAACTATGCTTTCCGAAGATCAATTCGATGATCTGCTGGAAAAAAGACCAGGCAAGTCAAGTTACTCTGCTATACCCTGGGACGAAAATTCTAGAAAGGCATTTAATACAGAGATATCAAAAACAATCCCACTTTTCCAAAACCAACTAGATACTTCCAAGTGGCTTTTTGATTGATATTTATGAAGGCGAAGATTTTCTATATAGCTGATAGTCAGTTACCATCGGAAAGAGCTAATTCTGTAAACATCGCTAAGATGTGCGAGGCATTTGCTCAAAACGGTGCTAAAGTAGAACTAGTGATACCGTCTTTTCAGTCAGACAAAGTGACTGACCTAGAATTATTCGAATACTATGATATTCAAAGATCATTCGGGCTTAATGTGATAAAGATTCCAAAAATCCCCGGGACACTCTTTTTGTTCGCTTTCCGAGTAGCCATTTGGTTTTTGTCAAATCGAAAAAAGTTAGGAATGGAATATCTAATTTATGGTCGATCTCCGTTGGCCATAGGCCTATTGGCGATGCTTGGCTTTAAGGTTGGTATAGATTTACATGGCAAGACCTGGAAAACTGACAGATTGCGTTATAGCACCTTCAAGCAAATTGTGAAATCAAAAAACACAAAACTAATTAGTTTCAATAGCGAACAACTGAAATCAGTTTTTTCTAATGATTATAAAAAGTTTATAAATAAAACGTTAAAGCTCATCGCTTTACCGAACGGTTCGACGGAAGGAGGAAATAACGCACACTTCGAATTTCAAGGTGAAGGTGGTCTGAGAATAGGTTATTTGGGTTCTTTCTTATCAGGCCGCGGTATAGACCTTATTATCAGAATGTCCAACGAAGTTCCAGATGCAGAGTTTCACCTAGTAGGCGGCCCTGATAAAGAGTTAAAAAAACTGAACGATTCATCGCTTCCCGGCAACGTATATCTTTACAGTCATATCCCGTATAAATTCACCTCAACATTTAGAAAAGGTTGTGACATTTTGGTGGCTCCATATCAGCAAAATGTGAGTGTGCCCAGTGGAGAAAATACCGTTCAATACATGTCTCCGATTAAGATCTTTGAATATATGTCCAGCGGTAAGGCGATAATCTGCTCTGATTTTCCTGTTTTACATAACATTTTAAATGACGAGAACTCCATTTTGGTCGAAGCTGGCGACTTATCCCAGTGGGTGTTAGCGATCAATTCCCTAAGAGATGAAAAGCGAAGAAAAGAGTTAGGGGATAAGGCTTATAAAGATTTTTTAGCTAATTATACATGGGAAAGGCGAGCCGAAAAAGTTTTGGGCCTCACCTTACATGTTTAGATGATTTAAAACTCATATATGAACGTTGCCATCATTACTGCTAGGGCAGGTAGCAAGTCAATTATCAATAAGAATGTATACGAAGTAAATGGTAAACCTCTAGTGGCATACCCTATACAAGCCTGTTTAGACTCCAAGAAAATAGAAAAGATATACATTTCCACTGACGGTGAAGCGATAGCATCCGTTGGCCGAGAATATGGGTGCGGAATTATAGAAAGACCTGACTATTTAGGCGGGGATAGTGTTAATCATGGCGATGTTATCAAACATGCAGTAGGGTATGTTGATGAACTTGAAAATGATGTAGAAAATATCGTTTTGTTGCTGGGCAATACAGTAATGATAGATGGTGGCATTATAGATCATTGCCTAGAGATTCTGGACAAAGATGAAAGCCTGGATTCTTGTATGACTGTTTGGGAGGCACAAGATGATCATCCTTTAAGAGCCATGTCAATTAATGATGAAGGCATTTTAGAACCATATGGTGATAAGAGTAGGAATGTATCAACCGAGAGACAATCTTACCCTAAGGCCTATTATTATGATCAGGGTGTATGGGCTTTCAGAAAATATACGGTACAGAGTAAGGATGGTGTAAGCCCTTGGTGGTGGATGGGTAAACGGTCGCAACCCATTATAAGAACTTGGGTGACGGGGCGTGATATTCATACACCTTTTGATCTGGGTATAACAGAATGGTGGCTTAATAACATTGTTGAGGTTAACAGAAGAATTGAACAGTCACCATGGGATTTCTGAAAGAACTAATTAAACCTAGAATAACCTGTAAACACCATGAAAGATCAAATCAAACTGTTTTTCAAGAATGCCTTCGCATCGTTAATTTATAAGCACAAACCCATAGGACTATCTGCAGGAAAACTCTACTTATACCTTGATGCACTAAAAAAAACTAATAAATTGACAGCTGCAGTAATTGAAATAGGCTGTAATGTTTGCGGCACCACAGCTTTGGGTAAGGAGATGCTAAGAAAATTAAAATCTCAACGAGAATATTATGCGGTAGACACCTTTTCAGGCTTTGTTCAAGAACAATTCGACTTTGACAGACAGTTTAATACTAGGGTAGGCAAGGAAAAAGCTTTTTCGGCCAACAGTGTCAATTTAGCTAGAAAAGTACTCCGCCTGCATAAAGCAGCAGACACCAAACTAATTCAAGCCGATATTGTCCAGCTTGATAAGGAAAAGCTCCCAGAGAAAATCTCAATGGCTCTGCTTGATGTTGATTTATATCAGCCAATTTTAAGTGCACTAGATAAAATTTATCCTAGGTTAGAAAAGGGAGGTATAATACTCGTTGATGATTGCGGGAGATCCGATCAGGAAAATTCCTGGAAGGCAGGAATGGCCTATACCGAGTTTTGTGAAAAGAACGATATCCCTACTAAAATAGAATTTGGTATGGGAGTGATTATGAAATAACAGTTTTTAATCATGAGAATTTTAATTTCTACCTCATCTTTTGGAAAAATTGATTCTGAGGTTACCAATCAATTGCGAACTCAAGGTTTTGAAGTAACCCTGAATCCATACGGGAGAAAGCTTAAGCAGGAAGAGTCTATCGAATTAATGAAGGGGGTTGATGCGATAATTGCAGGCACAGAGACATTGAACCGAGAAGTACTGTCTAGTGCAACAAGACTCAAGTACTTATGTAGATTGGGTGTAGGAATGGACAATGTCGACATGGATGCTACTAAAGAAATGGGCATTGAGGTTGATAATACACCCGATACTCATATAAAAAGTGTGGCCGAACTTGCCTTAGGGGGTATGCTTGCCCTATTGCGTCACATTCATACTTCACACTTGAACGTTAAAAATGGCGTTTGGAAAAAGAAAATGGGATCTCAGCTATTTGGAAAAACTGTAGGCCTAATAGGCTATGGTAAGGTGAGTAAATATCTTGCTAATCTGCTTAAGCCGTTTGGTGTAAATCTCTTAGTTTCTGATCCTTACCTGAATGCGGATGATATTACTGGTGATGGGGTTAACCTACTTTCGTTGGAAGAATTATGTAAACATTCAGATATTATATCTCTTCACATACCTTACAACCAATCTAACCATCACTTAATCAATCAAGATTTATTATCCTTAGTGAAGGATGATGTACAAATCATTAACTCTTCCAGGGGTGGGTTGATCGATGAAGATGCGCTATATACCTTCCTTAAAGATCGGCCAGCGGCAGGAGCCTACCTTGATACTTATTCTGTTGAACCTTATCAGGGTAAACTAGTGGAACTCGACAATATTTTATTAACTCCACATATCGGTACGACAGCCAAGGAAACCCGAATTGAGATGGAAAAAATGGCTGTAGAGAAGGTGCTAAACTTCTTTAAAAATGTCTAAAATTTTAGTAACCGGGGGATCGGGTTTTTTGGGAAGCCACATTGCCGACGCGTTGACACGTACGGGACATCAAGTGACCTTATTTGATATGTATGAATCAAAATGGAAAAGTGATGATCAAGAAACGGTTGTAGGCGACATACTCGATCAGGAACTGCTGACCAAGGCCGTAGAAGGCAAAGATGTGATATACCATTTAGCGGCTTTGGCTGATTTGAATGAGGCCAAGACCAAGCCTCTGGAAACTGTGCAGATTAATATACTAGGCACCGTAAAACTGTTGGAGGCAGCTAGGCTTGCAGGTGTTAAAAGAGTAATGTTTGGATCTACTGTGTATGTTTACAGCCGTCATGGAGGGTTCTATCGCTGTAGTAAACAGGCCTGTGAAAACTATATAGAAGAGTATTATAATAAGTATGGGCTTGAATACACGATTCTAAGATATGGTAGTCTATACGGAACAAGAACTGATAATAGGAACGGGGTTTACAGGCTGCTGAAACAGTTTATGGAGGAAAGTCAGGTCAGCTATCAGGGTAGTGAAGATGATAAGAGGGAATATATTCATGTAGAAGACGCTGCAGAACTAAGTGTGAAAGCTTTAGAAGATGATTACTCGAACAAACATTTAACACTAACTGGAAACGATAAGCTTACCATAAGTGAGTTATTTAAAATGTTTGGCGAGATTCTGAATAAAGACGTCCACGTCTTATATGATAAAGGTCTACCAGGTAAAAGCGGACATTACGCTGTAACACCCTATACATTCATTCCTAAGCTCGGTAGAAAGGTTGTACTCAATGAATATGTTGATATGGGCCAGGGAATTATCCAGGTGGTTGAAATGATCCATAACCAACTAAACGAAAACCGAGAAAACTAAGGTGAAAACAATCTATCCAACTTCCTTACCCCAGGCTATTTTCTTTGATTTTGATGGAGTAATTCTAGAATCAGGTGATATTAAAACTGATGCATTTGTCGAGCTGTTCGATCATCTGGATACAGAAACAAAAAAGACAATAAAGCAACACCATATGGATAATATGGGCGTTTCCAGGTTTAAGAAATTTGAGTGGATTTATAAGAATCTTTTAGATCGGGATATTACTGAAGCAGAGCTTAAATCTCTTGGTGATCACTTCTCAGATATTGTATTCAAGAAGGTGCTAGCATGCCCTGCTGTTTCAGGGGCGGAACAACTTTTAGAATGGGCTAAGCACAATACTTTGAGCTTTGTGGCTTCTGGTACACCGGAAAAGGAACTACGTGAAATCGTTGAAAAAAGAAACCTAACACATTATTTTGATGATGTAAAAGGCTCGCCAGCTACCAAAACGCAAATTGTCAATGAAAAACTAGCGAAACATAAGCTAGATAAACACAATTGCTGGTTTGTTGGAGATGCCAATACTGATTATTTAGCATCTGTCGAAACTGACTTAAATTTCATTGCTCGTTTAACCCCCGACATGAATGACTTTTGGAAGAACAAGAATGTGTGGAAAGTGGATGATATGATTGAGGTTTTTGAAAAATTCAGTGTCTTGAACGGTAAATAGTTTGACAATGAATGTTCGAGAAATTAAGAGCCGTGATGAGCTTGATTCAGTTGCTGCAGATCTGATTGTCGATATACTAGGAAGGGCTATTAACGATAAGGGCATTGCTCATTTGGCCGTGTCAGGTGGTAGCACGCCCAATGGGTTATTTCAGCTTCTAGCTAACGGCTACCAAAATGAATTGCACTGGGAAAAAGTGATGATCTGGTGGGTTGATGAGAGGTGGGTTCCGGTTGACCATGATGAAAACAACTATGCCCAAGCGAACAAGGCAGGCTTGGGGTCATTGGGAGCCAAGCTTTTCCCAATGGATACCAGTTTTTCTAACGCTCAAGAGACCGGTGATAATTATATAGGCCTTTTAAAACAATATTTTGAAGGTGATACTCCGCCAGCGTTAGATTTGATATTACTTGGAGCAGGTACTGATGGGCACACAGCATCGCTATTTGAGGAGCATATTGAGCTACTTGACGATAGTCGTTGGGTGGTGGTAACCAGAAACCCTCATAACCTTCAGACAAGAATATCTTTAAACTTTAATGTGTTAATTAAGGCGCATCACCAGATCTTACTGATCCCAGGACAGAACAAAAAAGAGACTTTAGAAAGGATAAAGAATCGTACTGAACCTTTTTTACCCATCCAGATCGTCATGTCAAAAGCCAATAATCCAGTAATTTTGACCGATATATAATCGGAATAGGATATAGAAGTACACCGTCCTTTCTATCTCAAGTAAATGATGAAGAAGAAACTGTTGATCGTTAGACCCACTATGGGGCATGGAGGAGCCGATAGGGTTACGCTCAATCTTTTAAGGTATCTCAACCCTGAGTCATTTGAGGTTGAATTGGTTTTAATGCGGGCCGAAGGAGCATATATTGACGAAATTCCTGATCATGTGCAGGTTATTGACACACATACCAAAAACCTCTGGTTCTATATTTTTCCGCTATATCGCTATTTTAAGAAACACAGACCTGATATTGTGTTTTCTACTTGTGGCGGTGCCAATATGCCGCTTTCGCTTTTGGCGTTTCTCACTAGAAAGCGGAAATACAAATTGATTCTATCAGAACGCAACATTCTTTTTCCTCCGGGTAAGAGCAGAATCAAGAGGACGATAATGCTTTTAGTCAAAAGATTCTTTTATTCCTTCGCTGATGTACATACAGCTGTATCACAAGGAGTTAAAGAAGAAATGATAGACCGCTTTAAATTGCCTGAAAAGGATATTTTAGTGGTTGATAATCCGGTCATCACCCCTGATTTGGCAGTAAAAGCTGAAGAAAGGGTAGAGCACTCATGGTTTAAAGACACTCGTGAGGTTCCGGTCATTCTTCATGTAGGCAGGTTTGTCTACCAGAAAGATCATGAGACGCTCATTCACTCGTTTCATGAATTGACTAAAAAACGTAAGGCTCGGTTGGTTTTATTAGGTGAAGGGCCACTTAGAAAGCAAGTGGAATCGTTAATTCAAAACTTAGGGCTGGAAGATCAGGTGTATTTCGGAGGGTTCGATAAAAACCCTTTTAAATATATGGCTAAGTGCGATGCGTTTGTATTAAGCTCCAAACATGAAGGAATGCCAGGCGTGTTGATTCAAGCTATGGCTTGTGGAGCTAAATGTGTATCAACGGATTGTAGAACAGGGCCGAATGAAATAATTAAGGAAGAACTTAACAATGGGATGCTTGTACCGGTAGGCGATGTACAGAAAATGTCAAAAGCCATTGATGATATATTGTCAATAGAACTGTCCGATATCAAGAGTTCTGTTTCAAGATTTGAAATGGGGCCTTCTGTTAAGACCTACCTAAACGCCATCGAGCATTGAAGAAAACTATCCACTTTTATATCACTAACCCTAATCATCATTGGGAGATATTTCGACCTATAATGATTAGCTTAAAATCTGATGGATTTGATATTAGGCTCATAAGCTTATGCGAATTTAGACGGATGGAAACCCCTAAATCAGAACTTAACTCCTTAGGCATACCATATACTATCTTGGCAGGACTGAAGTTTAAAGGTGCATCAACTAGTACCGGTAAGCGTTATGTTGGCGGCAATCAAAGTTTTGTCAGAAATGTTCTAAGATGGTTAATTTGGATGGTTCGGTTAAGACCTGATTTGAGAAAGAAAACCAGATCTGATTACAACCTCGCCGTTATTCCAAACGATGTCGCTTACCCTCTTAGTTTAGTGGTTAAGTATTTGAAAAGAAGAGGGAAGAAATTGGTCCTCTTTCAAGAGGGGATTAGGTTTCCGCTTCCGAACGAAGAAGGGCAAATAAACTACGGCAATAGTGGTGTTGATCATTTGTTTTCATGGGGTGAAAAGTCAGCAACATACTTCAGACAACATATTCAGAAGAATACAAAAGTGGAAGTATTGGGTAATCCACGATTTGATAAGATGATAAGCAAAGATTACCATGAGCATCTTGTCGACATTAAGAGAGAGAATGATCTTGGTGACTTAAACATTCTATATGCAAGCAACCCAGTGGACGATCAAGGTTTTTGCTCTCTTTCAGAAAAGCTTAACCTATTTAGGCAGACTATTGAGTCGCTCAAACCATTTAGAAAAGAAGCCAATCTCAAATTGTGGTACAGATTACACCCACGCGAAGATTCCAATGATTTTAATGATGTTATTAGGGAATCAGAAGCTCAAGAATGGGTTAAGCCTCTTCAAACTCCACCGCTCTTTCCGGTAGTCAGGTCAATGGATTTCGTGATAGTACTGGCTTCCACAGTTGGACTTGAATCGTTAATGAACGATGTACCAATAGGCGTACTAAAAATACCGAGATACAATTTTGTTTTTGATTATGTAGATCAGGAAGTTGCCATAGGATTAAACCCTCAAGATGATGATCTATACCGTAAGATAATTACCTGGATTAAAGACTTCCACCTTAAAAAGCACAAAGAATATGTAAATTCACACGTTGCTAATCTGGGTAAAAGCACTGAACTAATATCCTCGCGGCTCAAAGAAGTATATGGTAACTAGTATTGGTCAAGGTATTAATAGGGTAAACAGGAAAGTAGCGAAAACCAGTATCTGGCCCCTAAGACTGTGGTTTTTGTTCTTCGTTATGTTCCCTTTCTATGTTTTTGGAAGTGGACTCCCTCAGCCTGCCGACTGGATCATGGCTATTCTTTTTGCTTACTTTTACTTGAATAACTGGAAGGTTTTGGGCCTATCTAACAGTACAGTGGTCAAGGCTTTATTTTACTTTGTCGCAATTGTGGTGATAATCAACACGTTGTGGAGCCCTTTTATAGATCAATCTCAGGAGAAACGCATTCCTTCATATTTTCACTCTCTGTTTTATGTTTATAACTATTTAGTATTTGGTGCCTCAATCATTCTGACCCAAAAATATGGGCGTAAAGCGCTTGTTTACACTGCTTATGCTGTTGGCACTTCCTTGATCCTCCAAAGCGGTATTTCAATACTTACAGGACTGGGTACATCGCGAGATGCGCTTTTCTTTAATAACCCTAATCAGCTTGGCTATTATGCGCTTTTGGCAGGGTCTTTATTGATTTATGCGGTCAGAGTGATCAAAATCAATACAATTTTTCAGGTCGTTGCATATCTTTCATTTTTATATTTAACATTACTTTCTGCCTCTAAAGCTGCTCTAGCGGGTTCAGTAATTCTAGTGACACTTGCTGTTCTGGGCCAAGGCTTGCTCAATTGGAGGCAATTTATAGCATTGACATTGGCAGTTGGAATTGGCTACTACCTTATTACTGAAGGAGGTGCTGTAACAGAGTTGTTTACCTATTCTACGGAAAGATTTAGTACCATAGGCGAATCGGGTGATGACTCCATTGAAGGGCGTGGTTATGATCGTATCTTTAATGAGCCAGAATACATTTTTTTAGGAGCAGGAGAAGGTGGCTACTATAGATTTGATACTTTACTTAAAGCAGGAGAAATACATTCAACTTTTGGTACCATAATTTTTTGTTATGGAGTTTTGGGGTTCACAGTCTTTTTTAGATTCCTGGCCAAGGTTTTTAAAGGATCTTCTTTATTTGAACTATTGTATTTCGTGCCTATCGCTGCATATAGTGTGACGCATCAAGGACTTAGATCCACTCTTTTTTGGGTATTCCTTGCAGTTATCTATTTATTAAACCGTTATAAATTAGCCAATCAACCCAGAAAAATTGTCGGCAGTAAGAATATTAAGAATCACAACAGTCCCCATTTCTCTAAATATCCTCTTAAGAGGCCAACTCAAGTACATGCATGAGAAGGGCTTTGAGGTCATAGCAGTTAGTGCTCATGGCTCTGAGATAAAGGAAATTGAAGAGAGGGAAGGAGTAAAACACTTTGTAGTACCTTTTACACGGACAATAAGCCCTATAAAAGACCTAATGGCTCTTGCGAAGCTGATTAGGTTGATGATTAGCCTGAAACCACATATTGTACATACTCATACGCCTAAGGCTGGTTTATTGGGCATGATAGCCGCGTATTTGAGCAGAGTTCCTGTGCGTATGCATACTGTAGCAGGCCTTCCTGTAATGGAAGCTCAAGGATTTACCCGGAAAATATTGACTTTTACTGAGAGCCTTACTTATAAGTGTGCCTCTAAGATCTATCCCAACTCATTTCAATTGAAAGAATGGATTGTCAGAAACATTGGACCTAGTCAATCCAAGATCTCAGTCATTGGCAATGGTACCTCAAACGGAATTGATACAAACTATTACTCAATTGACAGGTCTATAGAACAAAAAGCCTTAGATATCAGGCAAGAATTGAGAATAGATTCATCAGAAAAGGTGTTGGTTTTTGTTGGTAGGCTTGTCCGTGATAAGGGTATTGTGGAGTTAATCAAAGCTTTCAATCTCCTTAATTCTCAATCGCTACACTTGGTGCTGGTTGGAGGATATGAAGATGAAAGAGACCCGGTTCCTGAAGAGACCAAAGCCTTGATCGAAAAAAAGACCAATATTAAAGCTGTTGGTTTCCAGAAAGATATTAGACCTTATTTAGCACTTGCAGACATATTCGTTTTTCCAAGCTATAGAGAAGGCTTTCCTAATGTAGTATTGCAAGCACTTTCCATGGGCCTTTGTTGCATTGTTACTGATATCAATGGATGTAACGAGGTAATAAGCCATGGCATAAACGGCTTAATTGTTAAACCGAAAGACTCTGAATCACTGCAAAAAGCGCTTATGGAGATTCTATCGAATGATAAGTTATTTAAAACTATGAGCGAGAATGCACGGTCTTCTGTGGTGGATAAATACGAACAAAAGAAATATTGGAAGATGTTATTGATGGAATATAAACGTGCACTTTCCAAAAATGTACCGGAATATAGTTAAACCGTTTTTTGATAAACTGCTCGCATTGGTTTTGCTAATAGTAACAAGCCCAATTTTGTTAGTGGTTGTAGCTATGTTGGCCATTGCTCAACATGGCAACATCTTTTTTATTCAAGAGAGGCCAGGCAAAAATGGAAAGGTTTTTAGGCTGATAAAATTCAAAACGATGAATGACGGTAGAGATGCTGATGGGAACATGTTATCAGATGAAGTGAGATTAACAAAAGTGGGTAAATTTGTACGTAAAACCTCTTTAGACGAATTACCTCAAATGATTAACATTTTGAAAGGTGAGATGTCCTTTATTGGCCCGAGACCCCTACTTATTGAATATTTGGAACTTTACAGCAAAGAACAGAATAGAAGGCATGAAGTGACACCCGGAATATCCGGTTGGGCTCAGGTAAACGGACGCAATACCCTTGACTGGCCTTCTAAATTTAGATATGATGTTTGGTACGTAGACAATCAATCTTTTTTGCTCGATTTAAAAATAATATTTAAGACCATAGTTAAAGTTTTTAAGGCAGAAGGAATCAGCGGGCAAGGCGTAGTCACTATGAATAAGTTTAAAGGCAACCCATGATGTATTTACTCGGAGCAGGTGGTCATGCCAAGGTCATCTTAGATATACTAATGGCCAACAAAACTATTGTCAACGGTATATACGATGATAATCTTTCTAAAAAGGATTTAAACGGTATACCTGTTATAGATAAAATTGACAGTTTTGACCCTTCCAAAGGAAAGTGTATTGTAGGGATTGGAAGCAATGAAGTTCGCTATGAACTGGTTAAAAAAATGGGTTTAACCGAATATGGGAGGGCTATTCATCCTAGCAGTGTTTTATCACCATCTTGTAAAATAGGTCAAGGCTCCGTAGTAATGGCTGGCGCAATTATTAACCCTGACACCATCATAGGAAACCATGCAATAGTCAATACTACCGCATCTATTGATCACGATTGTTTTATTGAAGATTATTGTCATTTAGCGCCAAACAGCACATTATGTGGAGGTGTTTCCGTGGGAGAAGGAACATTTATAGGCGCTGGTGCAGTCTTGATTCCGAATATTAAAGTAGGAAAATGGGCTATAGTGGGTGCCGGAGCAGTTGTTGTTAAAAATGTTGAGGATTATACAGTTGTAGTTGGTAACCCAGCTCGTACTGTGAAAATAAGAGAAGTCCGATGAAAAGGATCGCCATATGCGGAGCAGGGGGATTAGGTAAGGAAGTACTCTGTATTATAAACGCTCTGAATGAAGTATCTAAGAGTTTTGAGTTCGTTGGATATTACGACGACTATTCCAATTCTAATGACATACTAGGGACTATAAATGACGTTAATCGCATCAGCGAACCGATGGCGGTGGTAGTGGCCGTTGGTCATCCGAACACCAGGAAGAATATAGTAGACCGCATAAACAATCATTTGGTTGAATATGCGACTCTCATCCACCCATCGGTTATTATAGGAGACACAAGTAAGGTTGAAATCGAACCTGGAACTATTATTGCCGCCGGATCAATTTTAACTACTGATATTAATTTATGTGCCCACTCGTTTATTAATCTCAATTGTACTATTGGGCATGACGTGCGGATCGGATCATTCTCTTCGTTGATGCCCGGAGTTAATATCGCAGGTAATGTCGATATTGCAGATGAAGTGTTTATAGGAGCAGGCTCAAATCTGATAAATAACTTGAATATTGGAAATAATGCGGTCATAGGCGCGGGATCTACCGTTATTGGCGATATTCAATCTAATGTAACGGCTGTAGGAGTACCTGCCAGGGTGATAAAAAAGAACAATGAACGTACTTAAGGAGTTTAAGACACCCATCTTATTTCTAGTTAAGTTTTTAGCTATTTATCTCTTAGCCAGTCTGGTATATGGCATTTTTATAAGTTCATACTCACCTTCCGCTGACCCAATCACCGATTTTGTTACAGAAAATACTCAGCAATTACTTGTACTTTTAGGCTATCCCGTTTCGACTCTTGCAGACGAAACAGGGCCATATGTGAAACTGGTGGAGGACGGAACCATCATTTTATCAGTTTTTGAAGGTTGCAATGGGGTCAATGTTTCTATTGTCTTTTTAGCTTTTTTGGTCGCATACAGTAGACCTGTTGTCCAACTTGTGTGGTTTATTCCTTTAGGTCTTTTCATTATTCACTTAGTGAACTTACTAAGAATTAGCTTTTTGTTTTATGTGTCTAAAAATCAACCGGATTATCTTTATTTTGCGCATAAGTATTTATTTACGGCTATAATATATGCTGTGATTTTTCTACTGTGGTACATTTGGGTAAACAAACTACACCGCCGCAAAGCGGCACCTTCAACAGAATAGAACTGAACAGGTTATTGCTGATCGCAGTCAGCATGCTAGGCCTTTTTTTCGTTTACATTTTGCAGAAAGAAATACTCTTTTATCTCGAAAAACAAGGACTGTCTGGCTTTACACTTTTAGCAACTAGCAAGACAATTCGTTTCTTGCTGAATGATTTTTTTATGATAATGCTAATTCACGGCCTATTTATGCGCAAGGAGTATACAGTATTTGCCTTTTTTGTACAGCTTTTCGGAGTCGTGTTCTTATTGGTGCCTTATTTGGTGCTCAAGTATAACAACTTTGTGGCCTTAGGCCCATTCGTGTCAGACCTTCATAGACTTATTGTCAACCCATTGTTGTTAATTCTGGTAATCCCGGCTTTGCTGTATAAGCATAAGACTGGAAGTTAAATAAATGATTGTTTACGAAAAGTTTTCATCAAATTAGGTATGCCCAATAGAATTTACCTTTCCTCCCCACATATGGGGAAAAATGAGATAAAGTATGTCAACGAGGCGTTCGAAACTAATTGGATATCTCCAGTTGGTCCTAATATAGATTCGTTTGAAAAAGCAATCTCAGATTATACAGGTTCTCCTTATGTAGCTGCGTTAAGTTCAGGTACTGCTGCAATACACCTTGCTTTGATTATCCTAGACGTTAAGCAGGGAGATGAGGTGATTTGTTCTTCATTTACTTTTGCAGCTTCATGCAATCCTATCATATATCAAGGAGCTACACCCATTTTTATAGACTCAGAGCTTGATACATGGAATATGGACCCAGCTCTTTTGGAAGAATCAATAGACGATCGTATTAAAAAAGGCAAGAAACCAAAAGCAATTATCTTGGTACACCTGTATGGCATGCCGGCCAAATTGGATGAAATTCAAGAAATCGCCCAGCGCTATGAAATACCCATAATTGAGGACGCGGCCGAAGCCCTGGGTTCAGAGTACAAAGGACGAAAGCTTGGTACGTTTGGAGATATTGGAGTGTTTTCTTTTAACGGGAATAAAATAATTACTACATCGGGTGGAGGCGCTTTGGTTTCATCAAACCAAGAATATGTAGAACGTGCCAAGTTTCTGGCTACCCAAGCCAGAGATAAAGCAGCCCATTATGAACACTCACAAATTGGTTATAATTATAGAATGAGTAATATTTGTGCTGGAATTGGTCGTGGCCAAATGGAGGTATTGGATTCACGGGTCAAGAAGCGAAGAGAATTGTACAATAAGTATTTAGCACTTTATGGTATAAAGAATGGAATCAGCTTTTTGACCGAACCGGAAAACATGATGTCTAATCGATGGTTAACTACGATACTAGTGAATTCCAAAGAATCGGGAATGACCAACGAGGATATCAGATTGAGGTTGGAGGCGGAAAATATCGAATCACGACCTTTGTGGAAACCCATGCATATACAACCGGTGTTTAAAGTGGCACCATTCTATGGTATTGGTAATTCGGATTTATTGTTTCAATCTGGTCTATGTTTACCGTCAGGGTCTAACATGACCGATGAAGAGTTTGTTAGGGTCACTGATGCAATCGACACTGTCTTATCATAAACTTATGGTTACTTTGGTAATAGATAGTGGTATTTACTATATTAAGCTATTTTAGAAGGCAATTTTGATTTTTTAGAATGAAAATAACAACAATACTGGGCTGGTTAATTATTCTGCTTATACCATTTACAAGTGTTTATGGGCAGTCAGAGGGGGATTATCAAACAAGACAAAGCGGTAATTGGAATGACAGCGATACATGGGAGGAATTTACAGGAGGCTCTTTCCAAAACACAGCAAATACTCCTGATGATACAGACGGAGTAATCACAATATTAAATACTCATACTGTAACGGTTACCGCTGGTGTAAGTATAGATCAAGCGATAATCAATACAGGTGGCTCGATTGTGGTTAATTCTGGAATTATTTTGACAGTTGCTGATGGTTCGGGAGATGACCTGACCATTGATGGGACATTAACCAATAACGGTACGTTAGATATCGAATTAGACCCACCACCACCACCAATTGGAGCCGCACAAGTTAGAGTTAATGGAACACTGGAGAATTCTGGTACTATAAACAATTCAGGAGCCTCAAGGCTCTTCTTCGAAAGTGGGTCGACATATGATCACCAGTACACTACATCTGAAGGGTCAATTCCATTGGCTAATTGGAATGCTACCTCTACGTGCCTTATTTCAGGATATACCTCAAACGGAAACGCTCCAAGTAATTTAAACCAAACATTCGGGAACTTTACTTGGAATACCCCTTCATCCACTGCTTTTATTGATTTGGATGGAGAATTGACCACGGTCAATGGCAGCCTTAATGTTTTGGCAACTTCTTCAAACTATTTATATCTGACTCAAAATTCAGCACTTACAATCAATGTCGGGGGGGACTTCATTGTTTCTGGCAATTCTTCGGTTGGTTTTACAATTGGAGCAACTGTCAATATAAATATAACCGGCAATTTTGGTTACACTAGTTCAGGTACATTGTTCGCTGCAGCCGGTGGAGTAGTGAACTTTGATGTTGGGGGTGATTTCGATATTACAGCGGGAACTTTTGATTTTGACTTCGGCGGAGTAACTCAAAACTATAATATTGGTGGAAGTGTGGACCTTACAGGTGGAACATTGGCTAACTCGCTGGGCGGAAATGTTAATATAACGTTTGATGGATCTGGTACACAAAATTTCATTAATACTTCTTCAAGGATTGATATAGACTATTCGGTTTCAACCGGTTCAACCCTAGCTCTAACTGGAAACAACTTCTTGCCGGGAGGAGGCACGTTCAATTTAAATACTAATGCTACTCTTGACTTAGGGTCAGACGATGTAAACGGGGCACTACAAACTGGTACATCTGCCGGTAATATCCGAGTCAGCGGGGCACGAACTTTTGATGCTGGAAGTAATATTGTTTATAGCGGATCAGCTGCTCAAGAGTTAGGTAATGGTTTCCCTTCTGATGTCAATTTAGAAATCAATAACGCAGCGGGTGTTTCATTAACAAGTTCCATAACAATTGAATCTAACAGAACTTTGACATTCACTTCAGGTAACTTGGCGATAGGAGACAACAATACTCTGACCATTAATGGGGCTCTATCTGGAACAGCATCACTGGTTGGTGGAAACCTATCCGACCTTTTAATTGGTGGAACCGGACCTTTGGGGACAGTATCGTTTACAGGTTCAACTGAATTGCAAAACTTTACATTGAACAGGACATCTTCGGGGTCTGTAACTTTAGGCAGCACCTTGACAATAGGAGGTACTTTTACTCAAACTAACGGAAATCTAGACTTTAGCGGACAGTCACTTACCCTTTCAGGGCCATACGCCAGAACATCTGGTGACTTTTTATCAAACGCCTCCTCAACACTAGTTGTTAGCGGAACAGGAGCGATCAGTAGCCTATCTTTTAATGGTGGATTAGCTTTGAATACACTCACTATTAATAGAAATGCTGCAACGGTTAGTACTGGAGCAAGCCTTTCTATTGTTAATTTGAATCTTACAGATGGCACTTTTGATAACTCTGGTACGATTACAATAAACACTGGTGGGATAGTTACTAGAACTCAGAATTCGAGTATGACTTCTGCTCCAGTAGCTCAAACGTCATATGATGTTATTTATGATGCTGGAGGTGCAATGAGTACCGGAGTTGAACTACCGACCTCTGCTACTGAGTTAAATGATCTTACTAAAAATGGCTCAGGTACAGTTACTTTAGGTAGCAATGTTACCGTTAATGGAGTGTTAACACTATCTAACGGCACATTTGACGCTGGCAGTAATCAAGTTACACTTGACGGTAACTTCGTAAGTAATGCGACATCTACACTAACCAACTCTACCTTTGTTTTCGCAACAAGTACTATTTTGAGCGGTAGTGCATCGCCGAGTTTTAATAATGTAACTGTATCAGGCGTATTCACACCGAACTTAAACTATCAGATAAATGGGAATTTGGTTAATAACGGGACGTTAAATGCAGGTACGGGTTCAGTGACTTTTGGTGGTACTACTGCAATTACCGGATCGGCCACTCCATCTTTTAACGGGGTTACCATAAACGCGGCATCTTCCCTTACCGCACCCACTGGCACCATGAATGTGGCCGGAAGCTTTACTAATAACGGTACATTTGACGGAAATGATGGAATTGTAGATTTTAATGGTACAAGTTCTATTTCCGGCAACGTTACCTTTAGCGATATAACAATATCTGGTACACTTACAGCTCCTTCAGGTACGACCTTTGGCCTAGAGGGTGATTTTACCAATAATGGAACATTTAACGCCAACAATGGTACAGTTACCTTTTCCGGCATTCTAGCACAATCAATTGCTGGTACGACTACAACTGAATTTTATGATATACAAGCCAACAATGCCGTCAATGTAAATGGTAATGCTGATTTAAGAGGAATATTAACATTGGGAGAAAATGTCACCTTCGATGCAGATGGAAGCGGCAGTGGTGTGTTGACATTACTGTCTGATGCTGCAGGTGACGCTTTTATAGCTGCTATACCTTCAAATTCAACTGTATCAGGAGATGTCACCTACCAACGTTTCTATGTGGCATCTGACGTCTGGACTCATTTTGGTGTACCTATCACTGGGGTAACGGTTGCTGACTTGCAAGATGACTTCCCTATTTCAGGGTCCTTTACCGGAGCGAGTACAGGTGGTGGCATCAGTAGTAATCCTTCTTTGTATTTCTACGACGAGAGTGTTGGAGGAGATGTTGATCAAGGATGGGTGAATCACCCTACCACTACCAATACAGAAGCAATATCAAGTACCCTGGGCTATGCTGCATGGATGAGGTCAGAGTTCACTGGTTCTGGAGCTACAATTAATGTGAGAGGGCCCATTAATCAAGGGGCCACGAATCTAACTGTCACATATTTTGATGATCCGGGGCAGGCAGCAGATCAGGACGGATGGAACTTAGTCAATAATCCTTATCCGGCTTCAATTGATTGGAATACGGTAAGTGGTTGGACTAGAACTAACATTAACGGCGTTGCGGCAGTTTGGAATAGCTCTGCCGCGCGGTATGATTATACAAGTGGGGTATGGGATGGTGTTGTAGCTTCTGGGCAAGCTTTTTGGGTGAGAGCAGAAGGTTCTCCAACGTTGTCCACTACAGAAGAGGTTAAGACCACTGCAGATCGAAACCCAACCTTCTTTAGAACGAAAGAAATTCAGGAAAGACTAGCCATATCGCTTACTGACGGTACTTACGAAGATTTCACCTTTGTTTATATCGATGATGCCTCGTCAGCTGAGTTTGATAGTGAAGTTGATGCCTACAAATTAGATAATGGTGGCATATTCAATATTTCGACTTTAACACCGGAAGGGGCCAATCTTGCGATCAACACTACGCCGTCTCAATCTTGTTCAATGACCTTGCCGTTGAACATTGAAGATATATGGCCTGGGACATTTACTTTATCTTTTCCCGAAGGATTAAATTTGCCTAACGTAACTTCTGCCAGGTTAATTGATAAATTACAAAACACAGAACTGGAAATAATAGATGGTGCCGAAATGGTAGTTAGTTTCACCGATGATCCAGCTACATTTGGCGCTGATAGGTTTGAAATTCTGATGTTCTTTGAGCAGCCTATACCTGGTATTGTAGTGGAAGCAGAACAAGAGTTAGTGACGGGCGTTGGATTTGATGCATATCAATGGTTTAAGGATGGAGAATTAATTGAAGGAGCTACAAGCTCTAAGTACGTTCCCGTTGAGTCAGGGCTGTACTCTGTTGAGGTTACTAATGGCCAGTGTAAAGTATTGTCTGAATCAATTGAATTTAAGGTTGATCCAATAACTTCAATAGATGATCAGATCAACAAAGAGGAAGTTATTTTGGTGTACCCTAACCCAACAAGCAATAGAATTACTGTAGACAACTTTACCGATGCATTACCTAAAAATCTTACGGTTACTGATTTAAATGGTAGGCAGATTATTAGTTTGTCACAGGTGGTTCCTGCCAATGGTCAGATTCAATTGGATTTGAGATCTATAGACGAGGGTATATATATTTTGAATATATTTGATGATGATAATTCATCACAAATTAGGATAATAAAGCGTTAAAAAAATAATTAATATAATATTCGTGAGATCATTTATTAAGAGTGTAATATTCACCATTTTTTTATTCCTCACGGTCAACGTTAATGCCCAGCCAGGTGGAGGTGGTCCTGATGGAGGAGGAGATCCTGACAATAATGTGCCGATTACCGGAATAGAAGTTCTTCTAATAGCAGGAGGGGCTCTGGGTATATCCCGATTTGTCAAGAGCAAATTAAAAAGGTAACATATCTTGTTGATAACCGAACGCATACTTCAATTGAGAATTCTGCCGAGGTGGATAATTATTCTCATTGATCTCTTATTAGTAGCGTTTGCCACTGTCCTAGGCTATCTTCTCAGGTTCAATTTTGTAATAGAAGAGCTTATTCAACGAGACTTTTACGCCGGTATACTGGTGAATTGTCTTGCTGTATTAATCGCCATTGGATTAACAAAGAGTCATGCTGGGATTGTTAGGTATACCGGTTTGAAAGATGGCGTAAGGCTCTTCAAGACACTTGCACTTTCCATACTTTTTGTTACCACTTTCAACCTATTGTATTTTTACAACTATGAGAGAAACCTCATACCTTACTCAGTAATTCTAATCTCCTTCCTAGCATGCTTTCTATTCTTATTTCAATATCGCTTATTGATCAAGAATATCTTCTCGTATTACAAAGGCGGCTCAGGCTCCAAAAAGAATGTTATTATCTTCGGTGCTGGGCAATTAGGAATGATTACCAAACAATTAATTGATAGTGATGATCATTCTAACTTCAGGGTTGTTGCTTTTCTGGAGGATGATGAGAGGAAAGTAGGAAAGGTAATCAACGGTACTGGTATTTGGCATGGAAAGGATATAGATGAGCAACTTAGATCTCATGATGCAGAGGAATTAATTATAGCTGTTCAAAACTTATCCATTGAACGGAAGAATAAGGTTGTAGATGCTTGTCTTAAACAAGATGTCAAAGTACGGAATGTGCCCAACGTTAATGAATGGGTGCAAGGAGAATTGAGCTTAAAGCAAATTAAGGAAGTTAAGATAGAGGACCTACTAGGCCGGGAATCAATACAATTAGACAACCAGGCAATTAGAACGGCTATCTTGGATAAGCGCGTCTGTATTACAGGTGCCGCAGGTTCAATTGGTAGTGAACTAGTGCGACAGGTTATAAAATACAAACCATCTGCTGTTATTCTGATTGATCAAGGTGAATCTCCTCTTTATGAGTTAGAGCGAGAGTTGGAAATGCCTACGTCCCTAGCGCATATTTATGTTGCTGATATCACTGATCGGGGGCGAATTGAACAAATATTTGAAGATGAGCGACCTGAAGTAGTTTTTCATGCTGCGGCTTATAAACATGTCCCATTAATGGAGACAAATCCGGTTGAAGCTATTAAGACCAATGTTTTTGGGACTAAGATTTTAGCTGACTTATCTGTCAGATACAAGGTAGATAGGTTTGTAATGGTTTCTACTGATAAAGCGGTTAACCCAACCAGCATTATGGGTTGCTCAAAACGAATCGCCGAAATATATACTCAAGCGCTAAACTCCTCCGGAATAAATGATAACAGAACAGTTTTCGTAACCACCAGGTTCGGAAATGTTTTAGGTTCAAATGGCTCAGTAATACCCTTTTTTAAGAAACAGATTAATGAAGGTGGCCCTGTTACTGTAACGCATCCTGATATAACCAGGTACTTCATGACCATTACCGAGGCTTGCCAATTGGTTCTTGAGGCCGGTGCCATGGGTAATGGTGGAGAGATATTTATTTTCGATATGGGCGAGTCGGTCAAAATAGTTGATTTGGCGAAGAAAATGATTCAATTATCAGGCCTTGAACTGGGCAAGGATATAGAAATAGTATTTACTGGCTTAAGACATGGGGAAAAGTTATATGAGGAACTACTCAATAACACTGAGAATACTATACCTACCCATCATCGTAAAATTTTGAAGGCTAAGGTGGCGGTTTATGCCATGGAAGTCATAGAAAGCAGTATAAAACAGCTAAGGGCATCCATAGACAATGGTGAAGAGATGAAGACTGTGTCTTTGATGAAACGACTCGTTCCCGAATACATTAGCAACTCTTCAAGGTTTAATTCTTTGGATAATAAGACAGGTCATGATATAGATGATCATGAGCTTGAAGTGACAAAACAATAATGGATTTAATAAAATAGAGATAAAGTTTTTTAAAACCCACCCTTAGCTCTTTTCCTTTTTCTTTTACCACTACCTCTGAAGAAGCTGTTGCTGTTTCTGCCCCTACTATATTTCTTTCGAAACGAAAATAACTCACCCGGCAAGTAGTATTCAAGCTTTACATTAGCTACGAAGTACGCATCATTATCGTCAGGGTTGCCCCTTGTACTACCTTCTGGGCGAAGTGGAAGGCCTATTTCAGGGCGTCTATCTGCCAATTCGGCTGCGATAGGGTCAGTAAAAGAAGAATTGTCGACGAATACTGTACTAACATCATCTAAGTAATCGGTGAATGTGAATCTAAAGCCACCTTCTAATGCGATGTTTATAAATGGACTAACTTTGAATTTCACCCCTGCGCCAGCAGGTATTACTAAAGTAACGGGACCATAACTATTACCTTCTGTTTGCAGCGGTCTCAGCCGTTGAAACTCACCATTAGATCTCTCAGCCCTAGGTTCGAAATAAGTGAAACCTAAACCTGCAAAAGCATATGGATTAATAGGGAACCGTTGATAGAACCTCAAACCGTTAGGAAGTAGATTTACAATTACGACCGCGTTAACCTCTATATTATTCGATACAAAAGATAAATTTCTGGCTACTCTACCTTCATCTGAAGCTTCAACATCTGACCCCTGTAGTTGGAAGAAGGTGAGTTCTCCACGAATGCTTGCCCTTGGGCCTAATAAGTATTGCAGACCAACGTTAACATTGAGCCTAGTATCGAGTAAGTCTCCAGGATTGTTAAGGTCTCCAAAATAAGAAGATACACCAGTACCGACCGAGGCAACAACATTTCTGTTTCTACCCTTGGCATAAAAGCTCTGAGCAGTAGCGAATTCAGAAACAAGTAGTAGTGTGGCAAAAAATACGACTAGCCTTTTCATGCATGCACGTTTTATCTTCTACAAATTAAACATATCCTGAATAAATAAAAAACGTCGCGCAAGCAATGTAAGATATAAATAGATGACACTCTTTTCGAGTGTTTTGTTTAAGGAGCGCGCCCGGAAGGATTCGAACCCTCAACCCCCGGAGCCGAAATCCGGTATTCTATCCAGTTGAACTACGGGCGCTAAGTTTAAAAAATGGTTTAGGTAAATATATCTTAAGAAAGTGCTTCACGCACTTTGTCAGCTGCATCTTTGAGGAGAATAGCCGAAGATACTTTCAATCCTGATTCTTCGATGATCTTCGCACCTTCCTCAGCGTTGGTGCCTTGTAATCTGACGATGATTGGTACACTGATATCCCCGATTTTCTTATAGGCTTCTACCACACCATTCGCCACTCTGTCACATCTCACTATTCCTCCAAATATGTTGATTAGGATGGCTTTTACATTAGGATCTTTCAGAATGATCCTGAAACCAGCTTCAACCGTCTCAGCATTAGCTCCTCCTCCTACATCAAGGAAGTTAGCAGGATCTCCTCCAGAAAGCTTGATGATATCCATAGTAGCCATGGCTAAACCTGCACCGTTAACCATACATCCTACATTACCATCTAACTTGACATAGTTAAGCCCTGATTTACCAGCTTCTACTTCCAAAGGATCTTCTTCTGATAAGTCTCTTAACTCAGCGAGATCTTTATGACGATACAAAGCATTGTCATCTAGATTAACCTTGGCATCAACAGCTAAAATTTTATTGTCAGATGTTTTAAGAACAGGGTTGATCTCAAACATCGAAGAATCAGTATCTACGTATGCTTTGTATAGTGAAGTAATGAACTTAACCATTTCCTTCAAAGCTGTACCTTCCAAACCTAATGAAAAAGCAATTTTCCTAGCCTGGAATGGCTGTAAACCAGTGGCTGGATCAATCCATTCTTTCGTTATCTTTTCGGGAGTGTTTTCTGCTACTTCTTCTATATCCATTCCCCCTTCGGTGGAGGCCATTATCACATTACAAGCCGTGGCTCTGTCCAATAAAATACTGATGTAGTATTCTTTTGGATCAGACTCACCAGGATAATACACATCCTGAGCGATAAGTACCTTGTTCACCACTTTGCCAGCTGGTCCTGTTTGGTGAGTAACCAACGTTCCTCCTAAAATACCTTTAGCTTTATCGGGTACTTCATTCAAACTTTTGGCTAATACCACGCCATTTGAACCTGTTTCCTGTACTTTACCCTTTCCTCTTCCACCAGCGTGAATTTGAGCCTTGACCACGTACCATTCAGTACCAGTCTCAGCAGTAAGTTCTTTGGCGGCAGTTAATGCGGCTTCCGGATTATCGGCAACAATACCTTCTTGTATCCTTACACCGTATTTTTTCAGTATGTTCTTGGCTTGATATTCGTGTATGTTCATGTAAGTAAGAATTTGCACGAAAGTAGTCGATTTGGACCTTTATTTCAAGCAAACGAAATCTCAAATACAAAGTAATATCAATTCATTTAGGTATGTTTGCGAAGACTAATAACGGCTGATTTTATGCTTAAAGCAGAGAATATTATCAAAGGATACAATGACCTTCTGGTACTCAAGGGTGTTAACTTAGACGTTCAGAAGAAAGAAATAGTATCGATAGTAGGAGCCTCTGGTGCAGGTAAAAGTACATTGCTTCATATACTTGGAACATTGGCTACGCCCGATAAGGGGAGGGTAATTATCAATGGACAAGATTTGAGCCTCTACAGCAATGACAAATTAGCCTTTTTTAGAAATAACGAAATTGGGTTTGTTTTCCAATTTCATAATCTACTCCCTGAATTCACAGCGCTTGAAAATGTATGTATTCCCGGCTTTATAGGAAGAAGAAAAGACACTGAGGTAAAAGCAGAAGCAGCTCGCTTGCTGGATTTATTGGGCCTGGCCGATAGACATGATCATAAGCCATCGGAGATGTCTGGTGGTGAACAGCAACGTACAGCAGTTGCCAGGGCATTAATCAATAACCCATCAATCATATTTGCAGACGAGCCGAGTGGTAATCTGGATTCTAAGAATGCCGAAGAACTGCATCAATTATTTTTTCAATTGAGGGAAGAACTAGACCAGACATTCGTGATCGTTACTCACAACGACAGCTTGGCCGAGCGAGCTGATCGAAAATTGGAAATAGCAGACGGTTTAATTGCTACTCAATAGTTGTGACTTCCTTCACCATGGTCTTGATGTGTTTAGAAGCACCAAACATGTCTTCATAGACCGCTTTAATCGTGTGATCCGCATTCAATAGATAAGTAACTCTCCGTGGTATTTTCAATACAGGAATAAGTGCTCCATACTGCTTGGTGACCGAGCCATCAAAATCTGAAAGTAAATCGAAAGGTAGCCTATGTTTCTCTTTGAACTTCAGATGTGTCTCTATGGAATCTCTGCTAATACCATAAACATCGATATTCAAATCCCTGAATTGACTGAATGAATCCCTGAATTCACAAGCCTCTTTTGTACAGCCCGGAGTAAAGTCTTTCGGGTAAAAATAGAGGATACAAGGTTTGTTTTTCCCATCTTTGCCGAGCGAAAATAACTTGCCGCTTGTAGAAGGTAACTTAAAGTCGGGTGCTTGATCGTTTACTTTTAACATCGAGATTTAAAACAAGAACGTAAAGTTGAAGTTCAATCGGTAAGTTAGTTAAGACACAATAATTAATTGAAATGAATATAAAGCAAGCAGAGACAGTGTACGCTATCCATGATCTAATCAAGAAAAGATGGAGTCCGAGAGCCTTTTCAGAACAAACTGTAGCTAAGGGCAGAGTTTACCAGCTATTGGAAGCAGCAAGATGGTCATCATCAAGTTATAATGATCAACCGTGGCGGTTTATAGTGGGAATTAAAGGTGATGGGCCTACCTATGATAAGATTTTTGAGACTCTTGTAGAATTTAACCAGAACTGGGCTAAAACTGCTCCTGTTTTAATGCTCGCATGTGCCAAGATTAAAAGTGATACCATAGGTGAGGATAATAAATATTTCGCTTATGACACTGGTCAAGCAGTGGCAACTATGATTTTTCAGGCTACTGAGCTCGGGCTTTACGCTCATCAAATGGGAGGGTTTAGCCCTGACAAAGCCAGAGCGCTTTTCAACATCCCTTCAGAATACGAACCGTTGTCTGCCATTGCACTGGGATATCCGGGTGACCCCGAAGTATTAAGTGATGATCTTAAGGGCTCAGAACTGGAGAAAAGACAAAGAAAACCACTACAGGAGACTTGCTTCAAGGAAACCTGGGAAAACGGCTTTTAGATTCTTGTGGTATTTGTAGTGCGATAAGGGTATTTGCTCAGTCAGGTCACTTCACATATTGAGGTAAAAATCTTTGGTGAGCTCCACATATTCATCTGAATAGCTTCCGCTTTCCTGATCGTATATAACGAGTTCATTTTGAACCAATGGCCATGCATGAGTTGAAAAGGACATCAATAGCCTTTCCACACTTGTCTGTGGCCTAGAACGGACCTCAGTCAACCTGTGCAAATGAAGGTTTTGCTTTAAGGCCATTCTGATGAACTCTTGTCCTTCAGCATACGGAAGTATTAGGCTGAGTGAGCCGTTTTCAGAAAGAATCGATTTCGAATCTTTGATTAAGCCTTCGTGTGATAAGGAAATAGTATGTCGGCTTTGTTTGCTTTCCTGTTTTTCAGGTAAAATGCCAGCGTTGAAGTAAGGAGGATTGCTGACGATGAGGTCAAACTTTGAAGTGTAATTGATTGTAAAGTCACTTAGTGTCGTATGAAGTATCCTGAGACGATTCTTCCAAGGGCTGTTAGCGATGTTTTCAGAGGCTAATAGAAATGCGCTTTCATTGGGGTCAATACCCGTTATAGTTGTTGTTTCTGGTGTTTTTTGGGCAATCATCGAGGCGATGAGGCCGGTACCTGTGCCTACATCCAAAACATTAGAGGCTCTCAATGTGTCTGCCCAAGCTCCTAGCAAAATACCGTCGGTGCCTACTTTGAATACCTTTTGATGTTGTTCTAGAGTGAACTGTTTGAATCGAAAAGCTGGCATTTATAAAATTACCAATGCGTGTTTCATGGATTGGCTAACCTGAGCCTGACCAACTACTTTAAGCCACTTTTAAACTGAGCTCATGATTAGTCTCCCAATTTTCCAACCGCTTATTCATCAAATTGAACCAAAGCGGAGGGAATGAGGCTATCATGATCATAGTTGGATATCCTGCTGGTAATTGAGGACTTTCATCATAGTGTTTGAGCACTTGATACCGTTTGATGGCATTGGCGTGGTGGTCAGAGTGGCGCTGTAATTGAAATAGGAAAAAGTTACTCACCAATTGATTCGCGTTCCATGAATGAATAGGAGTGACCCTTTCGTATATACCTGGCTTGAGTTCTTTTCTGGTGATGCCATAGTGTTCTATGTAGTTCACCAATTCTAGCAAACTGAAAGCCAGCAAACTTTGTACAAAGAAGAAAATGGGTGCCTCCCAGGTAACGCGTCCAGCCCATAAACTAAATCCAACGGTTAACGAAGTAGCCAAAATAACCGGCGCCAAGGTAAACCATATCATATTGTTATCTGCGCTGAATGCTTTTTTACCTGCTCTTCTTAGTCGCTCGTTTTCTATCTTCCAGGCATGGAGGTAGCCATTTGTGACAGAACGCCACCAGAACTTATAGAAATGCTCTCCTTTAATAGCGGTGGCAGGATCTTTAGGGGTAGCTACGTGAACGTGATGCCCTTTGTTATGCTCAATATAAAAATGCATGTATGACACGGTCATGAGCAATACTTTGCTGTAGAATTTTTCTAAACCAGACTTTTTATGCCCCAATTCGTGCGCGACGGTGATGCCAATTCCTCCAGTAACCATTGCTACACTGAAAACAAATCCTACGTACTCAAAAGTGGTATTGATATGACCGAATACAACTGCGTATGTACACCAAATGAGAAATGCGAATTGCGCATACACCCATAAATAGGTTACGAATCTATAATAGAACTCTTCTGATATGATTTTTACCTTATCATCACTGATGTTGGAAAAGATAGTACCAACATCAG
>JBCBSS010000083.1:0-33113 GCA_039819065.1 Bacteroidota bacterium
ACCCATTATAACATAGCAAGGTCGTACAACAATTTGGCTATCTATGATTCTGCGCGTATTCATTTAAGTAAGGCCATTCATATATATAATTACTACGGCGCTAATAATTACCTAAATAAAGGGTATTTGGAAATGGGTATGTGCAATCTTAATTGAATCTTCAGTATTAATCCGGTGTTCCAGTTCATTGTTGAAGTATTCAATAGCTAAGCTGTAATGTGATGCATCTATACAGATTAAACCGAGTCTTTTGTACGATTCTCCAATGAACTTTATATTATTAGCAGCTTCGAAAAAATCCTTGGCTATATATATGTGTTTTAGAGACAAGGCAGTGGAACCCAACTTCCTATAAATGCTACCTAACAACAAATGAGACTTAGCAATTTTCTCTGCATTATCTATTTGGTTAGCAAGTTCAACAAGAGCTATAGCTTCATTTAGTGAATTTTGATATTGCTTACTTCTATATTTTGAAAGAGTCTCTTTATAGCTTGATTCAAATCGTATTAATAAGTCTTCATCATTTAAAGTGTCAGTACACTGATTCAATAGGAAAAGAGACAAAACGCATAACGCACAAAGTACAACTACCCGAATAAAATTCACTTTATAGACTAATAATGCAGAAATAATTAAATTTTTGCACAATATAAAAATAATCACACAAAGGGTATGGTGTACTGTGTGATTATTTTCATTCTACTACCTTAGTCTGGAAATTCTTCTTCTTCGTTGGAACCACCGCCATCAACACCACCTGTACCGTCTGGTGTGCTTGCTTCCGCTGTAGTATCTGGCTTAATTTCACCGAATTGATCTGAGCAAGAAATAAATGCAACTGTCAACACTAAAATAAAGATGAGCCTTTTTAAACATTTCATAATCACAATATTTAATAGTTATACAATTCCCGAAAATAAGAAACTCACAGTTCGGATTGTTGATTTATAAATTATCTAAAAAAGAACTTGATTTTTCCTTGCACTTCAAGGTGATGACTTTGCACTTATAATGCTTAAAAAATGAGCTTATTGATAGGTTGGGCTAAAGTCATCCAAACCAACAAGTAAGAATAATCATATAACAACAAAATCAATTTATAGACGCCTCTACGGAAGCAAAAACCCCGGTTTGGGAAGCCGGGGTTTAGAAACAACAACCTAAGCGCAGTTACCTGCGCATCACAAGTAATACAAAGGTAGTATCGCATATCAATTTCGGCAACTTTACCCTGGTGCAAAAGTTCTTTGCCGCTTTTGGAGACAACTCCAAAAGCTATTTTTCCCAATCTCGCCGGTGACAAGACCAACGAGGGCATCAGGAGGTGCTAAAAGTAACGAGGTTACTTCGAGTAACCTCGTTACTGTCTGGCCTCCGCTTTTAGAGTTGTCTTATATCTAATATCTTATGTCTCATATCTCATTATGGGGCAAAATACTAATCATTGGGTATGCGTAATACTAATCTCAGGCATCCTGTAATACTAGTCTCAGGTACCCTGTAATACCGGTCTCAGGTACCCTGCAATACTAATCTCAGGTAGCCTGTAATACTGGTCTTAGGTACCCTGTAATACTAATCTCAGGTACCCTGTAATACTGGTCTCAGGTACCCTGTAATACTAATCTCAGGTACCCTGTAATACTGGTCTCAGGTACCCTGCAATACTGGTCTCAGGCACCCTACAATACTGGTCTTGGGTACCCTGTAATACTAATCACAGGTAGCCGGTGATACTGATGAACGATGTTGGTAATACGAATGAGTGGTGGTACTTACTGCAGTATCGATGGGCCCATTATATAGTGCAGTACCGGTGTGTAAAAATAGTGCTGGGCAGCGGTAAGTAATAGTAATGTAACTCTGCTTAAAAAAATAAAAGGTTACTCAAAGTAACCTCTTTACTAGCACAAAGGTGCCAAAGCTTGTATAAGGAAGGGTGTATAGAAAAGCGCAAAAAAAGGCTGCCTTTGATCAAAGGCAGCCTTTTTTTGTGGTAAACTAGTGAAAGACTTAGTTCTGAAAAGTAGCAGTGCCCGTCTGACCACCTACTGTGAGTAAAACGGGCAAAGTTCCTTCCCGTAAATCTGCACTCATGATACCAGCTGTGCGTAGCAGCACATTGTAATTACCTGCGGAAAGTGCTTGCGGTATCTGGAATATTACTTCCGAAGGCTTGCTTCTTACGATTACGGTGGCTTTGACCTCTACACCTTCATTAGGCTTGAAAAAAATGCCTTGCTGTGCATCTGCAGGATCAAACTTCAGGTTACTACCTGTAAGCGTGGCCATACCACCCGGTGTAATAACCAAATTGACCACGCTACTATTGATATCTTCAAAGCGGTCAAGTAAAGGTACTTTTTGACCTCGCCTCACTTTCTCTACTGTGATCTGCTCGGCAGCAGCACGCAAACGGCTGCCCGGCCTTATGTTGAGATTGACATTGTGCTTATCACGGTTAAAACCTTCCCCAACCTCTGCGAACACCCCACGGATAGAAGGTGAAATGTTAAAAAGGTCAGTATTGACATTATTACCTTCGCTGACAAATTGTGCCACTGCCAGGCTGAATTCTTCAATTACCGAAAGTGCCTCTGCCTTGGTCACTGTCGACCCCCTGTATATCATCAGGTTAATGATATCATCAATGTCCTTCACCACACGGTCTTGAACCTGTGCCCTGAAATCCCCCTCTGCTGTTGTCAATGGATTGTCTAATAATGAATACTTTAAAGCCATCTTTGTAAAAAATTTAAGTGATTAAAATTGTATAAAGTTTATTGTGGTTGCTCAAGAAAAAACAGGGTTGCTTTGGCCTTAGCTAACTGACTGTAAATATGCTGACCATCCTGTTAAGATCAGCCCTGAGTAAAACCACAATGCAAAGGTATGGCCGGTCAATAGATAGGATCAAACACGATTGTTACGAACCAGTACTGGCATGCTTTTGTCGTCTTTTTTACATTTTGAGGTAAGATCAGCGTAAGCATTGGGCTCAGAAATAAACAGGCAGTGGCTTCCTCAGTACAATCAATTTAGAATATTACACTTTGTCTTATCAGCTACTCTTATAATACCATGCTTGTTGCGTTATTTACCGATAGCATGGTACTAATGTAATATCTTCTTTTGGAGCAAATCCCACGATTCCCCTAGCGCGAAAATAACCTTCGTTCCTTTATTGCTCTCCATTCACGCTCACCCCTGGCCTTAGGTTAAGCGCAGCGGTCCTAAGACCAGCAAAAGCGCCCACTTTGAAAAATACTAAGTCATGCAAAGCTTGCAATAGAAGCATACCATTCAGCTTTGGTAGCATTATACTTTCTTGCCTTAGTGTCAGGCAACAAATTAGCTCGTAGGGGTATGGATCATAGCGGACGCTACGACCAGTTAAGGGGCTTAAAAAAATAACGAGGTTACTTCGAGTAACCTCGTTACTGTCTGGCCTCCGCTTTTAGAGTTGTCTTATATCTAATATCTTATGTCTCACATATCATTATGGGGCAAAAATACTAATCATTGGGAATGCGTAATACTAACCCCAGGCCCCCAACATAGTTGTCAACTTAAGGAAGCTGCCAAAGTCACAAACGATAACGAATCTGCTATAAATCAAAAAAAGAGGTCGCTTTTGGCAACCTCTTTTTGGCATATCATCAATTGATCAATTGCTACACTTTAAATACCCAATTGTATTTATCTTCAACTTTTCCAGTCTTGATATCGTCCAAAGCCTGAAGCACTTTATTGCTGAATTCCCTGCCCTCTACCGGTGGCAATTCATAGTTATCGTTTTCATGTCCAATAAGTTGGATTTGGGCTATGGTAGCGGCCGTTCCCGTACCGAATGCTTCTTGCAATCTACCTTCCTTAGCGGCAGCGATCACTTCTTCTACAGACACTTTACGCTCTTCAACCTCTACTCCCCAATCTTTAGCCAGGGTCAATACGCTATCCCTGGTAATACCGTTGAGAATAGTATCTCCGGTAGGTGCTGTGATTAATTTATTATCGATCATGAACATGACGTTCATGGTGCCTGATTCTTCGATATACTTATGCTCCTTACCGTCAGTCCAGATCAATTGGTCATACCCTTTGTCCTGGGCCAGTTTGGCTGGGTAGATAGCACCACCGTAGTTACCACCGGCCTTAGCGTATCCAGTACCACCTTCAATAGCTCGGGTATAGTGCGTTTCAATTTTTACCTTTACCGGCTTAGAATAGTAAGCACCAACCGGGCAAGTAATGATCATAAA
The DNA here is from genome assembly GCA_039819065.1 of Bacteroidota bacterium. Taxonomy (GTDB): domain Bacteria; phylum Bacteroidota; class Bacteroidia; order Cytophagales; family Cyclobacteriaceae; genus JBCBSS01. Next base: position 4,266 of record JBCBSS010000083.1, read on the forward strand.
TCTCCAGTTGTCTGATGGTCTGATACCGATGTATTCGTCGGCAGAGAACATAAATGGACGGATATATAAAGAAGTACCGGGCTTATTGGGCACCCAGTCCTGGTCTAAATTCAATAAGGTGGTAAGCCCTTCTACATATACCTCTTCAGGAAGTTGAGGCATGCACATCCTGGTAGCAGAAATATTGAGTCTTTCAAAGTTGGCCATTGGCCTGAAAATCAATATCTCTCCACTTTCTGATCGGTAGCCTTTAAGGCCTTCAAAAATGGATTGCCCGTAGTGTAAAGCAGGGCTTGCAGGGCTTAGTTGTAAGTATTCGTAAGGTTCAATACGGAAGTCTTTCCATACATCATCCACATAATCCGCGATGAACATGTGGTCAGAGTACACTTTACCAAACGTGATATGATCGAAGTCAACTTCGCTTATCTTGGATTGGTTTATTTTGTTAATGGTAATGGCTTGCGTATCTATCATAACGAATGTTGCTTTGTATGAATGAATCTTGTCGGAGTGCAAAAATACGATAATTACACCCAAATTAAAAGGTGATCCGCTACATGCGCGGCTTCCAAGGCACCTCGTCGGCACCCAATTCCTGCGACATCAGACGACTCAAAACAAAGAGATAATCAGATAGCCTGTTAAGATAACGAACTACCCTTTCATCGATTGGTTCTTCGTCATTCAAAGCTACTGTTAACCTTTCTGCTCGCCTGCATACACAGCGCGCTACATGACAAAATGAAACCGATTGATGACCACCTGGTAATACGAAGTTTCTCATTGGAGGCAACAAGTCATTCATTTTATCAATCTCCTTCTCTAGGAACTCGATGTCACCCTCTTGAAGTTCCGGTATCTTAACCTTTTCGTTACCGGGTTCTGTGGCTAGAATAGAACCGAGCGTAAAGAGACGGTCTTGTATTTCGACTAACGTTTCCTTACGCGGAAAGTTGATTTCCTGATCTCTTATTAGGCCAATGTAGGAATTGAGTTCATCGACTGTGCCGTACGTGTCAATACGAAGGTGTGCTTTGGACACGCGGGTGCCACCAAAAAGGCTGGTAGTGCCTTTATCACCCGTTTTTGTATAAATTTTCATATTATCTTTTAGGAAGACATGATTGACGCATCGCTGCGCGTCACATTCTCGTTGACAACATCTGTCTCCACTAACCCATCTCTCAGCCTGATGATGCGATGAGCATAATGTGCGATATCGTCTTCGTGAGTTACCATAATGATGGTATTGCCCTGATCGTGTAGTTCCTGGAATAGCCCCATTATCTCGTAAGACGTTTTAGAATCCAGGTTACCGGTAGGCTCATCGGCAAGAATGATACTTGGATCGTTCACCAGGGCCCTGGCGATAGCTACCCTTTGGCGTTGTCCCCCGGATAGTTCATTGGGTTTGTGATCTGATCTATCCGCCAATCCAACACTTTCCAATGAATGAAGTGCTTTTTCTTCTCGCTCACTGCGTCTGTATCCAGCATATATGAGTGGTAACGCTACGTTCTCTAAGGCGGTGGCCCTGGGCAAGAGATTAAAAGTCTGAAAGACGAAACCGATTTCCTTGTTTCTTATCTCTGCCAGTTCGTTTTCCGTTAAGTCGCTGACATCGTTATCATTAAGCACATAAGTGCCACCACTGGGCGTATCAAGACAGCCAATGATGTTCATCAAAGTGGATTTACCTGAACCTGACGGACCCATGAAAGCCACATACTCTCCTTTATCGATGGAAATTGATACAGATTGCAATGCGTTTACAACCTGTGTTCCCATTTCGTATCTTTTTGAGATCTGATAAGTCTCTATAATTTTCGCCATATCAACGGATGCTTAGCCTTTTCTAAAATAACGATATTTCCAATATTAGAATTGGATGCTTGGAATAAAAAAGTTTATTACGTGAACGGGATAATCGCCACCTGATCAGTCTAAGAATAAGCCGAGCCTCAAGCCGTATCCAATTCACTCTTGCTATTAAATACAATAATCGAAATCAGTTGTTCGACCAGTCAAAAACTAAAATGCAGTCGCTTCCCGCTCTTCCCAAAGGGCATACTCCTGTTCATATAACCCGTAGAACGCTACAAATTCTTCCTCGCTGAGCTGATTTTTCAGCTCATCCAATGCATATTCCGCATATCGCTGCAGCCCTAGCCTTGCACACTGAATAATATATAGTTTCTGTAAATTGATATCACCCGGATTCCTCTCCAAAGCCTGTTGAAGCACGTCGTACGCCTCGAAACTGCCTACTTGTTTACGATCAAGAAAATTGGAAGCGGCGATCATACCTTCAATAAAGAAAGCATTTCTTTCCACTATCTGCTCGTAATTGTTCCAGGCGTTGGTGGTATCACCACTAGCCTCATTGATCAACCCAGTATAAAAGTACTTTTCGAATGTGCGATCTTCACCGAATGCGATCCCTTGGTTGATCTTAGCAGACAATCCTCTGATGTCATTCTTAGCAGCCAGCAACTTCAACTCGAAGAATTGAGCCCGGTCGAAAACTGTCCTTTCCCTCATACGAATTGGCTCAATCAATCTGTAGTACAGAATAGCTGACTCCAGATCACCTTTTTCGTATTGCTTTTCTGCCATATCCAAAATGGCCCGTGCTTTCAAGTCGCTGTTCTCTATGCGATCTAACACTTCTACAAACTCTAGGCTGTCTTGAGCTGACAGTAAAAACCTATTGTAGTAGTAATATTCTGCATCTTCAAAATTGGAAAGCTCGTTATCATTAGTACTCAGTACATGAACAATATCCTTTGCCGCCAGCTTTACAAACTCACTTCCTGTCGCCTCCATGATGCCCCATACTTCTCTGGCATACTCCAAATCTCCTGTTTCCAATAAGGCCAGTGCATAATTCAATTGGGCATCTGCATAACCTCGATCCAGGGCGTTGCGAAAATAAACCAATGATTTGTCCCAGGCATCTTGCTCCGCCGCCCAAAGGCCCAAAGTGTTGAGATAGTAGCCCGAAGAAGAGGGGCTGCCATAGGCCACTGGTTCTAAAAGATCGAATGCTTTATTGGGTGCTTGGTTATAGTAGAATGACATGGCTACAATAAAATGCAGCGGTTCTTTATACAAGAGGTTTTCAGGGCGCTGAGCGTACGACAAAGTACGTACTGCTTCTAAAGTATCACGTGTAAAGATGCTGTTGAAGGTGCGGTTGTACAGATAAACTGCCTCATCAGTACTCAACAATGAATCCCGGAATACAAACTCACCCTGAACACTATCTCCCAACTGATTGCGTGTCACCAAGGTATTATTTAAAGCTGGCAGGTGTGATCGGCTGCCATATTCAGAGGCGATCGAATCTGCATTAAGCAATATTTCATTTTTGGCTAGTGTACCAATAAAATTGGCACCACCTGCATCTTCGGTTACCCCAAAATCAGTAGCCTCACGAAGAAAAATAATCGTCGAATCTATTAAGCTGGTACGGTTGTAAATGAGCCCTAAGTTGTTTCTAAGCACTGCACTGGCAGGGAACTGTTCTAGTCCATCTTGCAGTATGAATTTTGCCTCGAAGAATTGATTGTTGTCTAAGTAGAGGTTACTCAAATTCGCATAAGCGAACTCTGTAGGCCTTCTTTCAATGGCCAAGGCATAATGTTCTACCGCCTTTTCCATATTATCTCTCTTCTCAGCGATAGAAGCTAATGCATAGTTAGAACGGTGATTGGCCAGTCCATATATTCTACCCAGATCATAATAGCCTTCCGCCAATATATACTCTCGATTGGCCGTGTAAAGGTCTCCCAATGCATTGTAATAACCAGATTGTGCATGAAAAAGGGGCACATCAAAACTAGATTTGGTCACCAAAGCGATCACCGCTATTACACCGCCCAATCGGAAAGTAAAGAAGGGCATGGTGTTGGGCTTGTAGAGCACCTTGTAGACTTGCATATTCTTGGCAAGCGGCCCAATGAAGTTGGCAATAATATATATCACGAATATGCCACCAAAACCCAGGTGGCCGTATATGACAGCGTCTTTAAAGACCTCTATAATGGGATCATTGGCGGTAGCAAAAAAGAAACTAAGTGTAGCAAAAGCTATCACTGCCATAGCCAGATAGAAGAGCGCTCCCCACGGGTAAAAAGCCATAATTTTCTCATACTGAGGTTCGCGCTGCTTGTAGCCCCAAATACCTACAACCGTCGAAATAAGCATCAACAGAAACAGGTTGAAATAGAGAATATCCCAATCTATGGCATTTGTTTCGTTGAGATAGGTGATGACCAGGTAACCGAGATACACCAGTGTGATGAGAAAGAAGTGTCTCATGCTTTTGGTGCTGAACTGGGTATTGTGGTTGGTGGTAGCGGCTATGAAAGAAGCGACGATCTCATGGGCAATCAGTAGTATGAATAATAAGCTCAAAATGACCGGGCCAGTCATGCCGTAGGCTACTATATATAGAAAAGGGTTATTAACCTCAGAGAAGAAATAAATGACCAAGGCAAGTAAAAGGGTCAGCACTGTAAAGGTGACCAGCCTCGTCAGGAAGCTGAGGTGGGACTTAATGGCATGAAAAAAGAAACTAGTTCCTAAATAAAGCACTAACGTGGCTATGGGCAGCGCTTTGGACAGCCCGCCGAATAGTATCAATAGCTCAAGCTTAATATTGACAATGAAGGCTATCAACAAGGTCATACCGACAATAAACCAAAACCTGGATAACGAGGGTAAGACACTCAGCAATAGCACCAGTGCCACAGTAATGACAATCAAATATAGGTAAGCAGCGGTGACATTTACGGTTAAGTTGCTGGCTTCAAATCGCTCGAAAATGAGGTGATTGTCGGCCACTACTGTGAGATTGAATAACCCCTTTTGAAAAACGTCCACAGGAATCTTTATTTCTTCTGTTTCAGTGGAGGTCTCCCAATGAATGACCCATGAGGCACCGGCAAAATAGGCCACAGCGGCGTAAATGACCAGAGCGCCAAAAAGCACCAATAAGACCTGATATACCTGCTTATAGGGGGCTTCCCAGTTTTTCCAGAACCAAAATGATTGCATATGCTAATCCAGTACTTTAGGTACCCTGAAGTAGTCTGGGTCTTTCTTAGGGGCATTCTTCATAGCCCGTTCATGACTAAGGTGAGGTCTGGTTACATCCTCTCGCAATGCATTGATCTCGTGCGACATGGTGGTAAGCGGCTCTACTCCTTCAGTGTCTACCTCATTGAGTTTTTCTACCCAGGTAATGATCTTGGTCATATCCTTCATCATCTCCTCGGCAGAGCTTTCGTCGAATTCCAATCGTGCTAAATGAGCTATTTTCTCGAGTGTACTTTTATCAATGTTCATGCTTGCTAAAATGACCTTTCAGTTCGTCATCTATTATACTGTAAACCCTTGACTTTAACGTATCGACATCTGATAGGGTTAACCCTGTCGTTTCGATAGGTTCATGGTAAATCGCCTTCACCTTGCCCCGTTTGAAAAGCGGGCGTGGGACATCGGGTAAAATTATCCAATTATACGGAATAGTTACCGGAACGATTGGGATTTGTTTCTCAATGGCCAGCCTGAAAGGGCCATCCTTGAATCTGGTCATGATCGGAGGTTTTTTGGTAAACATTCCTCCCTCAGGAAAAATCACCAGACTGCGCCCATCATCTACAGCTTCCTGTGTTTTGATCAGTGTAGCGTACCTGCTTTTCAAGGAACTGCGATCTACCATGATGTGCAGGTTGCTATACATAAAACCAAAGATAGGCACTTTGGCTACCGAGCTCTTGCCGACAAAAGACGCATTGTGCCTATTAAGGCCAAGGGTAGGGATATCCCAGTAAGAAAAGTGGTTTGGGCAGAATACATAGGTTTTCTTTCTATCTAACCGCTCACGATATTCACTCTCATAAGGTAACAGTGTCAATGTAAATACGAATCTCGACCAAACACGATTAAATACACCGACCAGTTTATGCCTGCGTTTATCAATGATAGGAATCAAAAAGAAGGGAAAGAGAAGTATGAAGCCCAGGACAAAAACCAATAATACATAGATGGAGTATATAGCGCGTATTACTTTCATATAGACCTACTTGAGGTAGAGCTTTGTCTTTTAGAACTGGCAACCAGCATAATTTCAAATTTAATACCGTTTAGTTAGTTGCAAAACCTGCCTAGAGGTTATCTCAAAAGCCCGTTTTTATGTCATTTCGAATGCAATGAGAAATCTTACTCCCTTGACAATCAACACTTTGAGTCGAGTAAGATTTCTCTCCCGACCTGTCGGGATCGAAAAGACAGCTTTTTATTAAGCTATTTGTGGGTCATGAGGTCACGACCCTCGGCTACTGAGTGCTTATCTAAATGGCATTGAATCCAAATTAAGCAATAGGGATAAAAGAAGGGAAACGAAGTCTAAAGAAAAAGGGATTCGGCTAAATGAAGGTCACTCTTTACTTATGGGTTGCTTGCCTTGGCGTGGTATCAATATGAATTCTGTTTGTCTACCATCTAAGAACCTAACGCCTTGCTCGTCGAAGTATGCTTCTTCTTCGAGCATGATCATCACTTCTTGCTCCCATTCTACCGACCATGTGACGGCATTAAGCTCAATAGAGTATGCGGTGTTATAGTATAATGGATAATCGCCTTTGATGGGAACGCCCTCCTGGGCATCCCAAAGCCCAATGGTGGGGCCCGCTCCATGGCCGTGATAACCAATGGGATGCGTATAAATGGAAGGTTTAATGCCTTGATTAATGGCTTGGGTCCGACTTTCTTCCAGCACTTGATTGCCTGTTTTACCTTCGGCAAAATTACTGATCAATATATCCTGAAGTTCGTTTGCCCGTCGTAATGCCCGCTTCAAGTGTTCCGGTGCATCAATTTCTCCCGGTTTCAGTATATAGGCATGACGCTGCATGTCTGTATTCAGCCTGAGATAGGTAACACCCAAATCGACATGGATCAAATCGCCATGTTTGATAATTTGTTCACCGGGCTTCTCGGAAAATTCCCGACGCACTTCTTCAGGTTTGGGTGTTGCCCGCTGCAATGAGACTGTCGGATGAAACCAAGTATCCAATTTCAATTCTTTCAAACGCTCTCTAAACCACCATTCTACATCCTTGGTGGTGGTAATGCCGGGTTGTATTACTTTTTCAGAAAACCCTTCATCAATGATCTGGTGACCTATTTTACATATCAATGGGTACACGTTCATCTCTGATTCGGTACGTGTCTCCAGCCATGAGATGGCCAGTTTTTCTGCCGAGACTACCTTTTTCTCATATTGCTCCGGAAGTGCAGCCATGAATGCATCATACTCAGATGATGTTATGCCATCCGCCAATGCAAAATGTTCGGAACGGTTGATTCCTATCTTCTTAGGCTCTCTATCAGTTATTATCTCAGCCAGCCGCGCCCATTGGTCAGGTTGGCTTTTCTTGTCCCATGAACGATGAAAAACGTTGCCAATATCATAGCGCGCTATAGCCAAAGTCTCCAGGTCTTTGCGGTGTTTTGGTTGGTGGATTACCAATATGGTCCTTCTTCTGGCCGAAAGCCAATTGGCCGGTATCATGGTTTTGATAACCGGGTCTTCGTTATATTCCCGGGCTATAATTATCCACATATCTATGCCTTGCCTTTTCATCAGACGCGGAAGGACAGTTCTTATCTTTTCTTCAGTCCATTGGTCGATAACCTCTTCTTGTTCTCTTTGGGTCAGAATTCTAGGTATATCCTGCTGCCCCAGTACCGTAAGGGGCAAGGTGATGATGAAAAGGAGTAAGGCTATGCTAATCGAACTGTGCTTCAAACTATTTCAATTTTATTTGACATCGCTGCCCTGCCAGGCTTTTGCAAGCCTCGTCTAAATCAAAGTGGGGCCTTGCTTCGTCCATTTCCAGCTGTTGGGCTTTCTTCAGTTTTCTTCTTTCTATCGCTTCTACAAATCGACGTACATCTTCCTGGTTTTCTAGAATTAAGCCCGGCACCGCGGTAGGTTTATCGTGCTCGTCCTTCGCTACCATGGTAAAATAGGATGAATTGGTATGTTTTACCACCCCTACTTTAACGTTCTCTGCAATTACTTTGATACCAATGACCATCGAAGATTTACCGACGTAGTTGATAGAAGCTTTAAGTGAAACCAAATCTCCTACTTCGACCGGTTGCAAAAAGTCAACGGTATCTACCGAAACGGTTACGCAATAGCAGGCTGAGTGCTTGGTGGCACAGGCATAAGCTGCCTTATCCATCATTGAGAGCAGAATACCACCGTGTATCTTACCCCCAAAGTTGGCGTAAGATGGGATCATCAATTCGGTGATAGTAGTCCTTGAATACTCCGACGACTTAAAGTAGTGCTGATGTGAATTTTCCATAAAGCCTTCTGAATTTAGTAAATATGACCGAGGTATTACTTAGAAAATGGTTTTAATTTTTTCCTAAAATCTTTAGTGTAAGGGTGTTAAACCTAAAAAATAGTGTAGTGGCGACTACTGTCAGTCCAATCAGGAGGCCATACCAAACTCCAGCCGCACCCAGATCGAAGATAAATGCCAGTACATAACCTATGGGCAAGCCTAAAACCCAATAGGCAATAAAAGTGAAAAGTGTGGGAATTTTGGTATCAGAAAGCCCACGTAATGCGCCTAATGCAACCACTTGTATCCCATCAGAAAGTTGAAAAAAGGCAGCGATAATTAGTAGTGATGAAGCTAGTTCTATCACTTCAGGATCGCTTATATACAAAGTAGGCAGATAGAATCTTCCCACCACAAAAATGCCGGCCCAGATGGTCATCAGGATCAAAGCCATGATGAAGATGGTGAACCCTGCCGTTCTCAAAGTAGGTATGTCTTTTTTACCGAGCTGGTTGCTCACACGAATGGCTATGGCAGAAGCCAGTCCGCTAGCCATCATCCAGCTGATAGAAGCAAGATTGATTGCCACGTTATGGGCGGCCATGGATTTGGTACCTACCCACCCTATCATGATGGCTGATGCGCCAAAAGCACCGATTTCCAGAATGAATTGAAAGCCGGATGGCAAACCGATCTTGAGCAATCTATTGATGATCTGCCTGGAATATTGTTTGAAACTGAATCCTTCCCAATAGGCTTTGAACCGCTTGTTCTTGTAGATGTAGAGCGCCATCCAAATGCCCATAATAATTCTGGATATCAAGGTAGCCAAGCCCGCCCCGTTCAACCCCATCGGTTCGAAACCAAGTTTTCCAAAAATGAATATATAGTTCAGTAGAATGTTGATCAGATTGGAAGTAACAGTGATAAACATAGCCTGTCTGGTCATTGATAACCCCTCGGCAAACTGCCTGAAGGTCTGGAATATCATAAATGGGAATATGGAGGTTGCAATAATGATCAGATAAGGGCCCGCCAATGTCACCACTTCTTTATCTTCATTCAAAACACCCAATATCTGAGAGGCAATCATGGTGAGACCCAACAGCAACACGGCGGTCAACATATTGATGCCAAATCCATGTTTGAGCACCGCCGCTATTCTACCGGTATTCTTTTCTGCATCGGCGGTGGCTACCAAAGGCGTAATGGCGTAAGATACACCTATACCAAACATGAAGAACAGCGTAAAGATAGAATTGGCTAAGGTAGCAGCTGCCAGCGGTGTAGCGCCCAGTTGCCCCACCATCATGCTATCCGCCACGCCAACCATGATATGGCCTAATTGGCTCAAAATCACTGGGTAGGCAAGAAGAAAGTTTCTTTTGAAGTGATACCCGTAGCTATCTGCCATCTATCGAAGTCCCTTTAGCAGGGCGACTTTAAAAATACCCGCTACACTCATGCAATCTGTAATTTTACCTTCCATGGTCATTTGAAGAGCCTCTCTGAAAGGCAAATGCCATATTTTCAGGTCTGACTCGCTTTCCTCCAACTCCGTCTCACCCTGCTCAAGGTCTTCAGCCAGAAAAATAAAGCCTTCCTCATCGGTCACTGAATTGGAAGTGTGTATGCGCATGATATTTTCCCACTTCTTAGCAGTCAGACCTGTTTCCTCTTTTAGCTCACGTTTGGCTGCTTCCACATGGTCTTCGCCATGAGGTCCACCACCTTCTGGTATTTCCCAGGAGTATTCATCAACCGTGTACCGATACTGTCCAACCAGCCAAGTGTAGTCATTTTCATCCAAGGGTATAATACCTATAGCTGTGTTTTTGAAGCTGACCTTACCATAGATGCCATTACCTCCTCCTGGATTGATCACTTGGTGCTCCTGCACATTGATCCATGGATTGTCGTATATGTCTTTGCTGGAAAGGGTGGTCCAGGGATTTTCAATATTGCTCATACGAATCTGAGTATCAAAAAATGAAATAGGTTTTAAAAAGTAGATTCAGTGATAGCAAAAGTAGGCAAATCTTATTCAAGAGTAGTCGGGAATAGTACATTTGTAGGTATGCTAGAACCGTATTATTCCAAGGAGTTAATCGAAGCCGGTTGTGATGAAGCTGGCCGAGGGTGTCTTGCCGGCCCTGTTGTGGCGGCCGCTGTCATTCTACCAAAGGATTATCATCATGATGCCCTGAATGATTCCAAACAATTAAGTGCTGCTAAACGTGAGGCACTGAGGAAAGAAATAGAACAAGAGGCGATCAGTTGGGCTGTGGCAGAAGTAAGCCATATTGAAATTGACGAGATCAATATTCTCAATGCTTCATTCCTAGCTATGCACAGGTCTGTCGATCAACTTGATCCAAAACCGGAGTTATTGATCATTGATGGCAATCGTTTTAAGCCTTATAAGGACATCCCGCATGAATGCATCATTAAGGGAGACGGTAAATACTATGCTATAGCAGCAGCCTCTGTATTAGCCAAGACTTATAGGGATGAGTTCATGCTCAACTTATCAAAGGAATTCCCCCAATACGGTTGGGAAAGGAACGTAGGTTATCCTACCAAAGCACACAGAGAAGCAATACGCAATCACGGCGTAACTGACTACCATCGTAAGTCGTTCAGGCTACTTCCTGAGCAAATGAACCTATTTGACTGAAAGCTAAGGCTTGGCGGCAATAGGTGATAGTTGCTGATCCAAAAAGCCCCAGATTTTATTCCACGAGTCTATTTGCTCCGGTGTATCCTTGCGTTCAAGGGATATCAAATCAACCTGACGATTGAAAAAGTGTTCGTGGGGAGGGTCTTGGTAAATTACCGTTTCAGCTAAATCAGGTTTCTTCACTTTCAAGGCATTGATCAACATTTCGGCTTCTACAAAGTCCACATCAGTATCGTTAGTAGCCACTTGCACCATTACGGGTATCTGCAGTTTGTCCACCTGATATAGTGGAGACCGCTCCAGGTAAAGCTCTCGTTTTTCAAAAGGTAGTCCTTGTATTCTCTTTTGCGTAGTAAAGGTTCTTTGGTACTCGGGCCCTTTGTAGGAAAGCCTGAAAATGAGGTTAGTGACAGGAACGGATGCTACAGCACTGTTGAATATGGTCTCATCTCTCGTAGCCGCCAGTAGCGCAATATAACCACCATGACTCCAACCAATAACACCGATTCTGTCAGCGTCAACATAGGCCATTCTTTCTTGGATAAATTCTCCTGTCGTAATAATATCATCAACTTCATACCCGCCGTAGTCTATAGCATCGTAGAATGCCTTACCGTAGCCACGTGCTCCACGGTATTCCGGCGCTATGACGACATAGCCTTTGTCTATGGCTTCTTTGATAAAAGGGAAGTAATTGATACCAAAATGATCATGAATACCACCATATACCCACACCAATGCAGGATGCTTTTCCTTACGCTTTAGTTTGGTCGGTTCGAATATGTACAGCGGAATTTTCAGGTCATCTACCCTGCTCTTGGTAAATATCTTTCTGAAGCTTACCCTATTCTCTTCAGCCGCCTTTTGTAGAATAGAGTCGGATTTTAAAATGCTCTTGGCGTCTGCTTCATGATCTCTGGTTGGATGGTCGGCAAAGTCAGTACTGGTATAGAGTTTCTTGGCCCGAGCTTCGTCATATGCTTGTTGCGCATTGCACACGACAGGAACACAAAGGAGCAGCAACAGATATATAAGAATAGTATGGCTTGATTTCATGGCTAAAGATTAAGTATCCTAAGCCATGAAATTAAGCACTTAATCTTTAATAAAAATGGAAAAGTAGTCCAAAGGAATGCTTTAAGCTGTCGTGCGCGGACACGCAAGGGTTCAGCGATCGTTTGTGCAGACACAAACAACGGCAGAAACGCCTCAACAAGAGCGCTATAGGTACGGCCTGTTCATTTTTGGGTCGCACCTACGGCGCTTACAGGCGGCATCTACGTTGACAATCTATAAACAGGTCGTCCCTACGGGACTCATAGCCATGGCTAAGATCACCAGGTATTTCTTTTAAAGATACTTTAAGCCGCCGTGAGTGTCTTCAGACACGGATTGGCAGATAATTGATCAATCTTTTGTGTCTCCACGCAAGGGTTCACCAAATAAATCATATCATCAACACATCAAATAATCAAACCATCATCAAGTCCTCCTTAAAGGAACTTAGTAGCGTCGAGCACCAGATTAATTCTGGGTATATGATCACTTACGGATATGGCTGACTTTAGACCTATAAGTAATGAGGTTACTCAAAGTAACCTCATTACTAAAAAGTCTCTTTAAGCCGCCGTGCGTGCCTCCACACACAGGTTCACCGATCGTTTGTGAGACACAAACGATGGCGAAGATTATGGTGCCTCAATAGCCTACATAGATGTCAACGCTTCAAAGCCTTCACCAGCCATGAGCCAGCTTCTTCGGTTTCAATTTTAACCAGGTACACTCCAGGAGTCAAATCTGTATTGCTCAAATCGAAAGTGTGTTGTTTCGTAGCGTAAAGGGAGTTTTGCAGTCCTTCGAAATGAATACGGCCACTCGTATCTACAATGGTGACCTTAACTTCTCCTGAATTCTCGTAGGGCAGTCTGACTTCTAGATTACTACCCAGTGGATTAGGTGATATCTCAGCTTCATTCAACGGTACATTATCCACAAAAAGGTTCTTCTCTAATTCATAAGCAGAGGCTACGGCTTGATTTGACTGAATTGGTCCGGCATATTGTATGTTTATACCGGAGATCAACGCCTTACTCTTAATGGCTCTAAAGTCAATATTCAAATTTCCGTCTGTTACAGCCGTCTGAAATGTTTTTTTTACTGCACGACCATTACCCACTTCGGAAAATATATCAAAATTGACCAGTGTAGGCTGTCCTTCGATATCCACATCAAAGATGCGCTGCCCTAGCTTCATGTCTTTATCGATGAAATAAAGATTGACCATATACATCCCATCCTTCATTGGAAAACTCCATTTCATATCCTTTTGAGAGGTATTTACCCTAGTCTTCTCGAAGATAAAATCTGGAGCATCCGTATTATTGGCAAACCCACCTGAGAAGCTTTTGGTAATGAACTCAAAATCCTCATTGTTTACATAGTTTGAGGAATTGCTTTGGGTATCCTCGCGCCAACCAAGATAGGACTGTCCGCCTGAATTAACCCGATAGAGTGAAGTACCGAAAAATGCCTTACCAACCTCCAAACGCCCGAAAACGAGATGTCCATCATAGTAGTCCATTATAGGATCCAATAGATTGTATCCAAAATAGAGTTCGTAGCCTATCTCTGTCGCGTCACCGTAATCCGGGCTCATAATTATTTCACCAGTGCCATCGCCATTGTCAATTACAGTAGTAAACTCCATTAATTCATAATCAAGAGCAACATCAAAATAGATTGAATCACCATCTAGGTCTGAGCCTCTAAGTGGAAGCCTCAACTCAGTTCCTTCCATAACCCATAAAGGTTCGTGAAAATCGACTTGATGATAGTTGACAGGAATGTTATTCGCCGGTTCGGAACCAAAAGATTCTATCTCGATGGCAGAGATCAACGCTGCTCCGCGATTATTAATGAAATCGATATCCAGATTTCCATCGAAAACCATTATATCAAACCTGATAAACGCCCTAAACCCTTTGCCAGCGAATGATATTATGTCGAAATCATCAAGCACTTTTTTTCCTTCCATCTCAACGTCAAATACTCTTTCGCCTAATTCATAGGAAGTATTCTGACTCTCGGCAAAAATTAATAGCACGGAATAATTACCATTTACAGCAACTGGAAAGTCCCATTCCATATTATGATTACTATTATTCACCCTACTCTTTGATGCAAGAGCGTTATAGCCATACATCAATTCTGCTGAAGCAGTAGAAAAACCAATTTCGTGGGCGTTTACGAAAGGAGAAGGATTATTCTTGCTGTCCTCACTCCATGGCATAGGATCATCCGGTACATCTTTCCAATAACCAGCATTTATCCTGTAGAGTACATCTTTGACTTTGATAGAATAGTACCTGAAAGCATTAGAGCTGTATTGGGAATTACTACGAACGACAAAATGTCCATCATGACGTCCGGTCCTCAGCAAGTCAACATCATAATCTACCCAGATGGTATCTACTTCACCCGTCTTCAATGAACCGGTAGTTTTACTTAATGAAAACATATCAGTACCATGGGTACTAATTATATCAATAGCGTAATCCAATGAGCCTCCCCCAATGTTTTTGATGACGTATCTATAGTCTTTCTTTTCACCTAGCCTCAACAATTCGTTTTCATAGGGAAGCCAAGTGCCTCTGAATTCAATCCTGGGTTCTGACGCTGCAATTTTGACTTCGTAAGACCCAATACTAGACTTAGCCATCTCTCGTGCCAATGACTGGTGGCAAAATAGGCTCAGTATTACTAAAGAAATTAATGCTACGATATGATTCTTAGATTTTTGTGTTTCCATGATTGTTGTGATTTGTAGGATTATTGATTGTTTGCAAAAGTGTATGTCATGCCTAGCGCCAGGCAATGCATGTCATTAACTTAGACCTGATTGGAATCAGGTCTAAGTGATGCCTTCAATTACATGATGGGTTGAAGTTATTCTTTGATCAGTTTACTAGTCCAGCTTTGACCAGCTGATTCTACCTTGAGCAGGTATAACCCTGGTTTAAGATCAACCTGGCTGATATCGAATGACAGTCTTTCTCTTCTGAAGCTATCTTGGTCGATATCCTGATGATAAACCTTGCCTTGTAGGTCTAGAATTTGTATTTGGACGTTGCTTTCAACAGTGATCGGAAGAATAAGCTTTAGCTCATCCGCGATTGGATTAGGATAGGTTTCAACATTATCACCGACATTGGCCAAACTTTGGAAGCCTGTTTCAAGCTCAATCACCGTTGGTACTGCGGTACTCGTAGATGAACTTGAGAAAAGAATTTCTATCCCTGCGATAACCGGATTACGAAATTTTCTAATAAAATCTATATCAAGATTGCCATCCGTGACCACCACTTCAAATGATTTTTTCCAACCGACATTATGTCCTGCTTCGTTTTCGATATGGAAGTCTTCCAGGGCTATTTCGTCTTCGATTTCTATATCCATAATGCGTTGTGCGTCATCGATGAAGTACAGATTTACGGTGTAGGTACCCGGTGAAACCGGAAAATCCCACTCCATATCATACTCTTGACTGGTATTCATTCTAGATCCTTTGAAAATACCAAATGGTGCATCTGATTGGTTATTGAAATTGGGATAATAAATGACCACGGCCCCAAAACCTATTTCATCGGAGTTGACATAAGGCGATTGGTCGGTGATGATATCCCTCGACCAATTAATGGGTGTATCTTCTGCCAGTGCGGTCGGGCCAGAATTCACACGATATACAGGCGTACCAGCATCAGTATTTTTGACTTCCAGTTGCATAGGTATAATGTTATTGACCAAACTTTCATCGGATTCGAAGTGACCGTCTGAAACCATTAAGGTGAAATTGTAGATACCTGCATCTTCATAACCAGAACCAAGTATGATCTCTGCATTACCATCGCCATGATTGTTGATAGAAACAAACGGCAGGTAGAGCGATTCTACAATAAAGAAACTGATTGGGTCGCCGTTGATATCTATGGCGTTGATCGGGATTCTGTGTTGAATGCCTTCAAATATGTTTTGGGATTCCACTCTGTGGGCTTGGTAAAAGACAGGATCGCTATCAGGCAGTGATTCGTGCCCCAAGGCGATAATTTCAATGGCTGTAATCATTGGATTACCTTGTATTTCCCGGAAAATTATATTGAGGTTTCCATCGTTTACCGTGATGTTAAATTTATGACTATTAACTCCTCCTTTACCCATATCGGCCACTGCGTCATAATTGTCCAGCACAAGTTGGTCTTCCAAGCTCACATCAAAAATCCATGAACCAATTTCACGACCACTGATAGCCGCCTCGGCAAAGAACAATTCTACACTGTAATGACCAGCGCTTGTAACGGGAAATTCCCATTCCATATCATTGCCGATGACCATTCTACTTCGCTCATATATTGTTCTTGGCACGTCTTGATAAGGTTTATCATATACACCAGGAACGTTCTGTAACCAACGAGTTGGTGATTTCAGATACTGCGAAGGTTGACTGTCGCTATCCTTAGTCCAGGAAATGGGGTAGTCATATACCTCTCTACTATTTCCAGCGGCTACTCTATACAAATGCTGATTGACTATTAGCTCAATTGGCACCCTTTCCTCATATGGAACGGTATGGTCAGCTGTAATAACAATCTCTGCCCTATAGGTTCCTGCGGATAAAGTAGAGGTATTGTAGGTGACCCTGGCTACATCTGAATAACTGAAATTATCAGTGTTTAAAGTATTCTTGTTGAGGGACAGCCAAGAAATATCTTCTCCCTCCAGGCGTAAATTATAAACTAACCCTGGCCTCCCTGCTGCATTACGTACTATGAGTTTGAAAACTTCTTCTTCGCCAGAAAACATCTCAAAACTTGAGGGTGGTGCTGCAAATATCTCTGTCTCAATAGGTCTGCGAATGAGGAGTGAAACAGGTACGTCTACAACGGTAACGCCATAGCTACCGGCAAAAATCTCGAAGCCACCGTTATAAATACCGCGACTGGTATTTTGAGCATCAAATGTAACTTCCAGGTTGCGAGACTCTCCTGCGGCTAGTATACCTTTAAACGGCTCAAAAGTAAGCAATTCACTTTCCGGCAAGCTATTCGAAATAATAAGGTTATCAATATCCACGATCTGGCCTGCACTGGTATTTCCTGCCCTGAATACTATGCCTTCCATTGAATTGACAAATGCCCTCCCCGAGTATACTTCATGACGGTCAAAATATATCTTTAACTCACCATTATCAGTGTCAATTTGAATAATCAGTTCAAAATAACCCATTGGGATTGAGGCATCTAAGACATCAAATACACTATTGCCATAGCCATCGGGTTGGGCAATCATAATATGACCGTCATCGCCGAACCTGATTTGCGTTGATATGGATCCAGCTATCTCAGACTGGGGAATAATATCGAAAGTACCCAGCTCATCAAAATGTAAATTCATGACAGCATAGACATTACAGCCGCTCAATGGATAACTCAATTCCGGGGACATGATCATTGTCTCACCAGATCCATCTGAATAGAATCGTAAGTGCTGCTCGTCACCGACTGGGTTACTGTCGCTTATTGCCCATTGAGTAGAGTTTGTCATCCAGTGATTTTGGCCATCGACGGCTCCATAGATAAAATTCTCAAAATCAGCCGCATATCGAGGTTCCGCAAAAAAACGGGGACAACCTCCCGCTTCCAATCTCGCATTACTCGCCTTGTGAGAGGCACCTATAGTTCCAGCTCCTTGGATGGCATTGGAAAGAACGCCGTTAGCATAAGCATTATAGACGTAATCCTCGCTACGTTCGAATAAAGATTGAGCTTTATAGACAAACGGGTGCTCACCATAATTGGTGATAGTAAATACCCTGGTAACAGGGCCACCTCCAATGATCGTTTCATCCCAGTCCGCAGGGGATATACCTACATCTGGGGTTTCTTCACGACAATCACTTGGGTTAGTTGTGGTTTCTTTACCAAAACCGGTTTGGAATAGGAATAGCATTAGGCATAAACCTAAAAGGGGTAGTTTGCTGGTTTTCATTGCATTATGGATTAGGGTGTAAAATTGGTTCAGTGGTTCTTATCTATAGCATACTAAAAGCCACAGCAAAGCGTGCTACCTACGCATACTACACCAGGTAATTATACCTTTAGAAAAGCATACGCAATGATTTAACTACTTTCTGAAGTGATTAATAGCCGTGATAAGATTTAGGAGATATCCTAATGGTTAGGGGAATTCTGAGGCATGCATAGAACTGATTTTAAAGCCAACGATTTTTAAGGTTATAGTTTCGGGAGAGGTAACGACGACTAAGAAATTACCCATCCTAGCCGAAGTTGAACTTCGGCACCAGTGACATAGATAAAGCTAATCTTAATATAGTTAAATAAATAGCAATATCCAGCAAATAAGTAGCAAAAATGTGCAAGTGGGTGCATAAAAAAAGCCCGGCAATGCCGGGCTTTTCTATTGGTGGGTTATTTATTCTATTATTCTAGTCTTTCAAGACTTTCAAAGTCCAAGGAGATCGATCCTGCGCTGTTATACGTAGAATGTAAACTCCATTAGGGATATCAGCTTTACCCAAATTGAAAGTAGCTTGTACTCTCTCTTGGGCACTGAAGTGCTCGCCTTCGTAGTAAAGACGACCTTGAACGTCTATGATCTGTACCTTCACCATATCGCTTACCGCTTCTGGTAAAGTAACCGTAAGCTTATCCTCAAGTGGATTAGGATATGCATCAACTGCGCCTATAACACCCTTAGGAGTAGTAACTGTATTCTCAAGAGATTCTAACTGAACCACTCCAGTTTCACTACCACTACCCAATTCGCTATTAAAGGTAACTTCAATGGCTGCTATGGAAGCACTTCTGGCCACATTGGCGAAGTTAATATCCAGATTACCGTCTGTTACCATTACAGTAAAGGTCTGTTGTACTGCGATGTTCAGACCTCCAGCCTCAGCATAGATGTCGAAGTTAGTCAAGGCAGCGTTACCCTCTATTTCTACATTGAAGAGGCGCTCTCCAAGACCAGATCCACTTTCGATGAAGTAAAGCTTCACATCATATCTACCCATAGCAACAGGGAAATCCCACTGCATGGCTGCACCAGTCAGGTTAACTCTCGAGTTATTGAATACCGCATCTGGTGCATCGGTAGCATTGGTTGCCATTCCATGGCTGGCGTTATTGAAGTTGATCATATCGCTGTTCACGTAAGGTGATGGCGATGCTGCGTTATCAATAGTCCAGTTGTTAGGCGTACCCATTACTTCTCTCCAATCTCCAGCATTTACTCTGTACAATGGTGTTCCTTCAGGAGAGTCATTGACAATCACTAAAGGTGCAACGAATGTCTGGCTATCTTCAGAATATAGGTCAACGTCACCATCAGAAGCAACAATACCGAAGGTGTAATCACCTAAGTCGTCATAACCAGGGTTGAAAGTAATAGTACCAGTACCATCACCATTGTCAGTAATTTGTGAGAAAGTAGATAATCCTGGCTCGGGAGTGTAGATCAACGTAATAGGATCTCCATCAAAGTCAGTAGCTCTTACAGCTAATGTGGCCTGAGCTCCCTCATTGATTTCTATCTCTCCGACAGTTTGCGCTGTGAAGTATAGGTTAGGATCATTATCAGGTGTTTCGAAAGCACCTAGCGCTTCGATTTCTATACCTGATATAAGCGCACCACCTACTTCATTGATGAAGTCAACATCTAAGTTACCATCGGTAACCAGTACATTAAATCCGAATGAAGCAAGCGCACCTTTACCTTTGAAAGCAATAATATCAAAGTCATCAAGTGCAGTGGCACCTTCGATCAAAACATCGAATACGCGATCCCCTACTTCTCTTGAAGTAAATGAAGGCTCTACAAAATGAAGTGTCACCTTATAATTACCATCCGATACAGGGAAATCCCATTGCATCATTTGGTTAGAATTATTCACGCGACTCTTCCTAAATAGTCCTCTAGGCAATATACCTGTCAAACCATCTGCACTGGCAAAACCAATCTGGTCAGAGTTCACATATGGTGAAGGATGTTTCTTGCTATCTCTATCCCAATTGATAGGATCGTCATTCACATCTCTCCAGTATCCAGCGTTAACGCGGTAAACCAACTCGTTCACAGATAACTCTGCAAGTACTGTTTCAGTAGGATTCACCAAGTCGTTACTATTCACTACTAACTCAGCAAAGTAAGTACCTGCTGAAAGCGCAGAAGCATTAAATTCTACTTCTATTTCGTCAGAAGATCCTCCAGGGATGGTACCGCTGATCGGATCAGCTGAGATCCAAGGCACACCAATGAATACATCATCGATTTGAGCATACCAATCGAAGTCTCCTGTATTAGGATCATAGTATCTCCATCTGATGATGAATTCGGTAGCACCTACCAAGTAAGGGTCAAGGTTAAGCGATACTACTTCACCAGGTGTAGCAAAGAAGCTACCGTGGTCTTCATTCCAACTAAGAACGTTGGTCCAAGTAGCACCATCATTTGTACTTATATCCACATCAAGGAAATCAAGGCCAGCAAAATTCTGATAGTTAACCAGGTATTGCAGCATAATTCCTGTGTTTCCATTGACTGCGATAGACGGAGTCCAAAGTTCGGTATCAAATTCTGCGGTACCGAAAGCATCACTACTTACAGTAGCCGCTTCGCCTGTACCCGCATAATTACCTTCACCGTAGTCGGCAGCAAATCCCCATACTACACCAGTACCTTCATTGTCAACGACATTCCAGTCGGCAGGTGGGAATACACCATCTTCAAAATCCTCGAAAAGTAAGGCAACAGATCCTTCGATACTGAATCCTACAGGAGAGCTCACTTCAAGCTGTCTTGGCTGCAACTCATTGTCACCCTCAAGCTTCGTCATGATATTCTGATCAGCCTTCCAATTCTTGAATGTTGGTAAATCACCAGGAACAGCGTTCAGGATTATACCACCTTGAACATTCACTGTATAATTTAGCTCAGCTACACCAAGGTTAGAAATTGTGAAGCTTTCACTCACTGATTGGCCTGCATTCACAGACGCCCTTAGTGTATCCGGCTCAACTGATAAAATTGGTGGATCAATTACTGTCAACGTTACAGGCACTTCCACTACAGGGCTTACAGGGTCATTATTAGAAATGCTTAGCACTTCCTCATAAACTCCACCTACTAACTCAGTAGCATCAAAACCTACTACGATATCAATGGATTCACCTGTACCTAAAGAGCCAGCGGCTGGCGTAACAGTCAAGAAGCTTTGAGAAACTTCTCCATCGAATATACCAATGTTATCAATATCCAAGGTAGGACCAGCTTCTTCCATCAATGATACGATAGCGACTTGCTCGATGTCTCCAGTAAATCCTTGTCCGGAGAATACTTCCTCGCCGTCAAAGTATATAGTAAATTCTGAAGTAGCTCTTACTACGTCGAATCGCAATTCAAAATAACCAGTCGGTAGTGGTGCAGTGACAGGAACAAACTCTCCTCCTGTAGCGCCATCAACTAATGTTTGGATAGAACCATCAGGCAATACCTGGAAGTTAGTTACTACCGAACCAGAAGTGTTGGACTGAGGTGCAATGATCCATGTTACTCCTGTACCATCGATGGCTACTTCCATGATAGTCGAAGAAACAGGCTCTGTACCAATGGCCACCGCAGGAGTTAAGGATATAGTTTGTCCTAAACCATCTGCAAGACCTCTGAAGTGTTGGCTTCCATCAGATGGATTAACAGTTTCAATCGTCCAGTTACCAAATTGACCGATCCAGCCATCTTGTCCATCTATGTCGCCTGTAGCAAACGCTTCGAAGCCTGTGGCATATAGTTCTGTAGCCGAAGCAAATACACCGTCAAGCGTAATCAAATCTGGTCTACTGAAGTCAAGTTTATCACCTGTGAAAGCTTCAGATCTTATGATCACATCACGAGGTGCCAGTTCATTGGTATTAACCACTTCTAGTGTACCTCCGAAACCATCAAAAACGAAATCCAGATCACTCTCTCCAGAGTTAGAGATCGTTAGGTTTTGAGTTGAAGTAAGACCACTTACTAACTCTTCTTCTAATGACTCAGGGCTCACTGAGATTTCGGCAGGGTTTAATACAGTCATGGCAGCCACTACACCTACCTGAGGTGTATTAGATGCATTAGAATTGACTACAATTCCTGCTACATAGAATCCAGGATCAACTACAGTCGCATCGAAGATCACATCGATCTCAGCAGTTTCACCTACTCCAACAACACCTGATGGTTGATTCACGGCAAGCCATACAGTAGAGTTCTCAATGATCTCTACATCATCTATTTGGGCATACCAATCAAAATCATCAGTATTTGGATCATAATAACGCCATCTGATGATTGCTTGAGTAGCACCATCAACGAAAGGATCCAAATCTAGTGACACTTGCTCGCCTGGGGTACCACGGAAAGTACCATGGTCTTCGTTCCAGCTTAGCATTGTGGTCCATGTGGTACCACCATCTGTAGAAATATCTAAGTCAAGGAAATCAAGACCAGCGAAATTCTGGTAGTTGACATTATATTGAAGTACAAGGTTAGACTTACCAGCGATGTCAATCACAGGGGTCCAAAGTTCGGTATCAAATTCTGCCGCTCCGAATGCATCACTACTTACTGTAGCTGCTTCACCTGAGCCAGAATAGTTACCTTCACTGTAGTCGGCAGCAAAGCCCCAGACTACTCCAGTTCCTTCGTTATCAACAACTGACCATCCGTTAGGAGGGAATATACCACCTTCGAAGTCTTCATTGAAGAAAGTTTCCCCAACAACGAGGAAGAGTTGATCCTCTGCAGGTGTCAGGTTGGCCGAGAGCTTGTTATCCTGAGCTAATTTCTGCGTCACGCGTGCATCAAACACTTGTTCTTGCGCAGGGGCACTCATCAAAGACTGAATCTCAGCGGTTTCCATTCCATCCACATCAGCACCAAGTACTGTGAGATCGAATTGAAGTGGATTACCACCTGTATTCTCAATTGATAATGTCCTGGTAGACATTTTAT
The DNA here is from genome assembly GCA_039819065.1 of Bacteroidota bacterium. Lineage (GTDB taxonomy): Bacteria > Bacteroidota > Bacteroidia > Cytophagales > Cyclobacteriaceae > JBCBSS01. The sequence continues at coordinate 27,378 of JBCBSS010000083.1, forward strand.
TGAAATCAACCGTTTCTTCAATTACAGTCGGGCTTACTGCAATAGCAGGATCACCGAATACACGAAGTGTGGCCGGAGTGATTACTGGCTCTATGTCTCCGTTGTTTATGGTCGCTATAATATTGGAAGTGAACGTACCGAAGTCTTGATCGTTAGAATCAAAAGTAACAGCTAGATCGATTGAGCTTCCTGCCGGGATAGTACCAGTCAAAGGATCGACAGAAAGGAAAGGTGTTCCTCTGTCAGGTGCTCCATCCAATATTTGAATATTGTCTATATCTAAGGTAGGTCCCGCAATTTCCATTAAAGAGAAGATTGCTACGTTTTCAATGTCACCAGCAAAACCTAGCTCGCTGAAAACTGGAGTACCATCAATGTAGATTGTAAATTGCGAAGTAGCTCTTTCCACCTCGATATCTATCCTAAAGTAACCAGAAGGCACTGCCATTCCAATATCCTGGAATGCACCACCACCGAGTCCGTCAGATACCAATGCAGACATTGAACCGTCAGGGTTGAATCTTAGTCTGGTATTAACAAACTCTGTAGTTTCTGATTGAGGGATGATATCCCAGGTAACTCCAAGACCTTGGAGATTTACCATGAGTGATACAGAAGATATCGGGTCACTTCCTATAGGAACAGAAGGAGTGAAAGCAAGGCTTTGTCCAAATCCATCTGCTAAACCTCTGAAGTGTTGGCTACCATCTCCAGGATTGAGGTTTTCAATGGTCCAGTTACCAAACTGTCCAATCCAACCATCTTGTCCATTCACATCTCCAAGCAAGAATGCTTCGAAGTCAGTGCCATATTGAGTAACTGCCTCAATGGCAAAGTCTCCTGGTATTGATGAGAAGCTATTCAGCCCGATTTCCTGACCTTGGAACGGAACTGTTCTTCTTACCAATGGTTCGTTAGCTGATCTTCCAGTCAAGGTGACTGGCCGTATGGTCATGCCAGCATCGGCATCCTCGATAGAAATATCATAGGTAACATCGTTGCCAGAAATATTAGTCAAGGTCAAAGTTTGAGTAGCCGTTTGTCCTTGAGGCAATTCCTGGAACAAAGAATCAGGGCTTCCAACAACTGCAACTACTGGTGCTTCAAAGAATCTCACATCATCGATTGTGATATCTCCTTGAAAACCATCTACGTTGTTTGTACCGCCTCTTGTTCCTCTAAATACTACTCGAATCGTATCACCAAAACCTGTTAAAGGTATGATTTGCAACAGGTAAGGGTCAGTCTGATTTGCCTGAACCTGACCATCTCTGCTAAATACAGTTGTAGTGACATCATTGACTTCATCAATCACATCAACTTCAAATGATACGATCTCTGCACCAAACAAGTGGTACCAGAATTCAAAAGCAGGGTTATTCAATGAGGAGATCACCACTGGAGGGGATACTAACTCGGTTACATCTCCTGGGAACCCACCTGATGCTTCAGTGTATACATAGAAACCGTTAGTAGTACCTGTAGTATGGTCTACTAGTGGACCTGTAGCAGGAGAAGCTGTTCCACCATTATCCACAGTCCATTCGTATGGAGGGCCTGGATCGGATGCCACTTCCCAGTCACGCGGTAAGCTACCTGGTCCGAGTTCTCCATTCTCAAAAGTTTCCAGGTAAGGGAAATCAGAAATAATCAGCGGTGGAGGGTTAACTGTAACCGTGAATGCATTTGATGCATCAAATGTTCCGTCAGAAGCTGTCAATGTTATTGAAGCTTCTCCAAATTCATCTGGTGTATAGGTTAAAGTCAAATCAGTGCCTACCAATGTTGCATCTACTAAACCAGTATTGTTATTAGCAACTGATAAAGTAAGCGTCGATGGAGGCGTAGTGGTAGACTGGAATACATTGCTCACGTCAATGACGGTAGGAGCACTGTTAACCTCTACTTCTACATTAGCCAATGGGTTAGCTACTATAACAGAAGGTTGAGATACCTCAAAGTTGGCAGAGTACATACCATTACCGTGTGTACCTAAAACCACCAAACCGTCTGTATTTCTTACTCTTATTTGCTCGATAACTACATTACCTACACCTGAAGGGTCTTCCTGCACCCAAGTGGTGCTAGCGCCGTTCAGCGTGGTAGTAGAATACAAACCTGTACTAGTAGCAGCAAAGTAGCGGTCGTTTACCCCTACCCTAGTCACCCATCGTACAGATGGACCATCACCAGAACCATCAGGGTTTTCTTCCAGGTTACCGCTTACGTCAGTCCAGGTAGCACCACCATCAAGTGATTGGAATATACTTTGTACGCCGTAGTTAGAAAACGTGACAATCACATCGTTATCATCAATCGGGCTTACATCCACACTAGTTACGTTAGCACCAGTCGGGAAATTAGCACCAGTTACATCTGTACCAGTAGGGTTTCCAACATTCGCATTATCTATTCTAACCACGCTACCAGCAGTAGTTCCGTAATAAACTGTATTAGCAGGGTTGGCAGAGATTCCGATGGCCGATACGGTTCCTCCAGGAGAAGCAGCATTGGATATTTGCGTCCAGCCCGCTACTGAAGTTGCATTAGGCAGATCATCGTTTCTCCATACAAAACCACCGGCAGCCATATATATGATTCGATCATCGTTAGGATCCATTTCAAACGGATTAACAAAGAGGAATCCTGAAGCACCAGCCGGAGTGATCTGATCAAATGTTAAAGGCACATCACTATTAGCATTGGCATATTGCTGACGGAAAGTAGTACCATTCTGGAAGGATACATATCGGAATGTACCATCTGAGTTGAATGCATTATAGGAACCGTCTGCACCGGACACCAACGTCCATGGGTTGGTCGTAGTAGTGGTGTTGGTAAAATACGTACTGTTATCTTGGAATCCGGCCATAAGCTGATCACCAGGTCCGATAGAGATCGCGTACGCTTGTGTGGTCAGATAACCGTTATTAAGAGAAGTCCAGTCTACAGGCTCATTACCAAATGGGCCTCCCGAAAGGGTAGCCAGAATGTCATCGGTAATCGATACACCACCATCATGTGATGTGATCACTCTATTCGGGTTAGAAGGAATAAATTCCATTCCGTGTTGATCAGGGTGGTGATCTGTGTAAAGTATGAAGTCGTTTGAAGTATTGTAACCTCCAATCAAATCATCAGCACCGATTGCTGTAGCAAACCCATCTAAAGATCTGTAAATGTTGGTACCTCCAATAAAAACGATATCAGGGTTGGTAGGGAAAACCCTAACGACCAAATTGTAGCCTCCTTGTGGGTTGAAACTTGAAAGACCTCCCAATGCTGGGATATTGGCTGAACGATCTTCCCAAACACCACCAGCGCCTGTTCCATCTCCTGATACATAAGTGTATTTCCAGAAATTCATTCCAAGCGTTCCACTACCTGGTGTTACAGAAAGTAGGTAAAGAATGTCTTCATCAGAAGGAGCAGTAGTGATCACTGTTCTGTTGAAAGCCGCTGGGAAACCAGGAGGCGTGATATTTACCCAAGTTCCAGGAGCACCATCAGTGGATCTGAATAATCCGGCGTCAGGGGCGCCACTATCAAGGGTAGCATACAAAACACCTGTGCTAGTGATATGAATATCAGAAGTATTATCAAAATCTGCAGTAATTACTTCCTCAAAAGTCAAACCTCCATCAGTAGATCTGTAAATACCTACAAAAGTGGCTACGTAAAGGTCTCCCGTAGTGGGATGAACGTCAACTCCGAAGATCAAATCAAATGGATCAGCTGACGAGAAAGTACCAGGAGTTGTATTTTCGGTAGCAGCAAGTACTTGCCAGGTCAATCCACCATCGATGGATTTGTAAACTCCATTACCAGCGAAGAAAGCTCCGTCATCAGAAGCCGAGTTACCAATTCTTTCACCAGTAGCATAATACCAGATATTCTCAAAGCCCACTCTTGGGTCCTGTACAATGTCTGTCACACTCGGATGCTCTTCCGCAGGGGTTATCCTTGTCCAGGTAACACCTTGATCAGTTGATCTCCAAAGTCCACCTGACACACCCCCAGCGAAAACTATGTTTTCATCGGTCCTGTCAATAGCCAGTGCTCTTGTTCTACCACCAACATTAAAAGGACCTCTTCTAATCCACGGGCTCACTATATCGCCAGCTGCAGTGATATCAGGGTTGTTAACCAATAAGGAGTTGAACTCTCTCTGCAAACCGGCTCGTGAAGAACGGATATATTGGAGTTCTTTTTCCCTTATGTTTTCGGGGATCTTTCCAGTGCGCGGATCACGAAGTCTATTTTCGTAGTATTCAGCTCTAAGAAATGGATTATCGTATTTTCCGGTAATGTCCAGACCTGGGTCGGCCTGCTTCGCAATTTCCTTGTAGTTGTATTGCACACCAGATCGGAAATTCGGCTGATCAGATAACTGATCTTTCATTTGTTTCTGGCCATTTGCCGTGGACATACCAAGGCAAAGAACCATCACCAACATCAGTAAAGAAGGCCACAGCCTCTTACCGTGTAAGCTCTTTTTCATAAGCTATGTTTTAAGGTTAAATAGGGTTATAATTAGTTCTGGCCTGTGCTTGATAGCACGCCGCTACGCCCCAACGGAATTCCATTGAAGGAAGTAAATAATTTCGTTCTAGAGGACAATTAGGAAGGATGAGACAAGACTGTCTCTCAGTCGTGTATATGCCTTGAGATTTATTCTGCCCCCTAATTAAACAATTACCTAAGATGGTAATCAGTGGTGATTAAAGCCATTTATTGGTCAGTAAAACCAATCGAAGTCGAGTACACATTGTTTCATGGAAATTATGGAGTTAGATTAGATAATAGTATATGTTACTCCTAACTTAAAAAAAACGGCTTTCCCACTCAAGGAAAAGTAAAAATTTTTATTGAAATAATTTGATGTTTAAACATTTAAATTGTTCTACACTACCCCTCCAAGGTTTAAACAAAATGGTTAAAGTGAACGGAACCTAAAAGCACAGCGTTTTAACGAGACTAACTTAACTTTGGCGTACAACTTATTAATTGATTATGTGTCTGATCTTTTTCTCATATAAGGAACACCCTAAATACGACCTTATAATAGCTGCCAACCGTGACGAATTCTACGAGCGGCCTACGACTCAAGCAAAGTTTTGGGAAGAATACCCGAGTATTCTAGCCGGAAGGGATCAGGAGGCTGGAGGGACATGGATGGGTATTTCCAGGCAAGGAAAGGTCAGTATGCTCACCAATTATAGAGATCCCGCCAACATTAAATCTAACGCACCGTCCAGAGGTCATTTAGTTTCAGACTTTTTAAAGAATGGTGAATCGCCAGAAGCATACCTTTCTGAAATAGCTAAAAATGGCGAGGCTTATAATGGTTTCAACCTATTGGTTGGTGATCGAGATAATCTATGGTATTACTCCAACTATAAAAAGAAGTATGAGGTGGTGGAAAAAGGACTGCACGGCCTTAGTAACCATTTATTGGATACTGGTTGGCCAAAAGTAAAGAAGGGACTGGGCAAAATGAGTCATTTGATGTCCGAAGAAACCATAGATCCCGAAGTGCTTTTCGATGCTATGTATGATGACCATATTGCAAAGGACAACGAACTTCCAAATACTGGTGTTGGCCTAGAAAGAGAAAGAATGTTATCACCGATGTTCATAAAGAGTCCAGTTTATGGCAGTAGGTGTTCTACAGTGACCATGTTCGATAAGTCAGGGAAGATATTTTTTGCCGAGCGAACGTATGACCTTTCTAAT